>NZ_JBITXB010000007.1:187515-472388 GCF_044544295.1 Streptomyces sp. NPDC053750 | reverse complement strand
CCGCGTACTGACGCATCGTCCACGGCCGCCCCGTGTACATCGACGGATACACACCCCGCGTGAACGGGTACTTCCCCGGCTCACCCAGCTTCTCCGCCGGGTCCCAGCCCTCCTGGGCCTCGGGGCCGTAGACCGGTTCGATGGGCAGTCCGGACTCAGACTCGCGCGCCATGGTGTGATGCCTCCCGCTGAGCACATGTTCGAACTGCTCGAACTACCCGTCAGTTACTCGCCAGTACAGACCGACCCCTTTGACGGACTGTATCGGCGCGGACGCACCCCGGTGCAGGGGCGCACGCTGGGACCTTGCTCACAACCTCGATGCGGTCCCGGTCACAACGATGCCGTGCCGTTCGCGGCGCGTCATCCGCGGGGAACATCTCAGGGGACGTCCGTGCGGGACGGTGAGACGACGGGGGGCCGTGATGCGCAAGACGACGGGCACGGGGAGTGCGGGGAACACCGGGAGAGCGGTCGCCGTCGCCCTGGGGGTCGCGCTGGCGGCGGTCGGCTGCACCGTGCAGGGCACGGGCGTCGACGGCAAGGGGCGCACGCCGGTGCACATAGAGGTCACCGACACCCCGTCGCAGAAGCCGGACAACACGCCGGACAACACGCCGGCCGGCGACCGGCCGTCGAGTGCGCCGCCCGCCCGCACCGCGCCCCGGGTGCTGTGGACGCGGGGCGACACCGGCCGGGACGTCCGTGAACTCCAGGCGCGGCTGCGCCAGGTCGAGTGGCTCGTCGACGGCCCGACCGGGACGTACGACGACCTGACCGAGCAGGCGGTGAGCGGCTTCCAGGGCAAACGCGGGCTGCCCAGGACCGGCCGGACCGACACCGTCACCTGGCAGCGGCTGCTCGCGATGACGCGCGAGCCGGGCAAGTGGGACCTGTATCTGATGGGTGGGCAGCCGGCCGCCGCGCCCGACCCGCGCTGCCTGACCGGCCGGGTGATGTGCATCAGCAAGGCGAGCCGGACGCTGCGCTGGATGGTGGACGGGCGGACCGTGTCGACGATGCCGGTGCGGTTCGGCTCGCAGTACACGCCGACCCGGGAGGGCGTGTTCCAGGTCTACTGGAAGTCGCGTCACCACGTCTCGACGCTCTACGACTCGGCCATGCCGTACGCGATGTTCTTCAGCGGCGGCCAGGCCGTGCACTACTCGGACGACTTCGCCGCCCACGGCTACGCGGGTGCCTCGCACGGCTGCGTCAACGTGCGGGACGAGGCGGCGATCGGGGACCTGTACGCGCAGGTGAGGAACGGCGACAAGGTCGTCGTCCATTGGTGACGCGGTGAGAGGAAGAAGGGGGAGAGGTGGGGCGCGAGCGGGACCGGGGGAACGTGTCCCGCCCGCGCCGAGGTGCACGAGCCGTAGGTACGGGGGGAACCCCGGCTCGGTGCAAAAGCCGATGACCAGTCGGCTCACTCATTACTGCGCCAGGGTGGCCGAAAGTGTCACACCCTCCGCGAGGAAATCTCGCTCGACCCTGAAAGTGCAGGTCAGCGGGCCGGCCGGACGGGGGTTACGGGATGGCGGTCGTCGCCGTCGCCCCCCTTCCTCTTCCTTCCGTCCCGATCACCCTCGCCGTCCTTGCCGTCCTTGCCGCCTTTGGCGCCCTTGCCGTCTTCGTCGTCTTTTCCGTCCTTGCCGGCTTCCTCGTCCCTGTCGCCGGCGGTCTTGCCGTCGCTGCGCTCCCGGGACGACTCGCCGGCGTCGGTCCGGGCGAGGAGGTCCTTGCAGTACTTGGCGACCCGTGACGCGCCCCCGGCCGCGTCCTTCAGCGCCCGCCTCATGGTGCCGTCGAGCTCACCGCCGGCGCGTACGGCGCGGCAGGACGTGGCGAGGCCCGGTCGCCGGCCGTCGGAGCCGCCCGTTCCCCGGTCGTCGGAGTCACGGTCCCGGGTCGTGCCCTCGTCCGCCCTGCCCTTCGCGGAACCCCGCCCGGAGGCCTCCCTGGAGCCCTCCTCGGAGCCTCGCCCGGAGTCCCCCGCGGTGCCCCGGTCGCCCGTGCCGGGTGCGATGCCCCCGGCCGTCGATCCGCCCTGCACGCCGTCCAGCGGTGAGGGCGAGGCGCGCGGGTGGCCGGGAGAGGCCCCGGCCGAGACGGTGGCGGCGGGGTCCGGTTCGGCACGGTCGAACGGTCCCGGCAGGGCTCCGGTTCCGGCCGCGACCGCCACCCCGCCGATCATGCCGACGGTCAGCGCGGCGACCAGCCCGACGCGCAGGGGACTGCGTCGGCGGGGGCCCCGTGCCGCGTCGCCGCGGGCGCCGATGCGGACCAGCGCGACGTCGGAGGAGCGTGCCGCGGGGCCGTGACCGAGGGCGTCCGGAGCCCCCTCGTACACGTCGGCCCGCTCTGCGCGCACCGTGCGGAAGGCGGCCAGCGCGGCGGCCTCGCCAGGGAGTTCCCCGCTGGTCGGCACGGGTGGGGCGGAGAGTGCGCCCAGGGCTTCGACGAGTCGTTCCGCCCGGTCGCGGGCCACGGGGTCGACAGGCTGCGGTGACTCTCCGCGCAGCAAGAGTTCCGCCGTTTCGCGGTCCAGCCACCTGTCCTGCTCGTCGGCCATCACATGTCCTTCTGCGTCCGCGCACGCGTATCCGTCACACTCGCGGACGTCACCGCACGACCGCGCGGTTCTCGCTGGGACGGCAGGGCGTCCAGCCCTCCGGCCGATTCCGCATCGCCGCCGAGCAGCTCGGCCAGCCGCTTCAGGCCGCGGTGCGCCGCCGTACGGACGGCACCCGGCCGCTTGCCCAGCGTCTCGGCGGCGCTCTTGGCGTCGAGGCCCACGACCACGCGCAGGACGACCGCCTCGGCCTGGTCCTGGGGCAGCCGGGCGATCAGGGCGAGGGTGGTGTCGGTGGCCAGAGCCTCGATGGCCTCGCCCGCGGTGTCGGAGTCGGCGGGCTTCCCGGTCAGCTCCGTCTCGTCGCCGCCGATCGCGGGCCGGCGCCCCCGCATGCGGATGTGGTCCAGCGCGCGGTTGCGGGCGATGCGGGCGGCCCAGCCACGGAACCGGTCGGCGTCGCCGTCGAACCGGTCCAGGTCACGGGCGATCTGCAGCCACGCCTCGGACGCCACGTCCTCGGCGTCGGAATCGCCGACCAGCGTCCGTACGTATCCCAGCAGTCGCGGATGCACGCTGCGGTACACGGTCCGGAACGCCGTCTCGTCCCCGCCCTGTGCCGCACGTACCGCGGCGGTCAGCTCCGCGTCGTCCCCCAGCACCGAGAAGGCCTTTCTGCGCCTCTCAATCGATGGTTGCGGTGGTCTCCCGCAACCCTGGTGCGGGAGCGAGCCCCGCTGCATCGGCGCGAATGGCACGTTACGTCTTGAAACCACCGCTCGTCCATGTCCTCATCGCATTGCCGTACAAGATGCAACTAAGCCGTGACGCGGTGGGGTGTGACAGAAAACGCAGGCCTGGCGCTGTAGGGAGTACGGGCCGCCGCGCGGCCCGTGCCGCGCGACGGCCGGGGCCTCTCCTGTGGGGGGTGGCGGCCCCGGTCGTTGCCTCGGCCACCACGGTCCCGCCCGACGGACCCGGCGTTCAGCCCCGTCCGCGCGCACGGCGGGACACCACCGCGCGCAGCACCCGGCGCCCCTCGGTGGAGATCTCCAGCGCGTGGCGCAGCCCGGCGGTGCCGTGGGCGGCGAGCACCTCCAGGACGCCGGTCTGCCGGCGCAGCTCGGCGGCGACGAGCGGCGACATCCCCTCCGTACGGCCCTCCCCGCGGGCGTCGACGCCGGGGGCGACGCCTGCCGCGGGGTCGAGGAGCCGGTGGATCCGCAGCGAGGCCGCCGAGCAGGCGTCGGCCCACTCCCGTACCGCGGCGGCGGAGCGCTCGGCCGGGGCGGCGGCCAGCATGCGGCGGGCCAGGAGCACGGCCTCGTCCTCGCCGACGGCGTCGGGGCCGGCGAGCTTGTCGCGGACCCGCTCCAGCGCCTTGGCCCACTCGCGCCCGCCCCCGGCGTCGTCGGCGAGGGTCGCCCACAGCGGTCTCAGGACCTCGTCGTCGCCGTCCAGCAAGGGGACGCAGCGATCCAAACAAGCCAGTCCGCTCGCGACGTGTCCGCATGCGTCGGCCCGCGCGATCAGTTCCGCCAGGCTCATCCGATGCCTCCCTGTTCAGCCGATCGGCCCGCTCACCACCACGGAGCCCGCACTTCCCCTTACTGCGTGCGACGGCCCGGGAGTGTCACAGCGGCACCACACCCAGCCGGTCGAGGAACCGGAAGAAGAGGTTTTCGGCCACCGATCCGGAGTCCGCATCGGCATCCTCCTCGGACCCGGACCCGGACCCGGACCCGGACCCGGCGCCGGGGTCGGCCGACAGCACCTCCGCCAGTTCCCCGGCGCTCGCGGTGCGCCCGGCCTCCGCGGCCCAGGCGACGGCACGCTCGGCGGCGTCGCGGGGCTCCAGGAAGTAGTCCTCCAGGGTGAGCCCTTCCTTCTCGGCGCCCAGGTACCCGGCCATCGCGGTCCGCGCCAGGCAGGTCGTCCACGCCCCGCTCTCCGGCGCCGCCGCCTCCACGACCACGCAGTCGCTGTCCATCACGTAGCCGAACAGCGCGGGCGCGCCGGTCTGCCCCGCCAGGTCGTTCATGTTCCCGACGTCCCCGTCGCCGCCCGGGAACTCCCACACCTGCCAGCCGTCCGGCGCGGACAGGTGCAGGGTCATGTCCGTGGCGCCCGACAGCGCGTCCAGCTCCGCGAGCGGCCGCTCGGCGCGGCCCACGACGAAGTACCCCCAGTAGCCCATGTCCCGGTCCCCCCGCATGTCGGTTCGGCTGTCGGTTCGGCTCGCTCAGCCCGCCAAAAGACCACCACAGCCGTACGGCAGTTCGCAGCCGTATCGGGCAATCCGCACGGCGCACCGGGGTGGCCGGGGCGCCCGGGAGGGTCAGTCGAGCTGGTTCGCCAGCGCCCTGAAGTCGGTCCAGGACAGCTCGGGTTCGTCCGGGTCCCACAGCTTCTGGACCGTCGCCGCCAGCGGCAGCCGGATGCCCTCGGCGACCTGCGCCTGCGTCTGGGCGTTCGGGAGGTCGCCCCAGACGGCGAAGCTGCCGCCGAGTATCTGGTCGTCGTACTTGGCGTCGACGGCCGTGGTGCCGCGCAGGACGCGCGGGGTCCACTGCTCGTAGATCCGCTCGCCGGTCGGGTAGACGAAGGTCTGCGGCTCGCCGAGCACGTAGTAGAGGAACTCGTCGTTGTAGTTGAGGACCTCGCGTCCCTCGCTCAGGTACTCCGTCGGCTGGCGGGCGCCGATCTCCTTGCCGGTCCAGTAGGCGACCTTGATGTCCTTCAGGGGCTCGACGGAGGTGTCCTTGAAGAAGCCGTCGTTCCAGGCGCGGGGGGTGCGGTCGTGGGCCATGACCGTCTTGGCGCGGTCGTTGAGCCAGCCGGTGGTGAGGTCGGCGACCGTGCCGCCGGAGCCGTAGGCCTTGCGGGCGGCGGCGGCCAGCGTCGGGTAGGACGCCTCGGGGTCCGGCACCACGAGGGCCTGGTACTCGTCGGCGCCGAGGTGGAACTGGGAGCCGGGGAAGAGGTCGGCGTACTCGTTCAGCAGGTCGTCGACGATCTCGGCGGACTCCGGCTTGGAGATGTCGATCGCGCCACGGGTGGGCGTGCCCTGTGCGTTGCGCAGCTGGAGGTCCGGGTGGGCGGCGAGTACGGCGCCCAGGTGGCCGGGCGAGTCGATCTCGGGGACGACGGTGATGTGCCGGGAGGCGGCGAGATCGACGATCTCCTTCACCTCGGCCTTGGTCAGGTGGTCGTCGGAGACGATCTCGGGGTGCGAGTCGGACTCGATGCGGAAGGCCTGGTCGTCGGAGAAGTGCAGGCCCAGCTCGTTGAACTTCAGGTCGCCCAGCTCGCGTATCCGGTCCTTGATCCAGTCGGCGCTGTAGTGCTTGCGGGCGATGTCCAGCGAGAAACCCCGCTTCGGTTTGGCCGGCTCGTCCTTCACCTCGCCCTCCGGCGCGGTGCCCCCGCCGTCGACGGCCTGCTTCAGGGTGCGGGTGCCGTAGTAGACGCCGGCCTCGGCCGGGCCGGTGACGGTGACCCGGCCGTCGCGCACGGTCATGGTGTACGACTCCGGGTTCGCGCCCTGCTCCTGCCGGACGTCCAGCAGCAGGTCCCCGGCGCGCTCGTCGTCCTTCTCCCCCGCGTACGTCAGCCCCAGTTCGCCGGCTATCTGGCGCCCCTCGTCGGCGAGGCCGCGGTCGGCGACGACGACACGGTGGTCGCGTTCGGGCTGCCAGCCGGGGCCGCGGGCCGGGGTGTGCTCGCGTACGGAGGGTATGGTGCGCGGCGCTTTCGACAGGGCGTAGGAGCGGCTCGGGCTCGGCGAGGTGGTGGGCGCCGCCGCCTCGTCCGAGGACCGCGCCGCCGGGCCGGTGGACCCGCCGCCGCCCCCGCTGTCGGTGGCCCACAGGCCGGCCCCCACACCGAGCGCGGCGACCGCCGCACCGGCGATCACGGCCCGCTGCCGCACCTTGCTCTGCCTCACCTTGTTCGCCGGTGTCCGGCGTCCGTGCTGGCTCACAGCGTCAACCTACGGCCGTGAGCTTCACCATGCGTCCACCACATGTTCTGAAACTCTCCCGTTCGGGTGAAATTCGGGCATCGGACGGACACGTCTTGCCGTCACTCGATAACGTGACGCCACATCCTTCGCACAATCCCCTGCCGACACACACGCGAAGCCCACGAGGACCCACGCTGCCTGTGCACCGTCTTCCAGACCTCCCCGGCCGAGTGGCCATACCGGTACCGGTGCAAACACGCGCCACCCCGGTCACCGTTCGCTCACTGGAGCGCTTCAACACCGCCCCGGCCGACGAGGCCCTCCAGACCCTCCTCACCTGCCTGAACAGCCACCACTGGGCCCACCGCCTGACCGCCCACCGCCCCTACCCGGACCTGCCGGCCCTGCTCGCGGCCTCGGACGAGGCGACGTACGACCTCTCCCCGGCCGACCTGACCGAGGCCCTGTCGACCGAGTCCCTGCCTCCCCTGCCGGAGGACACGTACGCGGCGGCCCATACGGCCCTGAGCGCAGCCACCGCCGCTTACGAGAGCCGCTTCGGACACGGGTTCGTCATCTGCCTGAACGGCATGCCCGCGAACGAGGCCCTGGACCACGTGCTGGCAGGCATCCGGTCACGATTGACAAACGATCCGGAAGAGGAACGCCAGGTGGCGGCAGACGAACTCCGGCAACTGGCAAGGGCGCGGCTGATCGACGCCCTGAGGGGCGCGGGGCTGTGACATCAGCGGCTCCGCCGCGGGGCGCGAGCAACCACTGACGACCCGCACCCGGCAAACCACCCCAACCCCCTCCCCAGTAGCCGCCCCGCAGCCACCCCACTGCTCCTTTGAGTGCAACTTTGATCACACAAGCAGGCCCCCCGTAAGCGCCGCAGGCAACCGTCGCTACGATGCTGGGGGCCGGTGGACCGTACCCGGCCGGGCCCGACCGACAAGGAAAGCCGGCGCGGCCCCAATCCCCGCTCCCGGAGGAAACTTCCGTGCCGGCTGGAACGCTGTACCGCGGCCGGGAAGGAATGTGGTCCTGGGTGGCTCACCGAGTCACCGGCGTCCTCATTTTCTTCTTCCTGTTCGTTCACGTGCTGGACACCGCTCTCGTGCGGGTGTCCCCCGAGGCCTACGACACCGTCGTGGCCACGTACAAGACGCCGATCGTCGCGCTGCTGGAGTACGGCCTCGTCGCCGCCATCCTGTTCCACGCGCTCAACGGCCTGCGTGTCATCGCCGTCGACTTCTGGGTCAAGGGCGCCCGCTACCAGAAGCAGATGCTCTGGACCGTCGTCGCCCTGTGGGTCGTGCTGATGATCGGGGCGATCTACCCCGTCCTCGGCCACGCCGCTCGTGAACTGTTCGGGAGCTGACGCACATGTCGACCACTGAAACCACCGCCTCCGGCATCGGCCCCGTCGAGGGCGCGGGCGCCTCCGTCTACACCGTGGACAACCCGGCGCCGCTCATCGAGCCGCCCCGCAAGCGGACCAAGAAGTCCCCGAAGTCCACCCGCGGCAACTTCGAGATGGCCGCCTGGCTCTTCATGCGCCTGTCCGGCGTGGTGCTGGTCGTCCTGGTCATCGGGCACCTGCTCATCCAGCTGGTGCTGGACGGCGGCGTCTCGAAGATCGGCTTCGCCTTCGTGGCCGGCCGCTGGGCCTCGCCGTTCTGGCAGGTCTGGGACCTCCTGATGCTGTGGCTCGCGATGCTGCACGGCGCGAACGGCCTGCGCACGGTCATCAACGACTACGCGGAGCGCCCGAACACCCGCCTGTGGCTCAAGGGCCTGCTCTACACCGCCACGGTGTTCACCATCCTGCTGGGCACGCTGGTGATCTTCACCTTCGACCCGAACATCCGCTAGGCACGGGGCTGCGAAAATCATGAAGGTACACAAGTACGACACCGTCATCGTCGGCGCCGGTGGCGCCGGTATGCGGGCCGCCATCGAGGCGACCAAGCGCAGCCGCACGGCCGTCCTGACGAAGCTCTACCCCACCCGCTCCCACACGGGCGCCGCGCAGGGCGGCATGGCCGCCGCGCTGGCCAACGTGGAGGAGGACAACTGGGAGTGGCACACCTTCGACACGGTCAAGGGCGGTGACTACCTGGTCGACCAGGACGCCGCCGAGATCCTGGCGAAGGAGGCCATCGACTCGGTCCTCGACCTGGAGAAGATGGGCCTGCCGTTCAACCGGACGCCGAACGGCACGATCGACCAGCGCCGCTTCGGCGGTCACAGCCGCAACCACGGCGAGGCTCCCGTCCGCCGCTCCTGCTACGCGGCCGACCGCACCGGCCACATGATCCTCCAGACGCTGTACCAGAACTGCGTCAAGGAGGGCGTGGAGTTCTTCAACGAGTTCTACGTCCTCGACCAGCTCATCACCGAGGTCGACGGCGTCAAGAAGTCGGCCGGTGTGGTGGCCTACGAACTGGCGACCGGCGAGATCCACGTCTTCCAGGCGAAGTCCGTGATCTACGCCTCCGGCGGCACCGGCAAGTTCTTCAAGGTGACCTCCAACGCGCACACGCTGACCGGTGACGGCCAGGCCGCCGTGTACCGGCGCGGGCTGCCGCTGGAGGACATGGAGTTCTTCCAGTTCCACCCGACCGGCATCTGGCGCATGGGCATCCTGCTGACGGAGGGCGCCCGCGGTGAGGGCGGCATCCTCCGCAACAAGGACGGCGAGCGCTTCATGGAGAAGTACGCGCCGGTCATGAAGGACCTGGCGTCCCGTGACGTCGTGTCCCGGTCCATCTACACGGAGATCCGCGAGGGCCGCGGCTGCGGTCCCGAGGGCGACCACGTCTACCTGGACCTCACCCACCTCCCGCCGGAGCAGCTGGACGCCAAGCTGCCCGACATCACGGAGTTCGCGCGGACCTACCTCGGCATCGAGCCCTACACGGACCCGATCCCGATCCAGCCCACCGCGCACTACGCCATGGGCGGCATCCCGACCAACGTCGAGGGCGAGGTCCTCGCGGACAACACCACCGTCGTCCCGGGCCTGTACGCGGCCGGCGAGGTGGCCTGCGTGTCCGTGCACGGCGCCAACCGCCTGGGCACCAACTCGCTCCTCGACATCAACGTCTTCGGCCGCCGGGCCGGCATCGCGGCGGCGGAGTACGCGCAGAAGGCGGACTTCGTCGAGCTGCCCGAGGACCCGGAGTCCCTGGTCGTCGAGCAGATCGAGCGGCTGCGCTCCTCCACCGGCACCGAGCGGGTGGCGACGATCCGCCGCGAGCTGCAGGAGTGCATGGACGCCAACGTCATGGTGTTCCGCACCGAGCAGACGATCAAGACAGCCGTCGAGAAGATCGGCGAACTGCGCGCCCGCTACAAGAACGTGGCGATCCAGGACAAGGGCCGGCGGTTCAACACCGACCTGCTGGAGGCCGTCGAGCTGGGCAACCTGCTCGACCTGGCCGAGGTCATGGCGGTGTCCGCGCTCGCCCGCAAGGAGTCGCGCGGCGGTCACTACCGCGAGGACTACCCCAACCGCGACGACGTCAACTTCATGCGCCACACCATGGCGTACCGCGAGGTGGGCGACGACGGCGCCGAGTCCATCCGGCTCGACTACAAGCCGGTCGTCCAGACCCGCTACCAGCCGATGGAGCGTAAGTACTGATGGCTACCCCTGTCATGGAGAAGAGCGACAAGGCCCCCGAGCCCGGCTTCGCCGACTCCCCGTACATCACGGTCACCTTCCGCGTCCGCCGGTTCAACCCGGAGGTCTCGGCCGAGGCGACCTGGGAAGACTTCCAGCTGGAGATCGACCCGAAGGAGCGTGTCCTCGACGCGCTGCACAAGATCAAGTGGGACCTGGACGGAAGCCTGACCTTCCGCCGCTCCTGCGCGCACGGCATCTGCGGGTCGGACGCCATGCGGATCAACGGCAAGAACCGCCTTGCCTGCAAGACGCTGATCAAGGACATCAGCCCCGAGAAGCCGATCACGGTCGAGGCCATCAAGGGCCTGACGGTCCTCAAGGACCTGGTCGTCGACATGGAGCCGTTCTTCCAGGCGTACCGGGACGTGATGCCCTTCCTGATCACGAAGGACACCAACGAGCCGACGCGTGAGCGCCTGCAGTCCGCCGAGGACCGCGAGCGCTTCGACGACACGACGAAGTGCATCCTGTGCGCCGCCTGCACGTCCTCGTGCCCGGTGTTCTGGAACGACGGCCAGTACTTCGGCCCGGCCGCGATCGTGAACGCCCACCGCTTCATCTTCGACTCGCGTGACGAGGCCGGCGAGCAGCGGCTGGAGATCCTCAACGACCGCGACGGCGTCTGGCGCTGCCGTACGACCTTCAACTGCACGGACGCCTGCCCGCGCGGCATCGAGGTCACCAAGGCGATCGCGGAGGTGAAGCGGGCGCTGATCACGCGCCGCTTCTGACGTCCGTCGGCCCGTAGGCCGCCGCAGGGCCCCGTTTCCCATGGATCCCATGGAGACGGGGCCCTGCGGCGTTCCTACGTCGTTCCTGGGGCGTTCCTGCGGCCGGACGGCGTAAGCCCGCAGCGGGCTCGGCCCGACCATCAGCCGTTCCGGGCACTCATCGTCCTAGCCTGACGCCATGTCAGATGACGAATCGTACGAACTGCTCGGGTTCGACAACGTACTGCTGCCCGTCGGGGACCTCGGTGAGGCCGTCGGGTTCTACGAGCGGGTCGGCTTCCCGGTCGCCTACCGGCTCGACGAGGCCGGGATCGCGCTGCTGAAGGTGGGCGGCGAGACACCGGGGCTGCTGCTGCGGGCGGAGGAGGAGTTCGGGCGGCAGCCGCCCATGTGGCCCTCCACGCGGGTGTGGCTGGAGGTGACCGACGCCCGCGAGGCGGCCCGCGCCCTGCGCGAGGCGGGGGTGCCGCCGCTGGACGAGCCGTTCCCCGTGGCCACCGGCTGGACCGTCGAGTTCGCCGACCCCTGGGGCAACGTCATCGGCCTGACGGACTACACCAAGCGCCCGGAGCTGGGCCGCCGCCCCTGAGGCCCCTGCCCGTGACGCGCACCACTCCCCCGACGAGTTGAACACGTTCAAAAGCAGGTCTACAGTCAGTCCTGTCAGCGTTTTGAACGCGTTCAAGAAGGGGTGGGGCATGGACCGCACCGTCATCGCCTACGTCATCTACCTGGTCGTCAGCATCGGTCTGACCGTCTGGGTGGCCCGCACGCTCAGCCGCAACGGCCGCGTCTTCCTGGCCGACGTCCTGCACGGCAACGAGAAGCTCGCCGACGCCGTCAACCACCTCCTGGTGGTCGGCTTCTACCTCGTCAACCTCGGCTTCGTCGCCCTCTACCTGAGCGGCGACGACACCATCACCGACACCCGGGGGATCTTCGAGGCGCTCTCGACCAAGCTGGGCGTGGTGCTGCTGGTGCTCGGCGTGATGCACCTGGGCAACGTGTACGTGCTCAACAAGATCCGGCGGCGCGGAATGATGGAGCGGGAGCAGGTGCCGCCGGTCCCGCCGCAGGGCTGGGTGGCCCCGACGGCCGGGGCCTGAGCCGATGACTCCCGCTCCCGGGACGACGGCCGGCGCCCCCGTGCGCCGGCTCACCGTCCTCTACGACGCCGAGTGCTCCCTGTGCACGCACGTACGGGACTGGCTGCTGCGGCAGCCGCGGCTGGTGCCGCTGGAGCTGGTCCCGGCCGCGTCGGACGACGCGCGCAGGCGCTTCCCCGGCCTCGACCACGCGGCCACCCTCGACGAGGTCACCGCCGTGGGCGACGCCGGGCAGGTCTACCGCGGCGCCGCCGCCTGGGTCGTCGTCCTGTGGGCGCTGCGCAGGTACCGCAGGCTCGCCCACCGGCTCAGTACGCCCACGGGTGCCGTGCTGGCCCGCGGAGCCGTCCTGGCCGCCGCGAAGTGGCGGGGCGGACAGCAGCGGTGGGGCGGCAACGGGTACCGCCGGGCCGACGGGTGGGCGTACGAGCCGGGGCTCGGCTGGATGTACACCGGGCCCGGCTGTGACGACGGCGCCTGCGCCACTCGTTAGGCTCTGCTCCTGTGCCTGCGACCAACGACGGCCCCGACGACGGAGCCCCCCTCAGCAAGTCCGAGCAGACCCGCGCGCTGATCCTGGAGACGGCCATGCGGCTGTTCCAGGAACGCGGATACGACCGGACGACGATGCGGGCCATCGCCCAGGAGGCCGGGGTCTCCGTCGGCAACGCGTACTACTACTTCGCCGGCAAGGAGCACCTGATCCAGGGCTTCTACGACCGGATCGCCGCCGAGCACCAGGCGGCGGTCCGCGAGGTGCTGGCCAAGGAGACCGACCTGGAGGCGCGGCTGGCGGGCGTGCTGAAGGTCTGGCTGGACATCGCGACGCCGTACCACGAGTTCGCGGTGCAGTTCTTCAAGAACGCCGCCGACCCGGACAGCCCGCTCAGCCCGTTCTCCCCGGAGTCGGAGCACGCGCGCGTGGAGGCCATCAGCATCCACCGGACGGTGCTCGCCGGGGCGAAGACCAAGGTGCCCGAGGACCTGCGGGACATCCTGCCCGAGCTGATGTGGCTCTCGCAGATGGGCCTCGTCCTGTACTGGATCTTCGACCGCACCGAGGGCCGCGAGCGCAGCTACCGCCTCGCCGAACGCGGCGCCCGGCTCACCGCGCGGGGCGTCGCGCTGGCCCGGTTCCGGGTGCTGCGGCCCCTGGTGCGCGAGGTGCACGAGCTGTTCACGGACTTCCTGCCCGGGATGACGAAGGCGCTGCCCGACCCGGCGACCGGGAAGTCCGCCCGTCAGGCCTGACGGGACGCCAGCTCGATCACCGTGATGTCCGAGGGCGCCCCCACGCGGGTGGGCGGGCCCCAGGCGCCCGCGCCGCGGCTGACGTACAGCTGGGTGTCGCCGTAGCGCTCCAGGCCCGCGAGCGTCGGGTTGGCGGCGCCCGCGATGAGGTTGCCGGGCCAGAGCTGGCCACCGTGGGTGTGGCCGGAGAGCTGGAGGTCGACGCCGTGGTCGACGGCGTCGTGGATCTGCACCGGCTGGTGGGCGAGCAGCACGCACGCGCGGGCGCGGTCCCGGTCGCCGAGGGCACGGGCGTAGTCGGGGCCCTGGCCCTCGTCCTCGCCCGCCACGTCGTTGACGCCGGCGAGGTCGAAGTGGGGCAGCTCGGTGCGGGTGTTCTCCAGCGGGATCAGGCCGAGGCGCCGCACCTCGGCGACCCACTGTTCGGCACCGGAGAAGTACTCGTGGTTGCCGGTGACGAAGTACGCGCCGTGCCGGGCCCTGAGCTGGGCCAGCGGGGCCGCCGCCGGGCCGAGGTCCTTCACACTGCCGTCCACCAGGTCGCCGACGACGGCGATGAGGTCGGGCTGCGTGGAGTTGATCGTGTCCACGACCGTCTGCGCGAAGCCCCGGCCGAGCACCGGACCGAGGTGGATGTCGCTGACCACGGCGATGCGGAAGCCGTGCGCGGCGCGCGGCAGCTTGGCCAGCGGCACGGTGACCCGCTTCACCTTCGGGCCGCTCAGCACACCGTACGTGCCGTAGCCGACCGTCCCGACGGCCGCCGCGGCTGCGGCACCGGCGACGACGCGGGAGACGAAGAGACGGCGAGAGGGGAGCGCGAGGGGGCTCGCGGGGGTGGCGCCGGGGGCGGTGGCGCCGGTGTCCGGGGCCTCGGGCGTCTCAGGTGCCTCGGGCGCCTTGGAGGCCGCAGGCGCCTCAGGTGTCCGGGGCGACTTGGCCGGGGCCGTCCCGGCGGGTATGCGCGCCGTGTCCGCGGCCGGGGCCGCCTCGGGCTCCGGCTCCGCCTCGGCCTGCCGCGCGGCCGCCCGGCGCTCCAGCAGCCGCCGCAGCAGCGGGCGTACGACCTCGCCCGCCAGCACCGCCAGCAGCAGGTAGATCGACAGCGCCAGCCACAGGAAGCCGGGCCAGGCCAGGACGCGCTGGAGCCAGAAGGGAGCCCCCGCGCGCTCGGCGACCAGCGCACCCACCGCCAGCGCCCAGCCGCCGGCGATCACCACCGCGCCGATACGGCGCACGGGGCCGGGCCCCCGGGTCGTGTCGCGGAACAACCGCCGCCACACATACCAGTTCGCCGCGGCCACCACGCTCACCACGGCCAGCGCGACGAGCGCGAAGACGACCACCATGCCGTCGTATCCCCTCAGTTGTGACGTCCGCGACGCCTATGGCTTTCGACGCAGTGCGCGCAGTCCGCGCAACCCGACGACCCCGATGACCGTCCCCAATACGAAGGAGACGACGGCGAGCAGCAGATGCACCCAGAAGTACGCCGTGGGATCGCCGTCCTCGAAGGCGAGCCCGCTGCCGTCCTTGACCAGGTTTTTGACGAAAGTGATCCAGATGATCCAGCTCCACACCCCGAAGGCGAGCAGGAACCAGGAGACGGGGCGGCTGAGCTTCATGGTTTCAGTATCTCCGCCTGGTGTCCGGATCCGTGCGCGGGGTGGGGACGGGGGTGGGAGCGCGTCGGTGTCGGGAGGTACGTTCTCGGTCGTGCCCGCAGCCAAGAAGACCGTCAGGCGAGCCCTGTCGGTCACCTCCGCCGTCCTGACCTCTCTCGCCGTCCTCTCGCCGGCCGCGCTCGCCGCCCCGAGCCCCACGGCGAGCCCCTCGGCGAGCCCTTCGGTCACCCCGCCCGCCAAGATGTCGACGGTGGGCGGCGCGCGGCTCGGGCAGCCGGGGACGCAGGTGGACCTGGCGGGTGGGGCGCCGGTGCTGCCGAAGGACCTCACCGCCCGCTCGTGGATCGTGGCCGACGCCGAGTCCGGCGACGTGCTCGCCGCGCACAACGCGCACTGGCACCTGGCCCCGGCGAGCACGCTGAAGATGCTGTTCGCCGACACACTGCTGCCGAAGTGGCCGAAGACGACCCGGCACAAGGTCGTCCCCTCCGACCTCGCGGGCATCGGCGCGGGCTCCAGCATGGTCGGCGTCAAGGAGGAGGAGACCTACACCGTCCACGACCTGTGGCTCGGCGTGTTCCTGCGCTCCGGCAACGACGCCGTGCACGTGCTGTCCGCCATGAACGGCGGCGTCGGGAACACCGTGCGGGAGATGAACGAGCACGCCGACGAGCTCCAGGCCCTCGACACCGAGGTGGTCAGCCCCGACGGCTACGACGCGCCGGGCCAGGTCTCCTCCGCGTACGACCTGACGCTGATCGCCCGCTCCGGGCTGCAGAAGAAGGACTTCCGCGAGTACGCCTCGACGGTCCGCGCGAAGTTCCCGGGCGAGACGAAGAAGGACAAGAAGGGCAAGACGTCCCGCGAGTCCTTCGAGATACAGAACACCAACCGCCTGCTGTCCGGCGACTCGGACGTCGACGTCTATCCGGGCATCGCGGGCGTGAAGAACGGCAACACCACCAACGCCGGCTCCACCTTCACCGGCGTCGCCGAACAGAACGGCAAGGTGCTGCTCGTCACGGTCATGAACCCGGCGAAGAACGAGCACAACGAGGTCTACAAGGAGACCGCCCGCCTGTTCGACTGGGGTTTCAAGGCGATCGGCAAGACGCGTCCGGTGGGTGAGCTGGTGCGGCCGAAGAGCGCCGCCCAGGCGAGCCCCTCGGCCGGTGCGAGCGGCACCGGTCAGGCCGGCGGCACGGGGAAGGGCGCGGCGGGCGTGCAGCCGGTGGCGGGTGCCCCGGCCGCGGGCGGCACCGGCGGCGTCGGTGTCGCCGCGGGCATCACCGCGGGCGTGCTGGTCCTGCTCGCGGGCGGCGCGTTCCTGATCAACCGGAGGTGGCCGCTCCCGGAGCTGGTCCGTCGCCGGACGCGTCCGTGACGTCCTGCTCCCCGGATTCCTCGCCGACCTCTTGTTCCTTGCTCCCCGTCGCCGTCCAGGACGCGCAGAACAGCACCAGCTTCGAGGTGAAGTTGATCCACAGCAGCAGGGCGACGGGGACGCCGAAGGCGCCGTACATGCTCTTCGAGGCGACGCCCTGCATATAGCCGCTCAGCAGCAGCTTCAGCAGCTCGAAGCCGATGGCCCCGATCAGCGCGGCCACCAGCAGGCGGCGGCGCGAGGGCTCGACACCGGGGAGCAGGGTGAGGGCGTACAGGAGCACGAGGAAGTCGGCGAGCACGGCGACGGCGAACGCGGCGACGTAGAGCAGGACGCCGCCGACGCCGCCCCCGGTGAGGCCCAGTTGGCGGATGATCCAGCCGACGAGCGCCGAGGCGACGGTGGAGATGCCGACGGTGACCAGGAGCGCGCCGCCGAGACCGACGAGGACACCCGCGTCCTTGGCCCGGTGCAGGACCGGGTTCTCCTCCTCGTCGGGCAGCTCCCACACGGCGCGCAGACAGCCCCGGGTGGCCTCCACCCAGCCCATGCCGGTGAACAGGAGCAGGGCGCCGGAGATGAGGCCGACGGTGCCGGCGTTGTCGATCAGGCCCTGGATGTTCAGCTGGTCGGAGATGCCGGGGATCTGCTCGGCGAGCTTGTCCTGGAGCTGGTCCTGCTGGTCCTTGCTGAGCGTGGCGGCGGCGACGGCGGCGGCCAGGCTGAGCAGCGGGAAGAGCGCGACGAAGCTGGTGAAGGTCATGGCGGCGGCCAGCCGCGTCCACTTCACCCGGTCCAGTCGCTCGTACGAACGCCACGCGTGCGTGGTCATCAGCCGTGCCATCCACGGCCCCACGACGGGGAGCTTCTTCAGCCAGTCCATGATCCGACTCTGCCCCCGGTCCGCTCGGTTGGTGATCCCGGCGGTCGGCCGGCGGTCTCCCCGGTGCGGAAGACCAGTGTTCTTGTGCCCCAGAAACGCAGGAGGGTGGCCAGGGCCATGCCGATTCCGGCGCCGGAGACGGTGTCGGCACGCTGCGAGGTGAGGCCGAGGCCGTAGTGGCTGACGGCCAGGCACAGCAGCTGTACGGCGGCACCGGCGACGTTCACCGCGAAGAACACGGCGTACGCGCGCAGACCGGGCGGGCGGGTGTGCCGGTAGGTGCCGAGCGCGTTGCCCGCGTACGCCACGGAGCAGCCGGCGACGAAGGACAGGGCCTTGGCGGTGAGCGGGTCGAGTCCGGCCGGACCGCGCAGGGCCGTGAAGAGGGCGAGGTCGACGGCGTAGGCGAGCAGTCCGACGGAGGCGAAGCCGATCAGTTCGCGCCGGGCGCCCGGGGGGCGGTCGCCGACTCCCGAACGTCCGCCGCCTACCAATTGGCCACCGCCAGGCCGTACATCGCCATCCACACCACGCCGATCAGCGCGAGCGGCCGGTCGCTCAGGACGACGTCCTCGGGTTCGCCCGCGGTGCCGCGGTCGGCGAAGACGGCGTATCTGAGGACGGCCAGGACGAAGGCGACCATGGACAGCTGACGCCAGGGCAGCACGCTGGTGTGCGGGACGCCGCCCTCCTCCATGGCCCACAGGCAGTAGCCGAGGACGGCGACGCCGGCGGCGAGCTGCCAGACGAAGCGGAGGTAGCCGGTGGTGTACTCGGTGAGCAGCGCGCGGGTGGCACCGGCCGTCCCGGACATCTGCACGGCCTCGGAGTAGCGCTTGGCGGAGACCATGAACAGCGCGCCGAAGCCGGTGGTGATGAGGAACCAGCGCGACAGGGGGATGCCGAGCGCGAGCCCGCCCACCATCGCCCGCATGAGGAAGCCGGTGGTGACGACGGCGAGGTCGACGACCAGGACGTGCTTGAGGCTGATGCAGTACGCCAGTTGCATCGCGAGGTAGGCGGTCAGCAGGGCGGCGACGGCCGGCGGGCACAGCCGGGCGGCGAGGAGGGGTGCGAGGACGCCCAGGGCGGCGCCGACGGCGTAGGCGACCGGCACCGGGACCTGCCCGGCGGCGACCGGGCGGTGCCGCTTGACCGGGTGGGCGCGGTCGGCCTCGGCGTCGCGGGCGTCGTTGACGAGGTAGACGGCTGCGGCGCAGGCGGTGAAGAGGACGAAGACCAGGCCGAGTTGAGCGAGGGCGTGCCGGGAGAACAACTCGCCGGCCGCGGCCGGGGCGGCGACGACCAGGACGTTCTTGACCCACTGTCGGGGGCGGGCGGTCCTGAGCAGGCCCGCCAGGAGTCCCCTTCCGCCCGGCGGCGCGGGCTTCTGCTGCTGTCCGGCGGCGCGTTGCCGCAGAACGGCCGTGTCGGTCACGGGGTGCCTCCGCGCATCCAGGGGGCGCCGAGCCGGGCGGTGAGCGCACCCAGGGCGGCGCCGGCGACCACGTCGGAGGGGTAGTGGACGCCGACGACCAGCCGGGAGACGCACACCGCGGCGGCGACCGGCCAGGCGGCGTGGACGCCGAGGGCGCCGAAGGCCACGGCGGCGGCCGCGGCCGAGGTGGCGTGGGAGCTGGGGAAGGAGTGCCGGCCGGCGGTGCGGACCAGCGGTTCGACGTGCGCCGGGCGCGGCCGGCGTACGACCCGCTTCACCCCCATGCTGACCAGGTGCGCGCCCGCGGTGAGGGCGGTGCCGCGCAGCCACGCCCCGCGCCGCCCGCCGTCCACGGCGGCCGCGGCGAGGCCCGCCCCGAGCCACAGCGCCCCGTGTTCCCCGGCCCAGGACAGGGCACGCGCGGCACCGGCCACGCGCGGGTCCGTGCCGCAGGCTCTGAGGGCCGTCACGATCCGGTGGTCCATGTCGTCGAGGTGGTCCATGTGGAGTCACTGTTCACCCCGACGGCGCCGGAAGTCGGGCATCATCGAGCGACATACCATTAATCACCCGTTTCAGTGACGGCTGGGAAGTTTTAGAACTAATCGATCACTTAAGGGCACTACGGTCGCCGACATGCCCGCCGACACCGCTCCCGCCCCCGAACGGGGCCCCCGCGACGCAGCGGGCCCCGCCGCCGTATGGGGCACCGTGACCGGCTGGGGCCGCACCGCGCCCACCGCCGCCCGGCTGATCCGCCCCCGGACGTACCAGGAGGCCGCCGACGCGGTGCGTGCCTGCGGGCCGCGCGGCGGCATCCCGCGGGGCCTGGGGCGGGCGTACGGGGACGCCGCGCAGAACGCGGGCGGTGCCGTTCTGGACATGACGGGCCTGGACCGCATCCACGCCGTCGACGCCGACGGCGGCACCGTGCTGTGCGACGCGGGGGTCTCCCTGCACCGGCTGATGCAGGTCCTGCTGCCGCTCGGCTGGTTCGTGCCGGTGACGCCCGGCACCCGCTACGTGACGGTCGGCGGGGCGATCGGCGCCGACATCCACGGCAAGAACCATCATGTGTCCGGGTCCTTCGCCCGCCACGTCCTCTCCCTGGAGCTGCTCACCGCCGACGGCCGGGTGCGGACCGTGACGCGGGGCACGCCGCTGTTCGACGCGACCGCCGGCGGCATGGGCCTGACCGGTGTGATCCTCACCGCGACCGTGCGGCTCCAGCCGGTCGAGACGGCGCTGATGTCGGTCGACACCGAGCGCGCCACCGACCTGGACGACCTGATGGCCCGCCTGACGGCCACCGACCACCGCTACCGCTACTCGGTCGCCTGGATCGACCTCCTCGCCCGCGGCGCGGCGACCGGCCGCGCGGTGCTCACCCGCGGCGACCACGCCCCGCTGGACGCGCTGCCCGCCGGCACGCGCACGAGGCGGGAGCCGCTGGCCTTCCGCACCTCCCGCCTCCCGGCCGCCCCCGACCTCGTGCCGGACGGGCTGCTCGGCCGGACGACGGTGGGGCTCTTCAACGAGCTCTGGTACCGCAAGGCCCCCCGCCTCAGCCGGGGCCGGCTCCAACGGATCTCCACCTTCTTCCACCCCCTGGACGGCGTCCCGCACTGGAACCGGATCTACGGCCGGGGCGGCTTCGTGCAGTACCAGTTCGTGGTCGGACCGGGCAGGGAGGACGCCCTGCGGCGAATCGTGCGGCGCATCTCGGAGCACCGCTGCCCGTCGTTCCTGGCGGTCCTCAAGCGGTTCGGGGACGCCGACCCGGGCTGGCTCTCCTTCCCCGTGCCCGGCTGGACCCTCGCCCTGGACATCCCGGCCGGCCTGCCGGGCCTCGCCGCCTTCCTCGACGGTCTCGACGAGGAGGTCGCGGAGGCCGGCGGCCGGGTCTACCTCGCCAAGGACTCCCGGCTGCGGCCCGAGCTGCTCGCCGCGATGTACCCGCGCCTGGACGACTTCCGCGCCCTGCGCGCGGAGCTGGACCCGCGCGGGGTGTTCGTGTCCGACCTGGCCCGCCGTCTCGCCCTCTGACCCCTCTGGAGCTGTCGTGAAGGACGCCTTCGGTCTCCCCCAGTCCCTGCTCGTCCTCGGCGGTACGTCCGAGATCGCGCTGGCCACCGCGCGCCGGCTGGTCGCCCGCCGCACCCGCACGGTGTGGCTGGCCGGCCGCCCCTCCCCCGCCCTGGACGCGGCCGCCGAGCAGCTGCGCGGCCTCGGCGCCGAGGTGCGTACCGTCGCCTTCGACGCGCTCGACCCCGGGTCCCACGAGGCGGCGCTCGGCAAGGTCTTCGCCGAGGGCGACATCGACCTGGTGCTGCTCGCCTTCGGCATCCTCGGCGACCAGGCCCACGACGAGCGCGAGCCGCTGAACGCCGTACGGGTCGCGCAGACCAACTACACCGGCGCGGTCTCGGCGGGCCTGGTGAGCGCCCGCGCGCTCCAGACCCAGGGCCACGGCTCCCTGGTGGTGCTCTCCTCCGTGGCCGGTGAGCGGGCCCGCCGCGCCAACTTCATCTACGGCTCCAGCAAGGCCGGCCTGGACGCCTTCGCCCAGGGCCTGGGCGACGCCCTGCACGGCACCGGCGTGCACGTCATGGTCGTACGCCCCGGGTTCGTGCGGTCGCGGATGACCGCCGGGCTGGAGGAGGCGCCGTTCGCGACGACGCCCGAGGCGGTCGCCACGGCCATCGAGCTGGGGCTGCGGCGGCGCTCGGAGACGGTGTGGGTGCCGGGCGCGCTGCGCGTGGTGATGTCGGCGCTGCGGCATCTGCCGCGGCCGGTGTTCCGACGCCTGCCGATGTGAGGCCCGCCCGGCGGGGCCCACCGGTGGTCCTACCGCGTGGGGACGGAGCCGCTCTCCACGCGTCCCGACTGCGGGGGCACCACCGCACTGCCGAAGGGGAACTCGCGCAGCTTGCGCCACACCCCGTCGGGGCCCTGCTCGTAGAGCGCGAAGCCGGTGCAGGGCCACTGGGCCTCGTAGTCGGACAGCTCCTCGAAGGCGCGGTCCATCGCCGCCTCCTCGATGCCGTGCGCCACCGTGACGTGCGGGTGGTACGGGAACTGCAGCTCGCGCGCCACCGGTCCGGACGCGTCGCGCACCCGCTTCTGCAGCCAGGCGCAGGCCGCGGCGCCCTCGACCACCTGGACGAAGACCACGGGCGACAGGGGCCGGAAGGTGCCGGTGCCGCACAGCCGCATCGGAAAGGGCCGGCCGCGCGCCGCCACCTCCGCCAGATGCGCCTCGATCGCGGGCAGCGCGGCGCCGTCGACCTCGGTCGGCGGCAGCAGGGTGACATGCGTGGGGATGCCGTGAGCAGCGGCGTCGCCGAAGCCCGCGCGCAGCTGCTGGAGCTTGCTGCCGTGTGGCTCCGGGACCGCGATCGACACGCCGATCGTTACGGTCCCCACGTCGTCTCCTGTCGTTACGTGTCACTCGGTGGATGTCACTGTGTCGGACACCCGGATATCGACTGTACGGCCACGACCGTGCCCGGGGCAGGCGCAACCGGAGTGATGTGCAGCGCTACGGCGGCGTGCCGGGGCGCACGGGGGTGCCGAGCCGGTGGTCGGGGCGGCCGGGCCGTCAGTGCTTGGCGGGCAGGAATCCCACCATGTCGTACGTCCGGGCGAGGGTCTCCGCGGCGACGGCACGTGCCTTCTCCGCGCCCTTGGCCAGGATCGAGTCGAGCGTCTCCGGGTCGTCCAGGTACTGCTGGGTGCGCTCCCGGAAGGGGGACACGAACTCGACCATGACCTCGGCGAGGTCCGTCTTGAGCGCTCCGTAGCCCTTGCCGGCGTACTTCTCCTCCAGCTCGGTGACGTCCGCCCCGGTGAGGGTCGAGTAGATCGAGAGGAGGTTGCTGACGCCCGGCTTGTTCTCCGGGTCGAAGCGGATCACGGTGTCCGTGTCGGTGACGGCGCTCTTGACCTTCTTCGCGGTGGTCTTCGGCTCGTCCAGGAGGTTGATCAGGCCCTTCGGCGTGGACGCCGACTTGCTCATCTTGATCGACGGGTCCTGGAGGTCGTAGATCTTCGCCGTCTCCTTGAGGATGTACGGCGACGGCACGGTGAAGGTCTCGCCGTAGCGGCCGTTGAAGCGCTCGGCGAGGTCGCGGGTGAGCTCGATGTGCTGGCGCTGGTCCTCGCCGACGGGGACCTCGTTGGCCTGGTAGAGCAGGATGTCGGCGACCTGGAGGACCGGGTACGTGAACAGGCCGACGGAGGCGCGGTCGGCGCCCTGCTTGGCGGACTTGTCCTTGAACTGGGTCATACGGCTGGCCTCGCCGAAGCCGGTGAGGCAGTTCATGACCCAGGCGAGCTGGGCGTGCTCGGGGACGTGGCTCTGGACGAAGAGCGTGCAGCGGTCCGGGTCCAGTCCGGCGGCAAGAAGCTGGGCGGTGGCGAGCCGGGTGTTGGCCCGCAGGTCCTTCGGGTCCTGCGGGACCGTGATCGCGTGCAGGTCGACGACCATGTAGAACGCGTCGTGGGTCTCCTGCAGGGCCACCCACTGGCGGACGGCGCCGAGGTAGTTGCCGAGGTGGAACGAGCCTGCGGTCGGCTGGATTCCGGAGAGCACGCGGGGTCGGTCATTCGCCATGTCCGTCATTCTCTCAGGTTCCACCGCAGGCTCGTTCCCCTGGTCGGCGACCGTCAGCCCAGGTCGATTTCCGGGTACAGGGGGAAGCCCGCCACCAGGTCCGTCGCGCGCTGCGCGATCTCCTGGGCGACCTTCTCGTCCAGGACGTGCGACGCCTTCGAGGGGGCGCCCGACTTCGTGGTGCCCGGCTCCGTGGTCGTCAGGACGCGGTCGATCAGGCCCGCGACCTCGTCCATCTCCGCCGTGCCGAGGCCCCGCGTGGTCAGCGCCGGGGTGCCGATGCGGATGCCGGAGGTGTACCAGGCGCCGTTCGGGTCGGCCGGGATGGCGTTGCGGTTGGTGACGATGCCGGAGTCGAGCAGGGCCGCCTCGGCCTGACGGCCGGTGAGGCCGTAGGAGGTGGCGACGTCGATCAGGTTGAGGTGGTTGTCGGTGCCGCCGGTGACGAGGGTGGCGCCGCGGTGCATCAGGCCCTCGGCGAGGGCGCGGGAGTTGTCGACGATGCGCTGGGCGTAGTCCTGGAACGCGGGCAGGCGGGCCTCGGCGAGGGCGACGGCCTTGGCGGCCATGACGTGCGGGAGCGGGCCGCCGAGGACCATGGGGCAGCCGCGGTCGACCTGGTCCTTGAGGGAGTCGTCGCACAGGACCATGCCGCCGCGCGGGCCGCGCAGCGACTTGTGGGTGGTCGTCGTGACGATCTGGGCGTGCGGGACCGGGTCGAAGTCGCCGGTGAGCACCTTGCCCGCGACCAGACCCGCGAAGTGCGCCATGTCGACCATCAGCGTCGCGCCGACCTCGTCGGCGATCTCACGCATGATCCGGAAGTTCACCAGCCGCGGGTACGCGGAGTAGCCGGCGACGATGATCAGCGGCTTGAACTCGCGGGCCGAGGCGCGCAGGGCCTCGTAGTCGATGAGGCCGGTGGCCGGGTCGGTGCCGTAGGAACGCTGGTCGAACATCTTGCCGGAGATGTTCGGGCGGAAGCCGTGGGTGAGGTGGCCGCCGGCGTCCAGGGACATGCCGAGCATCCGCTGGTTGCCGAAGGCGCGTCGCAGCTCGGCCCAGTCGGCGTCGGTCAGGTCGTTGACCTGGCGGGCGCCGGTCTTCTGGAGGAACGGCGCCTCGACGCGGTCGGCGAGTACGGCCCAGAAGGCGACGAGGTTGGCGTCGATGCCGGAGTGCGGCTGGACGTAGGCGTGGCGGGCGCCGAAGAGCTCGCGCGCGTGCTCGGCGGCCAGGGACTCGACGGTGTCGACGTTGCGGCAGCCGGCGTAGAAGCGGCGGCCGACGGTGCCCTCGGCGTACTTGTCGCTGAACCAGTTGCCCATCGCCAGGAGCGTGGCCGGGGAGGCGTAGTTCTCCGAGGCGATCAGCTTGAGCATCTCGCGCTGGTCGGCGACCTCCTGGCCGATGGCGTCGGCGACGCGGGGCTCGACCGTGCGGATGACGTCGAGCGCGGCTCGGTAGGCAACGGACTCGGGCGTGCGATCTGCGGACATGGGGACCTCCGGACGTTGCGTTCAGCGTTCACGGTACGGACGGCCCAGGCGCACGGCACTTGTTCTTCTTGGGCCGCTCCCCGATGGTTGGTCCATCCCAGCGCGCCAGTCACGGCCCGCGATCAGCGTACCGGAACGCGTCTGCCGGGTTGTTGTCCGTCGCGGACTGCGGCTTCATTGTGGCTGGTCGCGCCCACGCGACGGAGCCGCATATGTCACAGCCCCGCGCCCCTTGAGGGGCGTTCCCCCCGGCCGCTCCTTAGAGGATCACGTGGGGTAGGAACCTTGCGTATTCGTCCGTCACCAGACCGCTCGACTCCCTGATGCCCAGGCCCGCCGACTCGTTCTCCACCACCCACGCGCCCAGGACCACGCGGTTGCCGTCGAAGTCGGGCAGGGGGGCGAGGGCCTGGTAGCAGCAGGGTTCGTCGCGCGCGGTCGGGGCGGTGCCCGGCTCGTGGATCGTGACACCGGCGCCCTCGCGGCCCAGGAGGGGCTTGGCGACCCAGCCGGTGGTGCGCGCCAGCTCGCGGGGGCCGTCGAGGTAGGCCGGCAGGAGGTTGGGGTGGTCGGGGTAGAGCTCCCAGAGGATCGCCAGGAGGGCCTTGTTGCTGAGCAGCATCTTCCAGGCGGGCTCGATCCACAGGGTGGTGCCGGTGCCGCCGCCGTTGTCGAGGGTGTCCAGGACGTGGTCGGCGAAGCGGTCGGTGGTGAGCCACTCCCAGGGGTAGAGCTTGAAGATGCTGCGGACGAAGCGCAGCTTGGTGTCCACGAAGCGGCCGGAGAGGCGGTCCCAGCCGATCTCCTCCATGGAGATCCACTCGGTGGCCAGACCGGCCTGCTCGGCGGTCTCCTTGAGGTAGGCGACCGTCATCAGGTCCTCGCCCAGCTCGTCGGCCTCGGAGTTCGCGAAGTACAGCGGGGTGCCGGGCGGGAGGAGGGGGGCCTGCTTCTTCCAGGCGTCGATCAGGCGCTCGTGGAGGCTGTTCCACTGGTCGGCGCCGGGGAAGCGCTCCTCCATCCAGAACCACTGCGGGGACGCGGCCTCGACGAGGGAGGTCGGGGTGTCCGCGTTGTACTCCAGGAGCTTGGCGGGGCCCGTGCCGTCGTAGCGCAGGTCGAAGCGGGCGTAGACGGATGGGAGTTCGGCGCGGCGGTGCCAGGCCTCGGTGACCGCGTGGACGACGCGGGGGTCGGTGATGCCGAGGTCGGCGAAGCGGTTCGCGGTGACGATGTGTTCGGCCGCCGCCAGGCACATGCGGTGGAGTTCCTCGACGACCTCCTCCAGCGCCTCGATCTCCGGCAGCGAGAAGACGTAGTAGGCGCTCTCGTCCCAGTAGGGGCGCAGGGAGTCGTCGGGGTAGCGGGTCAGGGGGTAGATCAGTCCCTGCTCCTCGACGGTCTGCTGCCAGCCGGGGCGGGGGTCCGTCGTGCGGCGTTCCATGGTCCGGCCTCAGCCGCCGCCGCTGCCGGAGCCGGAGCAGCCGAAGCCGCCGCGGTCGACGGCCTCGTCGCGGCTGAAGGTGCCGCCGTCGGCCCAGCCGTTGCTGACGTCGGCGTCGTAGTACCAGTCGGCGTCGTCGACGGTCCTCGACGAACCGGTCTTCTTCTTGCCGCCCTTGCCGTACGAGCTGCCGGAGGAGCCGGACTTGCAGTTCTTGTCGGCCACCACCTTGTAGCCGTAGATGTAGTCGTAGCTGTCTCGGTCCACGCAGCGGCGGTCGGGATCCGATCCGCACGCGCTCAGGGCCGCCGCGAGCACTCCCATGCCGCCGAGCACCACGGTGCTCGACCGCAGCCGCCGCCGGGTCTCCGCCATGTCCGTCTCTCCCCGTTGTCCGCTTTCCGGTACGACAGTTGGGCCGATCGAGTGTACGGCCGTCGCCGGGGGACTCTACGGCAGCGCCCGGCACAGCGCGTCCAGGGCCCCCGCCCAGGCGTGGTCCGGCGGGGTGCCGTAGCCGACGACGAGGGCGTCCAGCGGGGCGACGGCCGCCTCCGGATGCCGGAAGGTGGACAGTCCGTGGACCGCGAGCCCGTTCCAGGCGGCGGCGCGGACGACCTGCTGCTCGGTGCCGGGCGGCAGTTGGAGCACGGCGTGCAGGCCGGCGGCGATGCCGGTCACCCGCACGTCGGGCGCGCGCTCGGCGAGGGCGGCGACCAGGGCGTCCCGGCGGCGCCGGTAGCGCAGGCGGGCGGCGCGGACGTGCCGGTCGTAGTCGCCGGAGGCGAGGAACTCGGCGAGGGTCAGCTGGTCGAGCACGCCCGGGATGCGGCCGGACATGTGCTCCATGGCCTCCTCGACGAGCGACGGCGGCAGCACCAGCCAGCCCAGGCGCAGCCCGGGGGCGAGGGACTTGCTGGCGGTGCCCAGGTAGACGACGCGGTCGGGGTCGAGGCCCTGGAGGGCGCCGACGGGCTGGCGGTCGTAGCGGAACTCGCCGTCGTAGTCGTCCTCCAGGATCAGTCCGCCGGTGCGGCGGGCCCAGTCGATCAGCGCCGTCCGGCGTTCGGGGAGCAGCGGCAGGCCCATCGGGAACTGGTGCGAGGGGGCCAGCAGGACAGCCCGCGCGGCGGCCGGACCGTCGGGGGGCAGGGTGCCGCGCTCGTCGAAGGGCAGCGGGGGTGTGTCGCAGCCCGCGCGCCCGAGCAGCCGGCGGTGGTGGGGCAGGCCGTAGGACTCGACCGCCACCGAGCACGCTCCCCCGCGGCGCAGCAGCTCCGCGAGCATGCCGAGTCCGCCCAGGAAGCCGGCGCACACGATGATCCGGTCGGGGTCGGCGTGCACGCCCCGGGCGCGCGAGAGGTAGCCGGCGAGCGCGGTGCGCAGTTCGATCCGGCCGCGGGGGTCGCCGTAGCCGAGGGCGCGGTCGGGGGCGGCGGCCAGGGCGCGGCGGGCCGCCCTCAGCCACCGGGTGCGGGGGAAGGACGCGAGTTCGGGGGTGCCGGGGACGAGGTCGTAGGTGGGCCGGCCCGGTTCCCGTCGGTGCGGTGCCGGACGCCGGTCGGGGGCGGCGGGCGTCCGGTCGGCGACCCGGGTGCCGGATCCCTGGCGGGCGGCGAGCCAGCCCTCGGCGACCAGGTCGGCGTAGGCCTCGGCCACCGTGTTGCGCGCGACGCCCAGGTCGGCGGCGAGCGAGCGCGAGGAGGGCAGCCGGGTGCCGGGGGTCAGCCGGCCGCTGCGGACGGCCTCGCGCAGGGCGTCGGTGAGGCCGCGGCGCAGTCCCGGGCCGGAGCGGTCCAGATGCAGGTCGACACCGAAAGTGGCCCATGTTTCCCCCATGGGAATGGACCATACCCGTGGGCTGCCTCGCTCCTAGTCTCGAAGCATGACGACTCACGAGAACACCACCACCTCCCCCGACTCCTTCGCCCCCGAGGAGGCCCCCCGGCTGGAGTGGGCCAAGCACGCCCCCGAGGTCTACAAGGCGATGATGCGTCTGGAGAAGGCCGCGGGCCAGGGGCTGGACCCGAAGCTGAAGGAACTGGTGAAGATCCGCGCCTCCCAGCTGAACCACTGCGCCTTCTGCCTGGACATGCACACCAAGGACGCGCTCGCGGCCGGTGAGAGCGTGGAGCGGATCGTGCAGCTCTCCGCCTGGGAGGAGTCGCGGCACTTCTACACGGAGAAGGAGCTCGCGGCGATCGAGCTGACCGAGGCGGTCACCGTGCTGACGGACGGCTTCGTGCCGGACGCGGTGTACGAGAAGGCCGCAAAGGTCTTCGACGAGACCGAGCTGGCCCACCTGATCGCCGCGATCACGGTGATCAACGCCTGGAACCGGTTCGGCGTGACCTGCCGGCTGACGCCGGGCCACTACACGCCGGGGCAGTACTCGTGACGGTGCGCACCAGGCTCCTGGACGACGGCGTCCGGTCCGCGCTGCGGGCACTGGGCGCCGCCGCCAAGCAGGGCCTGGGCGACCCGGACCTCGCGGAACTGGTGCAGATCCGCGCCTCTCAGCTCAACCACTGCGCGTTCTGCCTGGACATGCACCTCGGCATCGCGCGCAAGCAGGGGGTGAGTGAACGGCAGCTCGATCTGCTCGCCGCCTGGGAGGAGGCCGAAGGGGTCTTCGACGAGCGGGAGCGGGCCGCGCTGGCCCTCACCGAGGCGGTCACCGTGCTGACCGAGGGGTTCGTGCCGGACGCGGTGTACGAGAAGGCCGCCGAGTTCTTCGACGCCGACGGGCTCGCCCACCTGATCGCGCTGATCGCCGCCATCAACAGCTGGAACCGGCTGATGGTCGGACGGCGGATTCCCCCGGGGAGCACCGAGTGGTGACCAGGACCGACCGCTTTCGCGCCCTCCACCACGGCCGCGCCCCGGGCGACCCCCTCGTGCTGCCCGGGCCCTGGGACGCGGCGAGCGCCCGGGTGTTCGCGGAGGCCGGGTTCCCGGCGCTGGCGACACCGAGCGCCGGGGTGGCGGCCTCGCTCGGGTACGAGGACGGGGCGACCCCGGCCGACGAGATGTTCGCCGCCGTCGCACGGATCGCGCGGGCCGTCGACGTACCGGTGTCGGCGGACGTCGAGGACGGGTACGGACTGGCGCCGAAGGAGCTGGTGGAGCGGCTCCTCGAGGCGGGCGTCGTGGGCTGCAACCTGGAGGACTCCGCGGACGGGGTGCTCAAGGACCCGGCGGCGCACGCCGAGTGGCTGGCCGAGGTGCGCGAGGCGGCCGGTGACCGGCTCTTCCTCAACGCCCGGATCGACACCTTCGTCCGGGGCGTCGAGGACCCGGATGCGGCGATCGAGCGGGCCGCGTCGTACGTCGCCGCGGGCGCCGACTGCGTGTATCCGATCGGCGCCCCGGCCGCCGTACTGCCGCTGCTGCGGGCCGGCATCCAGGGGCCGGTGAACGTGCACGCGCTGCCCGGGGAGGGCCCCTCGCCCGCCGAACTCGGCGGACTCGGGGCCACCCGGATCACGTTCGGGCCGGGCCTCCAGCGGCAAGCGGCGCAGGCGGTGCGGGAGATGGCGGCCCGACTGGCGGAGTGAGGGGCCAGGTCGGCCGCTGGGTCAGGGCAGCCACTGCTTCCAGACGGAGGCGTGGCTGTCCACCCACTTCTTCGCCGCCTCCTCGGGCCGCAGCTTCTGCTCAGCGATCATCAGGGAGACCTGGTTCTGGTCCTCGGTGGTCCACTTGAAGTTCTTCAGGAACTCCGCCGCCTTGCCGCCGTTCTCCGCGAAGCCGGCGTTGAGGTACTTCTGCAGCGGGGTGACCGGGTAGGCGCAGTCGACCTTCGCCGGGTCGGCGTCGCAGCCCTCCTTGTACGGCGGCAGCTTCACCTCCGTCATCGGGACCTTCTCGAACAGCCACTGGGGCGTGTACCAGTAGGTCAGGAAGGGCTTCTTCTCCTTGGCGAACTGCTGGATCTGGGTGATCTGGGCGGCCTCGGAGCCGGCGAAGACGACCTGGTAGTCCAGGTTCAGGTTCTCCACCAGGGCCTTGTCGTTGGTGACGTAGGACGGGGAGCCGTCCAGCAGCTGGCCCTTGGCGCCGCTCTCGGCGGTGCGCAGCTGGTCGGCGTACTTGTCGAGGTTCTTCCAGTCGGTGACGTCCGGGTGCTGCTTCGCGAAGTACGTCGGGACGAACCAGCCGATGTGTCCGGTGACGCCGAGGTCGCCGCCGGGGGCGATGGTCCTCTTGTCCTCGACGTAGCGCTGCTCCTGCTCGGGGTGGCCCCAGTCCTCCAGGATGGCGTCGACCCGGCCCTGGCTGAGCGCGTCCCACGCGGGGACCTCGTCGACCTGGACGGTGTCGACGCGGTAGCCGAGCTCGTGCTCCAGCAGGTACTGGGCGACGGCCACGTTGGCCTGGGCGCCGACCCAGGACTGCACGGAGAGGGTGACGGTCCTGGCGCCCTGGGCGCCCGCGAACGGGGACGCCTGCTTGGTCATGTCGGCGGCGCCGCAGCCGGTGGCGAACACCAGCACGGCTACGGCCGCCGTGATCCGCTTGCGCGACATCTCAGGCTCCCTTCCTCGTACGGCGTTCGGTGGGCTGGGTGACCCGGTCGAGCATCAGACCGAGGCAGACGATCGCCGCGCCGGCCACCAGGCCGGACGCCAGGTCGCCCTGTGCGAGGCCGAACACGACCTGGTAGCCGAGGGCGCCACCGCCGACCAGGCCGCCGATGATGACGACGGCGAGGACCAGGACGACGCCCTGGTTGACGGCGAGCAGCAGGGCCGGGCGGGCCAGCGGGAGCTGGACCTGGCGGAGTTGCTGGCCGCTGGTCGCGCCGAGCGAGCGGGCCGACTCCATGGCGGCCGGGTCGACCTGGCGCAGTCCCTGCGCGGTGATGCGGACGACGGCCGGGAGGGCGTAGACGACCGCGGCGGCGACGGCGGGCGCGCGGCCCACGCCGAACAGGGCGACGACCGGGATCAGGTACACGAACTGCGGCATCGTCTGGAAGACGTCCAGCACGGGCCGGAGCATGCGCTCGAAGCGGTCGCTGCGGGCGGCGGCGATGCCCGTCGCGAAGCCGATGACCAGGGTCACGGCGACGGCCGCCAGGACCTGGGAGAGCGTGTCCAGGGAGGGGTTCCACACGCCGAGCACGCCGATCGCGGCCATGGCGAGGACGGCGGTGAGCGCGGTGCGCCAGGTGCCGATCAGCCAGGCCAGTGCGGCGACGATCAGGAGGACGGACCACCAGGGCAGCCACTGGAGGCCGTCCCGGAGCGGGTTGAGGACCCAGTTGGTGAAGTGCGCGGCCCAGTCGGCGGTGCCGCCGACGACGGGGACGCCGGAGTACAGGTGGGCGGTCATCCAGTCGACGGCCCGGTTGACGGGCTCGGCGATGTGCAGCTCCCACCCGTCGGGCCACTCCAGGAACCCGGCGAGACGTCCGGCGACCGCGACGGCCGCTGCGGCGGCCAGGGCGTACAGCCAGGTCAGCGGGGACTTCCCGGCCTCCCCGAGCCGCTCCCCCGCCGCGGCGGTCACCCGGTCCAGGACGACGGCGAGCAGCACGATCGGGATGCCGGCCGCGAGGGCCGCGCCGACGTCGACCGAGGCGAGCGCCTGGTAGACGCGGTCGCCGAGGCCGCCGGCGCCGATGACGGAGGCGATGACGGCCATGGAGAGCGCCATCATGATCGTCTGGTTGACGCCGAGGAGGAGTTCCTTGCGGGCCAGCGGGATGCGGGCGGTCAGCAGTCGCTGGCGGGCGGTGGTGCCGAGGGACTCGACGGCCTCCAGCACCTCCTTGTCGGCGCCGCGCAGGCCGAGGGCGGTGAGCCGGGCCATCGGCGGGGCGGCGTAGACGACGGTGGCCAGGACGGCGGCGGGGACGCCGATACCGAAGACCAGGACGACGGGGAGGAGGTAGGCGAACGCGGGCAGCACCTGCATGGTGTCGAGCACCGGGCGCAGGACGCGGTCCATGCGGTCGGACAGGCCGGCGGCCAGGCCCAGCAGGGCGCCGACGGCGACCGACGCGAGGACGGCGACGACCATCAGCGCGAGGGTCTGCATGGTCGGCACCCACATGCCGAGCAGACCGCAGGCGAGGAACGCGGCGGCCGTGCCGACGGCGAGCTTCACGCCGGCCACGCGCCACGCGACCAGGGCGCCGATCGCGGTGACCCCGGCCCAGCCGACGGCGAGGAGGGCGAGGTAGACGGCGCGTACGGCGATGACGACGACGTTGCTGACGTGGCCGAAGAAGTAGAGGAACAGGGGGTGGCTGTCGCGGTTGTCGATGATCCAGTCGCTGGCCTTGCCGAGGGGTTCGGAGAGGTCGACGGTGAGGGCGGTGGGCCAGGTGGCGCCGCCCCACTGGGCGACGGCCAGGGGGACGAGGACCGCCGCGGCCACGGCGAGCGTGAGGAGCTTGCGGGCGGCGGGGCGGGTGAGGACGCCCGGGGGTGTTTTCGGGGCCGGTGCGGTGATCGTCGCCATCAGACCGCCTCCTTGGGCAGCTCCGCCTCCCCCGGGAGGACGGCCGCCCCCTCGGGGCGTTCCTCGGGTACGGCCGTACCCGCGACGACACCGAGCAGGTCGCTCGCGTCGACCACGCCCAGGCAGCGGCCGTCGGACATCACGCGGGCCGGCGAGCCCGCCCGCGCCACCGCCTCGATGGCCTCCGAGACCGTGGCGTCGGGGCGCAGGGCCGGGCCCGTGCCCGCCTCGTCGGACGAGGTCGCGGGACGCATCGCCGTGCGGACCGTCAGGACCTGTTCGCGCGGGACGTCGCGGACGAACTCGCGGACGTAGTCGTCGGCGGGCGAGCCGACGATCTCCTCCGGGGTGCCGAGCTGCACGACGCGGCCGTCGCGCATCAGGGCGATGCGGTCGCCGAGCTTGAGCGCTTCCTGGAGGTCGTGGGTGATGAAGACCATGGTGCGGCCCTCCTCCTGGTGCAGTCGGACGACCTCCTCCTGCATGTCGCGCCGGATCAGCGGGTCGAGCGCGCTGAACGGCTCGTCGAAGAGCAGCACCTCCGGGTCGACGGCGAGGGCGCGGGCGAGGCCGACGCGCTGGCGCTGGCCGCCGGAGAGCTGCCCGGGGCGGCGCTGCTCCAGGCCCTCCAGGCCGACCTTGGCGACGACGGCGGCGGCGCGCTCGCGGCGCTCGGCGCGGCCCATGCCCTGGACCTCCAGGCCGTAGGCGACGTTGTCGAGGACCGTGCGGTGCGGGAGCAGTCCGAAGTGCTGGAAGACCATCGCGGCGCGGTGCCGGCGCAGTTCGCGCAGCCGGGACTTGTCCATCGCGCGGACGTCCTCGCCGTCGATGGCGATGGATCCGGCCGTCGGCTCGATGAGGCGGGTCAGGCAGCGTACGAGGGTGGACTTGCCGGAGCCGGACAGGCCCATGACGACGAAGACCTCGCCCTTGCGCACGTCGAAGGAGACGTCGCGGACGGCGGCGGTGCAGCCGGTGCGGGAGCGCAGCTCGGCCGGTGTCAGGGCGGTCAGCTCCGGGTCGGCGGGGACGCGGGCGGCCTTGGGGCCGAAGACCTTCCACAGGCCGTCGACGGAGAAGACCGGGGGTCGCTCGGCCACGGTGTCGGTGACGGTCTTGCTCATCGGGCATCACCACCGATCAGCTCGACGGCGCGCTCCCCGACCATGAGCACGCCGATCATCGGGTTAACTGCGGTCATCGTCGGGAAGACGGAGGCGTCGGCGATGCGGATGCCCGTCAGGCCTCGGACGCGCAGCTCGGGGTCGACGACGGCCGTCTCGTCGGTGGCGGCGCCCATCTTGCAGGTGCCCGCCGGGTGGTAGACGGTGTGGGCGACCTTGCGGGCGTACTCGCTCAGCTCCTCGTCACCGGTGACGTCCGGGCCGGGGCAGACCTCGCGCTTCAGCCAGCCCGCCAGCGGCTCGGACTTGGCGATCTCGCGGGCGATGCGGATGCCGTCGACGAGGGTGCGGCCGTCGTAGTCGTCCTCGTCGGTGAAGTAGCGGAAGTCCAGGGCGGGCTTCACGGACGGGTCGGCGCTGGTGAGGTAGAGGCGGCCGCGGGACTTCGGCTTGGGGATGTTCGGGGTCATGGAGACGCCGAACTCGGGGCGCTCGTAGCCCAGTCGCTCCGGGTTGTCCGTGAACGGGATCTGGTAGAAGTGGAACATCAGGTCGGGGCCCGCGTGTTCGGGGTCGCGGCGCACGAACAGACCGGCGTCGGAGTCCATCGCGGAGTTGTCGGGGATGGGACCGTTGGTCTCCCACACGATCACCGACTCGGGGTGGTCGAGCAGGTTCTCGCCGACGCCGGGCAGGTCGAGCACCACGGGTATGCCGAGGGCCTCCAGCTGGTCCTTCGGGCCGATGCCCGAGTGCAGCAGCAGGCGCGGGGAGTCGACGGCGCCGGCGCACAGGACGACCTCGCCCCGGGCCTTGACCAGGATCTCCTCGCCGTCCTTGGTGCGCACGTGGACGCCCTCGGCGCGGGTGCCGTCGAGCTCCAGCCGGTACGCCCAGGTCTCCAGCAGGATCGTCAGGTTGGGGCGCTCGTCCATCACCGGGTGCAGGTACGCCACCGACGCCGACGACCGCTTGTTGTTCTCCGGGTGGTAGGCGAGGTCGAAGAAGCCGACGCCGTCGTTGAACGGCTTCTTGTTGAAGCCCTCGATCCGGGGGACCTCCAGCGTCTTCTGCGCGGAGTCGACGAAGTCGCGGGCGATGGCGTTCCGGTCCTTCTCGTCGACCGGGACGATGTTGTTCTTCAGCCGGGCGAAGTACGCCTCCATCTGGACCGCGCCCCAGCCCTTGGCTCCGGCGGCCTCCCACTCGTCCCAGTCGGACGGCAGCGGCTTGAAGGCGATGAGGGTGTTGTGCGAGGAGCAGCCGCCGAGGACGCGGGCGCGGCTGTGCCGGATGTGCGAATTGCCGCGCGGCTGCTCGGTGGTGGGGTAGTCGTAGTCCAGCTCGCCGCCGAGCAGGCCCATCCAGCGGCGCAGGGTCAGCACGTCGTCGCGGCCGACGTCGCTGGGGCCGCCCTCGACGACGGCGACGGTGACGTCCGGGTTCTCGGTGAGGCGGGAGGCGATGACGGAGCCTGCGGTGCCGCCGCCGATGACGACGTAGTCGTAGACATGCGTGGTCTCGGGCATGGGGGTTACTCCAGGGGGCGTGGGGACGGAAGGTGCGGACGGGTGGTCAGCCGGCGAACCAGCGAACGGGCTTCGGCGCGAGGTTCTGGTACACGTGCTTGCTCTCGCGGTACTCGGCAAGGCCCGCGGGGCCCAGTTCGCGGCCGACGCCGCTCTTGCCGAAGCCGCCCCACTCCGCCTGCGGCAGGTAGGGGTGGAAGTCGTTGATCCAGACCGTGCCGTGGCGCAGTCGGCCGGCGACCCGGCGGGCGCGGCCCGCGTCGGCGGTCCAGACGGCGCCGGCGAGCCCGTACTCGGTGTCGTTGGCGAGGGCGACGGCCTCGTCCTCGGTGCGGAAGGTCTCGACGGTGAGGACCGGTCCGAAGACCTCCTCCCGTACGACGCGCATCTCGCGGTGGCACTGGTCGAGGACGGTCGGCTCGTAGAAGTAGCCGCTCTCCGGGCGTTCGGGGGACGGCTCGGGGCGCTTGCCGCCGCAGCGCAGCACGGCGCCCTCGGCGAGGGCGGAGGCGACGTAGTCCTCGGTCCTGGCGCGCTGCTGCTCGGAGACGAGCGGGCCGCACTCGACGCTGTCCTCGGTGCCGCGGCCGAGGCGGATCCTCTGGGCGCGGCGGGCGAGTTCGGCGACGAAGCGGTCGCGGACCGACTCCTCGACGATCAGGCGTCCACCGGCGGAGCAGACCTGGCCGCTGTGGATGAAGGCGGCGTTGAGGGCCTGGTCGACGGCGGTGTCGAAGCCCTCGTCGGTCTCGCAGGCGTCGGCGAAGACGACGTTGGGGTTCTTGCCGCCGAGTTCGAGGGCGACCTTCTTGACGGTGACGGCGGCGGCCCGGGCGACCTTGGTGCCGCTGACCAGGCCGCCGGTGAAGGAGACCAGGTCGACGTCGGGGTGCTCGGCGAGCCGGGCGCCGACGGTGTGGCCGGGGCCGGTGACGATGTTCGCGACGCCGGTGGGGAGGCCGGCCTCGACGAGCAGGTCGATCAGGGCGATCGTGGTGAGCGGGGTGATCTCGCTGGGCTTGACCACGAAGGTGTTGCCGGCGGCGAGCGCCGGGGCGATCTTCCAACTGGCCTGGAGAAGTGGATAGTTCCAGGGTGTGATCATCGCGCAGACGCCGACCGGCTCGTGCACGACGACGCTGTGGACGTCGGGCGAGCCCGCGTCCACGACCCGGCCGGGGGCCTCACCGGCGACGAGGTCGGCGAAGTAGCGGAAGGCGTCGGCGACGCAGTCGATGTCGACCCGGCCCTCCTCGACGGTCTTGCCCGCGTCGCGGCTCTCCAGCAGGCCCAGCTTCTCGCGGTCGCGCACGAGGAGGTCGGCGACGCGACGCAGCAGGGCGGCACGCTCGGCGACCGGGGTGTGCGGCCACTCGCCGGCGTCGAAGGCGTGCCGGGCGGCGGCCACCGCGAGGTCGGTGTCCTTCTCGTCGCCCTCGGCGACCACGGCGAACGGCACGGCGTCCGCGGGGTCGAGGATCTCGCGGGTCGCACCCGAGGTCGCCGCGAGCCACTCGCCGCCCGCGTGGATGGTGCGGTGACCCCGCTCGCCCTGGGTTTCCGTGCTGTTCGCCATGGTGGGAATGCCTTCCGTTCCTGATCAACCCCGCTGGGTCACACCCATGTCACTCTCGGGGACCGTGAGCCCCTGCCCCACGGCCTCGCATGCATGCCGAATCGGTGTGCGAAAGTGCGGCGCATCACTGAGGAAAGGGAGAAGGAGTACATATCGGGCATGGACCCGGCGTGTTTCTTTGACTAGGGTCAAGGGAATGGAGGCGACGACAGAGGACGTCACCGCGCTGCGGCGCTTCAACCGCTACTTCACGCGACGCATCGGCGTGCTCGACGACCACTACCTCGGCCAGGACCGCCCCCTCGGCGAGGCCCGGCTGCTCTTCGAGATCACCGAGAGCGGATCCGGGGTGTCCCTGCGGGAGCTGCGCGACCGGCTGCGCCTGGACGCCGGGTATCTGAGCCGCATGGTGAAGGCACTCCAGGCGCAGGGCATGGTCCGGCTGGGCGTGCACCCCGGCGACGGCCGGCTGCGCACCATCGAACCGACGCCCGCCGGACACGCCGAGGTCGCGGAGCAGAACCGCCGGGCCGACGCGCTCGCCGCCGGACTGCTGGCGGGGCTGGCCCCGGAGCAGCGCCGGCGGCTCACCGACGCGGTGTCCACCGCGCAGCGCCTGCTGCGGCTGGCCGCCCTCACCGTCACGCCGGTCGACGCCCGATCCCGGGACGCCCGCGCCTGCCTGGACGCCTACGCCGCCGACCTGGACGCACGCTTCCCCGAGGGTTTCGACCCCGCGGACCTCGTGCGGCCGCGGGAGGTGTCGGGGGACGCCGGGGTGTTCCTGGTCGCGTACGAGGAGGGGCGGCCCGTGGGCTGCGGGGCGCTACGGCGCACGGGACCCGGGGTCGGCGAGATCAAGCACGTGTGGGTGCACCCGGGCGCCCGGCGGCTCGGACTGGCCCGGCGCCTGCTGGACGCGCTGGAGACGGAAGCCGCCGCCCGGGGACTGGGCGTCGTACGCCTGGACACGCACGCCGTGCTCACCGAGGCGCGGGCGATGTACGCGGCGTGCGGCTACGCGGAGATCCCGGCGTACTCCGACCACGTCTACGCCGGGCACTGGTTCGAGAAGCGGCTGCCCGAAGCCTGACAACGAGCACGGGCCCCGCCCCGGCCGGTACCGGAGCGGGGCCCGTGCGGGCGTCGGGGTCGGCTCAGAGGAGGCCGAGACCGCGGACCGCCTCGCGCTCCTCCGACAGCTCCTTGACGGAGGCGTCGATGCGGGCGCGGGAGAACTCGTTGATGTCCAGGCCCTGGACGATCTCGTACGTGCCGTCCTTGGTGGTGACGGGGAAGGAGGAGATCAGGCCCTCCGGGACGCCGTAGGAGCCGTCGGACGGGATGCCCATGGAGGTCCAGTCGCCCTCGGCGGTGCCGTTGACCCAGGTGTACACGTGGTCGATGGCGGCGTTCGCGGCGGAGGCGGCCGAGGAGGCGCCACGGGCCTCGATGATGGCCGCGCCGCGCTTGGCGACGGTCGGGATGAACTCGTCCGCCAGCCACTTCTCGTCGTTGACGGTCTCGGCGGCGTTCTTGCCGGCGATCGTGGCGTGGAAGATGTCCGGGTACTGGGTGGCGGAGTGGTTGCCCCAGATGGTCAGGCGCTTGATGTCGGCGACCGTGGAGCCCGTCTTCTTCGCGAGCTGGGTCAGCGCGCGGTTGTGGTCCAGGCGGGTCATCGCGGTGAAGCGCTCGGCCGGTACGTCCGGGGCGGCGGCCTGGGCGATCAGGGCGTTGGTGTTGGCCGGGTTGCCGACGACGAGGACCTTGATGTCGTCCGCGGCGTGGTCGTTGATGGCCTTGCCCTGCGGCTTGAAGATGCCGCCGTTGGCCTCCAGGAGGTCGCCGCGCTCCATGCCCTTGGTGCGGGGGCGGGCGCCGACGAGGAGGGCGACGTTGGCGCCGTCGAAGGCCACGTTCGGGTCGTCGGTGATCTCGATGCCCTGGAGCAGCGGGAACGCGCAGTCGTCCAGCTCCATCGCGGTGCCCTCGGCGGCCTTGAGCGCCGGGGTGATCTCCAGGAGGCGCAGCTTGACCGGCACGTCCGCGCCGAGCAGCTGGCCGGAGGCGATGCGGAAGAGCAGGGCGTAACCGATCTGGCCGGCCGCGCCGGTGACGGTGACGTTCACGGGAGTGCGAGTCATGGCGTTCTCCGTATGACAGCTGGCGGTGGGGCGTCCCGGCCCCGGGCGTTTGATCGATCTCTTGGCGTCAAGAGATCGATCCAGCGGTCAGGCTATCGCGCCCGCGGTGCCCGGGACGTCCGGGTCGGTGTGGCCCGGCCCACAGGGTCGCCGCCCGGTCACCCGAGTGAGCGAAGCGAGCGGGCGAACGGGCGGGAGGTGCCGGACGGGCCCGGCGCCCTCGGGGCACGAAGAGGCGGCCGCCGGTCCGGGAGAGGAGGGACGAGACGGCCGCCGGTCGGGGTTTCCGTTGCCGGGCTCCCGTGGGGGTACTTGTCGCGTGCCCGCGACGCCGCGGGCCATGCATGTCCCGGACGGGTTTCTCCCGGAGCGGCCGTGCCCGTGTCCGGCACGGCGTCCTCGCGGCTCCCTCCCGACGCTCTCGTCGGCCCTCGCGGCTACTCCGTGCAGCCCTTCCGGCCCGCCGCCAGCGTCACGCACGCCTTGGCCTCGGCCGCGGACTTCACCGCCACCATCGGGGTGTACGCGACGGTGTCGGCGGCCCCGGTGACCGCGCCCGTCTGCGCGTTCCTGCCGTCCGCGCTCACCTGGACCTCGTCGCCCTGCGCGGCCTGGGTGACCCGGGCCCACGCGGCGCCGCAGGTCTTGCTGTAGCGGACCTCGACGGCGGCCGTGCCGACGGTGGCGGTCGCGGCGGTGGTCACCAGGTCGCCGCCGCAGCCCATGACCTCCGGGTCCTTGCCGGTGCACAGGTCGCCGCTGCACTTCACTCCGGGCGGCAGCTCGGTGTTGGTGCTCACGGTGGGCGAGGGGGAGGGCTTGGCCCCCTCGTCCTTCTTGTCCCCGCCGTCGTTCAGGAGGAAGAAGGCGCCCGCGATCACCACGAGCACGCCGACGACACCCGCGACGAACGTCGTCATCCGTTTGCCGCCGCCCGCGGAGGAGCGGGCTCCCGCGCGGGAGCCGCCTCGCGGGGGCTCGCCGTACGGGGCCGAGGGCTCCGGGCCGCCCGGTGCGGCGGCCGGCGTCTCGGCGAGCCCCGCGGAGCCCGCGCCGCCGGTCCTGGACCCGCCGCGCCCACCCGTGGGAGCGGGTCCCCGGTACCCGGCGAGCCCCCACGAGTTGCCGTCGGACGGCCCACCGGAGGAGACCCCGGAGGTGGTGCCGGACGCGCCGCGGTCCCGTACCGCTCCTACGGCGGAGTCGGGGCTTTCGGCGGCCGTCGGCTGCGTGGGGACCGTCGGCGGCGGCAGCGTGGGCGCCACACCGGCCGGCCCGGCGATCCCGGGCGCGTTCACCGCGCCCCCGCCGTGGCGGCCGGCCCTGCTCCCCCGGCTGCCCCGCCCGCCGCTGCCGGCCTTGGCCGCGGGCGTGCCCAGCTCGCCGAGCGCGGCACGCGCCTGGGAGATCCGGATGGCCTCCATCGTCATGTCGTGGCGCATCTCCGAGCGGCTCCAGGCCCGCTCGGCCAGCTCCCACATGGTCGTCAGGTGCATGGGGTTGGTCCCCGTCACCTCGGCCAGGGCCACGATGGCGCCCTTGGGCGCCAGCAGCCGGCCGTTCAGATAGCGCTCCCAGGACGTCTTGCTGTAGCCCGTGGCGTCGGCGACCGACGCGATGCTCAGCTCGCTGCGGTCCACGAGTCGGCGCAACTGGCTGGTGAACTCTCTGATCTGCGGATCGAGCTCATCCGGCAAAGCCTTCCAACGAGGCATTGCTTCCCCCTCTTCCCCCCGGTGACATGCTGTTCGTTCCCCCGCTCGGTCCTCGTGCGCGGCGTCCCGCACCGAGTCCCCGTTCTGGCTACCCACAGGGATGCGCCCGGTCAGGATCTCAGTTCCCGGGGTGGGGGCGCACAGGAGCACAGAGGTCGCGAACGTGCACCGTCGCACGCCCACCGACCCGTGGTCCAGTGTCCCACCGGTTCTCCGCGCATCGAACGCAGCCCCCGCCCCCAGTACGCAGTCCCCCCGGCCGCCGTTCAGGTCACCCCGGCCGTCCCGATTGCCACGCTAGCCCTGGTGTCGAACGACTTGGCACCACATCCGCGAACTTGTCGACACTTCGACACACGGACCGCACATATGCGATCACGCAGGGCCCACGAACCCCGCCCTTCACAGCGCGTCTTTCACAGATCGCGTAGCGGAGTAGCGGAACGGTCACTTCCGTGCCACAGCGCCCTGACAGGCGTTGAACAGGGCGTTCCGCGTGCAGCAGGGTTGATCACGGCGGCGGCCCGTCCTCCCACGGGGGTGGGGACGGGCCGCCGTACGCATGCCGGTGAACCGGTGGCCTACTCGACCGTGAAGTGCAGGGTGTCCTTCAGGAACGGGATCTCCAGCACCGGCTTCGGCTGGGTCATCAACGCCAGCAGAACGATGGCGAGGCCGAGGACGCCGTACGTGGTGATGTCCGTGAAGCGCGAGCGCACGGCGAGCATGCCGACGTCGGGCAGCACCCAGCGCAGCGCGGCGCCGACCAGCAGGGCCGCGCCGACCAGCAGCGTCCCCCAGCGGAACACGTCCAGCGTGGTCAGCAGCAGGCCGAGGCCGACCAGGAACACGACGACGAGCACCGGCCACTGCCGCGCGGGCGCCGGGGCGTCCCGGGGCGCCGCCCGGCCGCCGCCCTCGGGGCGCGCGGTGTCGCGGGTGAAGAGCGGGAACCGGCGGGTGACGCGCCGCGGCCTGCCGTCGGCGTCCGGCGCGCTGACGGGGTCCCGGACGGTGATGCCCTCGGCGCCCGCCTCGGACGCATCAGAGACCTCGGAGGTCTCAGAGGTCTCGGCGCTCTCCGTGCCCTTGATCTCCTCGGACCCCGCAGTCCCCTCCGTACCCCCAGTCCGCTCAGCCGGCACTGCGCTCCGCCGCCTCGACCACGTTGACGAGCAGCAGGGCCCGGGTCATGGGGCCGACGCCGCCGGGGTTCGGGGAGATCCAGGCCGCCACCTCGGCCACGTCGGGGTGGACGTCGCCCACGATCCTGCCCTCGGCGTTGCGCGAGACGCCGACGTCGAGGACGGCGGCGCCCGGCTTGACGTCCTCGGGGCGGATCAGGTGCGGGAAGCCGGCCGCGGCGATGATGATGTCCGCGCGCTTGAGGTGGGCGGACAGGTCGCGGGTGCCGGTGTGGCACTGGGTCACGGTGGCGTTCTCGCTGCGCCGGGTGAGCAGCAGCGGCATCGGCCGGCCGATGGTGACACCGCGGCCGACGACCACCACCTCGGCGCCCTTGATCTCCACGCCGTAGCGGCGCAGCAGGGTGAGGATGCCGTTGGGGGTGCAGGGCAGCGGGGCCGGCTCGTTGAGGACGAGTCGGCCGAGGTTCATCGGGTGCAGGCCGTCCGCGTCCTTGTCCGGGTCCATCAGTTCCAGGATGCGGTTCTCGTCGATGCCCTTGGGCAGCGGCAGCTGGACGATGTAGCCGGTGCAGGCCGGGTCCTCGTTCAGTTCGCGGACGACCGCCTCGATCTCCTCCTGCGTCGCCGTGGCCGGCAGTTCGCGCTGGATGGAGGCGATGCCGACCTGGGCGCAGTCGCGGTGCTTGCCGGCGACGTACTTCTGGCTGCCGGGGTCGTCGCCGACCAGGACGGTGCCGAGGCCGGGCGTGACGCCCTTCTCCTTCAGCGCCGCCACGCGGGCGGCCAGTTCGGACTTGATCGCGGCTGCGGTGGCCTTGCCATCGAGAATCTGGGCGGTCATGCCCCCATCCTCGCGGATGACCGGCCCCCTGTTCCAATCCGGTCACCGTCCGGTCGTGATCCGGGACGTGTCGTGATCCGGGACGTGTCGTGAACCAGGACGACACGGGACGCGTCCGCCCGTATCCGCGCATGATCGTGGTTGTTGCACTTGCACAACACCTTGCGGCCGGGGTGGACAAGTAGGAGACCGGTCAAGAACGATGGAGCGGCACAGTGCCGCGGGGCCGTACCGGGGGGACGAACCGCTACGTCATGAATCTCCTCCGAGCCGGGCCACGCGTCGTCCCCGCACTTACCGCGACGGAGGAAGTCCCGCCATGAGTTTCGGCGACCCGAACAACCCCTACGGTGCGCCCCAGGGCGGCCAGCAGCCGAACTACGGCTACCCGCAGCAACAGCCCCAGGGTCAGCCCGGTTACGGCTACCCCCAGGCTCCCCCGGTGTCGGCCGGCCACGGCTACCCCGCCGCCCCGACCTCGATGCCCGGCACGGTCAGCACGGCCCGCGTCCTGCTGTGGGTCATCGTCGGCCTCCAGCTCCTCGGCGTGGCCCTGTTCGCCTTCAGCGCCGTGAGCGTGGAGGCCGCGAAGGACGACGAGACCCTGAAGGACGACGCCGCCTTCCAGCAGCTGGCCGACTACTCGTCCGGCATGCTGTGGGGCCTCGTGGCGTTCGCACTCGTGTGGGGCGTGATCGCGCTCGTGATGGCGCTCAAGGTCGGCAGCGGCGGCAACGGCATCCGCATAACGACCATGGTCTTCGCCATCATCACCGCGATCCTCGGTCTGTACCCGTTCATCATCGTGGGCCTGGTCCACACGGTGCTCGCCATCCTGGTCGCCGTGTTCGTCGGGAACGCGAACGGTGCGGCCTGGTACAAGCGGCCGCGCTACTGAGGCGCCCGGAGCGCTTTCTCGCCAATCACGTCACAGGGCCGTGTCTCACCCGTACGAGGGGGGACACGGCCCTGGTGCGTCGCCCTAGTCTGGCCGGGGTAGCCGTCAGGCACGGGGAGACGCACCTTGTACAGCATCATCGTGGTACCTCCGCCGACCACGGAGGACGAACGCGACCGCACCGGTGAACGCGCCGGTATGCCCGCCCAGTTCCGGCTCGCGCCCGGCGAACGGCTCGTCTTCGGGCGGTCGGTGCCCGAGGGAGGCCTGCGGATCGGGCACGACGGGGTGTCCCGCAGAGCCGGTGAGATCACCGCGCACGGCACCTTCTGGGCCCTGAGCAACCTCTCGTCCCACCAGACCTACGTGGTGGAGAACCCGGAGGGCGCCGGCGAGCACATCAAGGTGGCGCCGGGCCGGCTGGAGGCGCCGGTGCCGTTCGAGTTCTCGCGGATCGTGCTGCCCGCCGCGGGCGACCTGCTGCCGGTCGAGGTGTGGGCGCCGCGCCACGACTACCTGCACCCGGCGGACGGCACGGACGGCGAGCCGACCGCCCCCGCCTTCTCCGTCGACCGCACCAAGCGGTACTTCGCGGTCCTGGCCGCCCTGTGCGAGCCCCGGCTGCGCGGCGCGCCGCACGCGCCGCTGCCGACCATGGACCAGGTCGTCGACCGGCTCCGGCCGACCTGGCCGGCCGCCTCCCGCACGTCGGTGCAGTGGAACATCGACTACCTCGCCGTGAAGCTGCGGCTGAAGCCGGGCCCGGAGACGGCCGAGCCGGGCCCGCGGCTCAACGGCAAGAAGGAGTCCCTGGTCTCCCTGGCCCTCCGCTTCGACCTGGTCCGCGAGGACGACCTGGTGGTCCTCACCGATCCGTCCGGACGGGCGCTGCGATGACGGAGCCGTACGCCGTCCCGGTGCCCAGGGGGTACCGGGTGGGGGTCTGGGAGGTGCGGGAGCCGATCGCCACCGGCGCCTTCGGCAGCGTGTACGCCGCGCGCCGGACGGAGGACGGCGGCGGGGGGCTGCCGCGCACGGCCGCACTGAAGTTCCTGCCCACCGGCACCGACACCCCGCGTCAACTCGCCCACCTGCGGGAACTGGTCGAGCGCGAGGTCGAGTTGCTGCGCCGACTGCGGCAGCCGCGGCTGATCCGGATGTACGAGACCCTGATCGTCGACGACCCGGCCCACCCCCGGCTCGACGGCGCCACCGTCCTCGTACTGGAGCGCGCCGAGGGGTCCCTGTCCGGCCTGCTGGCCGGCTCGCCGCGTCCGCCCGGCGGGCCCGCGCTGCTCGCGCAGGTCTGCGCGGGGCTGGCCCAGCTGCACCGGGCGGGCTGGGTGCACGGGGACCTGAAACCGGCCAACGTGCTGCTGATGGCGGACGGTTCGGCGCGGCTCGCCGACTTCAACATGGCCGCGGAGCTGGAGGGCACCCACGCCTACACGCCCGCCTTCTCCACCCCGGACTACACCCCGCCCGAGCTGCTGTGGTCCGAGATCGGCGAACGCGGCCGGCGGATCCGTCCGTCCGCCGACGTGTGGGCCTTCGGCGTCCTGGCCCACCTGGTCCTCACGGGCTCCTTCCCCCTGCCCGGCGGCACACCGACGGCCCGCCGCGACGCCGCGGTCGCCTACGGCCGCGGCACCGACGACCTGCGGCTGTCCCCCGAACTCCCCGAGGCGTGGCGGGAGGTCGTACGGGCGTGTCTGACCCGTACGCACGCCGGGCGCATCGGCACGGACGCGCTGCTGCGACGCGTGGCGGACACCGCGGGCGGCGCGAGCGGAACGGCGCGGCTCCTCCGGCGCCCCGCGCATCCCTGGCGGGCCGCCCTCGCCGCGGCGGCCGCCGTCGCCGTCGTCGCGACGCTCGGGTACGGCCTCGGCATCCGGGACGACGGCTCCCCCGCCGCCGGCGGCCGGGGCGCCGGCGCCTCCGCGAACGTGGCCGCCGCCTCCTACGGCGCCGCCGAACTCCGCACCGACCGGGACGTGCCGCCCGCCTACCGCCTGCTCATCGTCGAGACGGCGCACGACTGCGATCGCAAAGAGGTGAGCCCGCCCCTGATCGCCGCCATGCTGAAGGTGGAGAGCGACTTCGACCCGGACCTCGCCGATCCCGCCAAGGACGAGTACGGCATCGCCCGCTGGACCCCGAAGGTGCTGCGCTGGTGGATGAACGAGGACGGCACACCCGGCGAGACGGTCCCCGAACCGCCGTTCCCTCCCGCCGAGTCCATCCCGGCGATGGGCCGGTACCTGTGCTGGATCACGCCCCGTCTGCACGCCGGCCTGCCCGGCGACCGCAGGGTGCTGGTCGCCGTCGCCTACCGGACGTCGTACCGCAAGGTGAACGACGCGGGCGGAGTTCCCCCGAAGTACCGCGACTACGCCGACCGCGTCGCTCACCACCTCAAGGAGTACACGCCGTCGGCCCGTGAGTGACCCTGTGACGTCCGAGGTGGCCGTCGACCCGCCGGGCCGTCCGAATGCTGCGGGTTCCGGCAGGCGCCTCCTCTACTCTGCCCGTTGTTGGACTGGGGAAGGTTGACCCCGAGTGATCGGGGGAGGGGGACGACTCCATGTACAGCGTCATCGTCGTGCCGCCGTCGTGCGGCAGTGTGGCCGAACAGTTGAGGCTCGCCGCGGGTGAGCGCGTCGAGTTCGGCAGGGCCGAATCCAGAGGCGGGGGCCTGACCATCGCGCACGCGGGGGTGCCCCGGATCGCCGGGGAGATCGCGGCACACCGGACGTTCTGGCTGCTGAGCAACCTCAGCGAGGACCAGACGTATGTGGTGGAGAACCCGGAGGGCGCCGGCGAGCACATCAAGGTCGCGCCGGGCCGCGTGGACGCGCCCGTGCCGTTCGAGTTGTCGCGGGTGACCCTGCCCGCCGCGGGTGACCTGCTCACCTTCGACGTGTGGGCGCCGCGGCACTCGTTCCGCAGCGTCGAACGCGGGCGACTGGCCGGAGCCACCACCGCACCGGCGTTCGCCCTCGACCGCACCAAACGGTACTTCGCGGTGCTGGCCGCCCTGTGCGAGCGCCGTCTGCGGGGCGAGCCGCAGGCCCCGCTGCCCGCCGTCGAGGAGATCGTGGAGCGTCTGCGGCCCAGCTGGCCCAAGGTCAGCCGCTCCGCCGTCTACTGGAACATCGACTACCTCGCCGTCAAACTGCGGCTGCGGCCCGACCCGGACACGGCCGAGCCGGGCCGGCGGACACACGGCAAGAAGGAGTCCCTGGCCTCGCTGGCCCTCCGCTTCGACCTGGTCCGCGAGGACGACCTCGTGGTGCTCGCACCGGTCCCGAGCGGGGCGGCGCGGTGACCGGGCGGCCGTACGCGGTCCCGGTGCCCAAGGGGTACCGGATCGGGTCCTGGGAGGTGCGCGAGCCGCTCGCGTCGGGGGCGTTCGCCACGGTCTACGAGGCGGTGCGCCACCCGTCCGCCGCGCCGCCCGACCGCGGCACCGGCACCGGCACCGGCACCGGCACCGGCACCGGTACCGGTACCGGCGAGTCGCCGCACCGCGTGGCGCTGAAGTTCCTGCCCACGGGCACCCGCACCCCGCGCCAGCTGCACCATCTGCGTGACCTGGCCGAGCGCGAGGTGCAGTTGCTGCGGCGGCTCCGCTCCCCCCGGCTGATCCGGATGTACGACACCCTGACCGTCGACGACCCGGACCACCCGGAGCTGGACGGCGCCACCGTCCTGGTGCTGGAGCGGGCCGAGGGGTCTCTGGACGCCGTACTGGACCGGGCTCCCACCCCGGAGTCCGGGCCCGCGCTGCTGGCCCAGATCTGCGAGGGCCTGCACCAGCTGCACCACGCGGGCTGGGTGCACGGCGACCTGAAACCGGCCAACGTGCTGCTGATGGCGGACGGTTCGGCCCGCCTCGCCGACTTCAACATGGCCGCGGAGATGGAGGGCACCCACGCCTACGCCCCCGCCTTCGCCACCCCCGACTACACCCCGCCCGAGCTGCTGTGGCCCGAGGTCGACGAGCGTGGCACGCGGATCCGCCCGTCGGCCGACGTCTGGGCCTTCGGTGTCCTCGCGCACGTGGTCCTGACCGGGGAGTTCCCGCTGCCCGGCGGCACCGCGGAGGCACGCTCCGACGCGGCGATGCGCTACGCCCGCGGCCGTGAGGAACTGCGCCTGTCCCCCGGCCTCCCCGACGGGTGGCGGGACATCCTGCGGGACTGCCTGGCCCCGACCCACGCGGAGCGCGCCTTCGACACCGGGGCGCTGCTGCGCCGGGTGGAGGCGGCGGCCGGCGCCGCCAGGTCGGCCCGGCTGCCGAGGCTGCGGCCCCGGCGGTGGCGGCGCCCGGTCGTCGCTGCGGCGATCGCCGCGGCCGTGGTGGGCGCCGCCAGCCTGGCGTACACCACGCCGTGGGACTCGGCGCCGGCGGCCGCGGCCCCGCCCACCTGCGAGAAGCCGGTGGTGTACGAGGACGCCAACGGCCGGGGCCACATGGCGGGGCACAGCGGCACCTGGGACTTCACCATCAAGCGGGGCGACGGCGGAAGCCAGGTCAGGGAGCTGCAGTGCCTCCTCAGACACCTGCACGGCATCACGGAGGTCGGCGAGGTGGACGGCGACTTCGGTCCCATGACCCAGGGCGCCGTCATCACCTTCCAGAAGCGCGCCGGGCTGGACGCGGACGGCATCGTGGGCCCGGCCACCTGGCGCGCGCTGCGCCAGGCGGAGACGTCCTGACCTGTCCGGAACGGTCCCGGGAACAGCCACCCTGCAAGGTTTCAGGTACCCCGAATCCCCCTCCCCGGCCAGAGTGAGGCCTGCACAAGGGACCACAGGGACACACAAGGGGAGGACCTCACATGATCCGTACGAAGATCGCGGCAGCCTTCGGGGCGGCGGCGCTCGCCGGACTGGGCATCGCCGCCACCGCCACGCCGGCGAGCGCGGCGTGGACCGACTGCAGTTCCGGCGCGCTGTGCGCGTACCTGGGGGACAACGGCGCGGGCGACCCGGGTGAGGTGTTCGGGGACAACACGAACCTGCTCCAGTACACCAAGTTCAACAACGCGGAGTCGGTCTACAACAACGGCAACGACTGCAACGTGCGCGTCTACAACGGAACGGGCTACACCGGCAGCTCCTTCCTCCTGCTGCGCGGGTACACCATCGGCAACCTCGACTCGTACAGCGGCGGCATCTTCGCCGACGACCTCGCGTCCAACCGCTGGGTCTGCTGACGCCATGCGCAGACTGCTGTGGCTGACCGCCGCAGCCCTCCTCGCCGCCGGGTGCTCCGCGTCGCCCGGCGGCGGGGCCGCGGCCAGGAAGCAGCCCGATCCCCGGCCGCTGGGCGGCGCACTCCACTACACCGCGGCCGAGTCGGCCGCACTGCACCGTGCCGAGGAGCAGGAGGTGCGGACGTGCATGACGAGCCGCGGGTTCGACTACGACGCGATACCCGTCGGTGACGTCGAGCGGAGGGCGGCCGAGAGTCCCTACGGCCTGCTGACGCCGAGCCGCGCGGCCCAGGACGGCTACGGCCTGACCGTGCAGAGGCTGAGGAAGCCCCCGGCCGACCCGAACGCCCAACGAGTGTCGGCGCTGGCCGAACGTGACCGCCGCGCCTGGGAGGGTGCGCTCAAGGGGGCGGCGAACGGGCCGCGCGAGGAGATCGAACTCCCTGGCGGGCCGACCGTGTCGGTGGCCACCGATTCCTGCGTCTCCGTGGCGCGCCGGGCCCTGTACGGCGCGTCGTGGGACCGGAACCAGTACGCGCTGCAGAGCCTTCGCAACTCGGTCGTGACGGACACGCTCGACCACTCCCTCGTGAGGTCGGCGGAGCGGAAGTGGGCCGCGTGCATGCGGGACGAGGGTTTCCGGTACGCGCACCGCGAGGACCCGCTCAAGGCGCTGAAGAAGCGGCTCGACTCCGCCGGCTCGGACGCGGCTGCCCTGCGGGCCACGGGGCGGGAGGAACTGCGGATCGCCGTGCGGGACGCCGCGTGCCAGGCCGAGGCCGGTCTGGCCGAACAGATCTCCCGGGCCCAGAAGCAGGTGGAGAAGGCGCTGCCACCCGCGCGCACCTCACTGCTGGAGGAGTTCCGTGCGGCCCGGGACGCCGCGCTGCGGCAGGCGGGAGCGCGGACGGCTTCGACGGCGTGACGACCGCGTGATGGAGGGGCGTGACGGGGGCGTCCCGGTCCCGGTGCCGGTGCACTGTGACCGGGACACCCTCACACGCCGCCTAGTGGAAGAAGTGCCGCGTCCCGGTGAAGTACATCGTGACGCCGGCCTTCCGGGCCGCCTCGACCACCAGCTCGTCGCGGACCGAGCCGCCCGGCTGGACCACGGCCTTCACGCCCGCCGCGGTGAGGATCTCCAGGCCGTCCGGGAAGGGGAAGAACGCGTCGGAGGCGGCGTACGCCCCCTGCGCGCGCTCGGCACCCGCGCGCTCCACCGCGAGCTTCGCGGAGTCGACGCGGTTGACCTGGCCCATGCCGACGCCGACGGAGGCGCCGTCCTTGGCGAGGAGGATGGCGTTGGACTTCACGGCCCGGCACGCCTTCCAGGCGAAGGCCAGCTCGGCCAGCTCCGCCTCGGAGAGGGCCTCGCCGGTCGCGAGGGTCCAGGTGGCCGGGTCGTCACCGTCGGCCTGGAGGCGGTCGGTGACCTGGAGGAGGGCGCCGCCGTCGATGGGCTTGACCTCGACCGGGGCGGCGGGGGCCTCGGGGGCGCGCAGCACGCGGATGTTCTTCTTCTTGGTGAGGGCTTCGAGCGCGCCGTCCTCGTAGTCCGGCGCGACGATGACCTCGGTGAAGATCTCGGCGACCTGCTCGGCCATCTCCTTGGAGACCGGGCGGTTGACCGCGATCACGCCGCCGAACGCGGACAGCGGGTCGCAGGCGTGCGCCTTGCGGTGCGCCTCGGCGACGTCCGCGCCGACCGCGATGCCGCACGGGTTGGCGTGCTTGATGATCGCGACGCAGGGCTCGGCGTGGTCGTACGCGGCACGGCGGGCGGCGTCCGTGTCCGTGTAGTTGTTGTACGACATCTCCTTGCCGTGCAGCTGCTCGGCCTGCGCGAGGCCGCCGCCCTCGGGGGCGGTGTAGAGCGCGGCGGGCTGGTGCGGGTTCTCGCCGTAGCGCAGGGTGTGCGCGCGGTCGTACGTGGCGCCGAGGAAGTCGGGGAACCCGGACTCGTCGACGGGGGCGTACTCGGAGGCGAACCAGGAGGCGACGGCCACGTCGTACGCGGCGGTGTGCTGGAAGGCCTCGGCGGCCAGCCGCTTGCGGGCGGCGAGGTCGAAGCCGCCGTCCTTCACCGCGGACAGCACGTCGGCGTAGCGGGCGGGGCTGGTGACGACCGCGACCGAGGGGTGGTTCTTGGCGGCGGCGCGGACCATCGACGGGCCGCCGATGTCGATCTGCTCGACGCACTCGTCCGGGGTGGCACCCGAGGCGACGGTCTCGCGGAACGGGTAGAGGTTGACCACGACCAGGTCGAACGGCGCCACGCCCAGCTCGTCGAGCTGCTGCCGGTGGCTGTCCAGGCGCAGGTCGGCGAGGATGCCGGCGTGGACCTTGGGGTGCAGGGTCTTGACGCGGCCGTCCAGGCACTCGGGGAAGCCGGTCAGCTCCTCGACCTTGGTGACGGGCACGCCGGCCGCGGAGATGCGCCCGGCGGTGGAGCCGGTGGAGACGAGCTCGACGCCGGCCTCGTGCAGCCCGCGGGCCAGCTCCTCCAGTCCGGTCTTGTCGTAGACGCTGACGAGCGCGCGACGGATGGCCCGCTTGTTGCTCTCGGCGGTGGCGGTCACTGGATAACTACCTTTCGTCCCTCAATGCGATAGCCGTTGCGGGCGAGCCGCCCCACGACATCGACGAGCAGCCTTCGCTCGACTTCCTTGATGCGCTCGTGCAGAGCGCTCTCGTCGTCCTCGTCCCGGACCTCCACCACGCCCTGCGCGATGATCGGCCCGGTGTCGACGCCGTCGTCGACGAAGTGGACGGTGCAGCCGGTGACCCTGGCGCCGTACGCGAGCGCGTCCCGCACACCGTGGGCTCCCGGGAAGCTGGGGAGGAGCGCGGGGTGGGTGTTGACGAACCGCCCGCCGAACCGCGCCAGGAACTCCTTCCCCACGATCTTCATGAACCCGGCCGAGACGACGAGGTCGGGCTCGTGGGCGGCGACGGCCTCGGCGAGCGCCGCGTCCCACTCCTCGCGGGTCCCGTAGTCCTTGACCTTTCGTACGAAGGTCGCCAGCCCGGCGCGCTCGGCGCGGGCGAGCCCCTCGATGCCGTCGCGGTCGGCGCCGACGGCCACGATCTCGGCTCCGTAGGCCTCGACGCCGATGGCGGCGATCTCGTCGAGGAGCGCCTGGAGGTTGGTGCCGGATCCGGAGACCAGTACGACGAGGCGCTTGGCTCGCTGGGCCACGGGCTTGGCGGCCACGGTGGGGGCCTTTCTCGGGGGAGCGGGTCTCAGCGGTCGGTTTCGCACGGCCGACGGTGGTGCACGTTCATCGGTTTGTACAGTCGTACGAATGCTTCGCGCCCCGGGATACGGGGAAGTCTACGAAGCAGCCGACCGTCAGCAACGATACCGGCACACCGGACGGCCCCCTCGGGACGGGGGCGTGGCCGGAAGGTAGCGTCTGCCTGGAGCCGGACCGGGAACGCGACCCGCGCGCCATGCGTTCACCAGTCGTGCCGACCAGTTCGCCCGTTCGTTCCAGTTCGTTTATCGCCAAGGGGAAGACGCTCACTTGATGCCGGACCGCAGCCCGCGACTGCTCACGCTCCCCCAGCAGCCGGCGCAGCCAGGGGGGCGCAGCGCCGTGTTGCTGCGGGAACGCCGCTCCTCGCCGCCCGACTCCTCCTCGGACCGGAAGAACGGCGGCGAGCAGGACGGCGCACCTCAGGATCCCCAGCAGGACAACCCGTTCGCCCCGCCCCCCGAGGGCACGCCGGACCGCCCCTGGCAGCCGCGGCACCCGTCGGGCGACGACTCCCGGGGCTCACAGGGTGACGGCGGCGGTCGCTCCCCGTGGGGCCGCCAGTGGAGCGACCGGCAGCCCGGCCGTTCCCCGGGCAACTTCGGCGAGCGGCCCGGCGGCTCCGGCTCCGAGGGACCGGGCGGCGGCGGGGGCCCGCGCTGGGACCCGACGGACCCGGCCCAGCGACGCGCCCGCTATGCGCTGCTGAGCGGCATGTGGGCCCTCTTCTTCGCGCTCTTCACCTGGCCGTACGTCGCGCTGCTGCTCGGCGCCCTCGCCCTGTACTGGGGCATCAGCGCGCTGCGCGCCAAGCCCCGCACCGGCGGCGACCCGGACACCCCGGCCCCGTCCGCCGAGCAGAACGGCCGCCCGCAGCGCACCGCCGCGATCAGCGGCCTGGTCACCTCGTCCCTGGCCCTCGCCCTGGTCGCCGCGTCCTTCGGCGCCCAGCTGGTCTACAACGACTACTACACGTGCCAGAACGACGCGCTGACCAGCGAGGCAAAACAGTCCTGCGACCGCCTCCTGCCGGAGCAGCTGAGGGACCTGCTGGGCACGGAGGGCTGACGTTCCCTTTCGACGCCGGTCCGGGCAATCCCAGCCCGTCCGGCGTTTGAGGAACGAAGCCGAAGGCCGTACCCATGGCGACACCCGACGCGCCGTTCCCGCCTCACCCCCCACGGAGCGGCCCCACAGGCGAGTCGTCCCCGTCGTACAGCCCGAACGGCACGGCATCCTCGTCCTCGTCCTCCTCCGCGCTCGGGCCCCCCACCGCACCTTTCCCTCGGACCCACCCGAGGGAAGCCATGGAGGGCACGGAGGGCATGGAGGGCAACGGCAACCGCCACCACCGTTCGCCGGCGGCGGCCGCTTCCTCCTCCTTGCGCACCGCCCCCGCCGAGACCTCCGCGGCACCCCGCCAGCCCCACCACGCCCGCAGCACCACCGCCACCGGCACCGCCACCACCCCGACCCACACCAGCGTCGCGCCGCCGGCCTGCCACCACACCGGTCCGAACTCGGCGAGCGCGGCGTCTCCGAGCGGCCCGCCCGCCCATGCGGCCAGCAGGGCGACGAGGACCGCGCACAGAGCGGCGGCCACGAGGGCGGCGGCAGCGGTCCGACGCCACGACCACGCCGACGCCGCCCGCGCCGTGAACCACCCCGTCACCACCCCCGCCGCCAGCGGCACCGCCCCGGCCGCCCAGTGCAGCGGCGTGCCCGGACCCGCGTCCGGTACCGCGGCCAGCAGCGGGAACGGCGGCAGCAGGGGGGCGGGGCCGGAGGAGAAGGGCTCCACGACATGCCCGGTCCCGAGCACGAAGCCGGGGCCGAGGGCGTACGCCGCCGCCCACACCGCCGCGTTCGGCACCAGCACCATGCAGAGCAGCAGTACGGAGAACCGGCCCGGCCACCCCTCGGCCAACTGCACCAGCGCCTCCCGGGCCGCGGCTCCGTGCCACACGAGCGACACCGCGAGCAGCAGCGCCCCGCCACCGACGAGCACCGCCGCACCGGCGCCCGCGGCGCGTGTCGCGGCGCCCAGGCGCGCGTCCGGCTCCACGACCAGCTCCCGCACCGTCCGGGGCAGCACGCGCAGCGCCTGTCCCACCGGACCGCCCGGTCGGCCGAACGCCGTCCACACGCCGGCCCCCGCCGCGGCCATGGTGGTCAGCGGCAGGCACACCGTCATCGACCACCAGGAGGGCCGCAGCGCGCCGCCCGCCGCGTACAGCACGACGGGCGCGGCGACGGCGAGGTAGCCGACGACGACCCCGGTCCAGGCGTTGCGCGCGGAGAGGGGCGGGGGTCCGGCGGCGCGGCCCCCGCCGCCGCCCAGGTGCATTCCGGCCCCCGCCCCCGGGCCCGCTCCCACGGCCAGGCCGACACCGTCCCCGGGGTCGCTGGCGTCCCGGGCCGCGCGGTGCAGCAGCCACACCGGCAACAGGAGCAGCAGCAGTGGGGTGACGCCCACGGGTGCGGGGGCGCCGGTGAGGGTGTCGGCACGGACCAGTTCGACGCCGTGGGCCAGTAGCCACATCGCCGCGGCGACGTGCAGCGCGCCGCCGGGTCCGTTGTCGGGGTACGGCGAGCTGATCCACAGCACCGTGACGAGCACGGCGCACGCGGCCAGTCCCAGACCCGCCGCGACCGCGCCGCCCAGGAGGCCGGCGGCCAGCCCGGGGGACCGGTCGCGCCACCGGGTGCGCAGCATGGACAACGGGGCTCTGCGGGCGGTCGTCGGCATCACGCCGCCATGCTCCCAACGACACGCGCTTTACGGGCGTAACGGGCGAAGCACCGCTGTGTCGCCCAATATATGGTTATGTACTTTTTCGTACGCAGGGGCGCCCTGTGACGCCGCGCCCTGCACCCCCGCTCCCCCCTCCCAAGACACGCCGGCACCTGCGCGAGGCCGCCGCGCTGACGCAGGCCGAGCTCGCGACGCGGCTGGGCGTCGGCCGCGGGACGGTCCGCGCGTGGGAGAGCGGCCGCACCACTCCGCGCGGCCGGAAACGGGAGGCGTACGCGGAGCTGCTGAACACCCTGGCGAAGGCGGAGGAAGAGGCAGCGGGGGCAGGGGCGGTGGAACCGACGCCGGAGGGCGAACCGGCGCCGGTGCCCGTCGTCGTGGCCGTCGGCACCGGACCGGCCGGCGCCTCGGAGAAGGGCACCGACATCCTCGTACGGCCCGCGAGGCCGCTGAACGTGGACGAGCAGCCGGTTCCGGTCGTTGAACCGGCACCCGCGCCCTCGGAGTTGACGCCCGCTCAGGCCTTCGACGCGCTCTACGAGTTCGGCGCCCCCGCCCTCGTACGGCAGACCTATCTGCTGACGGGCCGCCGGGAGCTGGCGCGCGAGTCCGTGGAGCGGGCCTTCCAGCACGCCTGGGAGCGCTGGCCCGAGGTGGCCCGCGACCGGGACCCGGTGGGCTGGGTGCGGGCGACGGCGTACGAGTACGCGCTCTCCCCCTGGCAACGGTTCCGCATGCGCCACCGGCACCCCGAGCCGCCGCCCGCCGACCCTTCCCACCGCGCCCTGCAGAACGCCCTGCTCCGGCTCCCCCCGCGGCATCGCCGCACGCTTCTGCTGTACGACGGTGTGGGCCTGGACCTGCCCGAGACGGCGGCGGAGACGGAGGCGAGCACCCCGGTGACGGCCGGTCGGCTCCTGCGCGCCCGCGAGGCCGTCGCCGGCCGGCTGCCCGAGCTGGCCGACCCGCAGGTGCTGCACCAGCGGCTGGCAGAGCTGGCGTCGGCCGAGCGGCTGCGGGCGGCCGGGCCCCCGGCGGTGCGGGCGGGCAGCGAACGCCGGGCACGGCTGATGACAAGGGTCGCGATCGCGCTCACGGTCGCCTTCATCGGGACGACGGCCCTGACCCTGCGCTCCGCGCCCACCCACTACGAACGGCCCGTGGCGCCGGGAGAGACGGTGCGCGGGGTGCCGCCCCGGGTCGCGCCGGGGGCCCTGTCGGACGAGGAGCTGGCGCTGCGGCAGAAGCTGCGGGACCAGTTGCAGGACGGTCCGGAGCGGCTGACGCCCCGGCTGGAGTGACACCGCCGGCACCCGGACGCCACACACCGGGGCGCCTCGCCGGGACGCCTCACCGGGACACTGCAGCAGGACACCTCACCGTACGCCGAGTGGCCCGCCCCCGATCGGGACGGGCCACTCGGCGTACGGCATCCGCTGGAAAGCGGTCGGCCTATGGGGCTGTGTCAGCCGGCGAGGATGGCGCGGGCCAGCTTCGCGGTCTCGGTCGGCGTCTTGCCGACCTTGACACCGGCGGCCTCCAGGGCCTCCTTCTTCGCCTGGGCGGTGCCGGACGAACCGGAGACGATGGCGCCGGCGTGGCCCATGGTCTTGCCCTCGGGCGCGGTGAAGCCCGCGACGTAGCCGACGACCGGCTTGGTCACGTTCTTCGAGATGTACTCCGCCGCACGCTCCTCGGCGTCGCCGCCGATCTCGCCGATCATGACGATCAGGTCGGTCTCGGGGTCGGCCTCGAACGCGGCGAGCGCGTCGATGTGCGTGGTGCCGATGATCGGGTCGCCACCGATGCCGACGGCGGTCGAGAAGCCGATGTCACGCAGCTCGTACATCATCTGGTACGTCAGCGTGCCGGACTTCGAGACCAGGCCGATGCGGCCCGGCTTGGTGATGTCGCCCGGGATGATGCCGACGTTGGACTGGCCCGGCGTGATGATGCCGGGGCAGTTCGGGCCGATGATCCGGGTCTTGTTGCCCTTCTTGCCGGCGTACGACCAGAAGGCGGCCGAGTCGTGCACGGCGATGCCCTCGGTGATCACGACGGCCAGCGGGATCTCGGCGTCGATGGCCTCGACGACGGCGTCCTTGGTGAACTTCTCCGGCACGAAGATGACGGAGACGTTGGCGCCGGTCTTCTCGATGGCCTCCTTGACGGTGCCGAAGACCGGTACCTCGGTGCCGTCGAAGTCCACGGAGGTACCCGCCTTGCGCGGGTTCACGCCGCCCACGACCTCGGTGCCGTCACCGAGCATGAGCTTGGTGTGCTTCATGCCGGTGGCGCCGGTCATGCCCTGGACGATGACCTTGCTGTCCTTGTTGAGCCAGATAGCCATGGTGTGTTCTGTCCTCGTCCTGAGTGCTTACTTGGCGGCGTGGGCCAGCTCGGCGGCCTTGTCGGCCGCGCCGTCCATGGTGTCGACGCGCTGGACCAGCGGGTGGTTGGCGTCGGTGAGGATCTTGCGGCCCAGCTCGGCGTTGTTGCCGTCGAGACGGACGACGAGCGGCTTCTCGACCTTCTCGCCGCGGTCCTCGAGGAGCTTCAGCGCCTGGACGATGCCGTTGGCGACCTCGTCGCAGGCGGTGATGCCGCCGAAGACGTTGACGAACACGGAGCGGACGTCCGGGTCGCCGAGGATGATCTCCAGGCCGTTCGCCATGACCTGGGCAGAGGCACCGCCACCGATGTCCAGGAAGTTGGCGGGCTTGACGTTGCCGTGCTTCTCACCGGCGTACGCGACGACGTCGAGGGTGCTCATGACGAGACCCGCGCCGTTGCCGATGATGCCGACCTCGCCGTCGAGCTTGACGTAGTTGAGGTTCTTCTCCTTGGCGGCGGCCTCGAGCGGGTTGGCCGCGGCCTTGTCGTGGAGGGCCTCGAAGTCGGGGTGACGGAACTCGGCGTTGTCGTCCAGCGACACCTTGCCGTCGAGGGCGATGACGTCGCCGGAGACGACCTTGGCCAGCGGGTTGACCTCGACCAGGAGGGCGTCCTCCTTGATGAAGGTGTCCCACAGCTTGACCAGGATGTCGGCGACCTTGTCGGCGACCTCGGCCGGGAAGTTCGCGGCCTCGACGATCTCGCGCGCCTTCTCCGGCGTCACGCCGTCGATCGCGTCGATCGGGGTCTTGGCGACGGCCTCCGGACGGGTGGCCGCCACCTCCTCGATCTCCATGCCGCCCTCGACGGAGGCGATGGAGAGGAAGGTGCGGTTGGCACGGTCGAGGAGGAAGGAGACGTAGTACTCCTCGACGATCTCGGGGGCCGTCTCGGCGATCATCACCTTGTGGACCGTGTGGCCCTTGATGTCCATGCCGAGGATGTCCGTCGCGCGGGCGACGGCCTCGTCCGCCGAGGCGGCCAGCTTCACGCCACCGGCCTTGCCGCGGCCACCGACCTTCACCTGGGCCTTGACGACGGACTTGCCGCCCAGACGCTCGGTGATCTCGCGCGCCGCCTCAGGCGTGTCGATGACTTCACCGGCCAGCACCGGTACATCGTGCTTGGCGAAGAGGTCCCTCGCCTGGTACTCGAACAGGTCCACGCGCTTCCGTCCCTATCAGTGATCTCGCGGTTCGTTGGATGCGTGGGCGTGCCGCGAAGGGCAACGTGACGTCCGCCGTGAGTCACAAGGGAGGCGCACACGGTGTCCGAGCGCGCGGCATGTCCGTCTCGCAGGTTATCGCCGCTTGCGGGGGGTCTCTAAATCGTGGGTCACACCTGAGCGGTGATGCCTGTCACATGATGCCGCGCTCACTGGCACGGGGTGCCGGGTGTGAGGGGTGGGCGGAGGTGGCTGGGGTGGGAGGGGAGACGCCGCGGGAGGGGACAGCGAGGCCGAGGGAGAGGGCCTCACCGGGCTGGGGTTGGCCCGGTGAGGCCCGATGGGCTCCCCGCAGGCCGCTCGGGTGCGGCGCTGCGGAGGGCGGGGCGGCTGGTCCCCACCCCAATGGGGACCAGCCGGCCCCGTCCGCGGGGTTCGGCCGGACGGAGGCCGACGGCTTTCGGCCGTCCGGGGCCTGCTGCTCCGCGGAGTCTGTGGGCCGCCGCGGTGATCGCGGTGCGGCGGGGTGCGGGGCGGGGCGGGGCGAGTGCGGCGGGGTGCGGTGCGGGCGTGTCGCGGGTGCCCTCGGCGTGAGGGCGCCGGGACGTCGCGGCGGCTGCGGCGGGGGCCGGTCATGGGCCGGCCGGGGCGTGGGCCGCCGCTGTGGTCGGTCGGCCGACGAGGACGACCGGGGAGGGCCGAGGCCGGACCGGCAGAGGACCGGGAACGGACGGCGACGGACCGGCAACGGGCCGGGGACGGACCGGAGGCCGACGGCCTCGAACGGGTGGTGCCGGCGGGCCTCTCCGCACCGCGCGGCGGGCCTCTCCGCACCGCGCGGCGCGCCTGCGACGGAGGATGCGCCGGCGTCTGTCCTAGGCCGGGGAGACCGGGATGTCCCGGTACCGCTCCCTGGTCTCGGTCACGTCGGCGCGCACCAGGGCACCGGGCACGAGCCGGAGCGGGAGCCGGTGCTGCGGAGTGACCGCGTGTGCGTCGCAGTGACGCGGAGTGCCGTTGTCGGCGCCGGACCCGGTGTCCAGGGCGCCGTCGGGGTCGCCGGGGGGTGCCTGGTGGACGGGGGCGTGTCCGGTGGGCGCGGGCACGGCGCTGCGGGTGTCGCCCTGCACTGCGGAGGGCACCGTCCCGGCGGCGACGGGGTCCGGCCCATACGCGACCGTCGCCGCGACTCCGTCGGAGACCGAGGGGTCGGAGGCAGGGGTGGCGGTGGCCGGGGAGTCGGAGGCCGGGGAGTCGGAGGCGTCGGTTTGGCCAGTGACCTCGGAGGTGCTCGGCTCCGAGGCCGTAGCACGGGGCGGCGACGCCGAGGGCGCCGAGCCGTCCGGCACCGTCCGGCCGGGGAGCCCCGTCAGGTCGGTCACGCCGGTCACGCCGGACGCCCCCGGCAGAGGCGCCGACGACGACAGCGAGGGCGGCGAGGGAGGGCGAGGCAGCGGCGGCAAGGCCGCGAGGGGCGGCACCTCCGCCCGCACGACCGCGCCGAGCCCCTCGGTCACCCTGGCCACCGTGTCGACCGTGTCGCCGACCGGCCGCACCACCCGGTCCTCCACGGACCGGACCGCACGCTCGGCCACCGGACGCAGCTCCGGCAACACCGCGCCGGCCGCCGGGACCGCTCCGCGGGAGTCCTGCGGGACGGAGGATTCCGGGCCCTCGACGGTGACGGCGCTGTCGACGACCCGGCCGACCACGTCCCTCACCCCCGGCGCCCCCTCGGCCGCCTGTGCCCGCTCTCCGCAGAGCACTCCGAGCACGAACAACCCGCCCACCAGCAGCGCCACGTGCAGCGCACGCCGCCCGGCCGCCCTGCGCATCACGCGCGGAGCGGCACCGGGCAGGACTGCTGACCAGACCAAGAGGGGAATTCCTCTCATGCGGCGGAACGGGGCCCGCGTCGCGGACACCCGACCACGCGGGCATCGAACAACGCATCGATACGACGCGCGATCCTCGCACGGGCCTCCGGAGGTTGCGCAAGTCCTCCGTTACCGATGGGTAGTCATGTCCGGTATCGGCAGCGGCCGCTTCTCGATCGCCGCCGCCATCACCTCCGGGAACAGATCGGGCGTGCAGGCGAAGGCCGGCGCGTCCAGCGCAGCGAGCGCTGCCGCGTGCTCCCGGTCGTACGCGGGCGCCCCCTCGTCGGACAGCGCCAGCAACGTCACGAACTGCACCCCCGCCGCCTTCATCGCCGCCACCCGCTTGAGCATTTCGTTCCGTATACCCCCCTCGTACAGGTCGCTGATCAGCACGACCACCGTTTCGGCGGGCCGGGTGATCTGCGACTGGCAGTACGCCAGCGCCCGGTTGATGTCCGTCCCCCCGCCGAGCCGGGTGCCGAAGAGCACGTCGACCGGGTCGTCGAGCTGGTCGGTGAGGTCAACGACCGCCGTGTCGAAGACGACGAGCCGGGTGCTGATGGACCGCATGGACGCCAGTACCGCGCCGAACACGGACGCGTACACGACGGATGCCGCCATCGAGCCCGACTGGTCGATACAGAGGACGACCTCCTTCTTCACGGACTGGGACGCCCGCCCGTACCCGATGAGCCGCTCCGGCACGATCGTCCGGTACTCGGGCAGGTAGTGCTTCAGGTTGGCCGCGATCGTACGGTTCCAGTCGATGTCGTGGTGCCGGGGCCGACTGACGCGGGCGCTGCGGTCGAGGGCCCCGGTGAGGGTCGCCCGGGTGCGGGTGGCGAGCCGCTTCTCCAGGTCCTCGACGACCTTGCGCACGACGGCCCGCGCCGTCTCCTTCGTCGTCTCCGGCATCGCCTTGTTGAGGGACAGCAGCGTGCCCACGAGGTGCACGTCGGCCTCCACTGCTTCGAGCATCTCCGGCTCCAGCAGGAGTGTGGCCAACCCGAGCCGGTCGATGGCGTCCCGCTGCATGACCTGCACGACGGAGGAGGGGAAGTAGGTCCGTATGTCCCCCAGCCAACGCGCCACGGCCGGCGCGGAGGCGCCGAGCCCCGCCGAACGGTCCCGTCCCGCCCGTGGTCCGTCCCCCTTTCCGTAGAGCGCGGTGAGCGCCCGGTCCATGGCGGCGTCCTGTCCGGAGAGCGCGCACCCGGTGCCGTCGGCCGGGTCACCGCCGAGCACGAGCCGCCACCGCCGCAGCCGTTCCTGTGCCGCGTCGACCACCCCTGGCTCGGTCGTCATGCGTCCACCCCCACGAGGTCGTTGTCGTCGGCGCCCGGCCGCAGACCCGTGCCGGGCCCGGCGGTTCGGGTACGCGCGTCCGCCGCGTCCGCCGTGCCTGCCGGGCCCGTCGCGTCCGCCGTAACCACCGTGTCCGCTGTGCTCGCCGCGTCCAGGCCCAGCAGCAGCCGGACCACCGGGAGCACGGCGTCGGCGCGCTCGGTGTCGAGCCCGGCCGCGAAGCCGGGTATGCCGGAACCGGCCGTCGTGACGCTCGCCCGCCGGTCGGGTCCGCGCCGGACCAGCTCGCCGAGGCTGCGGCGCACTCCCGGCTCGTACGCCGAGAAGGTGCGCCGCAGCAGCGGCAGCACGTCCGTGAACGCCTCCGCCGGTACGCCGGTCAGCCAGGCGTCCACCAGCGCGAGCAGCCGCTCGTCGTGGAGGAGGAGCATGCCACCGCCGGAGCCACCGCCGACGAAGCCCTCGATCCAGGCCGCCGCGTCCGACGGTGGCGTCCCCGGGGACAGCACCAGGCCCATGAGCCGCGCCGCCTCGTCCGGTGCGAGCTCCCCGTCGTCCAGCAGAAGTCGTACGGCGCGCCCGCGGATGACGCCGGGCACGGTGTCCCGCGTGGACAGGGTCCGCAGCACGGCCCGCCAGCGGGCGCGCAGGTCGCCGTGGCCCGGCGCGGGGGCGTCGCCGAGCAGGCCCACCGCCCCGTGCACGGCGTCCACGTGCCGGCGCATCCCCTCGGCCGCGTCGGCGTCCAGCGCCGCGCAGGCCGGAGGCAGGCCGACGAAGACCCGCTCGGCGAGGCCCGCGGCGACCTCGGCCAGCGCGCCGGTGTCGGTGCCGCGCACATCGCCGTAGCGCAGGGAGCGGACCAGGGCGGGCAGGGCCTGGACGAGGTGGCCGACTTCGGTGTCCAGCGCCGCGCGGTCGGCGAGGATCCGCATCACCGTGGGGAGCGTGCCGGGCAGTTCGGCCAGCAGACAGCGCTCGGCGAGCGCGGTGACGTCGGCGAGACCCTGCGCGGTGACGGCGTCCGCCTTGGCCCTTGCGGTCGCGGCGGCGAGCACGGTGGTGCCCCACACCCCGGCCTCGGCGACCCGCACCGACAGTTCCGGCTCCCACCGCAGTCGCCAGGTCTCCCGGAACGTGCCCGTGCTGCCCCGCGAGGCGGCCGGCTCACCCCATCCGACGCCGAGCAGCCGCAGCCGGTGCAGCAGTCTGCTCCGCCCGGCGTCGGTCTCCTTGCGCAGGTCCAGCTCGAGCTCCCGCTCCTGCGCCTCCGGCCTGAGCCGCAGCCGCCGCTGGATCCGGTCGAGGTCCCGCTGCAAGGGCACCGCGGGTGCCCCCGCGGGGACCTCCCCCAGCACGTCGCCCACCACCAGCCGGTCGTGCACGAGCGCCAGCGGCACGTCCGAGCCCTCGCACATCACCGCCCGTACGGCGTCCGTCGTCTCGCTCAGCCCGGGCAGTGGACGGCCGCGCATCACGGCGAGGGTCCCGGCCAGCCGCACCGCCTCGATCACATGTGCCGAGGAGACCGGCCTGTCCTCCTCCCGCAGCAGCCCGGCCACCTTGGTCAGCCACCGCTCCACCGGCCGGTCCGGGACGCCGAACAGATGCCCGTACCAACCCGGCGAGTCGATGCCCGCCCCGTATCCACTGACCCGGGACAGCCGGCGGTGGGTCCAGGGAACCCAGGTCAGGTCCACCTTGGCCTTGGGCAGGCCCCTGAGCAGTGCCCGGTCGGCGGCGACGGTGGTCCTGCGCCGCAGCGCGGGCACGTGCCAGGCCCCGCACACCACCGCCACGCCCCGGTCGAAGTCGCGTTGCGCCGCCCGCACCTGAAGCCGCATGTACGCCTCGCGCACGAGGTCCCGGTCGCGCCCTCCGCCCTCCTCCGTCTCCCGCAGCGCCCCCATGGCCTCCTCCAGCGCCGTGAACGGTGCGAACACGTCTCCTTCCCCTGCGCCCCGGTGCTCGACGACGTCCTCCCACCAGCGCTCCGGATCGTCGTAACCGGCGGCCTCGGCGAGGACGGCGAGGGGATCCACCCGGACGTCGGAGGAAGCGGCACCGGGTGCGCCGGGCTCGCCCCCCTCACCCTCCCCCGGCCCCGACCTCGGCTCCGGCTCCGGCTCCGGCTCCGGCCACGCCAGCGTGTGCGCGGCCGGAAGGTCGATGAAGCGGACCGGAACGTCGTGCTCCAAGGCCCAGCGGATGGCCACCCACTCCGGGGAGAACTCGGCCATCGGCCAGAAGGCCGAGCGACCGGGCTCGTCCACGGCGTGGGCCAGCAGCGCGACCGGCGGTCGCATGTCCTCGTCGGCGGCCAGCGGGATCAGGGCGTCGGCCTCGGGCGGCCCTTCGATCAGCACGACCCCCGGCCGGGCCGCCTCCAGTGCTGCCCGGACCGCCCGCGCCGACCCCGGCCCGTGGTGGCGCACGCCGAGCAGCAGCGGCCCCGCGCCCGACCCGCCGGGCCGGTCGCCCACGGGCCGGTCAATGCCCGTCACACGGTCCCCCTCGCCTACGCGTCCAGCTCGAGTCCTCGTCGTCCCCCGTCACACCGGCCACCGGGGCACCGGTCCGGAGCAGCGTCCGCGTCCACATCCGCATGCCGTTCACGCGCTCACCTCCCGGCAGGCCCGGTAGAAGTCCGACCAGCCGTCGCGCTCGCGGACGACCGTCTCCAGGTACTCCTGCCAGATGACGCGGTCGGCGGCGGGGTCGCGGACGACGGCGCCGAGGATGCCCGCGGCGACGTCGCCCGGCCGCAGCACCCCGTCACCGAAGTGCGCGGCCAGTGCCAGACCGTTGGTGACGACCGAGATGGCCTCCGCCGTCGACAGCGTGCCGCTGGGCGACTTCACCTTCGTACGCCCGTCGGTCGTCAGCCCGTCGCGCAGCTCGCGGAAGACGGTGACGACCCTGCGGATCTCGTCGATGCCGTCGGGCGCGGTCGGCAGATCGAGGGAACGGCCGATCTGGTCGACGCGGCGCGAGACGATGTCGACCTCGGCCTCGGCGCTCGCCGGCAGCGGCAGCACCACGGTGTTGAAGCGGCGGCGCAGGGCGCTGGACAGGTCGTTGACCCCGCGGTCGCGGTCGTTGGCGGTGGCAATCAGGTTGAAGCCGCGGACCGCCAGCACCTCCTGGCCGAGTTCCGGTATAGGCAGGGTCTTCTCCGACAGGATCGTGATGAGCGTGTCCTGCACGTCGGCCGGAATGCGGGTCAGTTCCTCCACGCGGGCCGTCGTGCCCTCCGCCATGGCCCGCATCACCGGGCTGGGCACGAGGGCGTCCCGGCTGGGACCGTGGGCGAGCAGCCGCGCGTAGTTCCACCCGTACCGGATCGCCTCTTCCGGGGTGCCGGCCGTCCCCTGCACCAACAGGGTCGAGTCGCCGCTCACCGCTGCGGCGAGGTGCTCGGACACCCAGGTCTTCGCGGTGCCGGGCACGCCCAGCAGGAGCAGCGCACGGTCGGTGGCGAGCGTGCTGACGGCGACCTCGACGATACGGCGCGGGCCCACGTACTTCGGGGTGATCACCGTGCCGTCGGGCAGGGTGCCGCCGAGCAGATAGGTGGCAACCGCCCACGGCGACAGCTTCCAACGGGCCGGACGCGGGTGGTCGTCCTGCGCGGCCAACGCGGCGAGCTCGGCCGCGAAGGCCTGCTCGGCGTGCGGCCGCAACGCCTCCGCTTCGGGCGCGGACCCGTTCTGGCCCGGGACGACGGATGTCGGTTCTACGGACACAGGCATGGCTGATTCCCCCTCCAGCTCGGCCGGTTCGATCTGCATCCACGGTGCACCACGCCACTGACAATCGCTCTGACCTGCACAAACGCCCGAGCTCGGCTGATTGTCAGTGGGAGGATCTACCTTCGATGGCATGACTCAGCAGGGGGTGCGCTGGACCGCGGACCAGGTGCTGGCACTGGCGCCTGACGTCGCGTCACGCAAAGCGGGGAGCAAACTCGGCACGACCGGGCCGTGGTCCGAGGTGGGGTGTTCCGACGAAGGGGCGGTGTGGGGGCAGTGCAGGGGCAGCGGCAGCACGCCGTATCGGACGGTCGTCGACGTCGCGGGCGGGTCCGGGCCCGCCTACAAGTGCAGTTGTCCGAGCCGCAAGTTCCCGTGCAAGCACGCGCTCGGGCTGCTGTTGCTCTGGGCGGGCGGAGGCGGTGCGGCTCCGGAGGCGAAGGCGCCGGACTGGGCGGAGCAGTGGATCACGGGACGGCGTGAGCGCGGAGAGGAGAAGGGGGCGGCGGACTCGTCCGGTTCCGTGACCGGGCCGAGCGACCCGGAGGCGGCGCGGCGCCGGGCGGAGCGAAGGGCCGAGCGGATCACCGCGGGCGCGACGGAGTTGGAGCAGCGGCTCGCGGACCTCCTGCGCGGAGGCCTGGCCGGCGCGGAACAGTCCGGTTACGGGCTATGGGAGGAGACGGCGGCCCGCATGGTCGACGCCCAGGCGTCCGGGCTGGCCGCGCGCGTAAGGGAGTTGGGGGCCATACCGTCGTCCGGGCCCGGCTGGCCGGTCCGGCTGCTGGAGGAGTGCGCCCTTCTCCATCTCCTCGACCGGGGCTGGCTGCACCGCGAGCGGCTGCCGGACGCGCTGGCGGCGACGGTCCGCTCACGCGTCGGCCTGTCCGCGCCGGCGGACGGCCCTCCGCTGCGGGACCGCTGGCTGGTCCTCGCCCAGTACGACACCTCGGACGCACGACTGACGACCCGTAGGGTCTGGTTGTACGGCGCGGAGTCGGACCGCGCCGCACTGCTCCTCTCCTACGGCGCCGCGGGCCGGGCTCCGGAGTTGGCGCTGCCGGTGGGGCTCGTCCTGGACGCCGAGGTGTCGGCGTATCCGGGTGCCGGTCAGCAGCGAGCGGCCCTGGGGAAGCAGTTCGCGCCGCCCGCGCCCGCGGAGATACGCCCGCGGGGGGTGACGACGTCCCAGGCGGCCGTGCGTTACGGCGAGGCCCTCCGCGACGACCCGTGGCTCGAGTCGGTCCCGGTGACCCTGCAAGAGGTCGTCCCGGTACCGGACGGCGACTCGTGGCAGCTTGCGGACGCCGACGGGGACACGGCGCTGCCGCTCGCCCCGGTGCCCGGCAACCGCCCGGGGCTGTGGCGCCTGGTCGCCCTGTCGGGCGGCGCCCCTGTCAAGGTCTTCGGCGAGTGCGGCCACCGCGGCTTCACTCCGCTGACTGCCTGGCCGACCGGACCGGGACCGGCGGTGCCGCTGTGCTGACTCGCCCGACGGAAGACCGCGCGGAAGACCGGCCGTACCGGAAAGGAACCGCATGACCAGGACACCCGCTGTCGCTGACGCGCCCGCACCGGGCGTCTGGGAGGAGCTCGTCACCGCGGCACTGCTCGGCACGGAACGGCGCACTCCCCCGGGCTGCGAGCCCGGCCTCGGCGCCCCGGCGGCGCTGCTGGACGCCGCTGCCGCGGAGACAGTCCGCCGACGCGCCGGACTGCGCCCGGCCCACGCGGCCCGGCGTCCCGACCCGGCCCCCGAAGACCCCCGCCCACCCCTGCCGGACGCGGCCGCCCGCCGGCTCACGATGCTGCTCACCGACCGCCCCGGTGCGGCGGGCGGCGGCCGCAGGGGCAGCGCGCCCGACCTGATGGAGCTACTGCCCCAGTGGCTGGCGACGGCGAACGCCCGCGGTTTCGCGGCACCGCCCGAAGCTCTTCCGGCCCTCCTGGACGCGGCCCGGGGACGCACGGACCTGCGGCCGGCGGCGTTGACGTTCGCCGGGCCCCGAGCCCTGTGGCTGGCCCGGCTGAACCCGGACTGGCGCTTCGCCCTGCGTGCGACGTCGGGCGGGGGCACCGCACTGCCCGACCCCAGTGCCACCGAGGGTGCCACGGAGCGGGTGCGGCGGCTCTGGGCGGAGGGCCTGTTCGCCGAGCGCGTCGCCCTGCTGACGTCCCTGCGCGCCCGCGACCCCGACGGTGCCCGTGAGCTGCTCGCCTCGACCTGGGCGACGGAGCGGGCCGAAGACCGGCTGATGTTCCTCGACTCGCTGCGCACGGGGCTGGAGTCGGCCGACGAGCCGTTCCTGGAACAGGCGCTGGCCGACCGCAGCCGCAATGTGCGGGCGACGGCGGCCGAGTTGCTGTCGGCTCTCCCTGATTCGGCGCTCGCCACGCGTATGGCGGCCCGGGCCGTGACGTGCGTGTCCCTCGACCGCACGCTGGATCCACCGGCGATCGCGGTCGAGGCACCCCACGAGTGCGACGCGGGCATGGAGCGGGACGGTGTCGTGGCCAAGCCGCCCAGCGGGCGCGGCGAACGATCGTGGTGGTTCGGCCAGTTGGCGGAGGCGGCACCACTGGGCATCTGGTCCGCGCGGCTCGGCGGACGCACCCCCGAGCAGATCGTGGCCCTTCCGGTGACGGACGACTGGCAGAGCGAACTGCACGCGGCGTGGTGCCGCGCCGCGGTGCGGCAGCGGGACGGGGACTGGGCAAGAGCCCTGCTGGGAGCACCCACGGCGCCCGAGGCCGGGGGTCCGGGCGCGGTGTCCCTGGCCGAGCGGGCCAAACTGCTCGGCACGCTGGACGCCGGTGAACGGGCGGAGTGGGTAGCCGGGTTCATCGCGACGCACGGTCTGTCCGAGGCGTTCCAGCTGCTCGGCATGTGCGGGGTGCCGTGGGCGCCGTCGCTCGGACGGGCGGTGGTCGACGCACTCAACATCGCCCGTGACGCCGGAAGCTACCCGTGGAGCTTCAGCGGCGTCATGGGCCTGGCCGAACGCTGCCTCGACCCCTCGGAGGCGGGCCGCCTCGACGGCCTGCTGGCGATACCGGACGAGCCGGAGGACGCGTCGCCGGGGGCCGGGGGGTACTGGGCGGAGGCGTTCCAGCGCCTCGTCACGACGTTGCGCTTGCGCGCGGCGATGGCCGAGGAACTGGGGGCGGACTAGGGGCGGCTGCGTGGGGCGCGGGCACCCCGGGACAGTCCCGCGGCGCCGGGCGCCGGCGCCCGGTCCGCGCGATCCGGAGCCGACGAGCCGCAGCACGCGTCCGGACCGCCCCGGCTGCCCCGCCGCCCGCTACCCCGGGCCGCCGGCGCGCCTGCCGTCGGCCGTCCGCCGTCGGCCGGCTACGCCTCCGCCGGCTCCCGCACATTGGCCCGTACCCAGTCCACGATCGACGCCGTCGTCGCGCCGGGCGTGAAGATCTCCGCGACACCCTTCTCCTTCAGCGGGGCGATGTCCGCCTCCGGGATGATCCCGCCGCCGAAGACCAGGATGTCCGCCGCGTCCCGCTCCCTGAGCAGCTCGATCACAGCGGCGAAGAGCGTGTTGTGCGCACCGGAGAGGATGGACAGCCCGATGGCGTCCGCGTCCTCCTGGATCGCGGTGTCCACGATCTGCTCGGGTGTCTGGTGGAGCCCGGTGTAGATGACCTCCATACCGGCGTCGCGCAGCGCCCGCGCGATCACCTTGGCCCCGCGATCGTGGCCGTCGAGCCCCGGCTTGGCCACCACCACGCGGATCGGACCGGCTGCCACACCCATCACTGCCTCCATGAAGCGACTACATCCATCCGTACCGACAAGTACCGCACACTTCGCCGACGCCGTACACAGGAGCACGGCGGGCATAGAAGGCACATTGCGCGCAATGTGCACAACACGCACCACATGCACAAAGTGCACACGCCTTGCGGCGCGGACGCCCCGCACCACACCGTCCGGGGAAGTGAACGAACGTTATCGCCAGCATCCCGCAACCGGCAGTTTCGCGGTGGATACAGAGGGGGAAATCACACAGTGGGACACGTTCGCCGCGCACCGCACAAGGGCGCGGCGGCATCACGCGCACGGAGAGCCGCGGCGAGGGCAGGACCGGGCAGCAGCGGGCCTCGCGCCGTATCACCGACACCACGGGGCAAGAGACCACTGATACGGCACCTCTGTATGGGTTAAACCTCGCAAACCTCACCCCTCACTGGTGTCACGGCACTCCAACGAGGGCACACGGGGGGCAGAGGCGTTCCGCGTGCCGACAGGAGGTCGGCCAATGAAGGTCACCACGGCAGCACTGCCCCTTCTCCCGCTCTGTCAGCGTCTTCTGCCGGCTCTGCCGGGCCTGTCGGCCCTGCCGGCGCTCCCGGGACTGCCGGGAATCCCCGCCAGACTGACCGGACTCTCCCTGACCTTCCTCAAGGCAACCGCCCTGGAGGTCGCGATCCTCGCCGGGCATCTCCTGCTCTATCCCTCGGGGATCGTCCAGGAGCGCCGACCCGCCGTCTCCCGCCTCCCGTCGGCAGGCTCCCGGGACCCGCAGCCCTCCCCTCCCGCTCCCCGGCTGCCGGCCCGCACCAGCCCCCCGGTCGTCCTGCTGCACGGCTTCATCGACAACCGCTCGGTCTTCCTGCTCCTGCGCCGCAGCCTGGCCCAGCACGGCCGGCACCAGATCGAGTCGCTGAACTACTCACCCCTGACCTGCGACATCCGCACCGCTGCCGAGCTGCTCGGCCGGCACATAGAGGAGATCTGCGAGCGGACGGGCAGCGAGCGCGTCGACGTCGTCGGGCACAGCCTCGGCGGGCTGATCGCGCGGTACTACGTGCAGCGGCTCGGCGGAGACCTCCGCGTGCGGACGCTCGTCACGCTCGGCACCCCTCACACCGGCACCCGGGTGGTCCCGCTGGCGAACGCGCACCCGATCGTGCGCCAGATGCGCCCCGGTTCCGCGGTGCTCGAGGAGCTGAACCGGCCCGCACCCGGCTGCCGTACGCAGTTCGTCAGCTTCTGGAGCGACCTGGACCGCGTGATGGACCCGCTGGAAACAGCCTGCCTCGACCACCCCGACCTGACGGTGCAGAACGTGCGGGTGAGCGGCATCGGCCACCTCGCCCTGCCCGTGCACCCCGCCGTGGCCACCGGGATCCGGCAGGCCCTCGACACCCTCGAGACGGAGACCGACGCCGAGAGGCAGACAGGTTCGGAAACGGCTTCCGCCACGGGCAAACGCACCGGCGGCCTGACGGTCGCCTGAGCCCGAAATTCGGCCGCCACCACCCGATCGACATCGAACGAATTTCGAACACAAAGCCAAACTCGTGCCCGCCGTCCCCCAAAACACGGCCGATTGCCCGTTTCCTGCGCCCACGAAACCTGACGAAGATTGTCGTGCCCGTATACCGCCGGGTACAGTCGCCGCACTGCTCTGGCAGCCCCTGTTGTCGAGGCGAAAGAGAAGTTGGTGAACGACCGTCACCCGTCGGGGAGCACGCCCGCCCCGGCCGCGGCTTCCGACGCCGCCCCGGCGCACTACGCGTCGTACGGCACACAGGAGGCCCCGTACGGCGACCTCACCACGTACGGCGGCTATGACACCACCGGTTTTTCCACCGGCGGCCCCGCCACGGCGACCTTCGACGCGGACCCCCTCTTCGGCGACCTCCTGCACCAGGCCACCGGCAGTTACGACGCCACGGGCTCGTACGACACCACGGGCACCTATGACGCCACCGGCACGTACAGCACCACCGGCACGTACGACACCACCGGCACGTACGACACCACCCAGTGGTCCACCGGCAGCGGGCAGGTCCTGAACTACGACGCCTACGCGGCCCAGCACCACACCGCCTACGACACCGGCGCCTACGACACGACCACGTGGACGGCCGGTTTCCAGCAGGCCGCGACCGTGCCGCCGCAGGCCACCGCCGCCGAGGCCACCGGACAGTGGGACACCGGCGCCTGGGCCCGGCCCGACCAGACGGACAACGCCGCCGACCAGACCCAGCAGTGGGACTGGGGCACGCAGACCTTCGAAGCGGGCACCTTCGATACCGGCGCCTACGACGCCACCCAGTGGAACTCGGACGGCACCACGGCGGACGCGCCCGCGCCGAACGAGCCCGAACCGGCGGAGAACACCGCGCCGGACACCCCACCACCCGCCGAGGAACCCGCCGCGCACGACGACGAGTTGGCCGCGACCGGCGAACTCCCCACCGTGCCCCCTCTCCTCGAGGGCCAGGAAGAGATCACCCCGGCAGCCCGCGTCCCTTCCCCCCGCACCGCCTCCCGCGGCGGGGCGCGTTCCCGCCGCCGCCAGCCCGCCAAGCGCTCGGCGCTGCTGACCATCGCCGTGCCGTCGGCCTGCGTGATGAGCGTCGCCGGTATCGCCGCCGCCTCCGTAGGCCTGACCGGCGACGACGGCACGGAGACCACGGCGTCGGCGGCGGACCCGGCCGACGCGGGCGCGGCCCCGGTGAAACCGTCCGCCGCCAACAACAAGCTGGACACGCAGCTCACCAGCCTCGCCGCCGGGGCCGACGACTTCGCCGACCGGGCCAGCCGGACGCAGGAGCGCATCGACCTCAAGGCCCAGCAGGCCGCCGAGAAGAAGCGGGCGGCTCAGGAGGCGGCCCGCAAGGAGCGGCTGCGCCCCAAGTTCGCCCTCCCGGTCGCGGAGCACGGCCTCAGCGCGTACTACGGCCAGGCCGGCATCAACTGGATGTCCGTGCACAGCGGCATCGACTTCCCCGTGTCGTATGGCACGAAGGTGATGGCCGCGACCGACGGCACGGTCAGCACGCAGTACAACAGCGCGTACGGCAACATGATGATCGTGACCGCGAAGGACGGCACGGAGACGTGGTACTGCCACCTCTCCACCTACCAGGTCGCCCCCGGTACGACGGTGAAGGCCGGCGACACGATCGCGTTCTCCGGCGACTCGGGCAACTCGACCGGCCCGCACCTGCACTTCGAGGTGCGCCCCTCGGGCGGCTCGGCGATCGACCCGCTGTCGTGGCTGCGCAGCCACGGCCTGGACCCGTCGTGACGCCGTAACGTCTCAGCCGTTCACACCCCACCAGGCCGGACCGGTCCGAACCGGGCAGCGGCCCGGGCCCGAGCAACCGCCCGGGCCCTCACCACACCCTCAGACGCTCAGAGCTTCTCCACCGGCGCGTACCGCAGCAGCAGCCGCTTCGGCTTGGCGTCCCCGAAGTCGATCGTCGCCTCGGCGTTCGACCCGGTGCCCTTCATCCCGACCACCGTGCCGAGCCCGAACTGGTCGTGCGTGACGCGGTCGCCGACCACCAGCGACACCGTCGCCTGCTCGGCGGAGGCGGAGGACGACCGGCGCGTGGCGAAGCCGGACGCGCCCGACGCCGACGAGCGGGACCGGGACGACGACAGCGAGGCGGCCACCGCCGAGACCGGCGCGGAGGACGCGGGTCCGTTGGCCCCGGTGCGCTTCCACTCCAGGTGGGGCGCCGGGATCTCCTCCAGGAAGCGCGAGGGCGGGTTGTACGACGGCTGCCCCCAGGCGCTGCGCAGCGTGGACCGGGTCAGGTAGAGCCGCTCCCGTGCACGCGTGATGCCGACGTACGCCAGGCGCCGCTCCTCCTCCAACTCCTTGGCCTGGCCGAGGGCGCGCATGTGCGGGAAGACGCCGTCCTCCATGCCGGTGAGGAAGACGACCGGGAACTCCAGGCCCTTGGCGGTGTGCAGGGTCATCAGGGTGACGACGCCGTCGCCGTCCTCCTCGTCGGGGATCTGGTCGGAGTCCGCGACCAGCGCGACCTTCTCCAGGAAGTCGGCCAGGGTCCCGGCCTCCTCGCCCTCGGCCCGCTCCTGCTCGAACTCCAGGGCGACGGCGGCGAGTTCCTGGAGGTTCTCGATGCGGGTCTCGTCCTGCGGGTCGGTGGAGGCCTGCAACTCGGCGAGGTAGCCGGTGCGTTCCAGGATCGCCTCCAGCACGGTCGCCGGTCCGGCGCCGGACTCGACGATGGTGCGGAGGTCCTCCATGAGCGTGTTGAACCGCTTGACGGCGTTGGCGGAGCGCGCGGCCATGCCGTACGCCTCGTCGACGCGTCGCAGCGCCTGCGCGAAGCCGATCTTCTCGCGCTGGGCGAGGGCGTCGATCATCGCCTCGGCGCGGTCGCCGATGCCCCGCTTGGGCACGTTGAGGATCCGCCGCAGCGGCACCGTGTCCTCCGGGTTGGCCAGCACCCGCAGGTAGGCCAGGACGTCCCGGACCTCCTTGCGCTCGTAGAAGCGGACGCCGCCGACGACCTTGTAGGGCAGGCCGACGCGGATGAAGACCTCTTCGAAGACACGGGACTGCGCGTTGGTGCGGTAGAAGACGGCGACATCGCCGGCCTTCGCCTCGCCCGCGTCCGTGAGGCGGTCTATCTCGTCGGCGACGAACTGCGCCTCGTCGTGCTCGGTGTCGGCGACGTACCCGGTGATCTGCGAGCCGGCGCCCTGGTTGGTCCACAGGTTCTTGGGGCGGCGGGACTCATTGCGCTCGATGACCGCGTTGGCGGCGCTGAGGATGGTCTGCGTGGAGCGGTAGTTCTGCTCCAGGAGGATCGTCGTGGCGTCCGGGTAGTCCTCCTCGAACTGGAGGATGTTGCGGATGGTGGCGCCGCGGAAGGCGTAGATCGACTGGTCGGCGTCGCCCACCACGCACAGCTCGGCGGGCGGCACCTCGGCCTCGGGCGGCACGTCGACGGGGTGCTCGGAGGGGGTGCCGACCAGCTCGCGGACCAGGGCGTACTGGGCGTGGTTGGTGTCCTGGTACTCGTCGACCAGGACGTGCCGGAAGCGGCGGTGGTAGTGCTCGGCGACGTCCGGGAAGGCGCGGAGCAGGTTGACCGTGGTCATGATCAGGTCGTCGAAGTCGAGGGCGTTCGCCTCGCGCAGCCGCGACTGGTACATGGCGTAGGCCTGGGCGAGGGTCTTCTCGAAGCCGTCGGCGGCCTGGGCGGCGAAGTCCTCCTCGTCGATCAGCTCGTTCTTCAGGTTGCTGATCTTCGCGCTGAAGGACTTCGGCGGGAAGCGCTTGGGGTCGAGGTCCAGGTCGCGGCAGACGAGCGCCATCAGGCGCTTGGAGTCGGCGGCGTCGTAGATCGAGAAGGACGAAGTGAAGCCGAGCCTCTTCGACTCGCGGCGCAGGATGCGGACGCACGCGCTGTGGAAGGTCATGACCCACATCGCGTTCGCCCGCGGGCCGACGAGCTGCTCGACGCGCTCCTTCATCTCGCCCGCGGCCTTGTTGGTGAAGGTGATCGCGAGGATCTGGCCCGGGTGGACGCCCCGCTCGGCCAGCAGGTGGGCGATGCGGTGGGTGAGCACGCGGGTCTTCCCGGAGCCCGCTCCGGCCACGATGAGCAGGGGGGAGCCGGAGTGCACGACGGCGGCGCGCTGGTTCTCGTTCAGCCCCTCCAGCAGCGCGGCCGGGTCCAGGGCGGGGCGCGGGGCGCCGTCCCGGTAGTGGGTGTCCCGGTCCGGCGGCACGTCGAACTTCCCGCCGAACAGATCGTGCGGAACCGGCTCCGGTCCGTGATCGTCCTCGGGCGGCGGCGGGGGTTCCTCCTCGTGACCGCGGGGGGTCTGGAGGCTCGCCAGGAAGCTGTCGTCAAAGAGGCTGCTCATCGCTCTCCGAGTCTAGGGCGCCCCACCGACAACCGGTTCCCGCCCCGGAAAATGACCGGAGAGCCGCCACCGGGCACGCCCCGCTACCGGCCCCACCACGAAGAGTGACGCCCGCACCAAAGGTCACGAAAATGTATCGGGCATATCACCCATCAACCTTCACAGCCGCCACACGAGTTGGCTACGGTGCGGGCAGGCCGCACGACCCCCTCCGGCGAACGTCGCCGGGCCGCGCGGCCTCCGCCGAGTCCGGCGTGCCCGCACGGCGCCCGGAGCCGGGGACCCAACCGAGAACCTTGGGGTGAATCGGCCGCACCGCCCCCGCCGGGACGGACCGCCGTAGGGCAACCCTTCCAGAACCACTCCGCCCGAACCCGACAGCTAACCCGGTAGGCGGAGCACGGAAGGAGTCGCCTCCTTGGCGTCGCACCGCAAGTCGCGCCCCACCGGTACACGTGTCGCAGGCATACGGACCCCCGCCCTCGCCACGGCGGCCCTCACCTCCGTCGCCCTGCTCTCCCAGACGGCCAACGCCGCGCCGTCGGACGACGACAGGCCGAGCCTCGAAGAGGTCGAGAAGAAGGTCGACGACCTCTACCGCCAGGCAGGATCGGCGACCGAGAAGTACAACGCGGCCAAGGAGAAGACCTCCAAGCAGCGCAAGAAGGTCGACACCCTCCTCGACGACGTCGCCCAGCGCACCCAGAAGCTCAACGAGGCGCGCGAGGAGCTCGGGTCCTACGCCTCCGCGCAGTACCGCACCGGCAGTCTGGTCCCGGAGACCGCGACCTTCCTCCTCGCGGACTCGCCGCAGGAGTACTTCGACCAGACCCGGCTGATGAGCCGGCTCACCGGCCGCCAGAAGGACGCGGTCGACGACTACGTCACACAGCAGTCCGAGACGATGAAGAAGCGCCGGGAGGCCACCGAGAGCCTCGAGACGCTCACCGAGTCGCAGAACGACCTCAAGACGGCCAAGGCCACCGTCCAGAAGAAGCTCGCCACCGCGCGCGAGCTGCTCTCGGAGCTGACCGCCGAGGAGAAGGCCCGGCTCGCGGCGATCGAGAGGAAGAAGCAGGAGGAGGCCGCCCGCAAGGCCGCGGAGCTCGCGCAGCAGCAGGCCGAGGAGCGCAAGCGCCAGGAACAGGCAGAGGCGGAGGCACAGGAACAGGAGCAGGCCGCCCAGGACGGAAACACCGGCTCCGGTTCATCGGGCTCCTCCGGCTCGGACTCCGCCTCGGACTCCTCCACCGGCACCAAGGCCGAGAAGGCGCTCGCCTTCGCCCGCGCCCAGATCGGCAAGCCGTACGTCTGGGGCGCCACCGGCCCCGGCTCCTACGACTGCTCCGGGCTCACCCAGGCCGCCTGGAAGGCCGCGGGCGTGACGCTGCCGCGCACCACCTACGACCAGGTCGACGCCGGCACGACGGTCCCGGTCTCCCAGGCCCAACCCGGTGACCTGGTGTTCTTCTACGACGACCTCAGCCACGTCGGCCTCTACATCGGCAACGGCATGATGATCCACGCCCCGAAGCCGGGCGCGTACGTGCGCGAGGAATCGATCTTCTACGACGGCGAGTCGTCGATCCACAGCGTGGTGCGCCCGGCCTGACCGGCGTGGCTCTCTAGCATCGGGGCCATGTCATCCGGCACCTCTCCCCATCCCCACCACCTGCGCGCCTGGTGGGCGCAGCGTCCGCCGGCGGCCGGGGCCGCGGTGATGGCGACCGCCATCGTGTCGGTCGGCCTGCACCTGACGGGCCACGAGATCCTGTCCCGGATCGCCCTGCTCCTGGCCTGCGCCGCCTGGCTGACCCTGGCGGCGAACTTCGTCTACCTGCTGCTGGCCGAGCGCGTGCAGTGGGTGACGCGGGCGGGGACGCCGGGCGCGCTGACCGCCATCGCCGCGACGACCGTGCTGGGCACCCGCTTCTCCCTGCTCGGCTGGTGGCTCCTGGCGGCGGCGCTGCTGGCGCTGGCCGCACTGCTGTGGCCGGGGCTGCTCCTGCTGGTCGTACGGCACTGGGGGCGCCGGATGCCCGGGGCGGTGTTCCTGGGCTGCGTGGCCACGGAAGGGCTCGCGGTGCTCGGCGCCACGCTGTCCGCGGCCACCTCGACGGCGTGGCTGGCGCACGCGTCCCTGGTGCCGTTCTGGCTGGGCATCGTGCTCTACCTGATCGCGCTGTTCCGTTTCGATCTGCGGCAGGTGGCCCGGGGCAGCGGGGACCACTGGGTGGCGGGCGGCGCGCTCGCCATCTCGGCGCTCGCCGGCGCCAAACTGCTCGCGGCGGCCGGGACGGGCATGTACCTGTGGAACGCCGACGACCACGCCGTCCTGCACGACGTCACCGTCTTCCTGCTCGCCCTCGACCTCGCCTGGTACGTCGTACTCCTCGCCGGCGAGATCGTGTGGCCGCGGATCCGCTACGACGTGCGCCGCTGGTCGACCGTCTTCCCGCTCGGCATGACGGCGGCGGCGACCCTGTCCGTCGCCGCCGTCGTCGACGCCCCGTGGCTGGACGCGCCCGGTCGGGCGCTGGTGTGGATCGCGGTCGCGGCGTGGCTGGCGGTCGCCGCCGGGGCAGTCGTCTCGGCCCGGACCGAGCTGCGGTCCGCGGGTGCGGACGCCGGGACGGTCAGGTCCACAGCACCGCGATGAAGATGTTCGCCACGGTCAGCAGGCCCACCAGGCCGAACAGCGGCTTCTCCACCTTCTCGTCGTCGCGCTTCACGTAGACCAGACCGAGGATCACGATCAGCACGGCCAGCTTCACGCCGATCTTGATGTTGTCGACGGCGTGGTCCTCGGCCTGGTTGAGGCCGACCAGGACCACTCCGGTGACCAGCATCGTCAGCGCGCCGTGCAGCATCGCCGGGGTGAAACGGGCCGCGCCCTGGCCCATCGCCTTCATCTGGGTCAGGAAGCCCCCGAGGAGTGCCGCGATGCCGATGATGTGCAGACCGACGAAGAGGTGGATGAGTACGTCCATGAGGCCGGAGCCTAATCAGCGGCCGGGCACCCTCCGACACCGGCCCGCCCGGCACGAAGAGCCCCGGACGCGTACGGACCCGCACATGTGCTCCATAGCACCCTACTGTCTCCCTACGCCCCCGATTCGGCACATCGGTCATCACCCTGCGTGAAGACGACGGTCACGAGCGGATCCCGCGGTCACGTACGGTCACCTCTCGCTCCGGTACCGCCAGTTCCGCGCATTCCGTCACCGGCTCGTTACCCGCGCGCCTAGCGTCCTGCGGCAGGCGACCGGCACGAGCAGCGACCGGCGAGTCGTACGGAAGGACGTGGATCCCTGGTGGCAGCACACCGCAGGCCACGACAGCGCCCGGCGGGCGGCGGGGCGGCCCGTACCGCCGCCACGATCACCCTCGCGGGCGCGGCCACCGCGACCGGCCTGGGCGGCGGCACCGGACACGCCGACCCGGAGCCGACAGCGGGTCAGGTCAGGGCCAGGGTGGCCAAGCTCTACCAGGAGGCGGAGGTCGCCACGGAGAAGTACAACGGCGCCAAGGAGAGGGCGGACGCCACCGAACAGCGTCTGGAGAACCTGCGGGACGAGGCGGCCCGCAAGCAGGAGCGTCTGAACTCGGCGCGGGAGGCCCTGGGTTCGGTCGCGGCGGCGCAGTACCGCGGCGGCGGCCTCGATCCGGCCCTGCAACTCGTCCTCTCCTCCGACCCTGACCGCTATCTCGACGACGCCGCGTTCGTCGAGCGGGCGGGCAGCCGACAGACGGCCGCCGTGCGCCGGGTACGGAGCGAGCTGCGGGAGATCGAGCAGCTGCGCGGCGCCGCGCGCGTCGAACTGTCCTCGCTGAAGTCGCGGCGGGCCGAGCTGAAGCGCCACCGCGAGACCGTCACCGGCAAGCTGGAGACGGCCCGCCGGCTGCTGTCCCGGCTGACGGACGAGGAGCGCGCACGCATCGGCGGCGGCACGGGTGAGCACGCCTCCCGCTCCTCGGCAGACGCCCGGAAGGGCCTGTCCGCCTCGGCGCAGGCGCCCAACTCCCGGGCCGCGGCGGCCGTCGCGTACGCGTACCAGAAGCTGGGCAGCCCCTATGTGTGGGGCGCGACCGGCCCGGACGCCTTCGACTGCTCGGGCCTCGTCCAGGCCGCCTATCGCGCCGCCGGCGTCTCGCTCCCCCGCACGACCTACGCCCAGATCGACGCGGGCCGCCGCGTCACACGCGCGGAACTCGCCCCCGGCGACCTGGTCTTCTTCTACTCCGGCATCAGTCACGTCGGCATCTACGTCGGCAACGGCCGGATGATCCACGCCCCGAACCCGTCGGCGCCGGTCCGCGTCGCCCCGCTCGACGAGATGCCGTTCGCGGGGGCCACGCGAGTGGCGTGACGCGCGTTCACAGATGCGTACGGCGTCCACATTTACGCATCAACGCTTGCGCAAGCTCTTGCCACCTCTGGGTACCCATCCTATTCTCCCCTGCACAGAAAGCGCTTACCCGCTTGTCATGCCTAGTTCATCCAGGGCAGGCGTTACACCGTCCCATCCGAGCTTGTGAACGAAAAGGGTCGCGCAGCGACTGCCTGACCCAGGGCGGCAACCTCGACGGCCCGCCGAACGACAACACCATGCGGCACCCGCCGCCACACAAAGACGAAAGGCGAGGCGAACATGAGACGACCAGTCGCCATACGGCTCTCGGCCGCACTGGGCACGCTTGCCCTGGCAACCGCCACCGGCGCGTTCCTGACCTCACCCGAGGCCTCGGCCGCGGCCAGTGGCGCCACCGGATACGCGACCCAGAACGGCGGGACCACCGGCGGCTCGGGCGGTCAGACCGTCCGCGCCACCACCGGCACCGCGATCCACCAGGCCCTGTGCAGCCGGGCCGACAGCAGCACCCCGATCATCATCGAGGTCGAGGGCACCATCAACCACGGCAACACCAGCAAGGTGTCCGGCGACAGCTGCAGCACCGCGGCCGGTGTGATCGAGCTCAAGCAGATCAGCAACGTCACCATCGTCGGCGTCGGCAACGGCGCGGTCTTCGACCAACTCGGCATCCACATCCGCGAGTCCAGCAACATCATCATCCAGAACGTGACGGTCCGGAACGTCAAGAAGTCCGGCTCCCCCACCTCCAACGGCGGTGACGCCATCGGCATGGAGAGCGACGTCCGCAATGTGTGGGTCGACCACACCACCCTGGAGGCGTCCGGCGGGGAGTCGGAGGGCTACGACGGCCTCTTCGACATGAAGGACAACACCCAGTACGTGACCCTGTCCTACAGCACGCTGCGCAACTCCGGCCGCGGCGGCCTCATCGGGTCCAGCGAGAGCGACGTGTCGAACGGCTACGTCACCTTCCACCACAACCTGTACGAGAACATCGACTCCCGCGCCCCCCTGCTGCGCGGCGGGATCGCCCACATGTACAACAACCACTACAAGAGCCTGAACGAGTCCGGCATCAACTCCCGGGCGGGCGCCAAGGCCAAGGTGGACAACAACTACTTCGAGGACTCCAAGGACGTCCTCGGCACCTTCTACACCGACCAGGCCGGCAGCTGGCAGGTCAGCGGCAACATCTTCGACAACGTGACCTGGTCCGAGCGCGAGGGCGACAACAACCCCGCCGGACCGAACCCGCAGTCCAACACCACCGTGAGCATCCCCTACGCCTACGCCCTCGACGACGCCGCCTGCGTGCCGGAGGTCGTGAGCGCGACGGCGGGAGCCAACAAGGGCCTGCGGGTGTCCGACGGCAACTGCTCGGCCGAGAGCCCGGACCCGACGCCGGACCCCACCGACCCCACGCCCGACCCCACGGACCCGACGCCGGACCCCACCGACCCCACGCAGCCCAGCGGGACCAACCTCAGCCTCGGAGCCGGCGCCGACGGCTCCTCCAAGGCGAGCGGGACGAGCTACGGCAACGTGCGCGACGGTGACCTGAACACCTACTGGTCGCCCAACGGCACGACCGGCTCCGTCTCCGTCAAGTGGGGCTCGGCCACGTCGGTCTCCAAGATCAACATCAGGGAGGCCTCGGGCAGCGCGGGCACCATCGGCTCCTGGCGGGTCGTCAACGCCGACACCGGCGCCACGCTGACCTCGGGCAGCGGTGCGGGGGTCATCTCCTTCCCCGCGACCTCACTGAAGAAGGTCACCTTCGAGATCACCAGCGCGAACGGCACCCCGAGGGTCGCCGAGTTCGAGACCTACGCCGGCTGAGCCGACCTACGATGCCGCGAACGCCCGTCGGCCGGAACCCGGTCGGCGGGCCGTCGCGGTCCCTGGAATGCACGCCTCTCGAGAGGCGTCCGCTCGCCTCACCCGCCGGCCGTCACACCAGCCGCCGGGCCGTCGCCCACCGCGTCAGCTCGTGACGGTTGGACAGCTGGAGCTTGCGCAGGACCGCCGAGACGTGGGACTCGACCGTCTTCACCGAGATGTACAGCTGCTTGGCGATCTCCTTGTACGCGTAGCCGCGGGCGATCAGGCGCAGTACCTCGCGCTCGCGCTGGGTGAGGCGGTCGAGGTCCTCGTCGACCGGCGGGGCGTCGGTGGAGGCGAAGGCGTCGAGGACGAAGCCGGCCAGGCGGGGGGAGAAGACGGCGTCACCCTCCTGGACGCGGAAGACGGAGTCGACGAGGTCGGTACCTGTGATCGTCTTGGTCACGTAGCCGCGGGCGCCGCCGCGGATCACGCCGATCACGTCCTCCGCCGCGTCCGAGACGGACAGGGCGAGGAAGCGGACGGGCTGCTCGGCGTCGCTCATCAGGGGCGCGCAACGGCGCAGCACTTCGACGCCGCCGCCACCGGGGAGGTGGACGTCGAGGAGCACCACCTCGGGCCGGGTCGCGGTGATCACCGTGACGGCCTGGTCGACGTCGGCGGCCTCACCGACGACCTCGACGCCGGTCTGCGCGGTCTGTCCTATCTCGGCCTGGACGCCGGTGCGGAACATGCGGTGGTCGTCGACGAGCACCACGCGCACATGACGCTCCCCCGCGCCGCCGTTCGCCGGCTGGGCGGGCTCGGCCGCCTCGCCCGCTCCCGCCGCCGTTCCGTTCGCCTCGGTCGGGTCGCTCATGACGTCTTCTCCGCCCTCTCCATCTCCAGCTCGACCTCCGTGCCGCCGTCCGGCACCGCGCGCAGCCGCGCCGTGCCGCCGTTGCGCTCCATGCGGCCGATGATCGATTCTCTGACGCCCATGCGGTCGGCGGGTATCGAGTCGAGGTCGAAGCCGGGGCCGCGGTCCCGGACGGACACGAAGACCGTCCTGCCCTCGACCTCTGCGTAGACCTGCACCGCCCCGCCCTCGCCACCGTACTTGGCGGCATTCACCATAGCTTCGCGTGCGGCCTGCATCTGTGCGCCGATCTTCTCGTCGAGGGGACAGTCGCCGACGACCACGACCTCTATGGGGACGCCGTGCTTGTCCTCCACCTCGGCGGCATTGCGCTTCACGGCCTCGGCGAGGGTGGTGGGCTCGTCGTCCTCGTCCTTGCCGTTGCCCTCCGGCTTGTAGAGCCAGGCGCGCAGGTCGCGCTCCTGGGCCCGGGCCAGGCGGCGCACCTCGCCCGCGTTCTCCGCGTTGCGCTGGATCAGGGTCAGGGTGTGCAGCACCGAGTCGTGCACATGGGCGGCGACCTCGGCGCGCTCCTGGGCACGGATGCGCATCAGCCGCTCCTCGGAGAGGTCCTGTGTCATCCGCACCAGGTAGGGGCCGGCGAGAAGCGTGATCCCCACGAGGACGGCGAGGGCCGCCTGAAGGATGGAGCCGAGGTGGGCGGCGGAGCCCTGGAGGACGAAGATGCCGGTGACACCGGCCGTCACCAGCAGGACACCGGCCACCGAACGCAGCAGGGTGACGGTGCGCCGGTGGCGTCCGACCTCGGCCCAGCGGGCCCGGCGGGCGTTGTCCGCCTGGCGCCAGACGAGGGCGACGCCGGCGCCGACGAGCACGGTCGGCCACAGGTACGCCTTCGCTCCGCCACCGAGATCGACGTTGCCCACGAAGACCAGGGCCACGACGACCATGAGGAGCAGGGCGACGATCTGGCCCTTGTCCGGTTTGCGGGCGACGAGTCTGCGGCGGCCGTCCGGCGAGGTCTCGGCGGTGACGAGGGACGGCGGCTTCTGCGCGTCGACGCCGCCGACGCCCAGCGGTACGAAGAACCAGAAGGCCGCGTACAGCAGCGCACCCAGTCCGTCGGCCATGAACAGGCCGACGAAGACGAGCCGCACCCAGATGACGGGCAGCCCGAGATGCCCGGCGAGCCCTCGCGCCACGCCACCGAGCCAGCGTCCGTCGCTGCTGCGGTAGAGCTTGCGCGGCGGCCTCGGTTCGACCAGGGGTGCTGCTGCGGCTTCCGGCATGACACCGATGTTCACACGATCGCGGGAGCGCGAGCATCAGGGTCGGTCCCCGAGACTCCCCTGATCTTCGGGCCGCGGGTCCTTCGAACGCTCCCCCGGCGTCGCGTCAGGGCCGATATCAGGGTCCGACCAGGGTCGTACCGGCTGCCGTCGTGGCGTCGCGCCCGTCACCATGGACTCATGACAGATCACGAGCACGCCGCGACGGGTCCGGGACCCGGCTCCGGCCCGCGCGCACCGCTGGGTGCCGGGCCGCAGGATGCCGTGCCCGCCGCGGATGCCGCGAAGGCCGGGGGCTCCCCGCATGCCGGGGGTGCCACGACCGACGCGGGCGACCCGGCCGGCACCGATGCCCCCGGTCCGCCCCACAGGTTCCGGAGGGACCGGCGCCACAAGACGCTCGCCGGGGTGTGCTCCGGCCTCGGGCTGCAGTGCGACATGGACCCGGTGATCTTCCGGATCACGCTCGCGGTGCTCTCCGCGACCGGCGGCATAGGCCTCATCTTCTACGGCTTCGCCTGGCTCTTCGTCTCGTACGACGACGAGGAGGAGAACGAGGTGCGCAAGCTGCTGACCGGCCGGGTCGACGGCCAGGCGCTGGCGGCCGTGCTGTTCGCGCTGGTCGGCTGCGGGGTCTTCCTGACCATGCTGAACAACGGCGGAGTGCTGACCTTCGGCGTCGTCCTCTCCCTCCTTCTCGCGGGCGCCGGGTACTGGTCGCAGCAGCGCGGGACCACCGGCCCCGACCCGCTCGCCGCCCAGGCCGCCGCCGACGCTCCACCGGAGGCCCAGGCACCCCCGGCCGCGGTCACGATGCCCTCCTGGTGGCGCGACCCCATAGTCAAGGACGGCACCCACGTCGGGGGGACGGGATATCTGTGGGGGCCGAAGGACCCCCACGACCGTGACATCGACGCGGCCATCAGCATCGGGCGCGGAATCCGCGGCGGCTCGCGCGCCGCTGCGGGCGACCGGCACTACCGGCCGCAGCCCCGCGGTCCTCGCGGAATCGGCGGCTGGGTCTTCCTCCTCGCGTTGCTCGCGGGTTTCCTCGGCACCCGGCTGACCTGGGACGAGCAGCCGCTCGGGACCAGCCTGCAGACCGGCCTGGCCTGCGCGCTCGCCGTCTTCGGCCTCGGCATCGCCGTCAGCGCCTTCCTGGGGCGCACGGGAGCCGGTTCGATCTTCCTGGCGATCATCACGGCCGGCCTGCTCGCCGGCTCGGCCGCCTTGCCCAAGGACGTCGGCACCGACTGGGTCAGCACCACCTGGCGGCCCACGACGGTGGCCGAGGTGCGCGAGCAGTACGACGTCGGGGCCGGCTCCGGCACCCTTGATCTGACCCGGCTGGAGCTGACCGACGGCCAGTCGGTGACCACCCGGGCCGACGTGGGCATGGGCCGAATACGGGTCGTCGTGCCGCAGGACGTGACGGTGCGGCTGAGCGTCGAGGTGGGCGTGGGCGACATCCAGCTTCCCGGCGACGACGCGAAGGACGTGGACGTGGCCCCCGGCAAGCACAGGGAGATCACTCTGGCCCCCACCACGGGCGGCAAGAACGCCGGCACGGTCGACCTCGACCTCCAGGTCGGCGTCGGACAGGCGGAGGTGACCCGTGCTGCGTCATAGCTTCCAACCCGGGCGACTGGTCGCCGGCGTCTTCCTGATCCTTGCGGGCGTCATCTATGCGGGTGATGCGGGCGGCCTCTGGGACACACCGTGGTTCGTGATGATCCCTGTCGTCATGGGCGGTCTCTGTACCGCAGGAGCGGTCGGGGTCGTGACCCGGGACATACGCCGACGCCGCGGGGCGCTCCGCGCGAACGACAACGGTCCCCGAGCGGGCCTCCCCGACTGAGCCCCCTGAGGACTGAGCCCGGCTCAGGGCTGAGCGCCCCTTCAGGACCGAGCCCCTTCAGCGGCCCGTCCCCGCAGCACACCGCCCCGCAACGAGCAGCAGCCCGACAACGCCCCCGGCGACGAAAGCTACCGGTACCCGCCCGCCCCGCGTCGGCGTCGGGCACGCAGTGCGGCGTCCATGGACAGGAGCGGGGCGCCCGCGAGGACGAGAGGAGTCCAGGCCATGAGATAGGCGAGGTCATTGCCGTAGTAGTACGGGTCGGAGGCCCAGCTGACGGTCAGCCACAGGCTGAGCGAGATCAGCGCGCCACCGAGTGCCGCCAGACGAGTCAGCAGCCCGAGCAGGGTGCCGATGCCGACGGCCAGCTCGCCCAGGGCGATGGCGTAGCCGAAGCCCGGCGGGTTCTCCAGGGCCAGGTCGACCAGGGAGGGGATGGCCGCGGAGTCGCGGACGGTGCGCATCATGTCGCCGACGGAGCCGGCGCCCGCGTCCTTCATGAAGGCGCTGTCGGTGAGTTTGTCCAGGCCCGCGTAGATGAAGGTGACGCCCAGGAAGATGCGTAGGGGTAGGAGTGCGTACCGGGTGGCGTTGTCACGCCAGTCCCGGCCACCGTTGAGATGGGAGGTGTGCGTGTCCGTGTGCATGCCGTGAGTCATCACTGCCAGCCGCCCTTCGCCCGCGCATGCCGAGACCCCCTCACGAGACCATACGTACGACGCGGAGGCCTCGCTCAACCCTCCTGCGACCGGTTTCTTCCTGTCGGTTTCGACAGTTTGGCGGTCACGGACGGGCCCAGAGGGGCACCAGGGGGGCAAAAGACGACCATCAGGGACCATCTGAGGGGCATCAGTCGGTCACGTCGATGGCGTACCGGTTGGTCTCCACGCCCGCACTCGTGATCACCTGGACGTCCACCCGGCCCGGTTCCACGTCCGCCGGTACGGGGACCGTCAGCCGGTCGTCCGTGGGGTTGCTGAATCCGCCCGTCACCGGGACCAGGGGTACGTGGACGTTGACCGCGCCGATACGGACGACCATGCGGGAGAGACGGTCCGCGCGCTGGGCTCCGGGTGGGACGAAGCCGGCGCCCCGGATCTCGATGTCGTCGCCGGTGCGGACCGGCGCGTCCAGGTCACCGGCCTCCCGTGCCCGGACCACGGAGAGGATCACGGGCCGACCGCCCTCCGCATACTTGCCGGCCAGGTAGGTCGCCGCCGACACCAGCACCACGACGGCCAGGCCCCAGGGCAGGTCGGGCAGTTGTTCGGGCCGCCGGGCGAGCCGTACCGCCGCGAACACCAGGGCGACGGTGCTGATCACCACGTACTGGATGTCGGCGAAGGTGCCACGCCCCGCGTCGTCCGTCAGCAGGTCGGCCGCGCGCGGCCGGTCCGCCCGTACCTTCTGCAGCCGCTGTCCCAGCACCCGCAGCCCGACCACCCGCCGCACCAGGACCGCGATCCCGCACACCACCGCGAGTACGGTCACCGCTCCGGCGCCGCGGGCGAGTTCGAGCCCGGAGATCAGCGCGTCGCGGCGGCCGTGCCCGGAGGCCACCGCCAGCTGCCCGACCAGGACCAGCACCGCGTAGGCGACGAAGAGCACCCAGGCTGCGGCCACCGCCCGGGAGGTGGACAGGCGGTTGTCCTCACCGATGACCGGGGCCAGCGCGCCGCCCCGGGTCCGGTGGAACCACGACGCGGCCGTCAGGGCACCGGCCACGACCAGTGCCGCCGCGAGCCCGGCGGTGCGTGCCGCCGTCCAGCCGGCACCGATGGCGGTGAGCGACTGCCCGAGCAGCAGCAGTACGACCCCCGCCCACACGACGGCGGCCGTGCGGCGCCCCAGGCCCGCGAGCCACGCCTCGCCCTCGGCGCGGCCGCGTTCGGCGACGAGTTCCGCGGACTGGGTCAGCTCCTCCGAGACCCACTGCCGGGAGGCGGAGGCCGAGTGGGCCACCGCGGCCGGCAGGCCCTGTCCGGCCGCGAACTCGTCCCGCCGCAGCAGGAACGCGGCGACCGCACGCCGGTGCCCCTCACGGGCGCCGTGCGGGCAGTCCCCGCAGGTGCAACCGCCCCCGTGCGCCACCTCGTACGCGCCCTTGTCCGAGCCGCTCCCACGTCTCGCCTCCTGCACCGCCACGCCCGACGCCCGCCTTCCCGAACCCCTGTCAGAACCTTGCGAAGAACCCAGCCACAACAGCCGCCACGACACCCGCGGCAACAGTTGCCACGACACCCGCGGCAGCAGTTGTGGCACCGCCTGCGGCGACAGCCCTAAGTCCCGTGGAACGACAGCGAATTGTGCCGTACAGCACCCCCTGCGCGCCCGGCGCCCCCGGTCCTGTCTGCTCAGCGCGGGTGACGCGCGGACCGCCGTGTTGACCCGGCTGCGAGAATTCCGTTATGGCCGAGATCATCCAGCGCGACGGGACCTGGGCGTTCGACGGCAGCACGGTCCGGATCACTCCGGGTCTGCACCGCTCGGTGCCGCTGTTCCGGCAGACGTACGGAGAGGTCTCGGTGCCGTTGGAGGCCGTCGCGGGCATCGTCTTCGAGCCGGAACGCAGACGCGGGCGGCTGCGTCTGCGGCTGCGCGAGGGAGCCGACCCGCTCCTCCAGGCGACCGGCGGCCGGTTGCCGGAGGCGGCGGACCCGTACCGGCTGGCGGTGACGCTCGACCGCTGCGGGGTCGCCGAGTACGTCGCCGAGGAGATCCGCCGCGCGCTGCTGCTCGACCGGATCCCCAGCGAGCCGACCAAGGCGTACCTGCTGCCCGGGCCGCCGGTGCCGGTGTCGGTGCGTTCCTCGGACGGCACGGTCTCCTTCGACGGCACGCAGGTGCGGATCGACTGGGCCGACACGTCCGACCGGGTCAAGCGGGCCACCGGCCCGCGGATCATCGCCGTCGGCGATCTGACGCAGGTCGAGTGGCTGCCGAACACCGGGTCCGCGGACGGATTCCTGCGGTTCGTGACCCGGGAGACGGTGTTCGCCAAGCTGCCGCCGGAGAAGGACCCGTACGCCCTGGACCTGTGGGGCAGCGCCCGCCGTGATCTGCTCACCGCGCTGATCGCCACCGCCGTCACCGCGCGGCTGCCGCATCCCTCGACCCGCACGGACGAGGCGTACGCCGGTCAGGGGACGTCGGACCCGGGCCTCGAGGGCGGGGCCCGGCGCCGGCTCTCGGGTGCCGTACCGCCCGCGTCCGACCATCACGACGTCCTGCTGCGCCGGCTGCGCGAGTTGGGCGAGCTGCACCGCAGCGGCGTGCTCACCGACGAGGAGTTCACGATGACGAAGACGGCCGTACTGCGGTGCTTCTGAAACTTCCGGTCCCCTCGGTCCAACAGGTCGGTCCAACAGGTCGGTCCAACAGGTCGGTCCAACAGGTCGGTCCAACAGGTCGGTCCAACAGGTCGGTCCAACAGGTCGGTCCAGCAGGTCAGTCCAGCAGGTCCGGCTCGCTCCGGGTGATCTCCTGCCACAGTGGCTGGTAGTTGATCCACGCCACCAGGTCGCCGCCGAGCTGCTCCCGGGTCGCCTCCGCCTGACGGTGGTCGATGAGCACCGGCCGGCCTGCGGCCCTCGCCATCAGCTGCACCTGGCAGGACCGCTCCAGCGACATGAACCACCAGGCCGCCGCGTCCACCGAGTCGCCGACGGTCAGCAGCCCGTGGTTGCGCAGCACGAGCGCCTTGCCGGACCCGAGCACCTCCGCGATGCGCCGCCCCTCCTCGATGTCGACGGCGACGCCGGAGTAGGAGTCGTACAGGGCGTGGTCCTCGTAGAAGGCGCAGCTTTCCTGGGTGATGGGGTCCAGGAGGTCGCCGAGTGCCGAGAGGGCGCGCCCGTGCACCGAGTGGCAGTGGGCGACCGCGACGACGTCCGGGCGGGCGGCGTGCACCTGGGCGTGCACGGTGAAGGCTGCCTGGTTGACGTGGTAGCGGCCCTCCACCACCTGGCCCTCGGAGTTGGCCAGCACCAGGTCGCTCACGGTGATGTGCCGGAACGGCATGCCGAACGGATTGACCCAGAAGCAGTCGCTGAACTCGGGGTCGCGGGCCGTGATGTGCCCGGAGACGCCGTCCTCGAACCCGTACCGTCCGAAGAGCCGTAGCGCGCCCGCGAGCCGTTCCTTGCGGTGCCGGCGCTCGTCCTCGACCGAGTCGTGCATCGGCGGCATCGCGAACCGCAACTGGTCGGTGGGCAGCGGCGGGGGCGGAGTGGCCCCGGACGTCCCGTGCATGTGTCCTCAGTCCTCCGGCACTGGATTGCGTGACGATGCGGAAGTTACCGTCGGTCAGCCCTGGGGGACAGAACCCTTCGGCAAAGGGACACGCCTTGCGCGCCACGAAGAACGGACACGCCACGAATACCGGACAGAAGCTGTCGGGTATCGCCGCCACACTGTCCGTATGACAGCGAACTGGGCCTCCCTCGCCGCCGCCGAACCCGAACTGGCCGCCACCGTCGAGGCGCGCTTCGGCGCGTACACGCACCACACGCTCGCGACCCTGCGCAAGGACGGCTCGCCCCGCACCACCGGCCTGGAGGTGCGTTTCCTGGACGGAGAGCTGTGGCTCGGCATGATGCCGGGTTCGCTCAAGGCCCTCGACCTGCGCCGCGACCCGCGCTTCGCGCTCCAGGCGAACCCCGGCGACGGCACCGGCATGGGCGGCGGGGACGTACGGATCAGCGGACGGGCGGTCGAGGTCGAGGACGGGGCGACGAAGGCGGCGTACGTGAAGGAGGTGGAACCGCCGGAGCCGTTCCACCTCTTCCGCACCGAGCTGACGGAGGTCGTGCGGACCTACGTCGAGGACGACGCGTATCTCGTCGTCCAGGTCTGGAAGCCCGGAGAGCCGGTGCGCACTCTCAAGCGGGCCTGAGCCCGGGGCTCACTCCCACTCGATCGTGCCCGGCGGCTTCGACGTCACGTCGAGGACGACCCGGTTGACCTCCGCGACCTCGTTGGTGATCCGGGTGGAGATCTTGCCGAGGACCTCGTACGGCAGCCGCGACCAGTCGGCGGTCATCGCGTCCTCGGAGGAGACGGGCCGCAGCACGATCGGGTGGCCGTAGGTGCGGCCGTCGCCCTGGACGCCGACCGAGCGGACGTCGGCGAGCAGCACCACGGGGCACTGCCAGATGTCGCGGTCGAGACCGGCCGCGGTCAGCTCCTCGCGGGCGATGGCGTCGGCCTCACGGAGCAGGTCCAGGCGCTCCTTGGTGACCTCGCCGACGATACGGATGCCGAGACCGGGGCCCGGGAAGGGCTGGCGCTGGACGATCTCGTCCGGCAGGCCGAGCTCCTGGCCGACCATCCGGACCTCGTCCTTGAACAGCTTGCGCAGCGGCTCGATGAGCTTGAACTCGAGGTCCTCGGGGAGCCCGCCGACATTGTGGTGCGACTTGATGTTGGCGGTGCCGGTGCCGCCGCCGGACTCGACGACGTCCGGGTAGAGGGTGCCCTGGACCAGGAACTCCACGGCCGGGCCCTGGTCGGCGATGATCTCGGCCTGGGCCTGCTCGAAGACGCGGATGAACTCGCGGCCGATGATCTTCCGCTTCTCCTCGGGGTCGGAGACCCCGGCCAGCGCCTTCAGGAACCGCTCGCTGGCGTCCACGACCTTCAGCTGTACGCCGGTCGCGGCGACGAAGTCCTTCTCGACCTGCTCGGTCTCGCCCTTGCGCATCAGGCCGTGGTCGACGTAGACGCAGGTCAGCTGGGAGCCGATGGCCTTCTGGACGAGGGCGGCGGCGACGGCGGAGTCCACGCCGCCGGACAGGCCGCAGATGGCGCGCTTGTCGCCGACCTGCTCGCGGATGGCCGCGACCTGCTCCTCGATGACATTGCCCGTGGTCCAGTCGGGGGTCAGGCCCGCGCCGCGGTACAGGAAGTGCTCCAGCACCTGCTGACCGTGCGTGGAGTGCATCACCTCGGGGTGGTACTGGACGCCGTAGAGCTTCTTCTCGTCGTTCTCGAAGGCTGCGACCGGGACGACGTCCGTGGAGCCGGTGACGGTGAAGCCCTCGGGGGCGGCGGAGCAGGCGTCGCCGTGCGACATCCAGACGTCCTGCTCGGCCGGGGTGCCCTCGAAGAGGGTGGAGGAGGTCTTGGAGACGTGCAGATCCGTACGGCCGTACTCACGGGCGCCGGAGTTGTCGACGGTGCCGCCGAGGGTCTGCGCCATCAGCTGGAAGCCGTAGCACATGCCGAAGACGGGGACGCCGGCCTCGAACAGGGAGCGGTCGAGGGTCGGGGCGCCCGGCTCGTACACCGACGAGGGGCCGCCGGAGAGGATGATGGCCGCCGGGTTCTTGGCGAGCATCTCGTCGACCGGCATGGAGCTCGGCACGATCTCGCTGTAGACCCGCGCCTCGCGGACACGACGGGCGATGAGCTGGGCGTACTGCGCGCCGAAGTCGACGACCAGGACGGTGTCGGGGGCGGCGGCAGCGGGAGTCGCTGATGACACGGGGTGCCTTCCGGCGGTCGGGCGGGGGTCTTGTGCTCCCGATTCTACCGAGGTGGGCGGGTGACCCGGCCCGCCCGTGGCGCCCGGCACCCTCCCGCCCCCACGTCTCATCATGCGAACCGGCTTGGACGCCGTCCGCTCCCGGGGCATACTGGGCCCATGCTCACGCACTCGACCTTCCTGTTTACCTATGGCAACCGGCCCACCGGCTGCCATGGTCGTGCTGCTTGAGCAACTGACAAGCGACTTCCCAGGCGCCCCGGGCCGACAAGGCCCGGGGCGCCTGCCGTTTCCCGGACCCTGTCGCTCCGGGGCCCGCCTCCCGAGCCCCCTGAAGGAGCCCCCCATGGCCACCGCGACGAACAACACCACCACCACGACCACGACCGCCACCACGACCGCCACCGCGGCGGACAAGACCGGCGCCCGCACCACCGAGGCCGCCGACGTGATCACCGGCGCCCGGGAACGCATCGACGCGCTCGACGACCGGATCATCGGACTGATCCAGGAACGGATGGCCGTCTCCGCCGTCATCCAGGAGGCGCGGATCACCTCCGGCGGCCGGCGCGTGAACCTCTCCCGCGAGATGGAGGTCCTCGACCACTACCGGCAGGCGCTGGGCAAGCCGGGTACCGCGCTGGCGATGACGATGCTGGAGCTGTGCCGGGGTCGCATCTGAGTTCGGGCGCCTTCTCACCCGTACGGCGCGTGACCGGTACGGGAGCGGCTTCGTTGGTCCCGGTGTCCGTGTCAGCCAGGGGCGGGCCCGAAAGAACCACGCGTGGCTCGCTGGAGCGATGAGACGTGCGCATCGTGCCGCACGTCGTGGGACCTCGCTCCAGGAAAGTGACCGGACGGCAGGGGACAGCAGCCCGGTCACCCAAGAGAACGGCCGGCTCCGGGGACGCCCGGGGCCGGCCGACGGGAAGGTCCGGATCCGGACCGCACGGTCGAGACGTCCCTGCACGACCCCCTCACACAACTGCACCGGAAGGCCCCGCGGGCACATCCCGCGGGGCCCTTCGTGTGTGGTGCGGACACCATGAGATCCGTGTGGCGAACCGTGTGGTGCAGGCAACATAAGAATTCTGTGAGGTCAGGGCAACCAATCACAGGCTTCGCCGATCAAACACGGCGAACCGATCGAGTGGATCGGTCCGAAGGGTCCACCGCGCCCCACACGCGGAGGCCTCCTCAGAGCCCCGTACCGCACAGACGCGGTACGCCTGACTTCACGAGGTCTTCATGAAGCTTCGCCGCGCCATCGTCACCATGGCCGCGACGTCCGTCATCGCTCCGCTGGCACTGCTGTCGGCACCGGCCGCCTTCGCGACCGAGAACCCGGCCCCGTCAGCGAGCGCTTCGTCCGAGACGGACACCTCCTCGGACGACCAGGATTCCTCCTCCGACGGGAACACCAAGCCCTCGGACGAGCAGAGCACCCCCGCCGGCGAGCAGTCGACGCCTTCCGACGAGCAGTCGACGCCGGCCGGTGAGCAGAGCACGCCGTCCGACGAGCAGTCGACGCCTTCGGACGAGCAGAGCACCCCGTCCGACGAGGAGAGCACCCCCGGCGGCTCCGGGACGACCAGCCCCGCCCCGTCGACCTCGGCGCCGACCGGCGAGCCCACGGAGCCGGAGGAGCCGGACGACGTCCCGTTCTGCGAGGACATCGACGCGGACTACTCCGGCGCCAAGGTGTCCGCGGCCATCAAGGGCCTGCCGGGCAAGATCGTCGCGGGCGACGGCCGCCACGCGTTCCAGCTCACCGTCACCAACGAGTCGAAGACCGACGTCAAGGAAGTCGCGTTCTACGCCGAGGTGGAGAACTACGAGTTCGAGGACGAGAAGAAGTTCCTCAGCTCGTACGTCGACCTGGAGTTCAAGAACCCCGAGTCCGGCGCCTGGGAGCGCATCGGCACCGACGAGTGGGCCGGTGACTACTTCTTCTTCGTGGAGAAGCTGAAGGCCAAGGCGAGCAAGACCGTCGACCTGCGGCTCAGCATCGACGCCAATGCCCCCGCCGGTGACGCCTACTCCTTCGCGTTCGGCGCCTACCTGGACGACATCGACGGCCAGGAGTGCATCGCCGCGGGCTGGGCCCAGTACGACTTCCAGGTCCTGAAGTCCGGCTCGGCCAACCCCGACCCCGGCACCGCCGAGCCGAGCGACAAGGGTTCCAAGGGCGACAAGATCTCGGTGAAGAAGCCGCAGGGCAACGTCTCCGAGCTGCCCACCGGCAGCCTCGCCGAGACCGGTTCCAACTCCGCGCTGCCGATGATCGGCCTCGCCGGCGGGCTCGCCGTCGTCGTCGGTGGCGGTGCGGTGTTCGTGGTGCGGCGGCGCAAGGCCGGCATCGAGGCGTAACCGTCGGCACGGCTTGACGCAAGACGGGAAGGACCTGCGCTCGGAGGGGGGCGCAGGTCCTTCTGTTCTGTGTCGTCCGCTACTTCTTCGGCGGCACCGTCGGCATCCCCAGGAACGGCAGCCGGAGCGCGCCGAAGGCCTCCGCCGGGACCGCCGGGGACTTGGGCTCGACGGGGGCGAGGCGCTCGTACGCCGCTCCCTGCGCCGGGCGCGGGTCGGACTCGCCGTTGTTCGGCCAGTAGGACATGGCGCGCTCGGCCTGCGCGGTGATGGTCAGGGACGGGTTGACGCCCAGGTTCGCCGAGACCGCGGCGCCGTCGACGACCGAGATGCCGGGGTGGCCGTAGAGCCGGTGGTACGGGTCGATGACGCCGGTGTCGCGGGAGGCACCGATGGGACAGCCGCCGAGGAAGTGGGCGGTGAGCGGGGTGCCCATCAGCTCGCCGACGTTGGAACCGGCGAAGCCGTTGATCTCGGCGGCGAGCGCGGAGGCGCCCTCGGAGGCGGCCTTGATCTGCTTGGGGTTGGGCGAGCCGTGGCCCTGGCGGGCGGTGAGCAGGCCCTTGCCCACGCCCGTCGGCTTCAGGTGGGTCGTCAGGGAGTTGTCCAGCGACTGCATCACCAGGCCGATGATCGTCCGCTCCGACCAGCGGCGGTTGGACAGGGAGCGCAGGACCTGCACGGGGTGCTTGGCGGCGTGCGCGAGGAAGCCCAGGACGCGGTGGGCGCCCGAGGCGGACTCGCCCGCGTACGGGACCTGGAGGATGGACAGGCCGCCCATCGAGTTGGAGCCCTTGCCGTACCGGACCGGCTCGATGTGGGTGTTGGCGTCCGGGTGGATCGAGGACGTGATGGCGACGCCGCGCGTGAAGTCGGCCCGTGGCTCGCCGGTGGCCCGGCGGTAGCGCCGGTCGATGGTCTGGGCGCCGACCAGGGCCTCGGAGTTGGTGCGGGTCAGCTCGCCGAGCTTGTCGGAGAGGTGCGGGAGCCGGCCGCCCGCCTTCATGCGGTGCAGCAGGGTCTGGGTGCCGTAGGTGCCGGCGGCGATGACGACCCGGCGGGCCGTGAAGGTGCGGCCCGCGCTCTTCTTCCGCCGGTCGGTGGGGAGCGTCGCGATCGCGAATCCGCCGCGCGAGTCCTCGGTGACCGAGACGACCGTGGTCATCGGGTGGACGACCGCGCCCGCCTTCTCGGCGAGGTACAGGTAGTTCTCGTTGAGGGTGTTCTTCGCGCCGTGCCGGCAGCCGGTCATGCACTCGCCGCACTCGTTGCACGCCTTGCGGTCCGGTCCGGCGCCGCCGAAGTAGGGGTCGGGCACCTGCTCGCCCGGTTTCGCCTTCGCCGTGCCGTCGGCGTCCTCGCCGTCGCCGAAGAACACGCCGACCGGCGCCATGTGGAAGGTGTCGCCGACGCCCATTCGCTGGGCCGCGGCCTTCAGGTGCACGTCGGAGGGCGTCATCGTCGGGTTGAGGCGGACGCCGAGCATGCGCCGGGCCTGGTCGTAGTACGGCGCCAGCTCGTCCTGCCAGTCGGTGATGTCACGCCACTGGGGGTCGTCGAAGAAGGGCTTCGGCGGTACGTAGAGGGTGTTGGCGTAGTTGAGGGAGCCGCCGCCGACGCCCGCGCCTGCCAGGACCATGACATTCCCGAGCAGGTGGATGCGCTGGATGCCGAACATGCCGAGCCTGGGGGCCCAGAGGTAGTTCTTCAGGTCCCAGGAGTTCTTCGGCAGCGACTGGCGGGTGAAGCGGCGGCCGGCTTCCAGGACGCCGACGTCGTAGCCCTTCTCCGTCAGGCGGAGGGCGGACACGGAGCCGCCGAAGCCGGAGCCGACGACGATGACGTCGTAGTCGTACCCGTTCTCGTCCCGGGTCTGGACAGACTTCTCCTGCGACACGTGCTCTCCTCGTTGAGAACGGGCGTTGGTAAGGGGGTCAGCGGAAGCGGAATGCCTTCATCAGGCGCAGGCTCCGGCTCATGAACGCCGCGTACTTCTCGTCGTCCATCCCCAGTGACGGGGCCATCGGCAGCAGTCGCTGGTGGGCGACGGTCTGGGCCTCGGTGTACTTGAGGATGCCCTCGGAGCCGTGTCGGCGGCCGATGCCGGAGTCCTTCATGCCGCCCATCGGGGACTGGACGCTGCCGTACGCGGAGGCGTAGCCCTCGTTGATGTTGACCGTTCCGGTGCGCAGCCGGGCGGCGACCTCGTGACCGAGACGGGCGTTCGTCGTCCAGACCGACGAGTTCAGCCCGTACGGTGTGGCGTTGGCGCGGTCGACGGCCTCGTCCACGCTCGAGAAGCGGTACACGGAGACGACCGGTCCGAAGGTCTCCTCGCAGCACAGGGCCATGGCGTCGGTGACACCGTCGAGGATGGTCGGCTCGTAGAAGTACGGGCCGATGTCCGGGCGGGCCACACCTCCGGTGACGACGCGCGCCCCCTTGTCGACGGCTTCCTCCACGTGACGCTTGACGGTCTCCAGCTGGTGCCCGCTGACCAGCGAGCCCATGTCCGCGCCGTAGGCCAGGGCGCTGCCCAGCCGCATCGCGCGGGTGCGGGCGGCGAAGCGGTCCAGGAAGGCGTCGGCCACCGACTCGTGGACGTAGAGCCTCTCGATGGAGACGCACAGCTGACCGGCGGAGGAGAAGCAGGCGCGGACGGCGCCCGCCGCCGCCTTCTCGATGTCGGCGTCCTCCAGGACCAGCATGGCGTTCTTGCCACCCAGCTCCAGCGAGACGCCGACCAGCCGGTCCGCGGCGACGGTGGCGACCTCCCGGCCGGTGCGGGTGGAGCCGGTGAAGGAGACGTAGTCGCCGTGCTTGACGACCTCCGGACCAATCACGGGGCCGACCCCGATGACGGCCTGGAGGACGTCGGCCGGCAGTCCGGCCTCGATCAGCAGGTCACGGGCCCACAGCGCGGTGAGGCAGGACTCGGTGTCGGGCTTCATCACGACCGCGTTGCCCGCCACGAGGGCGGGCAGCGCGTCACCCACGGAGAGCTCGAACGGGTAGTTCCACGGCACGATCTGGCCGATGACCCCGCGCGGCTGCCGCAGCTCGGTGACCTTCGTCAGGGTCGGGATGGCGCCGGTGTGCCGCTTGGGCCGCAGGTAGGCGGGGGCCTTGCGGCCGTAGTGCCGGGCGGCGACGGCGACGGCCTGGACCTCCTCGTGGGCGTGCAGGCGGGCCTTGCCGGTCTCCAGCTGGATGAGGTCGAGGACCTCGGCCTGGCGCTCCAGGACCAGGTCGTGGAAGCGCAGCAGGACGGCGGCGCGCTGCCGTACCGGCGTGCGGGCCCACACGTCCTGGGCGGCGCGGGCCCGCTCGAAGGCGCCGGCCACGTCCTCGGGCGTCGACTCGGGCAGGTCGGCCAGCTTCTCGCCGGTGAACGGCGTGTGGTTGGCGGTCCGGCCGGAGCCGGCCACGCCCTTGGTGAGCTGGGCGACCAGCTCGGGCGTGACCACGTCGGCAGCGGTGCGGGCGCCCTCGGGTGCGGGGGCGAGAGGATTCGTGCCGGTGATTTCCGGGGCGTGCGCGTCCGTCATGAGCGGCAGGGTATGACGCCGGGAGAGCTTTGTGTACCCGTCGGTAACGGGGATTCACCGAGTGCTCACACAACGCCAGTGATCGCTGGCAACAAACCCGCTGATCAGGAGGTTACGTGCCCTCCTCTCGCGTCAGGACTCGTCGACCTCCCAGTTGGCGATCACCGTCCGGGCGATCTCCCGTCCCTCGGCGGCGAAGTAGCCCTTGCCGGGGTAGTCGATCGACACCTTGCACAGGTCGCCGTTCTCGGCCTTGTAGTAGAGGACGCGGAGCTCGCGCTCGCGGGGGTTCTGCAGGTCCGATGTCGTGTAGCGGATGGTGTTCTCGGCCGCGCTCTCGCCCTTGTGCTCGGTCTCCTTCGGCTCCCCCTTGGGGGCGGGATCGTCGTCGATGTTCCAGGAGTACTCGCCGTCCTTGAGCGTGTCCCAGTCCGCCCACGCGCCCGCGATGGCGGTGGCCGGGAGTTCGCCGTCCTTGTCGTCGGCCTCGGCGTCCCGGTCCACGGAGACGACGACCGCGCCGCTCGGGTCGGCGAACGTCTCGTTGGTGCCGTCCCAGTCGTCGGGGCGCTTCTGCTTCACGAACTCGGCGGGCATGCCGACGCTCATGCCGACCTTGCCGTCGAGCTTCTGCTGCTTCCAGCCCTTCGGCAACGATTCCGTTCCCGCGAAGGGGTCCGCGATCACCAGGTACGAGGCCACCGCCGCCGCGACGACCGCCGCGCCGAGGGTGATCCACGCGTTGCGGCCCAGCCGGACGCCCCACTTGGACACGGGCGTTCCGCCCGGCTCCTGAGCCCCGTCGAGCCGGACCATCCGGGTGGGCGGCGGCGCGGGCGGGTTCGCGGCGGCGTCCAGCAGGGCGCGGACCCGGGCGGCGTCCGGGCGGCGCGCCGGGTCCTTGTCCAGCAGGCCCGTGAGGACCTCGGCCAGCGGTCCCTGCGCGGCGGCGGGCGGCGCGGGCGTGGCGTTGAGCACCGACTGGAGCGTGGCGGGCGTGTTGCTGCGGCGGAAGGGGGAGACGCCCTCCGTCGCCGCGTACAGCACCACGCCCAGGGACCACAGGTCGCTCGCCGGGCCGGGCCGCCGGCCCAGCACCCGCTCCGGGGCGATGTACTCGGGCGAGCCGACGAAGCCGCCGGTGTCGGTCAGGTTGGTCTCGCCCTCGATCTGGGCGATGCCGAAGTCGGTGAGGACGACCCGGTCGTGCCGGCCGAGCAGCACGTTGTCCGGCTTCACGTCCCGGTGCAGGATGCCGGCCGCGTGCGCGGCCTCCAGCGCGCCGAGCACCTCCAGGCCGATCCTGGCCGCCTCGCGGGCGTCCAGCGTGCCCTCCTGCAGTGCGTCGCCCAGCGAGCGTCCCTGGACCAGCTCCATCACGATCCACGGCCGGCCGTCCACGACCGCCACGTCGTGCACGTTGACCACCGAGGGGTGGTCGAGCCGGGCCGCGGCGCGCGCCTCCCGGCGCATCCGCTCGAAGGCGTTGTCCCGTTCGCGTTCGGGAAGGTGATCGGGTACGCGGGGCTCCTTGACGGCGACCTCGCGGTCCACGGTCTCGTCCTTCGCCCGCCACACCGTGCCCATGCCGCCGTGGCCGAGCTTGGCGAGCAGCCGGTAGCGGCCGGCGATGAGCCGCCCGACGCCCTGCGCCTGCGCCTGCCCCTGAGCCTGGGCCCGCCCCTGAGCCTGCGCCTGCCCCTGAGCCTGGGCCTGCGGCGGCACGACCTGGGTGGGTGCCGCGTACGGGTTCCCGGGATGCGGCACGGCCACCGGTGGATGGGGTGGTCGCAGGTCAAAGCTGGTCGGCTCGTCCGCCCCTTCGCGGGGCCCCCCGTTGTTGCTGCTCATGGGTTCATCCATACCGTGCCCGGCGCATCCCTTTCCACTGCGGATGCCCGGCGGTCACAGACCCGTGACTCGGGTTGCCTCTTATCTGCCGTTTAGGTGCGTTGCGGGTTCGGTCGTCGGGGTCGCGGGGGCCGAACTCGACGGCGTACCGCCCCCGTCACCGCCCTCGTCCGCGAGCAGCGCCGCCGTCGCGATGCCCGCGCCCGCCGCCGCGACCACCAAGAGCACCGCCGCGAGTACGCCCCGCGTCACGTGCCGGGCTTCTCCGGCCCGGGCGGGCGCGGGGGTACGGCCCGTGGTCAGGAAGGCGCGCAGCATCCGCTCCGCCTCCGCCGCGTCCAGCCGCCGCAGCGGGTCGCGTTCGAGCAGGCCCCGTACGACGGGCAGGATCGGCCCGGCCTCCGCGGGCGGGCGGATCTCCTCGGTGACCACGGCGTGCAGGACCCCGCCGAGCGAGTCGCGGTGGAAGGGGGATGCGCCGCTCAGGATGGCGCACAGAAGGACGCCCAGCGACCACAGGTCGGACTCCGGCCCGGTCCCGGCACCGGACATCCGCTCCGGGGCGGTGTACTCGGGGGAACCGACGAAGGAGCCGGTCTCGGTGAGTGTGGTGGCGCCCGCGACCTGGGCCACGCCGAAGTCGGTGAGGACGACCCGGCCGTCCTCGGCGACCAGCACGTTCGACGGTTTCACGTCCCGGTGCAGCATGCCGGCCGCATGCGCGGTGCGCAGGGCGTCGAGCAGGGCGATGCCGATACGGGCGGCCTCGGTGGCGTCGACCGGGCCGTGGGACAGAACGCGGTCGGCGAGCGAGCCGCCGTCGACCAGTTCCATGACCATGTAGGCGCGTTCGTCGTCCTCGACGACGTCGTGCACGACGATGACGTGCGGGTGACTCAGCTGCGCGACCGCGCGGGCCTCGCGCAGGGTGCGCTCGCGACGCCGCCGGCCCTCCGCCGCGGAGAGGGTCTCGCCCACGGGGAGCGCCTTCACCGCCACCTGGCGGGCGAGCAGTTGGTCGGTCGCCCGCCACACGATGCCCATACCGCCGCGGCCGAGCCGTTCATGGAGCCGGTAACGGCCCGCGATGACACGCCCGCCCGCCCCCTCGGTCACCATGCGTTCCATCATGCCCCACCGGACGGGCCGGATCCGGGCAGCCGAGACGCGGGTGGCCGACAACCGACGGGTGCGCGAGCGCCGTTGTGGCGGCTCGCGCACGGCGCACGCCGCGGGTGTCAGCCGGTCTGCTCCTGCCAGCTCTGCAGCACCGCCGTGAACTGCTGTCGGGTGGTCGGCCAGTCGTTCGCGGGACCCGACATGTTGAGGGCGTACTCGACGCCGTTCCGGGACAGATACGTCTGCGCCGCGGCCCGGCGCGGGCCGGGGAAGGGGGTGTCCTTCGCCAGCGCGGTCCAGGTGTACTCCCACCAGGCGCTGTCGCGGTCGCGGTAGGTGGTGCGCTCCATGGCGACGCGCTCGTAGCCGACCAGCCGCTGGAGCTGGACCTCCAGGTCGAGCTGGTGCGCGTAAGGGTCGTTGTAGTCGGGAGCGGTGTCGACGGATATGCGGATGATGTGCTCGCCGCCGTCGGGGGTGTAGTCGACCTGCTTGAGTTCGCCGGAGTCGTCGAACTCCGTCCGCTGCCATTCCTCGGGCAGGTAGAGGCTGAAACCCAACGGGTCGTCGCGGCGGACCCAGCCTGCCGGGACGGAGCCGCCGGGGTCCTTGCCGGTCGTGGCGGAGGCGGAGGGGGAGGAAGAGGCGGAGGCGGACGGTGCGTGGGTGGGGTCCGGGCCGGCCGATGAGCCGCCCCCGTCCCCCTGTTGCAGCACCACGGCGGTGCCCGCGCCGATGAGGGCGGCGACGGCGACGACCAGGGCGAGCATGCGACGACGGCCGCGCCGGGGGTGTCCGGCGGCGGGGGTGCCCGGTGGTCCGGACTGCCCCGCGAGCGTGGGGGTCGTGGGCGTCCCGCCCATGGGTATGTGACCCGTCGCCGCGTGGCCGGCAGGCACGTGCCCGGCAGGCGCGTGCCCGGCAGGCACGTGGCCGGCGGGTGCATGGCCCACCGACGTGGGACCGACCGTCGTCGGGCCGGTCGTCGACGAGTACGGCGGCGTTGCTGCGGCCCCACCCGCCGGCTCGGCCGATCCGGGCGACCCGGGTACCCCGGGCGTCCCCGGGTGGGCCGGGGTGCCGTACCCCCGCGAGCCCGCGTACTGCGTCGGCACATACGCCTGGGCCGCGTTCGGCCGCCGCCCCTCCGCCGCCTGGGCGAGCAAGTGCTCGGCCTCGGTCGCGTCGGGCCGGGCGGCCGGATCCTTGCGCAGCAGGGCGCTGATGACGGGCGCGAGCGGGCCGGCGTACCGGGGCTCGGTGGCCTCCTCCTCGACGACCGCCTGCATGGTGGTGAGCGGTGAGGTGCGGCGGAACGGCGACCTGCCCTCCACCGCCGTGTACAGCGTCGCGCCGAGCGCCCACAGGTCGGAGGCGGGCCCGGGGTCGTGGCCGCGGACCCGCTCGGGCGCGAGGTAGTCGACGGAGCCGACGACCTCTCCGGTCCGGGTGATGGTGGAGTCGCCCTCGATCTGCGCGATGCCGAAGTCGGTGAGGAGCACGCGGCCGTCGTCGGCGAGCAGGACGTTGCCCGGCTTGACGTCGCGGTGCAGGACGCCGGCGGTGTGCGCGGCGCGCAGGGCACGTAGCACCCACAGGCCGACACGGGCCGCCTCCCGCGGATCGACCCGCTCCTCCTCCTTGACCGCGTCGGCGAGCGAGCGGCCCTCGACCAGCTCCATCACGATCCACGGCCGGCCGTCGTGTTCGAGTACGTCGTGCACGGTGACGACGGCCGAGTGGTTGATCCGCGCGGCCGCGCGCGCCTCGCCCCGGGTGCGCGCCAGCAGGATCGCCTGGTCGCTCTCGGAGACGTAGAGCGCGGCGGTCAACTCCTTGATGGCGACGGTCCGGTTCAGCACCTCGTCGTGAGCGCGCCACACGCGGCCCATGCCGCCGCTGCCGATCGCCTCGCCGAGCCGGTAACGGCCCGCGACGAGCCGGCCCTGCATCTGATTCACGTTGCCCCGCAATGGTCTTGTCAGGGTCAGACTAGGGACCGGTTCCCGTCCGCGGAACGGGTGGGGTGGCTTGGAAACCGCTCTGTGACGGTTGTCGCTTTCTGTGACAGGAGGCAACCATCGGGCCGAACTACCGTCAGCGCGTGTACTGGTAGGTGGCCGAGGCCTGTTCGAACAGCCGGGTCACCTCGTCACGCTCCGCCTCCGGGCCGCGGACCTGCACCACGTGGTAGCGGCCGTCGATCAGCATCGCGAGGTTGCGCACGTACAGCTCGCCGCCGTCGCCGGCGGTCCAGGTGAACTGCCCCTCCACCATGGTCCGTCCGCCGACGTCGATGGTCTTCAGACCGCTGGAGGTGGCCCAGCTGGAGGCACGGTACGAAGCCAACTCGGGTTCGCTCTCGCGCTGGTAGGTCATGAGGTCGGCGCCGAACTCGGAGGCACGGTCGCGGCCCGGTACGACGATCAGCTCGAAGTCGCCCTTGGCGTAGACGACCTGGCCACTGCCGTTGCGGGGCGTGCGGTTCCAGCCCTCGGCGACGGCGACGCGGAAGCCCTCCGCGTCCTTGCGCAGGGTGAATCCGTCGGCGACGTCGGGGTCGTTGGTCTGCGGCCCGGTGGAGCCGGCCGACGTTTCCGAGGCGCTCGGGCCTTCCTTCGGGGACGTCTGCTCCGGGCGGGGCTCACTGCTGACGTCCGGCGACTTCGCGGGCGGCGCCTGGCTCGCCTCGCCGGCGGCGCCCGTGCGGTCCGGGGCGCCGGACCCGCTCGTGTCGCTCTTCGGCATGAAGAACATGGCGTACGCGACCGCTCCGGCCAGGGCGAGCAGGATCAGCAGGAGCAGGGTCCGGCCGAGGCTGCGCGGGGAGCGGGTGGTCTCCTGCCTGGCCCGCTTGTGCCGGCCGTGATGCGCGGGCAGTCCGGCGCGCCGCCTGCGCACCAGTTCGCCCCGGCGGCGCACGATCGGCAGCCGGCTGGTGTCGGCGGGTGGTGCCGCGACGACGTGCAGGCCGGCCTCCGCCTCGGGCGCCGAGCGCACCAGGGAGCGCAGCCATCCGCGCAGTTCCTCGAAGTCGATGCGTTCGGTGGGGTCCTGACGGAGCAGCGACTCCACGACGGGCCGCAGCGGCCCGCACTCCTCGGCGAACGCGGGCGGCTCCGCGCACACGATCTGCACCAGCTCGGCGGTCGAATCCTCCGGGTAGGGCGCGTGGCCCTGTACGGCGCGGTAGAGCAGCGCGCCCAGGGCCCACAGGTCGGTCGGGGGGCCGATGGGCGCGGCCAGCTGCCAGTTCTCGTGCACCGGGCCGGCCTGTTCCGGCGCCCAGCGCTCGGTGACGGGCCCGACCACGGCCATCCGCGCCTGCCGTGCCCGCTCGGCGGCGAGCGCGGTGGCCGGACCGTGCCGGGTGGGGGTACGGGAGAGCAGGTCGTCCCAGTGCCCGGAGGACACGGCGTCCTCCTGCCGCGACGCGGCGGGCAGGGCACGCCCGGCCGCCGCAGCGGGGGGTGCTGCGGCGGGGGCCGGGTCGCCGGGAGTGCGGGGGGCGGCGGCGCGGGGGGCGGCGCCGTGCCAGGAGGCGGTGCGTACGCCGTAGGGGTCGGCGATCTGCCCGGGCGGGGCGGCCCCGGGGGACGTGCCGTGGTCGGTGGGGTGGAACGCCTGCGCGGCGCCGCCCTGTTCCGTTCCGTGCCTGCCGGGGCCGGGCGGCCGGGCCGGGGCGTTGTCGGGGGCGGGGCGGGCGCCGGGCAGGGCCGTGCGGCCGTTCTGCGCCTCCTGGACGCGGGCCGCCGCGCGGGCTCCCGCGCGGTACGCGGCGATCGCCCCGGCGCGGGCGGCGCGGACGTCACCGCCGGCCTCGAGTGAAGCGGGCGCGCTCCCGGCGGTGCTCCCGCCCGGCCCCTGAACCCCGGGCCCCGGCAGCCCTTCGACGGCCCGTGCCTCGATGGCGGCCCGCCGCGCAGCCTCGGGGTCACCACCACCGGGGCCCACGGCGCCACCGGAGCCCGGCACACCACCCCGGCCCGCGGCACCGGCGTCGGACCCGAAGCCCCCGGCCAGGGGCGCCCTCGTACCGGGAACCGCCCCGCCCGGGTCCGCAGCGCTCCCGTCCGTCTCGCCCTCAGGGGCGGGGACCGGGTCGTAGCCGCACAGGGCCTCCTCCGCCGCTCCGACCGCCAGGCCGGTCAGCATCACGCGTCCGTCGTCGCAGACCAGCACCGTGCGTGCGGTGATGTTCCGGTGCACCCAGCCGTAGGTGTGCAGGACGCGCAGCGCCAGGAGGATGTCGGAGGCCACCTCGGCCGCCCGGTACGGCGTCAGCGGCTGCTCGGCGAGCAGCGCGGCCAGCGGCCTCGCGGCCACCAGTTCGCTCACGATCCACAGCGAGCCACCCTCGGCGAACACGTCGAAGACCTGGTCCAGCCGCGGATGGTCGGGGACGGCGGCCGCGGCCTGCGCGGCCTCGACGGCACGGCGCACCACCGGGTCGGTGGGCCGCCGCGGGCCACCGCGGTCGGCCGACGGCCGCCGGCCGGTGTGCCGGACGCCGCCGTCCCGGGCCGTGAACCCGTCGGGCAGACCGTCCGCGTCGAGCACCTCCGCCTCGACGACCTCCGGCAACGGCACCTGTCGGACCAGGACTTCCTGGCCGCTGTAGGTGTCGAAGGCCCGGGTCTCGGTGAGTTCGTACTCGTCGGACGGCGGCAGGGGCAGGCGGTAGCGGTCGGCGAGCACCCGTCCCGCATAGTCGTCCACGTCGCCACCCCCGGCAGCCCGTCGGTCAATTCCGTTCGCCCCGCGGGCCGTTCCGGCTGCGTACGGTCCGCAAGCACTCACGATACGTGCCGGAGGCAACCCGCAAAGAGGGGATGCCGGATATCCGGCCGGTCAAACCCGGACTCCCCCGCTTCAGGACTTGGGCTGGAAGGTCCTCGACAGGGTCTGCCAGGTGTCCCGGCGCAGGTCGCTGTCCCAGTCCGCGGCCTTCGCGGTGTACATCAGCGCGTAGCCCTGGTGGTCGTTGACGACAAACCCCCGGTCCACGGTCCGGTACTTGGTGCCGCCACTCGTGTAGGTGAACTCCCAGTCGGCCGCGTTCCAGCCGCGGTAGCCCACCTTCTCGATGCGGATCCTCTTGTACTGCGAGCGGATCATGCCCCGCTCCTGGTTCTTCCAGTCGGCGACCGGGTCGCTCTTGGGCGTGGACGTCCAGGCGACGAGCAGCTTCTGACCGTTCGGGCCGGTGAACCGGTCGCCCGCGGAGCTCGCGGACTGGTACTTCCAGCCCTCGGGCAGTCCGATGCTGTACCCCTGCTTGCCCTGGTGGGTGGCGGCCACGCCCTCGTCGTCGCCGGACTTCCCGGCATCGCCCGACCCGGTCCCGGCGCCGGCCCCGGCATCGCCGGACGCGCTCGCTCCGGAGCTCGGTGCGCCGGCCGAGGATCCGTCCGTCGCCTCGTCGGAGGCGGAGCCGTCGGTGCCGGTCCCGCTCTCCTCGTCCTGCTTGGTGTCACCGCTCGCGTCGGCGGTGGCGACCGCCTTGTCACCGCTGCCGCCCTTGGCCCCGTCCTCGTCGCCTCCGCCGAGCGTGAGGGCCAGCACGGTGCCGAGCACGGCGAGCGCCACGACGACGGCGATGATCACCAGCGTCCGGCGCGACACCACGTCGGTGATCGGCGCCCGGGGCACGGGCCTGGCCGGCAGGTCCGGCGGCGGCACGACCGGCCAGCCGGAACTCCGGGTACCCGCAGGCGCGTTCGCAGCAACGCCGCCTGCACCCGCACCCGCTCCGGCGCCCGCACCCGAGCGGACTCCGGTCGGTGCCGACGTGGCGGCGGCCGTGTCGGCGGACGGCGACGCGGTGGACGAACCGGCCGCACCGGCCGCACCGCCAGAACCGGCGGAGCCCGAAGCGGCACGGTCGGCGCCGCCCTGCTTGGCGCGGGAGGCAGCCGCGGCGCCGGCCGCACCCGCCCCGACGGCGGCCTTGCGCACGGAACGCAGCGCCCCGCGCAACCGCTCCCCGGCCTCCTCGCCCCGCTTGCCGCCGGCGCCCGCCGAACCGCCCCGGCGCGCCCGCTCGTCCGGCTGCTCCGGCAGCGGCACGACCTTGGTGGCGTCGGCCGGTTCGGGCTCGTCCGCCTTGTCCGGCGCGTGGATGACCTTGTTGAGCATCGCCCGGGCGCCGGCGTCGTCGAGCCGCAGGGCGGGGTCCTTGTTGAGCAGCCCGTAGATGACGTCCCGCAGCGGGCCGGCGTTCTTCGGCTCCTCCAGGTTCTCCGTCATGACCGCGGTGAGCGTGGCGATGGCGGAGCCCTTGTCGTAGGGCGGGGTGCCCTCGACCGCCGCGTACAGCAGTCCGCCCAGCGACCACAGGTCGGCGGCCGGGCCGGGCTTGTGGCCGCGGGCGCGCTCCGGGGAGATGTAGGAGGGGGCGCCGACGAGCATGCCGGTGGAGGTGATGGACGGGTCGCCCTCGACCTGGGCGATGCCGAAGTCGGTGAGCACGACCCGGCCGTCCTCGGCGATCAGCACGTTGGACGGCTTCACGTCACGGTGCAGGATGCCCTCGCGGTGCGCGGAGCGCAGCACGTCGAGGATGGCGAGACCCACCTCGGCGGCGCGCTTGGGCTCCAGCAGGCCGTCCTCGCGGATGGCCTCGGCGAGCGACTTGCCCTCGACGAGTTCCATCACGATCCACGGGCGGTCGTCCTCCTCGACGACGTCGTAGACCGTGACGGCGCTGTTGTTGCGGATCCGCGCGATCGCCTTGGCCTCACGCAGCGTGCGCGTGATCAGGCGCCGCTTCTCCTCCTCGTCGATGTTGCCCGGGAACCGCAGCTCCTTGACGGCGACCGTGCGTCCGAGGGTCTCGTCCTCGGCGCGCCACACCGTCCCCATGCCGCCGCGGCCGAGCACGTCTCCCAGCCGGTACCGCCCGGCGAGGAGACGTGCGCTCTTGTCCGTTCGGGGTGTTCCCGCCCGCTCCGCCTCCGACATGCGTCCCCTCATGCAACCCGCCCTGACAGAGCCTTCATTGTCCCTCACCCGACAAGTGCTCGACGCCCAGGGTGCCTCTGGCGCCCACCGGAGGCGAGGGGAGGCGGCACGGCGGGGTGACCGTGCGTCACACCCGCCCCGCCGGTCCCTGCCACCAGGCCTACCGCGGCACGATGTCCGGCGCCCCGAGCCGGGCCGCGTCGGCCGTCAGGTCGTCCGGCTGACGCTGCGACTCCCGCTCGGCCTCCACTCGCTTCTCGTAGTGCTGGATCTCCCGTTCGATCTGGTCCTTGTCCCAGCCCAGCACCGGGGCCATCAGCTCGGCCGCCTCACGGGCGCTGCGGGTGCCCCGGTCGAAGGTCTCGATGGAGATGCGGGTGCGCCGGGTCAGTACGTCGTCCAGGTGCCGCGCGCCCTCGTGGGAGGCCGCGTAGACGACCTCGGCGCGCAGGTAGTCGTCGGCGGCGTGCAGCGGTTCGCCCAGCGCGGGGTCGGCGGCGACGAGTTCCAGCAGTTCCTCCGCCAGCGCGCCGTACCGGTTCAGCAGGTGCTCGACGCGTACGACGTGCAGGCCGGTGCGGGCGGCGATCCGCGCCCGCGCGTTCCACAGCGCCTGGTAGCCCTCGGCGCCGAGCAGCGGGGTCTCCTCGGTGACGCAGTCGGCGACCCGCAGGTCGAGTCCGTGCACCGCCTCGTCCACGGCGTCCTTGGCCATCACCCGGTACGTCGTGTACTTGCCGCCCGCGACGACGACCAGGCCGGGCACCGGGTGCGCGACGGTGTGCTCGCGCGACAGCTTGCTGGTGGCGTCCGACTCGCCGGCCAGCAGCGGGCGCAGTCCGGCGTACACGCCCTCGACGTCGTCGCGCGTCAGGGGGACGGACAGTACCGAGTTGACGTGCTCCAGCAGGTAGTCGATGTCCGCGCTGGAGGCGGCCGGGTGCGCCTTGTCCAGGTCCCAGTCGGTGTCCGTGGTGCCGATGATCCAGTGCCGGCCCCAGGGGATGACGAACAGCACGGACTTCTCGGTGCGCAGGATCAGGCCGGTGGTGGAGTGGATGCGGTCCTTGGGCACGACCAGGTGGATGCCCTTGGACGCCCGCACGTGGAACTGGCCGCGCTCGCCCACCAACGACTGGGTGTCGTCGGTCCACACCCCGGTCGCGTTCACGATCTGCTTGGCGCGGATCTCGTACTCCCCGCCCGCCTCGACGTCCTGCACGCGCGCGCCGACCACCCGCTCGCCCTCACGCAGGAACGCGGTCACGCGCGCACGGTTGGCGACCTGGGCGCCGTACGCCGCCGCCGTGCGCACCAGCGTCGTCACGAACCGGGCGTCGTCCATCTGGGCGTCGTAGTACTGGAGCGCGCCGACCAGCGCGTCCTTCTTCAAGGCGGGTGCCACCCGCAGGGCGTGACGGCGGCTCAGGTGGCGGTGCATCGGCAGACCCCGGCCGTGCCCGCGGGCCATGGCCATGGCGTCGTAGAGCGCGACGCCCGACCCGGCGTACAGCCGCTCCCAGCCCTTGTGCTGCAAGGGGTACAGGAACGGCACCGGCTTCACCAGATGCGGCGCGAGCCGCTCCAGCAGCAGTCCGCGCTCCTTCAGCGCCTCCCGTACGAGCGCGAAGTCCAGCATCTCCAGATAGCGCAGGCCGCCGTGGATCAGCTTGCTGGACCTGCTGGAGGTGCCCGACGCCCAGTCCCGTGCCTCGACCAGGCCGGTGGACAGGCCCCGGGTCACGGCGTCGAGGGCGGTGCCCGCACCGACCACGCCCGCGCCCACCACCAGTACGTCCAGCTCGCGCTCGGCCATGGCCGCGAGCGACTCGGCGCGCTGCGCCGGCCCCAGGGTCGCTGTCCTCACTGCTGCCTCCCGCTGTCGGTCGCGTCGGCCGCACCCGCCGGGCGAAGACACCCGTCGGGCGAAGCCCGGTTCCTGGTACCCACCATGCCCAGATTCTGACCGGCCTGCCCGACATCGGCCGCCGCGCGGCCCCAGCCTGTGGACAACTCCCCCCGCGACTTCCCGCACCGTCCCCCCAGCTCACCCTCGGCACTCGACACTCACCGAAACTCGGCGGATCAATCCCGCAAATCGGTCATATTTACTCCTAGTCTGACGTTGTGCTCGCCCACCCTGTCCACCGGGCTTGCGCGCCTGTCCCGCTTCGGTTATTGGGAAGGACGGCCCACGCCATGCCCGCAGATCTCGCCGTCATCGGACTCGGCCCGTACGGCCTGCCGCTGGCCCAGGCCGCCGTCGCCGCCGGCGTCGCCACCCTCGGCTACCGCACCGGCCCCGAGGCCGACCCGCTCACCCCCGCCGAACTGCGCCGCATGCTCGCGACGGGCTTCCGCACCCCCGCCGGACCGGCCGAGCTGGGCCGCGTCCGCACCGCCGTCATCTGCGCGCCCACCGCACCGGGCGCGGACGGCGGCCTCGACCTCACCCAGGTGGAGGCCGCCGCCCGCACCCTCGCCGCCCACATGCGCCCGTACACCACCGTCATCCTGGAGTCGCCGGTGCGTCCCGGGACGACGGAGGAGTTCCTGCGCCCGATCCTGGAGCAGGGCTCCGGGCTGCGCGCCGGCCGCGACTTCCACCTCGCCTACTCCCCCAGCCGCGTCGACCCCGGCAACCGCGACTTCACCCCGGCCAACACCCCGAAGGTCATCGGCGGGCTCACCCCCGCCTGCACCGAGTCGGCCGCCACCTTCTACGGCCGCCTCACCGACAAGGTGGTACGCGCGCGTGGCCCCCGCGAGGCGGAGACGGTCCAGCTCCTGGAGACCAACTTCCGGCACGTCAACATCGCCCTCGTCAACGAGATGGCCGTCCTCTGCAACGACCTCGGCGTCGACCTGTGGGACGTCCTGCGCTGCGCCGAGACCAAACCCTTCGGCTTCCAGGCCTTCCGCCCCGGCCCCGGCATCGGCGGCCACTCCGTCCCCCAGGACCTGACCGGCCAGGCCCCCCACAGCCTGCGCATGGTGGAGCTGGCCCAGCAGGTCAACTCCCAGATGCCCCGCTACGTCGTCCAGCGCGCCGCCGCCCTCCTCAACGAGCACGGCAAGTCCGCCCGCGGCGCCCGCGTCCTGCTCCTCGGCGTCACCTACAAGGCCGACCTCGCCGACCAGCAGGCGACCCCGGCCGAGGAGATCGCGACCCGCCTGATGTCCATGGGCGCCGCGGTCAGCTACCACGACCCGCACATCCCGTCCTGGAACGTCCTGGACCGCCCCGTCCCCCGCGCCGACTCCCTCTACGAGGCCGCCGCCGACGCCGACCTCACGATCCTCCTCCAGCAGCACCGCACGTACGACCTCCAGGGCCTGTCGGTGAAGGCCCAGCTGCTGCTGGACACACGGGGGGCGACGCCCACGGGAGCGGCGCACCGGCTCTGACCCGCACCCGGACACGCCGAGGGGCCCGGAGCGGTGGCTCCGGGCCCCTTCAGTACGCCGTCCGGGTGACTACCGGCGGTGCTGCGAGTCCGCCACCGTCACCTCGACGCGCTGGAACTCCTTCAGCTCGCTGTAGCCGGTGGTGGCCATCGCGCGGCGCAGGGCGCCGAAGAAGTTCATCGAGCCGTCAGGGGTGTGGGACGGGCCGGTGAGGATCTCCTCGATGGTGCCGACCGTGCCGAGGTCGACCTTCTTGCCGCGCGGCAGCTCCTCGTTGACGGCCTCCATGCCCCAGTGGTTGCCCTTGCCCGGCGCGTCGGTGGCGCGGGCCAGCGGGGAGCCCATCATCACGGAGTCGGCGCCGCAGGCGATCGCCTTGGGCAGGTCGCCGGACCAGCCGACACCGCCGTCGGCGATGACGTGCACGTACCGGCCGCCGGACTCGTCCATGTAGTCGCGGCGGGCGGCCGCCACGTCCGCCACGGCCGTGGCCATGGGGACCTGGATGCCCAGCACGTTGCGCGTGGTGTGGGCGGCGCCGCCGCCGAAGCCGACGAGGACGCCCGCGGCGCCGGTGCGCATCAGGTGCAGGGCGGCGGTGTAGGTGGCGCAGCCGCCGACGATCACCGGGACGTCGAGCTCGTAGATGAACTGCTTCAGGTTCAGCGGCTCGTGCGAGCCGGAGACGTGCTCCGCCGAGACCGTGGTGCCGCGGATGACGAAGATGTCCACGCCCGCGTCCACGACGGCCTTGGAGAACTGGGCGGTGCGCTGCGGGGAGAGCGCGGCGGCGGTGACCACGCCCGAGTCGCGCACCTCCTTGATGCGCTGCCCGATCAGCTCCTCCTTGATGGGAGCCGCGTAGATCTCCTGGAGGCGGCGGGTCGCGGTGTCCGCGTCGAGCCCGACGATCTCGTCGAGCAGCGGCTGCGGGTCCTCGTGCCGGGTCCACAGACCCTCGAGGTTCAGCACGCCGAGGCCGCCGAGCTCGCCGATGCGGATGGCGGTGGCCGGGGAGACGACCGAGTCCATGGGAGCGGCCAGGAACGGCAGCTCGAAGCGGTAGGCGTCGATCTGCCAGGCGATCGAGACCTCCTTCGGGTCCCGCGTACGGCGGCTGGGGACGACGGCGATGTCGTCGAAGGCGTACGCCCGGCGGCCGCGCTTGCCGCGCCCGATCTCGATCTCAGTCACGTCTGTGGCCTTTCCCTGATGCGTTGCAGCGCCTTCCAGTATCCCCGACCGGCACGGCGGGGCACCGCAGAGGGCGGCCCCGGATGTCCGGGGCCGCCCTCGGGGAGCTGCTGCTTACTTGCTGCGGCTGTAGTTCGGTGCCTCGACCGTCATCTGGATGTCGTGCGGGTGGCTCTCCTTGAGACCGGCGGAGGTGATCCGCACGAACCGGCCGTTGTCCTGCAGCTGGGGCACGGTGCGGCCACCGACGTAGAACATCGACTGGCGCAGGCCGCCGACCAGCTGGTGGACGACCGAGGAGAGCGGGCCGCGGTAGGGCACCTGGCCCTCGATGCCCTCGGGGACCAGCTGCTCGTCGGAGGCGACGCCCTCCTGGAAGTAGCGGTCCTTGGAGAACGACTTGCGGTCGCCGCGGGTCTGCATGGCGCCCAGCGAGCCCATGCCGCGGTACGACTTGAACTGCTTGCCGTTGATGAACAGCAGCTCGCCCGGCGACTCCTCGCAGCCCGCGAGCAGCGAGCCCAGCATCACCGTGTCGGCGCCGGCGACCAGGGCCTTGGCGATGTCGCCGGAGTACTGCAGGCCGCCGTCGCCGATGACCGGGATGCCGGCCGCCTTGGCGGCGAGCGACGCCTCGTAGATGGCCGTGACCTGCGGGACGCCGATGCCGGCGACGACGCGGGTGGTGCAGATGGAGCCGGGGCCGACGCCGACCTTGATGCCGTCCACGCCGGCGTCGATGAGCGCCTGGGCGCCGTCACGGGTGGCGATGTTGCCGCCGATGACGTCGACGCCGGAGGAGTTCGACTTGATCTTGGCGACCATGTCGCCGACCAGCCGGGAGTGGCCGTGGGCGGTGTCGACCACGATGAAGTCGACGCCCGCCTCGATCAGCGCCTGGGCGCGCTCGAAGGCGTCACCGGCGACACCGACCGCGGCGCCGACCAGCAGCCGGCCCTTGGCGTCCTTGGCGGCGTTCGGGTACTTCTCGGCCTTGACGAAGTCCTTGACCGTGATCAGACCCTTGAGCACGCCCTGGTCGTCGACCAGCGGCAGCTTCTCGATCTTGTGGCGGCGCAGCAGCTCCATGGCGTCCACGCCGGAGATGCCGACCTTGCCGGTGACCAGCGGCATGGGCGTCATGACCTCGCGCACCCGACGGGCGCGGTCGGTCTCGAAGGCCATGTCGCGGTTGGTGACGATGCCGAGCAGCTTGCCGGCGCCGTCGGTGACCGGGACGCCGCTGATGCGGAACTTGGCGCACAGCGCGTCGGCCTCGGCGAGGGTGGCGTCCGGGTGGATGGTGATCGGGTTGGCCACCATGCCCGACTCGGAACGCTTGACCAGGTCGACCTGGTTGGCCTGGTCCTCGATGGACAGGTTGCGGTGCAGAACGCCGACGCCGCCCTGGCGGGCCATCGCGATCGCCATGCGCGACTCGGTGACCTTGTCCATGGCGGCGGACAGCAGCGGGATGTTCACCCGCACGTTCTTGGAGACGTACGAGGCGGTGTCGATCTCGTCGGGTGCCATGTCCGACGGGCCCGGCAGCAGCAGCACGTCGTCGTAGGTCAGCCCGAGCGTCGCGAATTTCTCGGGCACTCCGTCGACGTTGGCAGTCATGACACCTTCCCCAAATGGCCTTGATCGGTGCGGATGTCCATGCTAACGGGAAGGAGGGGTGGCTCATTCCACGATCAAGGACGTCCGCGACCTTCGTAGCTTCGTACGGAGCTCCGTACGGACACCGGTCGCCACTCGTTCACGGCGGCAACTACTGCTCTGCCAGGGCCCGCAGCCGGCTCAGCGCCCGATGCTGCGCGACGCGCACCGCGCCGGGTGACATTCCCAACATCTGCCCGGTCTCCTCGGCCGTGAGCCCGACCGCGATGCGCAGCAGGAGCAGCTCGCGCTGGTTCTGGGGCAGGTTGGCCAGCAGTTTCTTGGCCCAGGCGGCGTCGCTGTTGAGCAGCGCGCGCTCCTCAGGGCCCAGCGAGTCGTCCGGCCGCTCGGGCATCTCGTCGGACGGCACGGCCGTCGACCCGGGGTGCCGCATCGCCGCGCGCTGGAGGTCGGCGACCTTGTGGGCGGCGATGGCGAAGACGAACGCCTCGAAGGGGCGCCCGGTGTCCTTGTAGCGGGGCAGCGCGAGCAGCACCGCCACGCAGACCTCCTGGGCGAGGTCCTCGACGAAGTGCCGGGCGTCGCCCGGCAGCCGGGACAGCCGCGTACGGCAGTAGCGCAGGGCCAGGGGATGGACATGGGCGAGCAGGTCGTGCGTGGCCTGCTCGTCCCCGTCGACGGCGCGGTGCACGAGCCCACCGACCGTCCCTTGATCAGGGGCCGCCTCGTCGTCACGCATCGGTCCATGGTGCCTTGCGGCCGTCCGATCCGTGGCTCCGTGCCCGTTGTTGTGCACCGAAGCGTTATGAGCAGGTGCGCCGGCACTCATCCGCTGCGCCCTCCCCTTCCGCTCGACCGACTCGTCCCCGAGGAACTCCACACCTCAAGGATGCGTCATCCGCGCCGAAACGAGCAGCGAGCACCCGGCGGGTCGCCTTGTCACCCCCGCCCACCTCGCGATAAGCGGGGATCGCGGCACTCCCGACGGGCCCTTCCGGACTGCACCGCACGGGCTGTCCTAGCGCACCAGGCCCCACCGGAAACCGAGCGCCACCGCGTGTGCCCGGTCCGAGGCGCCGAGCTTCTTGAAGAGCCGCCGGGCGTGGGTCTTGACGGTGTCCTCGGAGAGGAACAACTCGCGGCCGATCTCCGCGTTGGACCGGCCGTGGCTCATGCCCTCCAGGACCTGGATCTCCCGCGCGGTGAGGGTGGGCGCGGCGCCCATCTCGGCCGAGCGCAGCCGGCGCGGGGCGAGCCGCCAGGTCGGGTCGGCGAGGGCCTGCGTGACCGTGGCGCGCAGTTCGGCGCGCGAGGCGTCCTTGTGCAGATAGCCGCGGGCACCGGCGGCGACCGCGAGGGCCACGCCGTCCAGGTCCTCGGCGACGGTGAGCATGATGATGCGCGCACCGGGGTCGGCGGACAGCAGCCGCCGGACGGTCTCGACGCCGCCCAGGCCGGGCATGCGTACGTCCATCAGAATCAGGTCCGAGCGGTCGGCGCCCCAGCGGCGGAGGACTTCCTCGCCGTTGGCCGCCGTCGTCACGCGCTCGACGCCGGGCACGGTCGCGACCGCGCGGCGGAGCGCCTCTCGGGCAAGCGGGGAGTCGTCGCAGACGAGGACGGAAGTCATGGCCGTCCTCCGCAGCTGATGCGCGTCACGTTGAGCCTCCAGGCTGGTACGAAATCGTCACCTGTGCGGTCGACCGTCCCGGACGCCCGCCCGAGCACTTGTTCCTTCAACCGCCTCCGCACTCTCAACGACGGTCACTCGAAAGAGTTACGGGGCTGTGTGTCGTCTTCGGCACTCTACGTGAGGGGGCGGCCACGCAGCAGACATGCGCGTCGGACCCGCGCCGTTTCATCACAACCGATGCCCCATTTAGCCGCTTTTCTTCCGCTTCGCTGGTGTCTGCGGCTAGATTCGCAATGAGTCATATTTTCATCTCCTTAGACCGTAGTTGTACGGTCGTGGACGTCGTATCCCCCTATCCACCCAGATCCACCCAGATCTACAACAAGGGGTCACGCAATGGCAGATTTCTCCCGCCTTCCCGGACCGAACGCGGACCTGTGGGACTGGCAGCTCCTGGCTGCGTGCCGCGGGGTGGACAGCTCGCTCTTCTTCCATCCGGAGGGCGAACGCGGTGCGGCGCGGAGTGCTCGCGAGAACTCGGCCAAGGAGGTCTGCATGAGGTGCCCGGTCCGCGCCGAGTGCGCGGCGCACGCACTGGCGGTGCGTGAGCCGTACGGCGTGTGGGGCGGGCTGACCGAGGACGAGCGCGAAGAGCTCATGGGACGAGCACGCCACCGCCTGGTGGCGGCATCGGCACCGGCCGGCGGGGAGCCGGCCGCTCATCACTGAAGGAACGTTTCTCTACTTACGCCGGCTGGCGTGCCGCCGCCCGGGCCAGCTCGTCCAGCGTCGCCGACACCGCCGGCACCTGGGCGAGGTCGGGCAGGGTGAGCGCGACGATCTCCCGCCGCACCGCCGGCTCCAGCCTCACCGTGCGCACGCCCCGGGGCCGTACGGACTCGACGGCGAGCTGGGGCAGGACGGCCACGCCCAGGCCGGCCCCGACCAGGCCGACGACCGCCGGGTAGTCGTCGGTCGCGAAGTCGATGCGGGGCGTGAAGCCGGCCGTCTCGCAGACCTCGACCAGCTGACCGCGACAGCGCGGACACCCCGCGATCCAGGGCTCCCGGGCCAGCTCCCCGATGGCCACGGACCCGGTGGGCTCCGTGCGCGCGAGCCGGTGCCGCTCCGGCACCAGCGCCACGAGACGGTCGGTCAGCAGCGGCCGGACGACCAGGTCGTCCCACTCCTCCGCGCCGGCCGCGCCCTCGTAGCGGAAGGCGAGCGCCACGTCGCAGTCGCCCTCGCGCAGCAGCTCCACGGATTTCGGCGGCTCCGCCTCCTCCAGGAAGACCCGGGTGCCGGGGTGCGCGGCACGCAGCGCGGCGAGCGCGGTCGGTACGAGGGTGGAACTGCCGCTGGGGAAGGAGACCAGGCGGACCCGCCCGGCCCGCAGCCCGGCGATGGCGGCGACCTCCTCCTCGGCCGCGGTGAGCCCGGCGAGGATCCCCGCGGCGTGCCGGACCAGCGCCTCACCGGCCTGGGTCAGCCGCATCTCGCGTCCGGTGCGCACGAGCAGGGGCGTGCCGACCGAGGCCTCCAGGGCCTTCATCTGCTGGCTGACGGCGGGCTGGGTACAGCCCAGCTCGCGCCCCGCGGCGGAGAAGGAACCGGTCGATGCCACGGCACGCAGCACGCGGAGATGACGAGCCTCGATCACACCCCCGAGCATAAGCGACGATAAGCGGGACTTTGATCGAGAGCCGAATAATGCGTCGCCGCTTTGATGTCGATCGTCCTACCGTTTCGCCATGAAGCTTCTGTCAGTCAACCTGGGCCGCGCGAAGGCCGTGCCCTACACGGACCAGCCCGAGGGCGTCACCGGGATCGACAAGCGGCCGACCGACGGGCCCGTACGGGTGGCGGCACCGGGTCCGGCGGGGATCGGCGCGAGCGGGCTGGCCGGGGACACGGTGTGCGACACCCGCCACCACGGCGGCGACGACCAGGCGGTGTACGCGGTGGCGCGCGAGGACCTCGACGACTGGGAGCGCGAGCTGGGCCGGACGCTGCCGAACGGCGCGTTCGGCGAGAACCTCACGACGACGGGCGTGGACGTCTCCGGCACCCTGATCGGCGAGCGCTGGCGGATCGGCTCCGACCTGGTGCTGGAGGTCACCAGCGGCCGTATCCCCTGCCGCACCTTCCAGGGCCATCTGGGTGAACGGCGGTGGGTGAAGCGCTTCACGGAACGGGGCGCGCCGGGCGCCTACCTGCGGGTGGTCGAGCCCGGGGAGATACGGGCGGGCGACCCGGTGCGGATCGTGCACCGGCCCGCCCACGAGGTGACGGTGGCGCTGCAGTTCCGGGCGGTGACGACACAGCGGGAGCTGCTGCCCCGGCTGCTCGCGGCGGGCGATGCGCTGCACCCGGAGGCACTGGCGAGGGCGCGGAAGTACGTGGAGACGTACGGCTCCTGACCCGGGCCCCGGAGTCCCGGTGAAGAAGCGGACGTGCACAGTCCGGACCTCTAACCTTGCGCCATGACAACGGCATTGATTACGGGATCGACGGCGGGCATCGGCGCCGCGTTCGCGCGACGACTGGCGGCCGACGGGCACGACCTGGTGCTGGTGGCCCGCGACACCAAGCGGCTGCGCGAGCAGGCGACCGAGCTGCACGACCGGCACGGCATCGAGGCGGAGGTGCTCACCGCCGACCTGGCGACGGACGCCGGCATCGACGCGGTGGCCGCCCGGCTGGGCGCGCGCAGGAACCCCGTCGACCTGCTGATCAACAACGCCGGCTTCGGCAACAAGGGCCGTTTCCTCGACGTCTCCATGGCCGACGAGCTGACGATGCTCAAGGTGCACTGCGAGGCTGTGCTGCGGCTGACCTCGGCGGCGGTGGAGGGGATGAGGGAGCGGGGCCGCGGCGGAGTCGTCAACGTGGCCTCGGTCGCGGCCTTCGTCCCGCGCGGCACCTACGGCGCCTCCAAGGCGTGGGTGGTGCAGTTCACGCAGGGCGTGGCGAAGGACCTGGCCGGCAGCGGCGTACGTCTGATGGCGCTGTGCCCCGGCTTCGTGCGCACGGAGTTCCACCAGCGGGCCGGGATGGGCACGGACAACATCCCGGGCTGGATGTGGCTCGACGCGGACAAGGTCGTCGCGGCGGGCCTCGCCGACCTCTCCCGCGGCAAGTCCCTGTCCATTCCGGACCCCCGCTACAAGACCCTGATGGGCGCGGCGAAGCTGGTGCCGCGGGGGCTGCTGGGCGGGATCACGTCGCGGACGGGCCGGAAGTACGGGCCGCAGTAGAAGCAGGGGACGTACGGGCCACGTCCGCGGAGAGGTCTCACCACCGCCGGTGCACGGTCGCCTTGCCGCCGGTGACCAGGCTGGCCGGCGGAACGTCGTCGGCCACGACCGCGCCGGCGGCGATCACGGCGTCCCGGCCGATGCTGACGCCGGGAAGAATGGTGGCGCCGGCGCCGATCCACACGTTCTCCGCCACGTCGATGGGCGCGCCGCTCAGCCAGCCCCGGCGCTCCTCGGGATCGACGGGGTGACCGACGGTGATGAACGTGGCCTTGGGGCCGACCATCACGCGCTCGCCGAGGCGGATGCCGGCGTAGTCCAGGAACGTGCAGTTCTGGTTGATGAACACGCGCTCGGCGAGGTCCAGGCGGAGGCCGTGGTCCGTGAAGAAGGGCGGGTAGATCGTGACTCCGGTCGGCAGCGGTCTGCCGAGGATCTGTTCGAGCAGTGCCGCCTTGCCCGCTTCGTCCTCGAAGGGCAGGACGTTCAGGCGGGAGGTGAGCTCGGTGACCCGCAGGACGCGCTCGGCCATGGCCCGGAACTCGGCGCTGTGGATGCGCATGAGACGGTCGCCGCCCATGTCATGAGCCCTTCTGCGGTGCGGTGCCGCTGTCGCCGCGGTGGGGTGCCGTTGCCCAGGACGGGCGCCAGACCGTTCCGGGGAGCGTGGGCAGGCTCGCGAGGTGGGTGATGACTCCGCGGAGTCCTGGATGCGGGTTCGTGCCGGGGAGGACGAGCGAGAGCGGGTAGGCGAGGGTCGGATCCGCGACGGGAATGCGGCGCAGGTCGTGGTCGGCCGGCCAGAGGTACCGGTCGCGTGCCCCGACGAGGGTGGCCACGTCGGCGGAGTCCGCGAGGGTGTCCAGGAGCACCTCGTCCCCGAAGTGCGGGCCTGCCGCGTCGACGCGCAGGTCGAAGTCGGTGGCGAGCTGGTCGTAGAACTCCGCCCACTCGCTTCCGGGCGCGATGCCCGGCACCCAGATCCGGTGCCTGCGCAGCTGCGCCGGGGTGAGGCTGCGCGCGGAGGCGAGCGGATGGCGCGGGCCGACGAGGAGTTCCAGCGGGGAGTCGAAGGCGTGGATCATCCGCACGTCGGGCGGCAGCGCGTCCGGGTCGGTGACGGTGCGGAACGAGGCGTCGACGTCGCCCGCTTGGACGGCGGCGACCGCCACGCACGGGTCGTCGACCCTGAGGGTCACCACGTCGAGGTCGGTTCCGGGGTGCGAGCGCCAGTAGTCGTGCAGCACGACGGCCTGCGCGCTGCGCAGACCGAGGACGTCGATCCGCAAGGCCCGGGAGCCCGGCCGGACGGCGGTGAGGGCGCGCTCGACACCGGCGACGATGCTCCGCGCGTGGGGGAGGAACGCCTGGCCGTCGAGCGTCAGCTCCACCCCGCGGGCGGTTCGGGTGAACAGCCGGACCCCCAGCTCGCGCTCCAGGGCGGCAATCCGCTTGGAGACCGCCTGCTGCGTCACGCCCAGCTCGGCAGCCGCACGGAGGATGCGTCCGAGCTCTGCCGCCCGGACGAACGATCGCAATGCCTCGGTGTCCACCGCTTCACCCTAGGCGCGCACAACCGATCGTTGTGGCTCACCGAGGGGCGGTTGTCTCGCCTGGCGGGGCAAACGGAAACGGTGCCCGGCCCCCCGCGGGGGGACCGGGCACCGTTCGGCTCAGCGCAGCGCTCAGTGGGCGTGGCCGTGGCCGTGGCCCGCGGCGGCCGGCTCTTCCTCTTCCTTCTTCTCGACGACCAGGGTCTCGGTCGTGAGCAGGAGGGAGGCGATGGAGGCGGCGTTCTCCAGGGCGGAGCGGGTGACCTTCACCGGGTCGATGACGCCGGCCTTGACCAGGTCGCCGTACTCACCGGTGGCGGCGTTGTAGCCGCTGCCCTTCTCGAGCTCGGCCACCTTGGAGACGATGACGTAGCCCTCGAGGCCGGCGTTCTCGGCGATCCAGCGCAGCGGCTCGACGGCGGCCTTGCGGACGACCGCGACACCGGTGGCCTCGTCGCCGGTCTTGTCGAGGTTGCCCTCGAGGACCTTGACGGCGTGGACCAGGGCGGAGCCACCACCGGAGACGATGCCCTCCTCGACCGCGGCGCGGGTCGCGGAGATGGCGTCCTCCAGACGGTGCTTGCGCTCCTTCAGCTCCACCTCGGTGGCGGCGCCGACCTTGATCACGCACACACCGCCGGCCAGCTTCGCGAGGCGCTCCTGGAGCTTCTCGCGGTCCCAGTCGGAGTCCGTGTTCTCGATCTCGGCCTTGATCTGGGCGATGCGGCCCTCGACCTCGTCGCGCTTGCCGGCACCGTCGACGATCGTGGTGTCGTCCTTGGTGACGGTGATGCGGCGGGCGGTGCCGAGCACGTCCAGGCCGACCTGGTCGAGCTTGAGGCCGACCTCCTCGGAGATGACGGTGGCGCCGGTGAGGACGGCCATGTCCTGCAGCATCGCCTTGCGGCGGTCGCCGAAGCCGGGGGCCTTGACGGCCACCGCGTTGAAGGTGCCGCGGATCTTGTTCACGACGAGGGTGGAGAGCGCCTCGCCCTCGAGGTCCTCGGCGATGATCAGCAGCGGCTTGGAGGCACCCGCCTGGATGACCTTCTCCAGCAGCGGCAGCAGGTCCGCGATGGAGGAGATCTTGCCCTGGTTGATGAGGATGTACGGGTCCTCCAGGACGGCCTCCATGCGCTCCTGGTCCGTCACGAAGTACGGCGACAGGTAGCCCTTGTCGAAGGCCATGCCCTCGGTGAAGTCCAGCTCCAGACCGAAGGTGTTGGACTCCTCGACGGTGATGACACCGTCCTTGCCGACCTTGTCCATGGCCTCGGCGATGAGCTCGCCGACCTGCTGGTCCTGGGCGGACAGCGCGGCCACGGCGGCGATGTCGGACTTCTCGTCGATCGGGCGCGCGGTGGCGAGGAGGTCCTCGGACACGGCGGCGACGGCCGCGTCGATGCCCTTCTTCAGCAGCGCCGGGGAGGCACCGGCGGCGACGTTCTTCAGGCCCTCGCGGACCAGCGCCTGGGCCAGGACGGTGGCGGTGGTGGTGCCGTCACCCGCGATGTCGTTGGTCTTGGTCGCCACCTCCTTCACCAGCTGGGCACCGAGGTTCTCGTACGGGTCCTCGATCTCGACCTCGCGGGCGATCGTGACACCGTCGTTGGTGATCGTGGGGGCGCCGAACTTCTTGTCGATGACGACGTTGCGGCCCTTGGGGCCGATCGTCACCTTCACCGTGTCGGCGAGCTTGTTGACGCCGCGCTCGAGGGCGCGACGGGCGTCCTCGTCGAACTTCAGGATCTTCGCCATGGGAGCGTGAGCCCTCTCGGAAATCTGGTCTGAACGAAAAACTGACTGCGCCCCTCGCGCCCGGCTTCTTTTCGGTCGCGGGGGCCAGGGGCGCAGCTGCTGAACTCTGAGCGTCGAGGTGAGTCGACTACTGCTCGACTTACTTCTCGACGATCGCGAGCACGTCGCGGGCCGAGAGGACGAGGTACTCCTCGCCGTTGTACTTCACCTCGGTGCCGCCGTACTTGCTGTAGAGCACGACGTCGCCGACGGAGACGTCGAGCGGAAGACGGTTGCCGTCCTCGAAGCGGCCCGGGCCCACGGCCAGGACGACGCCCTCCTGGGGCTTCTCCTTGGCAGTGTCCGGAATGACCAGGCCCGAAGCCGTGGTCTGCTCGGCGTCGAGCGGCTGGACCACGATGCGGTCCTCGAGCGGCTTGATGGCAACCTTGGAGCTGGCGGTCGTCACGATCCGACCTCCCCCTTCGGAGATCTCACGGGGTTAACTGTCTGAGGTGGCGACCAGGTCGATCCGTCGTCGCGGGTGCCGGACCTGCCCGTCGCGTTGTTGGCACTCTCCAGTGGGGAGTGCCAGAGCCGAGACTATGACCGCGATTAGCACTCGGTCAAGCGGAGTGCCAATGCCGGCGGCGCGTCGTGCGATTTCCCCGGTCAGAGGTCGCCGTGTCAGAGGTAGTCCTCCAGGCGCCCCACCCTCAGGCCCTGCTGCTCGATCGTCTTGAGCAGGCGTTCCGTGCGGGGCGCCAGGTTCGCGGCGGTCGGGTGGTCCGGGTCGACGGCCACGATGTCGCCGGGGCGGAGGCGGTGTTCGCCGCGGGCGAAGGTGAGGGCGCCGTCGGCGTCGAGGGCCGCGCGCCACAGGACGAGCGCCTCGATGCCGCAGTCGGCGGCCGCGCGCAGGGTCGTCGTGTCGAACGTGCCGTAGGGCGGGCGGAAGAGGTGGGGGCGGACGCCGAAGCGGGACCTGAGCTTGCCCTGCTGGCCGCAGATCTCGGCGCGCTGACCGGCGTAGGGCAGACCGCGCAGGGAGCGGTGGTCGAGGGTGTGGTTCTGCAGGCTCGCGCCGACCGAGCGCAGCCGGGCGAAGTGGCCGTACGCCGGCCCGGCGACGGTGTCGGTGAGGAACAGGGTGACCGGGAGCCGCCGTTCGCGGATCAGGTCGGTGAGGCCGGGGTCGCGCTCGGCGCTGTCGTCGTAGGTGAGGAAGACGACCCGGTCGGTGGTGCGGACGTGGTCCACGACGTGCGGCAGGCCCTGCCCCTGACCGCTGCCCTGGGCGGGTTCGCCGGCCGCGCGGTGCCCGGCGGGGGCGGCGGGGCCGGCGAACTGGGCGCAGCCGGTGAGCAGTACGGCGGCCAGGGCGGCCCCGGCCGGCCGGAACCGCCCCCGCCTCACAGGTAGTCCTCCAGCCGGGCCACCGCGTATCCCTCGGCCGTGACCTTGTCCAGGAACCGGCGGACCATGTCGGTCATCGTGCCGTCCCAGTCGTCGCGGCCCCGGAAGTGGGTGAGGACGATGTCCCCGGGGTGCAGGGCGCGGTCCCACTCGCGGTACTCCCAGTGGTCGACGTAGACCTCCTCGCTCCAGATCGGCGCGTACTCGATGCCGCAGGCCTTCGCGGCGCGCAGGGTGTCCCGGTTGTAGTTGCCGAAGGGCGGGCGGAAGACGGTGGGGCGCTTGCCGTAGCGGTTCTCGATCACGTCCTGCATCCCGCAGATCTCCCGCTTCTGCTCCTGGTAGGAGAGGCCGGGGAGGTACGGGTGGCTCAGCGTGTGGTTGTTGAGGGTGATCCCGCGGGCCTGCATCTTCTCGAAGTAGCCGTAGTCGTCCTTGATCTCCTCGTCGGTGAGGAACGCCGTGTAGGGGATCTTCAGCTCGCTCATCATGCGCAGGAACGCCGGGTCCTTCTCGGCGCCGTCGTCGATGGTGAGGAAGACGATCCGCTCCTTGGTGGGGACGGAGGTGAAGACCGGCGGGAGGCCCTCGTCCTCCTGGCCGTCCACCTCGAAGCCCGCGCGTGCGGTGATCTCCGGCTTCCGAGGGGGGGCCGGCGGTGGCGTCAGCGGGACCGACTTCAGGTTCCAGCGCTCGGCGGCGGCGACCCGGGCGGCGTGGGCCGCGCCCAGCCCGGTCGCGTAGGAGTCGAGCGCGCGGGCCTCGGGCGCCTCGAGCCGCTGCTGCCCGGGAGCGCCGCGCACCTCGGAGGCGTCCTGTGCGCAGCCGGCGGCGAGGGAGGCGACGGCGAGGACGGCGAGGACGCCGCGCGTCCGCAGGCGTGAACGGGTCGCCCGAGTCATCCCGAACGACCGGCTTTTGTCATTTTGTACGACTACTCGCATGGTGCCGGATCCTCGCAGTCCCGGGCTGCCGGATCCCGTGCGACACCCGCCGCGGGCGCACCATCCACCGACTGGCCCACAATGACCGCGTGAACGACCTCGACTCCCTCCTCGCCCTGCTCACCCCCGAAGGCCGCGCCCTCCTCGACGAGGTGCGGGACACCGATCCCGCGCGGGAGCTGGCCGTCGCCACCCGGCTGCGCCGTACCCATCCCGCCGAGCTGGTGTCGGCGGCGCTCGGACAGGCGCGGCTGCGGCAGCGTGCGGCGGCGAAGTTCGGGGAGCGGGACGCCGGGCGGATGTTCTTCACGCCCAACGGGGTGGAGCAGTCGACGCGGGCGAGCGTGGCCGCGTACCGGGCCGAGCGGCTGTCGGCCCTGGGCGTGACCTCGGTCGCGGACCTGTGCTGCGGGATCGGCGGCGACGCGGTCGCGCTGGCCCGCGCGGGCATCCGGGTGCTGGCCGTGGACCGCGATCCGGCGACCGCCGCCGCGGCCCGCGCCAACGCCGAGGCGCTGGGGCTGGGCGAGCTCATCGAGGTGCGCGAGGCGGATGTCACGGAGGTGGACACGGGCGGGTACGACGCCGTGTTCGTGGACCCGGCGCGGCGTGGCGGGCGATCAGCAGGGGCCGCGCGAAGCGCGTCGGTGAGGGGCGGTGGCCGGGCGACGGGTGGGAGGATCTTCGACCCGGAGGCCTACTCGCCGCCGCTCTCCTGGGCCGTCGAGGCCGCCCGTACGGCACCCCGCGCCGCCGCGCTGAAGGTCGCCCCCGGCATTCCGCACGAGGCGGTGCCCGACGACGCCGAGGCCGAGTGGATCTCCGACGGCGGGGACGTGAAGGAGGCGGTGCTGTGGTTCGGCGGCACGCCGGGGGCGGTGCGGGCCACGTTGCTGCCGGGCCCCCGCACCCTGCTCGGCACCGGCCTGCCCGACCCGGAGGTCCGCACGCCCGGCCGGTACCTCTACGAGCCGGACGGCGCCGTCATCCGCGCCCATCTGGTCGCCGAGGTCGCCGAACAGGTCGGCGGCGGGCTGCTCGACGCGACCATCGCGTACGTCACCGCCGACGAGCTCCTGGCGACGCCGTACGCCACGGCGTACGAGATCACCGACCGGATGCCCTTCAACGTGAAGAAGCTGAAGGCACTGCTGCGCGAGCGCGGCGTCGGCACGCTGACCGTGAAGAAGCGGGGCTCGGCGGTGGAGCCGGAGGAGCTGCGGAAGAAGGTCAAGCCGCAGGGACCGAACGCGGCGACGGTGTTCCTGACCCGGGTCGCGGGGGCACCGACGATGCTGATCGGGCACCCGGCGCGGATGCCCTAACGGCACTCCTCCGCCCGGCGGGTCAGCAGCTCGCGTTCGCGGTCGTTGCGGGCCAGGGACGCGGCGTGTGCGAACTCCGCCCGGGCCTCCGTCGTACGGTCCAGGCGGAGCAGGAGGTCGCCGCGGACGCTGGGGAGCAGGTGGTAGTCGCGCAGGGCGGGTTCCGCGGCGAGGGCGTCGACGAGGGCGAGGGCCGGGGCCGGGCCCTCGGCCATCGACACGGCGACCGCGCGGTTGAGTTCGACGACCGGGGACGGCGCGCAGGCCGCGAGCAGGCCGTAGAGCGTGGCGATGCGCGGCCAGTCGGTCTCCTCGTACGTGTGGGCGACCGTGTGGCAGGCGGCGATCGCGGCCTGGAGGGCGTACGGGCCCGGCGTCCCGGTGCCGGAGGCGGTGGCCCGGTCGAGGGCGGTGATGCCGCGGGCGATGAGCATGCGGTTCCAGCGGCGCCGGTTCTGGTCCTTCAGCAGGACCGGCGCGCCGTCGGGGCCGGTGCGGGCGGCGGTGCGGGACGCCTGGAACTCCAGCAGCGCCGCCAGACCGTGCACCTCGGGCTCCTTCGGCATCAGGGCGGCGAGCACGCGGGCCAGGCGCAGGGCGTCCTCGCACAGGGCGGGGCGGAGCCAGTCGTCGCCGGCGGTGGCCGCGTAGCCCTCGTTGAAGATCAGGTAGATGACCTCCAGGACCGAGCCGAGACGGGCCGCCCGGTCCGGCCCGTACGGCACCTCGAAGGCGACGTTCTTCCTGGCCAGCGTGCGTTTGGCGCGCACGATGCGCTGCGCGACCGTCGGTTCCGGGACGAGGAAGGCGCGGGCGATCTCGGGGGTGGTGAGGCCGCCGAGCAGGCGGAGGGTGAGGGCGATGCGGGCCTCGGCGGACAGCACCGGGTGGCAGGCGGTGAAGACCAGGCGCAGCAGGTCGTCGTCGATGTCCTCCGGGTCGGCGGGCTCCTCGGGCGGCGGGGAGGCGGTGGGCAGGTCGCGGCCGAGCTCCGCCAGCTTGCGGGCGTAGGTCTCGCGGCGCCGGATCAGGTCGACGGCGCGGCGCCGGGCGGTGGCCATGAGCCAGGCGCCCGGGTTGTCGGGCACACCGTCCCGCGGCCACTGCTCGAGGGCCGCCACCAGGGCGTCCTGCGCCAGTTCCTCGGCGATGCCGACGTCCCGGACGAGACGGGCGACGCCGGCGATGACGCGGGGCGACTCCAGACGGAAGACGGTCTCGATGGCCTCGGTGGGCTGTGGTTCCACAGCCCACCATGCAACACCCTCGGGAGCGCGGGACAAAACGGAACTCAGCCCTCCATCAGCTCCCGCACCTCACAGGTCACCGTCCAGTACTCCTCGTGCACCTTCAGGAAGCGCTTGGTCCACTCGACTGCCTCGGCCTGGTCCTTGGCCTGCATCAGCGCGTAGCCGCCGATGACCTCCTTGGTCTCGGTGAAGGGCCCGTCGGTGACCGACAGCTGTCCGCCCTCGTAGTGGACGCGGGTGCCCTGGGCGGTCGGGGTCAGCCCGGCGGTGTCGAGCAGGACGCCGGCCTTCGTCATCTCCTCCATCAGCTTCTCCATGCGCTGGATCAGCTCGGGGCTGGGGCCGCCGGAGAGGGTGTCGTTCTCCTCGATCCGGATCAGCGACAGGAAGCGGGGCATGGTGACTCCTCGGGTGGTTTCGTGGGGCCGGGTCCGTCCCGGCCTCTCACCCGTGCGTCGAACGGGCGGGCGGCGGATCGACAGACGGACCGGAATTTCTGCGGCAGTTTTTCACCGCAGCGATTCCCACAGGTCAGCGGCGTCCAGCTGGTGGGGCACCACCCGGTTGGTGTCCCAGGGTGCCGGGACGACCGGCATCGTCACCGTGCGGACGTCGTCCGCCGACAGGCCGCCGAGGCTGCGGGCGAGGCCGGTCAGCTCGCCCAGCGAGTCCAGGCCGGTGTCGGTGGTGAGGCTGCCGGTGGCCGCGTCGGCGACCTGGTAGAGCCGCGCGGGGTCGGTGAGCAGGTCGGTGGCGGAGATCTGCTCCAGCAGCGCCTTCACCAGCTTCTGCTGGAGCTCTATGCGGGCCAGGTCGCTGCCGCCCGCCAGCCCGTACCGGGTGCGGGCCAGACCGAGGGCCTCGGTGCCGTCGAGATGGTGGGTGCCGGCGTCCAGGTGCAGGTGGCTCTTGTCGTCGTCGATGTCCACGTCGGTGGTGACGGTGACGCCGCCGAGCGCGTCGACCAGGTCGGCGAAGCCGGAGAAGTCGATCTCGACGTAGTGGTCCATGCGGACGCCGGTGAGCGCCTCGACGGTCTTGACCGCGCAGACCGGCCCGCCCAGTGCGTAGGCGGTGTTGAACATCGCGTTGCTCGCCGCCCGGGTCGAGCCGCCGGACGGCAGCGGACAGGACGGCCTGTCGACGAGCGTGTCGCGCGGGATGCTGACGACGGTGGCGGTGGTCCGGCCCGCGTCGAGGTGGACGACCATCGCCGTGTCCGAGCGGGCGCCCTCGCTGTCGCCGCCGCCGAGTTCCCGGTTCTCCTCGCCGCCGCGCGAGTCCGAGCCGAGGACCAGGATGTTCAGGGCGCCGGCGGGCACCGGGGACGCGGACGGCGAGGCGGCGGGGACGGTGACCGGTCGCGCCGGGCGGTCGTCGCCGAGCGCGGCGTCGATGTCGACGCTCTTGATGTTGCCGTTCAACTGCCAGTAGGCCCAGCCCGCCGCGGCGGCCCCGAGCAGCAGGGCGCCGACCAGGGCGAGCCCGGCCGCCCTGATCCCCCTCGAACGTCCGCCCCGCACCGCCATGCGCCCGCCCCCGCCCGTGCCGGTCCCGTTCGAGTCCCCACCCGAATGCCCCATCGAGAGGAACATAAGTCCGAATTATGGGAAGCGGGCACCTGCGGGCCGACATTCTGCGTAAATTCTCAGACTTGGCCGACGGGCCGAACGTTCCGCGGGGGAAGCGGCGGACTCCGCTCAGACCGCCGCGGGCGCGCCCGTACTGCTGCGCACCTCCAGGCTGGTGGCCAGCTCGACCCGCGTCGCCGTCGCCGAACCGTCGTCCCGCCCGAGGTCCAGGACCAGCCGGGCCGCCGCCTCGGCCATCTCCGTGAGCGGCTGCCGTACGGTCGTCAGCGGCGGCCCCACCCAGCGCGCCACCGGCAGGTCGTCGAACCCGATCACGCTCAGGTCCTGCGGAATGCGCAGCCCCAGCTCGCGCGCGGCCTCGTACAGGCCGAGCGCCTGGAGGTCGTTGCCGGCGAAGACGGCGGTGGGCCGGTCGGGACGGCGCAACAGCGCCAGGCCCTGCCGGTAGCCGGCCTCGTGGTGGAAGTCGCCGGTGACGATCAGGTCCGGGTCGACCGGCAGCCCGGCGGTCTCCAGGGCGGCCCGGTAGCCGTCGATGCGGGCCCGGCTGCACATCATGCGGGTGGGCCCGCTGATCGCGCCGATTCGGGTGTGCCCGAGGTCGACCAGGTGCCGGGTGGCGGCGAGGCCGCCCTGCCAGTTGGTGGCACCGATGGACGGCACGTCGGTGCCCGGGTCGCCGGCCGGGTCCATCACCACGAACGGGATGGACCGGCTGGTGAGCAGGGCCCGCTGGGACTCGTCGAGGCCGGACAGCACGAGGATCACGCCGTGCGGACGGCGGGCGGCGACCTGGTCGGCCCAGGTGCGCCCCGGGGTGAGCCGCCCGGCGCTCTCGGAGAGCACGACGCTGAGCCCCGTGTCCCGGGCCACGTTCTCCACCCCCCGGATGACCTCCATCGCCCAGGCGCTCTCCAGCTCGTGGAAGACCAGGTCGATCAGCGGCGAGCGGCTCGACTCGGCCCGCCGGCGCCGGTAGCCGTGGGTCCGCAGCAGCTCCTCCACGCGGGCCCGGGTCCCGGGGGCCACATCGGCGCGGCCGTTGAGGACCTTCGAAACAGTCGGCGCCGACACACCGGCCTCGCGCGCGATCTCGGCGAGGGTCGCGGTCTGCGCGGACCGCCTTTGCGTCCGGGTTTCAGCCGGCTGGGGGGATGTCATGGCGGCGATCGTATCCCCGCACGCCCTCTTGACGTAGCCCTTGGACGGTGACGGGTCCTCGGCACAGTCGCTCGATGCGCCGAAACATTCGGCCAGGCGGGTACGGCCGCCCGGCCGGTCCACGGCGGTCGTACGGCGTTCACCTGCCGTTCGGGACGGGCGGGTGGGCGCGGCGGCGGGCTCGGACTACGGTGGGCGGCGTCCAGCGCGGCCCTGCGCGCCGCAGCTGGGGCCGGTGCGGGTACCCGGAGCGGACCGGTGGTCGCACTGTGACCCACGAGGTGACGCCGGTGGCCCGAGGCCGCCGCGCCGGGCGCAGGGGGGCGCGCGATGGACCGGAGTCCGCACCTGGACCGCAGCCTGGACCACGAGACGAGATCCACCGGATCGGCACTGGCAGCCGCTGCCCTCTGCGCGGCGGCGGGGGGCGCCGCGCACGGGTTCCCGCCGCTGCCCCCGGCAGACGTGCGCCGGTTCCTGGTGGCGCTGCTCGGGATCCTGGCGCTGACCGTGTTCCTGGAACTGGTCGTGGACGTACGGCGCTTCGGGAGGGCCGTCCCGTTGGCCGACGACGTGGCACTGCCCCCGGAGCGGCGGCCGCGCGAGCGCCTCTTCCTCCCGGGCCTCTTCGGCGTCGTCGTCGTGCCGACGCTGGTGGCGACCCTGGTGTGGGGCTCGTGGGTCGCGCTGCTGCCGCTCGTCCTCGTCGCCCAGTGGGGGGCGCAGGCCCTGGCCGTCGCCCTCTGGGAGCGCCGGAACGGCCGGGTGCTGTGGCGGGCGCCCGGGGGCCCGGTGACGTCTCCGGTCAGTCCGCGGCCACCGACTCGAACCGCCACCGGTGCACCGCCCGCGTGACCAGGCCCGCGTCCGGTTCCGGCAGTTCCGGCAGGTCGGCGTCGTAGGGGGCGGTCCACCAGGTGATGACGAGGACGCGGTCCTGCGGGGCGCGGAGGGTCTCCCGGCGCAGCGGGGTGCCGTCGAGCGGCTGTGCGCGGGCCCAGGCCAGCAGTTCCTCGCCCCGGCCGGGGACGGCCCGCGCCTCCCACATCAGCGCGACGGTCACGAGTACAGGTTCTCCTTGCTGACCTCGTGCACATGGTCGTGGCCGTGGTGGTGCGCGTGGCCGTGCCCCGGCACGTGCGGGTCCGTCACCGGCAGGGAGGAGTCCGCCGAGAGGTCCCAGTCGGAGGCGGCCCGGCCCCGGGCGACCATCTCGGCGCCGAGCGCGGCCACCATCGCCCCGTTGTCCGTGCACAGCTTGGGGCGTGGCACCCTGAGCCGGATGCCGGCCGCCTCGCAGCGCTCCTGGGCCAGGGCCCGCAGCCGGGAGTTGGCGGCCACGCCGCCGCCGATCATCAGGTGGTCGACGCCCTCGTCCTTGCAGGCCCGCACCGCCTTGCGGGTCAGCACGTCCACGACCGCCTCCTGGAAGGACGCCGACACGTCCCGCACCGGCACCTCCTCCCCCGCCGCCCGCCTGGCCTCGATCCAGCGGGCCACGGCCGTCTTCAGCCCGGAGAAGGAGAAGTCGTACGCCGGGTCGCGCGGACCGGTGAGCCCGCGCGGGAAGGCGATGGCGTTCGGGTCGCCCTCGCGCGCGTACCGGTCGATGACCGGGCCGCCGGGGAAGCCGAGGTTGAGCACCCGGGCGATCTTGTCGAAGGCCTCGCCGGCCGCGTCGTCGATGGTGGCGCCCATCGGGCGGACGTCGGAGGTGATGTCCGAGGACAGCAGGAGGGAGGAGTGGCCGCCGGAGACCAGCAGCGCCATCGTCGGCTCCGGCAGCGCGCCGTGCTCCAGCTGGTCGACGCAGATGTGCGACGCGAGGTGGTTGACGCCGTACAGGGGCTTGCCGAGCGCGTAGGCGTACGCCTTCGCCGCCGAGACGCCGACCAGCAGGGCGCCGGCGAGGCCGGGACCGGCGGTGACGGCGATGCCGTCGAGGTCGCGGGCGCTGACCCCGGCCTCCTTCAAGGCGCGGTCGATGGTGGGGACCATCGCCTCCAGGTGGGCGCGGCTCGCCACCTCCGGCACGACGCCGCCGAAGCGGGCGTGCTCGTCGACGCTGGACGCGACGGCGTCGGCCAGCAGGGTGGTGCCCCGGACGACACCGACACCGGTCTCGTCGCAGGAGGTCTCGATCCCCAGGACCAGAGGTTCGTCAGGCATGGTTGTCGGTTCCTCGTTCGGTTCCCGGTACGGAGGTGGAAGGGTCGGTCAGGCGCATCACCAGGGCGTCCACGTTCCCCGGCTGGTAGTAGCCGCGTCTGAAGCCGATGGGCTCGAAGCCGAAGCGCTCGTAGAGGCGCTGGGCGCGGGTGTTGTCCACCCGGCACTCCAGCAGCACCTCGGTGCACTCGAAGGCGGTGGCGGCCCGCAGCAGTTCGGTCAGCAGCCGGGCGCCGAGCCCGGTGCCCCAGTGGTCGCGGGCGACGGCGATGGTCTGCACGTCGGCCTGCTCCCCGGAGGTGACCAGGCCCGCGTAGCCGACGATCCGGGCGTCCTGCTCGGCGACCAGGTACCGCCGGGTCGCCCCCGGGCCGCGCGCGTGGGCCAGCTCGGACCAGAACATCCCCCGCGACCAGGCATCCTCCGGGAACAGCTCCCGCTCCATCCGGAGCACGGGGTCGATGTCCCACCAGCGCATCTCCCGCAGCTCGGCGCGCGCGGGCGAGGTCACGGGCTCGGTCGCTTCGGTCACTTCGGGGTGACCACCTTGTAGTTCTTGGGGACCTGGGCGTCGGGCCGGCGCAGGTACAGCGGCCGGGGCGCGGGCAGTTCCTCGCCCGCCGCCAGCCGCTCGGCGGCCAGGCACGCGAGGGCGGAGGCGGACACGTGCTCGGGCTCGTGCGCCTTCGGGAAGGTGTCCGGGTACAGCAGCGCGCCCGCGCCGACGGCGGGCAGGCCCGCCACCCGGTCGGCGATGTCGGCGGGACGGTCGACCGCGGGGTCGGTGAGGCGGGTGCGGGAGTCGGCGTACCGCGCCCAGTAGACCTCCTTGCGGCGGGCGTCCGTCGCCACCACGAAGGGGCCCTCCAGGTCGGCGGCGTACGCCAGGCCGTCCAGCGTGCACACGCCGTGCACGGGCACGCCGAGCGCGAGCCCGAACGTCTCCGCGGTCATCAGGCCGACGCGCAGCCCCGTGTACGGGCCGGGGCCGATGCCGGCGACGATGCCGGTGACGGCGTCGAGCCGGAGGCCGGCCTCGGCGAGCACCCGGTCGACGGCGGGCAGCAGCAGCTCACCGTGCCGGCGTGCGTCCACCTGGCTCGACGAGGCGATGACGTCCGTACCGTCGTGCAGCGCGACGGTCACGGCGGGCGTGGCGGTATCCAGAGCGAGCAAGAGCACGCAAACAGCCTACGGCGCCGCGAGGCCCGTGTCGGACGACCGGGTCGGACGGTCACCTGCTGCTACGGTCGCCGACAGGCAGGACGGGCGGGGAACTACGCAAGCGCAGACGTACGACGCCGAGGTGGTCCCAGTGGCAAGCAGCAGCGCCGGTTTCGTCACCGCCCTCACCGCGGCGGCCTTCATGACGGTCGGATACCTCGCCTACCAGGCCTCGGCCACCGTCCCGCCCGGCCTCGGCAGGACCCAGGTGACCGGCACGCCCGCTTCGGGCGCCGCCAAGGCACCCCGCGACCGGCGCCACCCCGACGCCCTGCCCGCGCGGTCCGGCAGGGGTGAGCGGGTGGTGTACTCGGTGGACGACGACCGGGTGTGGCTGGTCGGGGCCGACAACAGGGTCCAGCGCACGTTCAGGGTCACGCCCAGCACGGTCGACCCGCTGCCGGGCACCTACGCGGTCACGTCCCGCTCGAGCCGGGTCACCGGGTCCGACGGGGTCCCCGTCGAGCACGTCGTGCGCTTCACCAGCGTCCAGGGCGTGGTCATCGGGTTCAGCGCGGCGGTGAACGGCTCGACGGCGAAGCCCGACCCGAAGGAGCGCACCGGCGGCATCCGGCAGACGCGCGCGGACGGCGACGCGATGTGGCAGTTCGCGACGATCGGCGAGCAGGTCGTCGTCGTGCGCTGAGCCGTCCGTACGGGTCAGGCGGCCTCGCGGTGCTGACGGTGCCGGCCGTGCTGCCGGACGGGCCGGCACGCCTCCGGTTCGGGCGCGGGCGGCGGGGTGGAGATCGCTGTCGCCGCGGCGCAGGACGCGAGCAGGTCGTGCATGGACACCCCGGCGAGGGCGGGCTGCTGCGGCCTCGGGCGGGCCTGCGGCTGGCGCTCGGTCTCCGACATGGACGCCTCCTGAAGGTCGGGGGCGGGCGTGGTTAGGCATGCCTAACCACGAGCTGGATACCATGTGACCACGCGCGGGACCCCGAACGCAATATCTTCCCGACGTCTTGTCGGGACACCCGGCCGACGGACGGGGCTCGGACGGCGAGCACGCCGTCGGGGCTCAGACGGCGAGCACGCCGAGGTCGGCTGCGGCCCAGCGCTCACCGATGCCCGTCAGCGTCACGTGCCGCACCTCGTCCGTGGTGTCGCCCACGGCCCGGTGGATCCACAGCTGCAACCGGTCCTCGGTCAGCTCCTCGACCTTGCCCTCGCCCCACTCGACGACGACCACCGAGTCGGACAGGGAGACGTCGAGGTCGAGGTCCTCCATCTCGTCCAGGCCGCCGGACAGGCGGTAGGCGTCGACGTGGACGAGCGGCGGACCGTCGCCGAGCGGGGGGTGCACGCGGGCGATGACGAAGGTCGGGGAGGTGACGGCGCCGCGCACGCCCATGCCCTCGCCGAGCCCCCGGGTCAGCGTCGTCTTGCCCGCGCCCAGCTCCCCGCTGAGCATCAGCAGGTCACCGGCGCGCAGCACTTTGGCGAGCCTGCGGCCCAGTTCCCGCATCTGCTCCGGGGAGGTGACGGTGATCTCGACGTCGGGGGCGGGCTCGGAGGGCTCAGCCGGGCCGGCCTCTGTCGGGATGTGCGCCTTTGCGGATTCTTCCATCGTCACTCACTCGCAGTAGTACGCTTGTCACGCCCCGCAAGGGGTCGGTTCGGGCTGGACCGCAGCCGGAAGGCTGGAAGCCACTTCCGTCAGGAAGAGGCGGAGTCACAGCCATCCACCGTAGTACTGGACGGCAGCGCCCCCGCGCGGGCGAGCAGATCAGCGAGGCGGTCGGTGACGACTTCCGGGTGCTCCAGCATGACCAGGTGCCCGGCGTCCGGCACCAGTACCGACTCGGCGCCCGGCAGCAGGTCGGCGATCGCCTCGCTGTGCTCGCTCGGCGTCACCAGGTCCTGGACGCCGGCCAGCACCAGGACCGGCAGGCCGGCGAAGTGGGCGAGGGCGGCCGTCTTGTCGTGGTCGTTGAAGGCGGGGTAGTACTCGGCGACCACGTCGATCGGCGTCGACTCGATCATCCGCTCGGCGAACCGGGCCACGGCCGGATCGACGTCCCGGGACGCGAACGAGTACCGCTTGATGATCCCGGCGAACAGGTCCGCCGTCGCCCGCCGCCCCTTCTCCACCAGATCGGCCCGCTGCCCCAGCGCCTTCAGCACCCCCGGGAGCACCCGCCGCACCGCGTTGACACCGGCCACGGGCAGCCCGAAGTTGACCTCGCCGAGCCGCCCGGACGACGTGCCGACAAGGGCCACGCCGACGACGCGCTCGCGGATCAGGTCGGGGAAGGCGTCCGCCAGGGCCATCACCGTCATGCCGCCCATGGAGTGCCCGACCAGCACGACCGGGCCCTCGGGCGCGGCCGCGTCGATGACGGCCTTCAGGTCGCGGCCCAGGTCGTCGATGGTGACCGGCCGGCCGTCCCGCACCTGGGACACGCCCCGCCCGGAGCGGCCGTGGCTGCGCTGGTCCCAGTGCACGGTGCGCACGACGCCCCTGAGCGCGGCGCGCTGGAAGTGCCAGGAGTCCTGGTTGAGGCAGTAGCCGTGGCTGAAGACGACCGTCACGGGGGCGGGCGCCTTGCGGCCGAACAGCCGCCGTCGGCGCCGGGTGAGCGCGGACTCCGCCTCCGGGGCGACGTCGTCGACCTCGTAGTACAGCTCGGTGCCGTCGTCGGCGTACGCCTTGCCCGGGGTGCCGCGCAGTCCGCCGTACGGTCCCGCCGAGTCGAGGGCGACCCGTGCCCGGTGGCGTATCCCGCGGCCGACGGTGAGCCGCTCTATCGCCACGCCGGCCGCCGCGCCCGCCGCGACCACGCCTATCGCGACGCCGGCGATGCCGGTCGCCCGGCGCCAGCCGCCGGTGGCCGCGTCGGCGGCGGAGGCGACGGCCGCCGCGGCGACGTCCGCGACGGCGTCCGCGTTGGTCTCGCTCACGTACCGCTCCTCTTCGCCGGGGCCGCTGTGCGGATACCCGCCGGCGGCTGATTCACCTGAACGCGTGTCGTGCGCCGCACTCCGTGGGGGCCGGACGCGTCACTCGTTGACGTAGACGCGCGGAACGCGGGGTCCGATGCGTGTGACGATCTCGTACGCGATGGTGCCCGCGGCCTGCGCCCAGTCCTCGGCGGTGGGCTCGCCGCGGTCGCCGGGCCCGAACAGCACCGCCTCGGCGCCCGGCTCCGGCCGGTCCCCGCCCAGGTCGACGACGAACTGGTCCATCGCGATCCGCCCCGCGACCGTGCGCCACTTGCCGTCGACGAGGACGGGTCCGGTGGAGGAGGCGTGGCGCGGGATGCCGTCCGCGTAGCCGAGGGGGACGAGGCCGAGGGTGGTGTCGCCTGAGGTGGTGTAGTGGTGCCCGTAGCTGACGCCGTGGCCGCCGGGGACCTGCTTGACCAGGGCCAGTGAGGCGGACAGCGTCATCACGGGGCGCAGTCCGAAGTCGGCGGGGGTGCCGACCTCGGGGCTGGGCGAGACGCCGTACATCGCGATGCCGGGCCGTACCAGGTCGTAGTGGGCCTCGGGGAGGGTGAGGGTGGCCGGCGAGTTGGCGATGTGCCGCACCTCGGGGCGGACGCCCTGCTGCTCGGCGTAGGCCGTCATCTCCCGGAAGCGGGTGAGCTGGGCGGCGATGGAGGGGTCGCCGGGCTCGTCGGCGCGGGCGAAGTGCGACCACAGCCCGGTGACGCGGACGGTGCCCTCGGCCTCGGCCCGCAGGGCCGCGCGGACCAGCTCCGCCCAGTCCTCGCCGGGCTGGCAGCCGCCCCGGCCGAGGCCGGTGTCGGCCTTGAGCTGCACGCGGGCGGTGAGGCCGGCCCGCCGTGCCGCCTCGGTGAGCTCGTCCAGGGCCCACATGCCGCTGACGGACACGTCGAGTCGGGCCTCGATCGCCTCGCGCCAGGGGCCGCCCGGCGTCCACAGCCAGCACATGATCCGCACGTCGTCCGGGAGCCCCGCCTCCGCGCGCAGCGCGAGGGCCTCCTGCGGGGTGGCGGTGCCGAGCCAGGTCGCGCCCGCCGCGACGGCCGCGCGGGCGCACGGGACGGCGCCGTGGCCGTAGGCGTCGGCCTTGACCACGGCCATGAGGGCCGCCCCGGGTGCCCGTTCGCGCAGGGCGCGGACGTTGGCCCGCAGTGCGGCCAGATCGATCTCGGCGCGGGCCCGCAGTGTCGCGGCCCGCCGAGCAGCTGTCTCACTCATCGTGCCCACAGTCTCTCAGAGCACCCCGGCACCGCTTCCCGCCGCGGCGCCGCCCGGGCCCGGTCGTTAGGGTGCCCGGCATGAGCATCATCGGGGTCGGGATCGACGTGGCCGAGGTCGAGCGGTTCGAGGCGTCGCTGAAGCGCAGGCCGGCCCTGGCCCAGCGGCTCTTCCTGGAGAGCGAGTTGCTGCTGCCGAGCGGTGAGCGCCGGGGCGTCGCCTCCCTCGCCGCCCGCTTCGCGGCGAAGGAGGCGCTGGCCAAGGCGCTGGGCGCGCCGGCGGGCCTGCTCTGGACGGACGCCGAGGTGTACGTCGAGGACAGCGGACGGCCATGCCTACGGGTGACGGGTACGGTGGCGGCCCGGGCGGCGGAGCTGGGGGTGACGTCGTGGCACGTGTCGCTGAGCCACGACGCGGGGGTGGCTTCGGCGGTGGTGATCGCGGAGGGGTAGGAGGGGGCTCGGCGGCGGGCACGGACAACGAAGGCTTGCCCCGAGGCGCGTGATCGCCCGGCCGCCGGGCTCCCTGGCCTGGGCCTGTGGGCGCAAGCCCCCCTCCCACGGACCCGAGCCCGGCAGAGCTGAACCCGGTGACCTCGTGCGTGTTCGCGGCGTACGGGGAACACTCGACGGCATGCGGACTGCGTACAGCGTGGAGACGGTCAGGACGGCCGAACGGGAGTTGATGGCGCGACTGCCGGAGGGAGCCCTGATGCAGCGGGCGGCCGCCGGGCTCGCCGCCGCCTGCGCGGAGGTGCTCGGCCGGGTGTCCGGGCGGGTCTACGGCAGCCGGGTCGTGCTGCTGGTCGGCAGCGGTGACAACGGCGGCGACGCCCTGTACGCCGGGGCGCGGCTCGCCCGGCGCGGAGCGGGCGTGACGGCCGTCCTGCTCTCCCCGGAGCGCGCCCACGGCACGGGGCTGGCGGCGTTGCGCCGCGCGGGCGGGCGGATCGCCGGGACCGGCTGCGCCGGGGAGCTGATCGCGCGGGCCGATCTGGTCGTGGACGGCATCGTAGGGATCGGTGGCAGGGGCGGGTTGCGGACGGAGGCGGTGCCGCTGGCGGACGCGGCCGCGCGGTCGAGGGCCGCCGTCGTCGCCGTCGACCTGCCGAGCGGGGTCGACGCGGACACCGGGCAGGTGCGCGGGGCGGCCGTGCGGGCCGATGTGACGGTGACGTTCGGGGCGCACAAGCCGGGGCTGCTGGTCGATCCGGCGCGGGAGTACGCCGGGTCGGTGCGGCTGGTGGACATCGGGCTGCCGCTGCCGGCCGACGCGGCCGAGCTGGAGGCGTTGCAGCACGCGGAGGTGGCCCGGCTGCTGCCGGTGCCGGGGGCCGAGAGCGACAAGTACCGGCGGGGGGTCGTGGGCATCGCCGCCGGGTCGGCGCGCTATCCGGGCGCGGCGGTGCTCGCCGTCGCCGGGGCGCTGCGGGGCGGGGCCGGTGCGGTGCGGTACGTCGGTCCGGCCGGGGACGCGGTGATCGCGCGGTACCCCGAGACGCTCGTGTCCGACCAGGGGCCGAAGCGGGCGGGGCGGGTCCAGGCGTGGGTCGTCGGGCCGGGCGCCGGTGACGACGCCGGGACCGTGGCTCAGGTGCTGGCGGCCGAGGTGCCGGTGCTGATCGACGCGGACGGGCTGCGGCTGGCGGACGCCGGGGCGGTGCGGGGGCGTACGGCGCCGACGTTGATGACGCCGCATGCCGGGGAGGCGGCGGCGCTGCTGGGGGTGAGCCGGGAGCAGGTCGAGGGGGCGCGGCTGGCGTCGGCGCGGGAGCTGGCGGGGCGGTACGGGGCGACGGTGCTGCTGAAGGGGTCGACGACGGTGGTGGCCGGCAGGGAGGGCGGGCCGGTGCGGGTCAACGCGACGGGGACGTCGTGGCTCGCCACCGCGGGGAGCGGGGACGTGCTGTCCGGGCTCGCGGGGTCGCTGCTGGCAGCGGGGTTGTCTGCGCGGGACGCGGGCAGCGCGGCGGCGTATCTCCACGGGCTGGCGGGGCGGTTCGCGGCGGAGGGGGCGCCGGTGGGGGCGCACGATGTCGCGGGGGCGCTCCCTCGCGCGTGGCGGGACGTGCGCGGCGCCTGACGGGTCTTCGGCGCACCGGCACACAGGGCACGGTTGGCGCGATCCCGTCAGTTGACGGGCAGTCACCTGACGGGAGCCGTAAGTGGAGTCGGTGACGTCTGCTGCCGCAGTGCGGCAACGAGACGGGGGGACTCGGCGATGAGCGTGCAGCAACCGGGCGGCGGCAACGGCGGGATGGGTGCCGCCGCCCGCCGGGGCGGCGGGCCGCACGGTGCCGGTCGTGGACGCCGGCACCGAGGGCCCGCACCCCCGGGTCGCCACCTCGTACGCGCCGGCCCCGCACTCGTCAGCGGCGGCACCGGCCCGGGCCCGTACGGCTGTGCGCTCGCCGGCGTGAAGCAGGTGTGGGCCCGGAGCCGGCTCACTCCACGGTCACCGACTTCGCCAGGTTCCGGGGCTGGTCCACCTCGTTCCCCCGGGCCGTCGCGAGCTCGCACGCGAAGACCTGCAAGGGCACCGTCGCCACCAGCGGCTGGAGCAGGGTCGGGGTGGCCGGGATGCGGACGAGGTGGTCGGCGTAGGGGACGACCGCCTCGTCGCCCTCCTCGGCGATGACGATGGTCCGCGCGCCGCGCGCCCGGATCTCCTGGATGTTGGACACGATCTTGTCGTACAGCACGGAGCGTCCGCGCGGGGACGGGACGACCACGACGACCGGCAGGTCCTCCTCGATCAGCGCGATCGGCCCGTGTTTCAGCTCGCCCGCCGCGAAGCCCTCGGCGTGCATGTACGCCAGCTCCTTGAGCTTCAGGGCGCCTTCGAGGGCGATCGGGTAGCCGACGTGCCGGCCCAGGAAGAGCACCGTGTTCTTGTGGGCGAGCGAGCGGGCCAGTTCCCGTACCGGCTCCATGGTCCCCAGGACCTGTTCGACGGCCGCGGAGATCCGCGAGAGGTCGCGGACCACGGCGCGGATCTCGTCGCCGTACTTCGTGCCGCGCACCTGCCCCAGGTACAGGGCGACCAGGTAGCAGGCGACCAGCTGGGTGAGGAAGGCCTTGGTGGAGGCGACGGCGACCTCCGGTCCGGCGTGGGTGTAGAGCACCGCGTCGGACTCGCGCGGGATGGTCGAGCCGTTGGTGTTGCAGATCGCCAGCACGTGGGCGCCCTGTTCGCGGGCGTGGCGCAGGGCCATGAGGGTGTCCATGGTCTCGCCGGACTGGGAGATGGCGACGACGAGGGTCTGCTGGTCGAGGATCGGGTCGCGGTAGCGGAACTCGCTGGCCAGCTCCACCTCGCAGGGGATCCGCGTCCAGTGTTCGATGGCGTACTTGGCGATCAGCCCGGCGTGGAAGGCCGTACCGCAGGCGACGATGACGACCTTGTCGACCTCGCGCAGCACGCCCGGCGGGATCCGCACCTCGTCCAGGCTCAGCGTGCCGGAGCCGTCGATGCGGCCGAGCAGGGTGTCGGCGACCGCCTTCGGCTGCTCGGCGATCTCCTTGAGCATGAAGTAGTCGTAGCCGCCCTTCTCGGCGGCGGAGGCGTCCCAGTCGACGTGGTAGGAGCGGACGTCGGCCGGGCTGCCGTCGAAGCCGGTGACGGTCACGCCGTCCCGGCGCAGCTCCACGACCTGGTCCTGGCCCAGCTCGACGGCGTCCCGGGTGTGCGCGATGAAGGCCGCGACGTCCGAGGCGAGGAAGGACTCGCCCTCCCCCACGCCCACCACGAGCGGCGAGTTGCGGCGCGCGCCCACGACCACGTCCGGCGCGTCCGCGTGCACCGCGACCAGCGTGAAGGCGCCCTCCAGCCGCCGGCACACCAGCCGCATCGCCTCGGCGAGGTCGGCGCAGGCGGAGAACTCCTCGGCGAGCAGGTGGGCGACGACCTCGGTGTCGGTCTCGGAGGCCAGCTCGTGACCGCGCTCCGCCAGCTCGGCCCGCAGCGACGCGAAGTTCTCGATGATGCCGTTGTGGACCACGGCCACCCGGCACGCGTTGTCGAGGTGCGGGTGGGCGTTGGTGTCGGTCGGCGCGCCGTGCGTGGCCCAGCGGGTGTGACCGATGCCGGTCGCGGCGCTCGGCAGGGGCCGCTCGGCCAGTTCCTTGTCCAGGTTGACGAGCTTCCCGGCGCGCTTGGCGGTGGCGAGACCGCCGTCCGCGAGCACGGCGACGCCGGCCGAGTCGTAGCCCCGGTACTCGAGTCGCTTCAGGCCGGCCATCACGACGTCGAGCGCCGACTGAGACCCCACGTATCCCACGATTCCGCACATGACCGGCAGCCTACGATCAGATTCGCTCCCGAACCGGTCTTCCCGTGCCCGAAATCGGAAATTCCCACCGGGGTACGAACGCCCCGGTGGGAACTTCCGGCGCGCGCCGGCGGCGGACTCAGCCCAGCTTGGCGAGCTGCGCGTCGCTGATCTCCGTGGGGAAGGGGAAGTCCTCGCCACTGCCGGCGGCGGCGAGGTTGAGGACGGTGAAGGTGACGACGGTGGAGCCCTTGCGGGTGACGACCACCTTGACCGGGAACTCGTCGCCTTCGTCGCCGGTCATCGTCATGGTCATCGCGACCGCCTCGTCGGCACCCGCGGGCGCCTGCCCCTCGGTCACCTTGGCGATCTTGGCCGGTTCACCGACCGCGGTGAAGGCGAAGCCCCCGGCGCACGTGCCGGCCGCCTCCTTCACGTCCTTCAGCACCGCCTCGGCGCCCCCGTCGTCGTAGGAGGCCAGCGTCAGCAGGGCCTTGTCCACGTCGAACGCGGCCTTGACGGCCTCCTCGGTGCCGGCGTCCGCGGCCGGCTTCTTCGGGGTCTCCGTCCAGGTCCGCTTCACCGTCGCCGCCGGCTCACCGAGGGGGACGCCGGTCTCGGCGAAGACGAGCGACTCACACGCCTTGTTGTCCGCCTTGACCTTGTCCTTCGTGACGTCGTCCGTCGCGGCCGTCTTGGTGACCTTGCCGTTCTTGACGTCGGCCTGCGCCAGGGCCGCCTTGTCCAGCTCGGCCGCGGTGAGCGCCTTGGCGGCCGGTGCCGCGGAGGCGGTCTTGTCGCCCTGGGCCTTGCCGTCGCCGGCCGCCTTGTCACCGTCGTCGGAGGAGCCGCCGCAGGCGGTGACGAGGAGGGCCAGGGCAGCGGCAGAGGCCGCGAGGGCGGTACGGCGGACGCCGGTCAGTCTCACGTTGGACTCTCTTCTGGAAGGCGGACACAAGCGCCGCACATTTGTGCGAGCACTGTAAGCACAGCCGACTCACAGACGATCACCCATGCGCCACCCGGTATCCGACCGTGACGCCGACGTGATCTTCCACGGTTCCGGACCGCGGCGGGCGTGACACAGCCCACCTGTCACGCCGTTCGAACTCCGTTAACAATGGACTGTGATCTCTCCGGTCTCCTCGATGCCCAGGAGCGCCCACCGGCAGCGGCCGGAGGCGACTCCCTACGTCGACCTCACCCGCCCCGAGTGGAGCGCGCTGCGCGACAAGACGCCGCTGCCGTTGACCGCCGAGGAGGTCGAGAAGCTGCGCGGCCTCGGCGATGTCATCGACCTCGACGAGGTGCGGGACATCTACCTCCCGCTCTCCCGGCTCCTCAACCTCTACGTCGGCGCCACCGACGGCCTGCGCGGCGCGCTCAACACCTTCCTCGGCGAAGGGGGCTCCCAGTCCGGCACGCCCTTCGTCATAGGGGTCGCCGGCTCGGTGGCGGTCGGCAAGTCCACCGTCGCCCGCCTCCTCCAGGCGCTGCTGTCCCGCTGGCCCGAGCACCCGCGCGTCGAGTTGGTCACGACCGACGGCTTCCTGCTGCCCACGAGGGAGCTGGAGGCCCGTGGCCTGATGTCGCGGAAAGGTTTCCCCGAGTCGTACGACCGCCGGGCCCTGACCCGGTTCGTCGCCGACATCAAGGCGGGCAAGGGCGAGGTGACCGCGCCGGTCTACTCCCACCTCATCTACGACATCGTCCCGGACGAGAAGCTGGTCGTCCGCCGCCCCGACATCCTGATCGTCGAGGGCCTCAACGTCCTCCAGCCCGCGCTGCCCGGCAAGGACGGCCGCACCAGGGTCGGCCTCGCCGACTACTTCGACTTCAGCGTGTACGTCGACGCCCGCACCGAGGACATCGAACGCTGGTACCTCAGCCGCTTCCGCAAGCTGCGCGAGACCGCCTTCCAGAACCCGTCCTCGTACTTCCGCAAGTACACCCAGGTGTCGGAGGAGGAGGCCCTCGACTACGCCCGCACCACCTGGCGCACCATCAACAAGCCCAACCTGGTGGAGAACGTGGCCCCCACCCGGGGCCGGGCCACCCTCATCCTGCGCAAGGGCCCCGACCACAAGGTGCAACGCCTGCGCCTGCGCAAGCTGTGACGGCGGGCCCCCACAGCCGGTAGAAATACCGGATGCTGCATCTGCGCCTGATCACCCCGGCCGACCGGACCGGCGAGGTGGTCCACCTGATCGACCGGACGGTCGGCACCACCCACCTGGTCGTCCTGCCGGGCGTCGCCCGCGATCCCGAGGGCGACGTCGTCATGTGCGACGTCGCCCGCGAGGCCGGCGACGAACTCATCGGCCGCCTGCGGGCATTGGGCATCGACAGCAGCGGCGCCATCACGGCCGAGAACATCGACCTGTCGCTGTCCGAGCGTGCCGACCAGGCGGAGAAGGACGCTCCGGGCGAGCCCGCCGACGCGGTGCTGTGGGAGCAGTTGGAGGAGGCGACGCACGAGGAGTCGACCCTCTCCATCACCTACGTCGCCTTCATCACGCTCGCCACGATGATCGCGGCCTGCGGCGTGGTGCTCGACAACGCGATCCTGATCGTGGGCGCGATGGCGGTCGGCCCGGAGTTCGGCCCCCTGGCCGGCGTCTGCACGGCAATCGTGCAGCGCGCACCCCGCCTGGCCCTGCGCTCGACCCTCGCCCTGCTGGTGGGCTTCGCGGTGGCGATGGCGGTGACGGTGGGCTTCAGCTGGATCATGGCCGCGCTGAACCTCTTCAGCGAGGCCGAACTGGAGGGCGACCGGCCCAACACCGGCTTCGTCTACGCCCCCGACGCCTTCTCCTTCGTGGTGGCGATCCTCGCCGGCATCGCGGGCACGCTCTCCCTCACCTCGGCGAAGTCCGGCGCCCTGGTGGGCGTCGCCATCTCGGTCACCACGGTCCCGGCCGCGGCGAACGCGGCCGTGGCCCTGAGCTTCGGCGACACCGACCAGATGGTGGGCTCCAGCGAACAACTCCTGCTGAACCTGGCCGGCATCGTCATGGCCGGCACCTTGACGCTGCTGGCCCAGAAGGCGTTGTGGTCGACTCAGCGACATCGCCTCACGAAGCCGGAAACACCCTGACGGGACGTCACATCGGGACGCCGGGCGGGGCACTCGCCCTCAGGGGCGCGGGGAACTGCGCGACCAGCCACAACGAAACCCGCAGCCCGCAACACACAGAACCCCCACCCCGAACCCGGCCCCGAAAACTACCCGAGCGCCGACTTCACCGAATCGGCCAACCGCCCGGCAACAGCCCGAGCCTGCTCGATATCCGCAGCCTCGACCATCACCCGAACCAACGGCTCCGTCCCGGAGGGACGCAACAGCACCCGCCCCGTGCTCCCCAACTCCCGCTCGGCCTCGGCCACCGCCGAGGCCAGCTCCGCGGAGGTCGCCACCCGCGACTTGTCCACGTCCGGCACATTGACCAGCACCTGCGGCAGCCGCTCCATCACCGACGCGAGATCCCGCAGCGTACGCCCGGTCTGCGCGACCCGCGCCGCCAGCATCAGCCCGGTCAGCGTGCCGTCGCCGGTGGTGGCGTGGTCGAGGATGATGACGTGCCCGGACTGCTCGCCGCCGAGGGCGTACCCCTTGGCCTTCATCTCCTCCAGGACGTACCGGTCACCGACGCCGGTCTGCACGAACTGGATGCCCTCGCGCTCCATGGCGAGCTTGAAGCCCAGGTTGGACATGACCGTCGCGACCACCGTGTCCGAGCGCAGCGCGTCCCGCTCCCGCATCGCCAGGGCCAGCACGGCGAGGATCTGGTCGCCGTCCACCTCCGCACCGGTGTGGTCCACGGCCAGGCAGCGGTCGGCGTCGCCGTCGTGGGCGATGCCGAGGTCGGCGCCGTGCTCGACGACGGCGGCCTTGAGCAGGTCGAGGTGGGTGGAGCCGCAGCCGTCGTTGATGTTGAGGCCGTCCGGCACCGCGCCGATGGTGACCAGCTCTGCCCCGGCCCGCGCGAACGCCTCCGGCGAGACCCGGGAGGCCGCGCCGTGCGCCTCGTCGAGGACGATCTTCAGTCCGTCGAGGCGGTTGGGGAGGACGCCGACGAGGTGGGCGACGTACTGGTCGAGCCCCTCGTCGTAGTCGCGGACGCGGCCGACACCGGCGCCGGTCGGACGGTCCCAGGGGGCGCCGGTGCGGTGCTCCTCGTAGACGGACTCGATGCGGTCCTCCAGCTCGTCGGCGAGCTTGTGGCCGCCGCGGGCGAAGAACTTGATGCCGTTGTCGGGCATGGCGTTGTGGCTCGCGGAGAGCATCACGCCCAGGTCGGCGCCGAGGGCGCCGGTGAGGTGGGCGACCGCCGGCGTCGGCAGCACGCCGACCCGCAGGACGTCCACGCCGGCGCTGGCGAGGCCCGCGACCACGGCGGCCTCCAGGAACTCCCCGGAGGCACGCGGGTCCCGCCCGACCACGGCGGTCGGCCGGTGTCCGGCGAAGGTGCCCGCCTCGGCCAGTACGTGCGCCGCGGCGACGGAGAGCCCGAGCGCCAGCTCGGCCGTCAGATCCGCGTTGGCGACACCGCGCACACCGTCCGTGCCGAAGAGTCGTCCCACTTGTCCTCCTGAGGAAACGTCAATTCCGGAAGCGGCTGCGGTTGCGGCCCAGCAGTCCGGTCATCCGATCACACAAGCCTTCAGGCTTCTCAAAGGCTGAGCGCCTGAACATCTCGGCATCTCAGCGTCTTGTGCCGTTATACGCCCAACGGCTGGGATAAACGAACGCCCCGGCAGCACAGTGGCGTGCCGCCGGGGCGTTCGGAGTACAGCCCGCGTTTAGCGCTTGCTGTACTGCGGAGCCTTGCGGGCCTTCTTCAGACCGGCCTTCTTGCGCTCGACCGCACGGTCGTCGCGCTTGAGGAAGCCGGCCTTCTTCAGCGGGCCGCGGTTGTTGTCGACGTCGGCCTCGTTCAGCGCACGGGCGACACCGAGACGGAGCGCGCCGGCCTGGCCGGAGACACCGCCACCGGCGATGCGGGCGATGACGTCGTAACGGCCCTCGAGCTCGAGCACCTTGAAGGGCTCGTTCACTTCCTGCTGGTGCACCTTGTTCGGGAAGTAGTCCTCGAGGGTGCGGCCGTTGATCTTCCACTTGCCGGTGCCCGGGACGATCCGGACACGGGCGATGGCGTTCTTGCGACGGCCCAGGCCGGCGGCCGGCTGGGGCTCGCCGAAGCGGGACGCCATGGACTCCGAGGTGTACTCGCCCTCGACGGGGACCTCGGACTCGGTGGTGTAGCTGTCGATGTCGATCTCTTCGAGCGGCTGCTCGGCAGTGGTCTCGGCCACGATGCTCCTCAGATTCTCTTCAGTCTTAGGGGGTGGCCGGACTTACTGCGCGACCTGGGTGATCTCGAACGGCTGCGGCTGCTGCGCGCCGTGCGGGTGCTGGTCACCCTTGTAGACCTTCAGCTTCGAGAGCATCTGACGGCCCAGGGAGTTCTTGGGGAGCATGCCCTTGACGGCCTTCTCGATGGCCTTCTCCGGGTTCTTGTCCAGCAGCTCGTCGTAGCGCACCGAGCGCAGACCGCCCGGGTAGCCGGAGTGGCGGTACGCCATCTTCTGGGTGCGCTTGTTGCCGGAGAGGTGCACCTTGTCGGCGTTGATGATGATGACGAAGTCACCGGTGTCGACGTGGGGCGCGTAGATCGGCTTGTGCTTGCCACGCAGGATGGAGGCGGCGGTGGAGGCCAGACGACCCAGGACGACGTCCTGAGCGTCGATGACGTGCCACTGGCGCGTCACATCGCCGGGCTTGGGGCTGTACGTACGCACGGTTCGTAGCCTTCGCTTCTTCAGTGAGTGGTCCTGACATGGTCACCGAAGACGATCACGACAGCCCTGACCGCACCGCGGTGACGCAAACCGCGTGCTGGTCGCTGGTCATCGGTCCCGGTGGACCGGTGTAAGGGCCCCTCACGTGAGAATGAGCAAGCCAATACACATACGACTGTGCAGAGTACCCGGGGTGCCGCAGCCGGGTCAAAACGGAGCGGCCGAGGGTCGCGCCGACCCCGGCGCGCGGGCCCCGGGAACACGGTCGTCGGCCACCGCGCCGCCCCCGGTCCGCCGGGCCACCGTCACGGCCAGCACACACAGCGTGAACGCGTCCTTGAAGGCCCGCCGCCGTTCCGACTCCAGCCAGGGCCAGGTCACCCCGGGCACCTGGGGCGCCAGAGCGACCCAGAACCAGGGCCCGCGGGCCACCGAACCGGCGTACGGCAGCCCGGCGAGCAGCAGCGGAAGGGCGACCAGGAGGTAGTGGTCGTACGACGGCCGGGAGACGAGGAACGCCGACAGCATCAGCCCCGCCCCGGTCTCCGCGAACCGCAGGGGCCCGGGGTCGGCGCGCCGCCAGCGCAGGTACGCGCAGAGCACCCCGGCGCCGGCCGCCGCCAGCGCGGCCCCCTCGGCGAGCGCCCGCGGCACGCCGAGCCGGGGCAGCACGGCGGCCGGGGAGGCCTCGTACAGCCGTACGAAGGCGTCGTCGCCGCGCAGCAGGAACGGCAGGGTGCGGGTGAAGAAGCCGGCCGGGTCGGGCATCAGCAGCGCCGCCGCGCCGGAGGCCAGCGCCGGCACCAGGGCGGCCACCGCCAGCGCCCGCCACCGTCCGGCGAACAGGAACAGCAGGACGACCGGCGCGAGCAGCGGCTTGAGCGCCACGGCCGCGCCGACGACCGCGCCCGCCGCCGTCCACCGCCCCCGATGCGCCAGCAGGAGGCACAGGGGCAGGGCCACCGCCGCCGTCACCGTCCAGTTGCCGAGGCGCACCAGGTGTCCGAACGGCGCGAAGCCCACCGCGAGCCCGGTCAGACCGAGGACCGCCAGCCGACTGCGCAGCGGCACGCGGTGCAGCCGCAGCGCGCACGCCCAGCCCAGCGCCAGCAGGCCCGTCACCGCGCAGGGCACCAGCACCCGCAGCAGGGCCCCGGGCAGCAGCGCCTGCGGGACGGCGGCCAGGACCGCGCTCGGGAAGTAGAGGAAGTGCGGATCGTCGTACGGGGAGCCACCGGCCAGCCAGGTGCGGGCGGCCCGGACGACGATCGCGTTGTCCATCCCACCGTCCGAGGTCACCCGCGCCGCATGCACGGCGGACGCCACCAGCACCGCCCCGAGCACCGCCCACGCATGCCCGCCCGCCGGTCGCACCAACCACCCGGAGATGTCGCTTTTGCCCGTCCACATGCACGGAACGCTAGGCGCTGCGGGGCCCCCAGACGCGCACCAGCACGCCGCCCGGCCCGTCTAAGATGCGGCCCATGAGCTTTGGGCAGGGGGGACCTCAGTCGCAGTGGGATCCCTGGAAACCGCAATCGCAGCAGCCGCAGCAGCAGCCCTGGAACAGCGGTGACAGCGGCAGCACCCCGGACTGGGCCGCCCTCGCCGAGGCCTCCGAGGCCCGCAACAAGCGGCGCCGGCTGCTGTTCATCGGTGGCGGCGCGCTGGCCACCGTGGCGATAGCCGGCGCCGTCGCCGTGGCCGTCGTCTCGGCGAACGGCTCCGGCCAGGCCTCGGACAGCCCCTCCTCGCAGCTCCCCACGACCGCGGACATCCCCAGCGCGTCGGCCACGGCCCCCTCGTTCGCCCCGACCAGCGCCCCGCCGCCGCTGGACCCGAAGGACTTCGTCTCCAGCGTCCAGAAGGACAAGGCCCCGCTCGGCCCGGACGTGCTCTTCCCGGGCACCCAGCTGACCATGGGCGACACGGTCTACAAGAAGGGCCCGACCGCCGACACACGCACCTGCGGCTCCGCCGCCCAGGGCACGCTGCCGAAGGTCCTCGACGCGAACGGCTGCACCCGCCTGATCCGCGTCACCTACACCAAGGGCGACACCGCGGTGACGGTCGGCGTCGCCGTCTTCGACACCGAGGCGCAGGCCACCAAGGCCAAGAAGCAGGCCGACCGGAAGAGCCTCGTGCGCTCCCTGTCCGGCGGCGGCGTCAAGCCCTTCTGCACCGGTGCCGTCTGCCGCTCCACCACCAACTCCTACGGCCGCTACGCCTACTTCACCGTCGCCGGATTCACCAACGGCAAGAACGTGACGGAGAAGGCCACGGAGGTCTTCCGGGCCGGCGACGACCTGGCCGAGTTCAGCTTCCGGCAGATCCGTGGCCGCGGTGAGGCCCAGGCGTCGGCGGCGGCCCAGGCGGGCTGACCGCCGCCTTCTCCGTCATCCCTGCGTCAGTCACTCCCCGCGAGCGTGTTCACGTACCTGGTGCCCGCGGCGGCGAAGTCGGCCGCGGCCTGCGTCGCGACCTCCGGGGAGACGGCCTGGCCGGACTGGAGGTAGACCCAGTCGACCTTCATCGCCCAGGAACGCTCCCCCTTGAAGGGGAGGTCGATGAACCAGTTGCTGAAGTTGACGCTCATCGGTTCACGCGGAAGGTAGGTCTTCCCACTGGTGAACAACACCTTCCCGTCCACCGAGTAGGTGACCTTGCCGTCGGCCGCGGTCATGGCCAGGGTGCGCCAACCGCCGAGCTTCGTCTGATGGGGCTTGGTGACCCGGTCGCCCAGGTCGCTGCTGCGCCAGCTGGTGGTGTCGAGGATCGGACCGTAGCGACCCCAGCCGCCGTTCGCCATGTACTCGAAGTCGAGCTCGCTGTACTTCTCCGACTTGTGGTCCGGCGAGATCGCGAAGACGGACTGGGACACGTGATCGCCGTCCTCGCCGTTCACCGGTTCGTCGGTGAAGTACACCCGGGCGACGAGCGTGCCCTCGCGGAACACCGGACGCGCGGTGTGGAACTCGGACTGCACCGTTCCCTTCGCCGTGCCGTCGGTACGGGCCTCCAGGCGCAGCGCCTGCCCGCCGTCCTCCTTCTCGCCGGCGGGGAACGTGACCCCCTTCGCCGACCACGAGTCCTCGACGCCCGGGCCGCCCGCGCCGCTGCGCACCTCCCAGCCGTTGGCGGCGAGCGACGGATCCTCGGGGCCCGTGTAGGCGAAGTCGTCGAAGAGGACATCGTCGGGCGGCCGCACCGCTTCGGCGGGAGCCCCCGCGTTCACGCGTCGCCCGGACCCCTCCGTCTCACCGGTCGGCCCCTCGCCCCAGACCTGGGCACCGTCGAGGTAGGCCGTGACCCGCTCGGACTCCTGGTACGACGTCTTCTCCGCGTCGAACGAGTAGTCGTCCGCCTGGTCCAGCTTCTTGTGGTCGACGCGGTACAGCTGGAGCCCGATCGCCTCGGTCGTCCCGCCGGGCTTCAGGGTGCCGGTCTCGCCCGAGAAGCCGATCTCCAGATAGCGGTCGGCCTTGGGGGCGGCCTTCTGCGCGGCGGCCGTGTGCAGGGTGACCTTGGAGCAGTCGAGGGACGTCTGCACGCAGTTGGCCGCGAACGGGGCACCGTCGTCGGCGGTGTAGTGGTACCGGACGGTGACGTCGGCGAGGTCCACCGCCTTGCCGGACGTGTTGATGACTTCCAGCCAGGGCTTGGCGGCGTCCGTCACCGCCGGGCCCTCGGTGCGGTAGCGGACGGTCAGGGCCGAGGGGTCCGTGTCCGACGACGGCCACCAGCGGTAGGCGGCTCCACCAGCGGCGGCCAGGAGGACCACCACTGACACAAAAATAAGGAAGCTTCGCCCCTTACCAGATGATTTACCGCGACGGGACACGAAATACCCCAGTTTCCATGGCTGGCTGTCGAGCGAATCTTAGGCACACGCTCACGGATCTCTCACAACCAAACCCATCCGGTCATGCGTGTGACCTTGTTCACTCCGAAATCGCACAACCCTTGCCGTAATTGCCTGAATTGATTGGATTCACGAACCGATAACGGACAACTAGGGACTAACACATTGTCCACATTGCGCTGATCACCCCTACTTGTAACCGCCTGTTCACACCTCCAGGAGCCGGACATGTGTGCGGTATCTTCACAGCCGCATTTACACAGCCCACACAGGGTGGGTCTGGCGCCTGAAAAGAAAACAGGGTGGGGGGATCGCCTTGTCCGTCATCGACACGGGCCATGAGTGGGCTGAGTCGCAGCCGGCGGCTCGCAGCCGTCACCGCAGGGGCCGTGGCGGGCGCATCAGCGCCGCCCCCACCGCGACCACCATGGTCTACGAGACGGTCGTCCTGGTTCCCGCGAGGAACGAGGAGGTCGGTGTCTTCACCTCGCTCGAGTCCCTGGCCAAGCAGACCCGCCGCCCCGACCTCATCGTCGTGGTGGTCAACAACTCCACCGACCGCACCGAGGACTACGCGCTCCAGTTCGCCGAGGACGAGAGCACGCCGCCGACCGTGGTGCTGAACTTCGCGGACAACCCCCACAAGAAGGCCGGCGCCCTCAACTACGGCCTGAGCTGGCTCCGGGAGGCCGTCGGCGGCCGTCTCAACGGCCGGGTGGGCCACATCCTCGTCATGGACGCCGACACCGAACTGCACTCCCGGTTCATCGAGCGCGCCCGCAACGTCATCTCGACCGACCCCGAGATCGGCGGTGTCAGCGCGGCCTGCCTCGGCCGTACCGACCTGTGGCGCAATCCCTGGCAGCGGTTCCTGCTCGGCATGCAGATCATCGAGTACGGCCGGGCGGCGACCTCCCGCTTCCGCAAGGACGTCCACACCATGTCGGGCGCCGGCTCCTTCTACCGCGCCGAGGCCCTGCAGGGCCTGATCGACTGGCGCGGCGAGGTGTTCTGGGAGGACCACCGCAACCTCGTCGAGGACTACGAGACCACCCTGGCGCTCAAGGAGTCCGGCTGGAAGGTCACGGCCAACCAGCTGTGCATCGCGTACACCGACCTCATGCCCACCCTGCGCGAGCTGGTCCAGCAGCGCGAGCGGTGGAGCCGGGGCACCGTGGACGCACTGCGCCGCCGTGGCTGGACCAAGTTCACCTGGCACTCCATCATCACCATGATCCTGGGCCTGTTCGGCTTCGCGTACATCTTCATCTGGGGCGCCCGCCAGCTCGTCTCCGCGGCCCAGTACAGCCTGAGCACGCACCCGCTGCTGTGGGCCCTGCTCGCCTTCTGGATCATCTATCCCGCGCTGCGGGTACGGACCCTGGGCTGGAAGGCGATGCTCGTCGAGGCCCTGCTCATCCCCGAGCTGGTCTACACCGTCGTACGGGCCTACTGGCTCGTGTCGTCCATCCTCAAGTCCTACGTGACTCGTGTGTCCGCCTGGAAGTAAGAGACAGACAGGCGCAGGAGAAAAATGAACACCCTCAGAGGCCTTGGAGCCTGCGCGGTTCTCGCGGGCATCGCCTACACCGTCACGAAGGTCACCCAGGTCGAGATCGTCGTCCTCGGCTTCACGTGCCTGGCCGTCACCCTTACCGTGCTGGGCTGGATACTCTCCATCAAGCGGAGCCGCCATGACCGCCGGGCGGCCGGCGGCGGCAGGCGTGCGCGCCGCGGCTGACGGCACGCCGCGCACGTTCTCCCGGGCGTTTCAGGCGTAGTACGCCATCGCCTCCTGCACCGTCAGCACCTCGATGCCCCGCTTCTCGATCTCGCGCATCAGACGGTCGAGGCCTTCGGTGCTCAGTTCCGTGCTCTCCGTGGGAACACCCTCGACGATCCGGTGCAGACACAGGATGAGCCAGTCGCCACTGCGCGCACAGCGGTCCAGCGCGCCACCCGCCTCGATGACGTCGGCGAGCGTCTCACCGCCGATCTTCTTCCCGTCGTTGATCCCGGTCAGCGCCTTGAGCCGGTACGGCATCGCCGGGGCGAAGCTCTCGGTCGTCTCGGAGATGATGGAACGCGCGGTGGTGAAGTGCCGGGCAGCCAGCAGGTCGACGGGCACACCGTCGCGGGTCTTCCCGAACGCCCCGTGCGGATAGGCGAAGTGCTCACTGGTGAAGCCGCGTGCGACCAGCCACTCGCGCAGCTTGCGGAAGTCGTCGTCGACCTCCTCCGCGGCGAGCTTCGGATAGCTCGCCTCATGTGCCTTGAGCGAGTAGGCGTGTCCGGCCATCTCCCAGCCGGACGAGTCCTGCAGTGAACGCATCTGTCCGATGCCCATGAAGGGCTCGGTGCCTATCGCGTCGGCGATGTTGTAGAGCGTGCCCGGCATTCCGTACCGGTCCATGACCGGGCGGGCGAAATCGTGCACCGACTTGTGCGAGTCGTCGAAGGTGATCGAGACGACGCCCTTGGGGAAGACGTCGGTGGTGTCCGCCACCACCTCGACGGCCTGGAGGTGGTACGTGACCGGCCCCTTCCCGTCGTCGTACACGGCGAACGACATGTCGGTGAAGCCGGACCGGACCGACGGCTCACCCGCCGACGACAGCTTCCTCGCGCCGTTCGCGCCGGTGACGTCCGCCCACTGCAGGTGGACGGTGACCCACTCCCCCGACTGCACGTAGTTGGTGCCCTTGGCCGCGTGGTAGTGGAAGGTCCAGCTGAAGTGGTTCGCCAGGTCGCGGCTGCCCAGGTAGAACTCCATCCGTTCCAGATGGGCCACGTCCTCCACACGGAAGACAAGACGGAGCATCTTCCCCTTGAGATCCAGCGGCTCCATGCCGGTACGGCGCACGAAGGACTGGACACCGTCGCCGCGCGTGGTGACCCGGCACGCGCGGTCGCCCCGGGTGAAGACCTCCGTGTCGGAGTCGGAGGACGCGGTGCCCTCACCGCCGGCCGACCACTCGTGGCCTTCCTGGAACTGCTCGCTCCAGGTCGCCCGCCGGTACCGCGGGCGGCGCCCCGTCGGGGCGTACGTCGGCCGGGTCAGATTCTCGAGACGCCCGCCGACACCGAGATCGACGGCCCCCGTGCCGCTCTCGGCCGACGCGGGCAGGATCAGGTCCCTGCCCACCACGCCCGCGGCCGCGCCGCCGGCCGTCAGCAGACCGCCGAGCCCCAACAGGCCGAGGGCGGAACGCCGCCCCACCTTCGCCCTGGAATCCCGTTCGGCCGACGCCGAGTGCTTTCTGGCTCTGGACACAGTGGTCCCCCCTCTCGCAGCAGAGTCCGGCCGCGTGCGACAGCACCGGACGGCCACTCCCCGTGGGCGCGTCCGGTGTGCAGGACAGATGTCAGAACAGGCGTCGTAGCGGCCCGACGGCCTCGCTGTCCCCCATGCACCCCGCCGGTGAAGATTCCCGCGGACGATGTGAACGAGGCATGTCGAACGCCAGTCTAGCGGGGCACATCCGCCCCACACCGTGCGTTCAGCAGCAGCCGGCCCCGGGCAGGGACCGCTTGTTCCGCGCCTCCTTGTTCCGGGCCGCGAGCAACTCGTCGGCCGGGTAGCCGACCTCCTCCAGCGTCAGCCCGTGCGGCCGCACGACGTGCACGGCCGAGTCCCGTACGCCGGCGGCGAGCACCTTGGCGGGCCAGTCCGGCGTGCGGTGGCCGTCGCCGACGAACAGCAGCGCCCCGATCAGCGAACGCACCATGTTGTGACAGAAGGCGTCGGCCCGCACGGTGGCGGTGATGATCCCGTCGTCCGCTCCACGCACCAGGCTCAGCTCCTGCAGCGTCCGGATGGTGGTGGCCCCCTCCCGCTTCTTGCAGTAGGCGGCGAAGTCGTGCTCGCCCAGCAGCCCCCGGGCGGCCTCGTTCATGGCGTCCACGTCGAGGGGCCAGTCGTGCCACAGGACATGGCCGCGCAGCAGCGGGTCGACGCCGCCGGGGTTGTCGGTGACCCGGTAGGCGTAGCGCCGCCAGATCGCCGAGAACCGCGCGTTGAAGCCGCTGGGCGCCTCCCTGAGGGCCCACACCCGCACGTCCCTGGGCAGCCGCCCGGCGAGCCGCTTGAGCAGCTTCCCGTGGTGCTCGGCCCACACCTCGCGCGGCAGATCGACATGGGCGACCTGTCCCCGTGCGTGCACGCCGGCGTCGGTCCGCCCCGCCACGGTCAGCTCGTACGTCTCCCGCGACCGGGTGACCGTACGCAGCGCGTCCTCGATCTCCCCCTGCACGGTCCGGCGCCCACCGGCCTGCTTGGCCCAGCCGGAGAACTCGGACCCGTCGTAGGAAAGGTCCAGCCGCACCCGCACGAATCCGGGCTCTACTTCGTCGCTCACTCCTGAATCCTCTCAAGAACGCGGAACGGGCCCGCCCCGGAGGGCGGACCCGTTCACTGCGAGGGGGAAGCCTCAGGCGTCCTTGGCGCTTTCACCAGCCGCTTCCGCGGCGGGCTCGGCGGCCTCGTCGGCCGGCTTGGCGTCCTCGACGGCCTCGTCCTTCTTGAGGGCGTCTTCCTTGACCGCACGCTTCGTCGCGGCCTCGGCCTCGCCGGTGGCCTGCTGCGCCACGGTCAGCGCCTCGACCAGCTCGATGACGGCCATGGGCGCGTTGTCGCCACGGCGGTTACCGATCTTGGTGATCCGGGTGTAGCCACCGGGACGGTTCTCGTAGCGCGGGCCGATCTCGGTGAAGAGCGTGTGGACGATGCTCTTGTCCGTGATCACCTGGAGCACCTGACGGCGGTTGTGAAGGTCGCCCTTCTTCGCCTTGGTGACCAGACGCTCGGCGTACGGACGCAGCTTGCGCGCCTTCGCCTCGGTGGTGGTGATCCGGCCGTGCTCGAAGAGGCTCTTCGCGAGGTTCGCGAGGAGCAGCTTCTCGTGCGCGGCGCTGCCGCCCAGACGGGCACCCTTGGTGGGCTTCGGCATTGGTTTCTCCTAGGTGTCTGCCCCGGCCGTATCAGGTACCGAGGTCAGTATCCGAGCAGGCGGTCGCCTGTCGGAGATCCGGGGCGCCTTTTCAAACGCCCCGGAGGATCCGCGCCCCGAAGGGGCGCGGGGCTGTGCTGATTTGCGGCTCCGCCGCGTGGGCGCGACCAGCCACGACGGACCGGCAGCCGAATCAGTACTGCTCGGTCTCCACGAAACCGGCGTCCGCGTCGTCGTCGGCGCCGAAGGCGTCCGCCGCGGCGGTCGGGTCGAATCCGGGCGGGCTGTCCTTGAGCGCGAGGCCCATACCCGCCAGCTTCGCCTTGACCTCGTCGATGGACTTCGCGCCGAAGTTGCGGATGTCCAGCAGGTCCGCCTCGGACCGCGCAACGAGCTCACCCACGGAGTGGATGCCCTCACGCTTGAGGCAGTTGTACGACCGGACGGTGAGCTCGAGCTCCTCGATCGGAAGCGCGAGGTCGGCCGCCAGCGCAGCGTCCGTCGGGGACGGACCCATGTCGATGCCCTCGGCGTCGATGTTCAGCTCGCGGGCGAGACCGAACAGCTCGACCAGGGTCTTACCGGCGGACGCCATGGCGTCGCGCGGCCGCATGGCCTGCTTGGTCTCGACGTCGACGATCAGCTTGTCGAAGTCGGTGCGCTGCTCGACACGCGTGGCCTCGACCTTGTACGTGACCTTGAGAACCGGCGAGTAGATCGAGTCGACCGGGATGCGCCCGATCTCCTGACCGACCTGCTTGTTCTGCACAGCCGAGACATAGCCGCGACCGCGCTCGACGGTCAGCTCCATCTCCAGCTTGCCCTTGCCGTTGAGCGTGGCGAGGACGAGGTCGGGGTTGTGCACCTCGACACCGGCCGGGGGCGCGATGTCGGCGGCGGTGACCAGACCCGGGCCCTGCTTGCGCAGGTACATCACGACCGGCTCGTCGTGCTCGGACGACACGACCAGCTGCTTGATGTTGAGGATCAGGTCGGTGACGTCCTCCTTGACGCCCGGCACGGTGGTGAACTCGTGCAGGACACCGTCGATCCGGATGCTGGTGACAGCCGCACCGGGGATCGAGGACAGGAGGGTCCGACGCAGGGAGTTGCCGAGGGTGTAGCCGAAGCCCGGCTCCAGCGGCTCGATGACGAACCGGGAGCGGAACTCGTCGACGACCTCTTCGGTCAACGAGGGACGCTGAGCAATCAGCATGTGCGATTCCTTCAGTCAGGGGCGCCCGCTATTTGACGCCCGACTTGGTACTGCAAGGGTACGGGCGATACGACCCGATAGAGCCGTACCGCCCGGAAAACCCTGATGAAGCGAGATCAGACGCGACGACGCTTCGGCGGACGGCAGCCGTTGTGCGGGGTGGGCGTGACGTCCTGGATCGAGCCGACCTCGAGGCCGGTGGCCTGGAGGGAGCGGATCGCGGTCTCACGACCGGAACCCGGGCCCTTGACGAACACGTCGACCTTGCGCATGCCGTGCTCCTGGGCGCGGCGGGCAGCCGACTCGGCGGCCATCTGCGCGGCGAACGGCGTGGACTTCCGGGAGCCCTTGAAGCCGACGTGGCCGGCGGAGGCCCAGGAGATCACGTTGCCGGACGGGTCCGTGATCGAGACGATCGTGTTGTTGAACGTGCTCTTGATGTGCGCGTGGCCGTGAGCGACGTTCTTCTTTTCCTTGCGGCGCACCTTCTTGGCAGCGCCCTGACGTCCCTTGGGGGGCATGTCGTTCTCCTACGGGAGGTGGTCGGTCCTACAGCGAAGACCGCTGGACGGCGAGTCCGCTGCGGACTACTTCTTGCCCGGCTTCTTCTTGCCGGCGATGGCGCGACGCGGGCCCTTGCGGGTGCGGGCGTTGGTGCTGGTGCGCTGACCGCGGACGGGCAGACCGCGGCGGTGCCGCAGACCCTGGTACGTGCCGATCTCGACCTTGCGGCGGATGTCGGCCTGGACCTCGCGACGGAGGTCACCCTCGGTCTTGATGTTGTTGTCGACGTACTCGCGGATCGCCACGAGCTGCTCCTCGGAGAGGTCCCGAACACGGATGTTCGGGTCCACGCCGGTGGCGGCGAGCGTCTGCTGCGAGAGGGTCCGGCCGATGCCGAACACGTAGGTGAGGGCGATCTCCACGCGCTTTTCGCGCGGGATGTCAACACCGGAAACGCGTGCCATTCAATGGCTCCAGTTGATTGTCGGAGGTCTTCCACAGAACCGGTCCCCGGCCGCCGTATCAGGTACGAACCAGGTCCCCGGCCTCCGAACCGGGGGTGTCGGGCACCTGGGTGCCCGGGTCCTGCGTATGAACATGTTCAGCTCGCGTCGCGCGAAGTCATGCGAATCGCGGAGGGAACGGTCGTGCGTCAGCCCTGGCGCTGCTTGTGGCGCGGGTTGTCGCAGATGACCATGACCCGACCGTGACGGCGGATCACCCTGCACTTGTCGCAGATCTTCTTGACGCTCGGCTTGACCTTCATGGGATGTGAGGTTCTCCGGGTCAGTTGCCGGCAGCCCCGCGGCCATGCGGCTGCGGGACATGGGCAAGATCTACTTGTACCGGTAGACGATCCGGCCACGCGTCAGGTCGTACGGAGACAGCTCCACCACGACCCGGTCGTCAGGGAGGATGCGGATGTAGTGCATACGCATCTTGCCGCTGATGTGTGCCAGGACCTGGTGGCCGTTCTGGAGCTCGACCTTGAACATGGCGTTCGGAAGAGACTCGACGACAGTGCCCTCGATCTCGATGGCACCTTGCTTCTTGGCCACGCTTCGCCCTTCGAATCGACTACCTTGATCGACTCTCCTGCACCCGGTTGACGCATGCGGACATGCGGGTGCACCAGAGCCGACGAGTCAGTCTACGTCAGCACGTCCCAAAAGGCGAAACGAGGAAGTCTGCCCCACGCCGGAGATCCTTATGCAAGCGGATCCGGCGCCGCCGTGATGCCCAGCTCGGCCAGCTTGGCCTTGCCGCCGTCCGGGGACGTCAGGACCAGGGGGCCCTGTTCCGTGAGGGCAACCGAGTGCTCCCAGTGGGAGGACCAGGTGCCGTCCGTCGTGATGACCGTCCACTCGTCCTCGAGGACCTCGGTGCGCGGGGTGCCGAGGGAGACCATCGGCTCGATGGCCAGGCAGAAGCCGGGGACCAGCTTCGGGCCCTTGCCACGCCGCCGGTCGACGTAGTTCAGCAGGTGCGGGTCCATGTGCATCTCGGTGCCGATGCCGTGACCGCCGTAGTCCTCGATGATCCCGTACTTGCCGCCGCCGGGCTTGGGCTGGCGGCGGATGTACGTCTCGATGGCCCGGGAGACGTCCACGAGCCGGTTGCCCTGCTTCATCGCCGCGATGCCCGCCCACATCGACTCCTCGGTCACCCGGGAGAGCTCGACCAGCTCCGGGGAGTGACCCGAGCCGACGAAGGCGGTGTAGGCGGCGTCGCCGTGCCAGCCGTCGATGATCGCGCCGCAGTCGATGGAGATGACGTCGCCGTCCTTGAGGACCACGTCGTCGGACGGGATGCCGTGGACGACGACCTCGTTCACGGACGTGCAGATGGTCGCCGGGAAGCCGCCGTACCCCAGGAAGTTCGGCTTGGCGTTGTGCTCCGTGAGCACCTTGCGCGCGACCTGGTCCAGGTCCTTGGTCGTGGCGCCGGGCACGGCGGCCTCGCGCGTGGCCGCGTGGATGGCGGCGACGACCAGCCCCGCCTCACGCATCTTGGCGATCTGCTCGGGGCTCTTGATCTGCACCATGGGGGCTGCGGCCTTTCTGGACCGGAGAGACGACGAACGCTTCCAACGATACGGGGCGGGACGCTCCCACCCCACAGCGCAGCCGCGGCCCCCCTGAGCAAGGGACCGCGGCTGCAGCCGGGCGAAGAACTACTTGTCGCGCTTGAGCGCCTCCAGCGCACGGCCGGTGACCTCGTTGACCGGGCCCATCGCCGAGATGGTGACGACCAGACCCTGCGCCTTGTAATAGTCGATGATCGGCTCGGTCTGCGTGTGGTAGACCTCGAGCCGCTTGCGGACCGTCTCCTCCGAGTCGTCGTCCCGCTGGTACAGCTCGCCGCCGCAGACGTCGCAGACGCCTTCCTCCTTCGGCGGGGTGTACGTCACGTGGAAGACGTGCGCCGAGTTGTTGCGGCAGACACGCCGGCCGGCGATCCGCTTGACGACCTCGTCCTCGGGGGCCTCCAGGTCCAGCACCGCGTCCAGCTTCATGTTCTCGGTCTCGAGAAGCTCGTCCAGTGCCTCGGCCTGGGACACGTTGCGCGGGAAGCCGTCCAGCAGGAAGCCGCCCTCGGCGTCGGGCTGCTCCATGCGGTCCTTCGCCATGGCGATGGTGACCTCGTCCGGGACCAGGTTGCCGGCGTCCATGTACGACTTGGCGAGCTTGCCCAGCTCGGTCTGCTGGCTGATGTTCGCGCGGAACAGGTCGCCCGTGGAGATGTGCGGGATGTGCAGCGTCTCGGCAAGGCGGGTGGCCTGCGTACCCTTTCCGGCGCCCGGCGGCCCGACGAGGACGATTCGCATCAGCGGAGGAACCCTTCGTAATTGCGCTGCTGGAGCTGGCTCTCGATCTGCTTCACCGTTTCGAGTCCGACACCCACGATGATCAGGATGCTGGTCCCGCCGAACGGGAAGTTCTGGTTTGCTCCGAAACCGGCCAACGCCATTGTCGGTACGAGAGAGATCAGGCCCAGATACAGCGAACCCGGCCAGGTGATCCGGTTGAGTACGTAGCTCAGATACTCAGCGGTCGGTCGGCCAGCCCGGATGCCCGGGATGAACCCACCATACTTCTTCATGTTGTCCGCGACTTCCTCGGGGTTGAACGAGATCGCCACGTAGAAGAAGGCGAAGAACACGATCAGAAGGAAGTAGAGGGCGACGTGCGGCGCGGCCTCGGGGTCGGCCAGGTTCTTCTGGATCCACGTGGCCCAGCCGGCCGTCGAGCCGGAGAACTGGACGATCAGCGCCGGGATGTAGAGCAGCGACGAGGCGAAGATGACGGGGATGATGCCCGCCTGGTTCACCTTGAGCGGGATGTACGTCGACGTGCCGCCGTAGGAGCGGCGGCCGATCATGCGCTTCGCGTACTGCACCGGGATGCGGCGCTGGGCCTGCTCGACGAAGACCACCAGGCCGACCATCACGAACCCGACCAGCATGACGGTGCCGAACTCGATCCAGCCGTCGGCCAGGGTGCCCTCCTGCTTGATGGCCCACAGGGCGGACGGGAAGGTCGCGGCGATCGAGATGAACATCAGGATCGACATGCCGTTGCCGATGCCGCGGTCGGTGATCAGCTCGCCGAGCCACATGACGACGGCCGTACCGGCGGTCATGGTGATGACCATGACGACGGTGGTGAAGATCGCCTGGTCGGGAACGATCTGGTTCGCGACGGTGCAGCCGGAGAAGAGGGCGCCGCTGCGGGCGGTGGCCACCAGGCCGGTGCCCTGGAGGATGGCGAGCGCGATGGTCAGGTAGCGGGTGTACTGCGTGATCTTCGCCGTGCCGGCCTGGCCCTCCTTCTTGAGGGCCTCCAGACGCGGGATCACCACGGTCAGCAGCTGCAGAATGATGCTCGCCGTGATGTACGGCATGATGCCGAGCGCGAAGACCGTGATCTGCAGCAGGGCGCCACCGCTGAACATGTTGACCAGACCGAAGATGCCCTGGTTGCCCGACGCCTGGTCCACACACTCCTGGACGCTCTTGTAGTCGACGCCTGGAATCGGAACGTGGGTACCGAGCCGGTAGACCACGATGATGCCGAGCGTGAAGAGCAGCTTCTTGCGCAGGTCGGGCGTCTTGAACGCCCGGGCGAACGCGGTGAGCACGGTGCCTCCTGCGACCCCCGCGCTACTGCGTCAAGGGTGACGGTCTTGAGGTTCGACTGACGACAAAGTGAGTAACGGTCAACTGCCGCCCAGGGTGCCCCATGTGACGCACCCGTGAAAGAGGGCAGCGCAGGCCACCTTACCGGCGGGACCACTTCCCTTGGAACGACCAACCGGGGATACCCCATTTATGTGGGGTATCCCCGGTCGGGATCGCTCAAGTCATCGAGACGCCTGAAGGGTCAGACGAGCTCGGTGACGGTACCGCCGGCGGCGGTGATCTTCTCCTTGGCGGAGCCGGAGACGGCGTCGACCGTCACCTGCAGCGCCACGGAGATCTCGCCCTGGCCGAGGACCTTGACGAGGCTGTTCTTGCGAACGGCACCCTTGGCCACGAGGCCCTCGACGGTGACCTCGCCACCCTCGGGGTACAGCGCGGCCAGCTTGTCGAGGTTCACGACCTGGAACTCGGTCTTGAACGGGTTCTTGAAGCCCTTCAGCTTCGGAAGGCGCATGTGGAGGGGCATCTGGCCACCCTCGAAGCGCTCCGGAACCTGGTAACGGGCCTTCGTACCCTTCGTACCACGACCGGCCGTCTTACCCTTCGACGCCTCACCACGACCGACACGGGTCTTGGCGGTCTTGGCGCCCGGGGCGGGACGGAGGTTGTGGATCTTGAGCGGGTTCTGCTCCGCCATGATCAGTCGACCTCCTCGACCGTCACGAGGTGGCGGACGGTGTGCACCATGCCGCGGAACTCGGGGCGGTCCTCCTTGACGACCTGCGTGTTGATGCCCTTGAGACCAAGGGAACGCAGGGTGTCACGGTGGTTCTGCTTGCTGCCGATGTAGGACTTGACCTGCGTAATCTTGAGCTGCGCCATGATTACGCACCCGCCCCGGCACGCGCACGGAGAAGAGCCGCGGGGGCGACGTCCTCGAGCGGCAGACCACGGCGGGCCGCGATCTCCTCGGGACGCTGCAGGCCCTTGAGGGCCTCCACGGTCGCGTGCACGATGTTGATCTGGTTGTCGGAGCCGAGCGACTTCGACAGCACGTCGTGGATACCGGCGCACTCGAGCACGGCACGCACCGGACCACCGGCGATAACACCGGTACCCGGGGACGCGGGCTTGAGCAGCACGACGCCGGCAGCCTTCTCACCCTGGATGGGGTGCGGGATGGTGCCCTGGATGCGGGGGACCTTGAAGAAGTGCTTCTTGGCCTCCTCAACACCCTTGGCGATGGCGGCCGGCACCTCCTTGGCCTTGCCGTATCCGACACCCACGGTGCCGTCACCGTCGCCCACCACGACCAGCGCGGTGAAGCTGAAGCGACGACCACCCTTCACAACCTTGGCGACGCGGTTGATCGCGACGACGCGCTCAACGTAAGCGGTCTTCTCGGCGGCAGCTGCGCCGCCGTCACGGCCCTTCCGGTCCCGCCGCTCGCCGCCACCGGCACCGCTGCCGCGGCGCTGGGGTCCAGCCATTGGAATTACCTCTCTCTGTTTCCGCTAGCGATACGGAACCGGCTCAGAACTTCAGACCGGCTTCGCGGGCGGCGTCCGCCAGGGCGGCGATGCGCCCGGCGTACTGGTTGCCACCACGGTCGAACACGACGGCCTCGACACCGGCGGCCTTGGCGCGCTCGGCGACCAGGGCGCCGACCTGCTTGGCCTGCGCGGACTTGTCGGCCTCGCCACCGCGGATCGAGGTGTCCAGGGTGGACGCCGACGCGAGGGTGTGACCCTTCAGGTCGTCGATCACCTGGGCCACGATGTGGCGGTTCGAGCGAGTAACGACCAGACGGGGACGCTCCGCCGTACCCGAGAGATTCTTGCGAATCCGGATGTGGCGGCGCTTGATCGCGGCGCGCTTGTAGGCGTCGCCCTTGAGGATCTTCTGCCCGTATGCCATGGCTTACTTACCCGCCTTTCCGACCTTGCGGCGGATGACTTCGCCCTCGTACTTGACGCCCTTGGCCTTGTACGGGTCGGGCTTGCGCAGCTTGCGGATGTTGGCCGCAACCTCGCCGACCTTCTGCTTGTCGATGCCCTCGACCGAGAAACGGGTCGGGGACTCCACCTTGAAGGTGATGCCCTCGGGGGCCTCGACCAGGATCGGGTGGCTGTAACCGAGGGAGAACTCCAGGTTCGAACCCTTGGCGAGCACGCGGTAACCGACACCGCTGATCTCGAGCTTCTTCACGTAACCCTGGGTCACGCCGGTGATCATGTTCGCCACCAGCGTGCGGGACAGGCCGTGCAGGGCCTTGCTCTGACGCTCGTCGTTGGGGCGGGTGACGTTCAGAACGCCGTCCTCACCCTTGGCGATGTCGATCGGCGCCACGACGGTGTGAGTCAGCGAGCCCTTCGGGCCCTTGACCGAGACCGTACGGCCGTCGATGGTGACGTCCACGCCGGCGGGAACCGCGATGGGGAGCTTGCCGATGCGCGACATAGCTGTTTCCTCCGTTCCCTTCCGTTACCAGACGTAGGCGAGAACTTCTCCGCCTACGCCCTTCTTGCCGGCCTGCTTGTCGGTGAGGAGCCCGTGCGACGTGGAGATGATCGCCACGCCGAGGCCACCCAGCACCTTGGGCAGGTTGGTGGACTTCGCGTACACCCGGAGACCGGGCTTGGAGATCCGCTTGATGCCCGCGATGGAGCGCTCACGGTTCGGGCCGAACTTCAGCTCGAGGACGAGGTTCTTGCCGACCTCGGCGTCCTCGACCTTCCAGCCCGTGATGAAGCCCTCCTGCTGGAGGATCTCCGCGATGTGAGACTTGATCTTGGACGCCGGCATCGTCACGGAGTCGTGGTACGCCGAGTTCGCGTTCCGCAGACGCGTAAGCATGTCTGCGATCGGATCAGTCATGGTCATGAATTGGCCTTCGGCCTCTCTCGCCGGGGTTTCCTGGTGCGCCATCCCTCTCCCCGATCCGAGACGGGACGGGTGCGGCGCGGTGGACCTACGGCGTAGTAAGTCGTACGGGCGGCAGACGCCCAACCCCACAAGCCTAAGGCATGCGGAGCCGGGCCCCTGCCGACCCAGATGCTTACCGAGAGTCTGAATAACCCGGGATTACCGGATTACCAGGAGCTCTTGGTCACGCCCGGCAGCTCGCCACGGTGAGCCATCTCACGAAGGCACACGCGGCACAGGCCGAACTTGCGGTAGACGGAGTGCGGGCGGCCACAGCGCTGGCAGCGGGTGTAGCCACGCACACCGAACTTGGGCTTGCGAGCAGCCTTGGCAATCAGAGCCTTCTTCGCCATCTCGCTCACGCCTCCTTGAACGGGAAGCCGAGGTGACGAAGGAGCGCGCGGCCCTCAGCGTCGTTGGTCGCCGTGGTGACCACGGTGATGTCCATACCCCGGACGCGGTCGATCTTGTCCTGGTCGATCTCGTGGAACATGACCTGCTCCGTGAGACCGAAGGTGTAGTTGCCACGGCCGTCGAACTGCTTGGGGGACAGGCCGCGGAAGTCGCGGATGCGCGGCAGCGCGAGCGACAGGGTGCGGTCCAGGAACTCCCACATGCGGTCGCCACGGAGCGTGACGTGGGCACCGATCGGCTGACCCTCACGCAGCTTGAACTGCGCGATGGACTTGCGGGCCTTGGTGACGGCCGGCTTCTGACCGGTGATCGTGGTGAGGTCGCGGATGGCGCCCTCGATCAGCTTGGAGTCGCGGGCGGCGTCGCCCACACCCATGTTGACCACGATCTTGACGAGGCCGGGAACCTGCATGACGTTCTCGTAGGAGAACTCCTCACGCAGCTTGCCCGCGATCTCCTCGCGGTACTTCGTCTTCAGACGCGGAGTGGTGGTGGTAGCCATCAGATGTCCTCACCCGTCCGCTTGGCAACGCGGATCTTGTTGCCCTCGTCGTCGAAGCGGTAACCGACGCGCGTGACGACCTTGTTGCCGTCCTTCTCCACGACCAGCTGGACGTTGGAGACGTGGATCGGGGCCTCGGTGGTCACGATGCCGCCGGCCTGCGAACCGCGAGCGGTCGGCCCGGCCTTGGTGTGCTTCTTGACCCGGTTGACACCCTCGACCAGGACGCGGTCCTCGCGGGGGAAGGCCGCGATGACCTTGCCCTGCTTGCCCTTGTCCTTACCGGTGATGACCTGGACCAGGTCGCCCTTCTTGATCTTCATGCTCACAGCACCTCCGGCGCGAGGGAGATGATCTTCATGAACTTCTTCTCGCGCAGCTCACGGCCGACGGGGCCGAAGATACGGGTGCCACGAGGGTCGCCGTCGTTCTTCAGAATGACAGCGGCGTTCTCGTCGAAGCGGATGTACGAGCCGTCCGGACGGCGGCGCTCCTTGACGGTGCGAACGATGACCGCCTTGACGACGTCACCCTTCTTCACGTTGCCACCGGGGATCGCGTCCTTGACGGTGGCGACGATGACGTCACCGATACCCGCGTAGCGGCGGCCGGAGCCACCGAGCACACGGATGCAGAGAACTTCCTTCGCACCCGTGTTGTCGGCGACACGAAGCCGCGACTCCTGCTGGATCACGTCTATCTCCTGTTTGTCTGCCGGTTCCCCGGGAGCCGCTCAGTGAGCGGCTCCCGGAGCCTGGCGGAACTGACCTGCGGGGTTTGCCCCGCAGGAAATTACTTGGCCTTCTCGAGGACCTCGACGACGCGCCAGCGCTTCGTCGCGGACAGCGGCCGGGTCTCCATGAGGAGGACGCGGTCGCCGACACCCGCGGCGTTCTGCTCGTCGTGAGCCTTGAGCTTGTTGGTACGGCGGATGACCTTGCCGTACAGCGCGTGCGTCACGCGGTCCTCGACGGCGACGACGACGGTCTTGTCCATCTTGTCGCTGACGACCAGACCCTGACGGGTCTTGCGGAAGCTGCGTCCGGCCTTCGTCTCTTCAGTCACGTTGTTCTCGCTCATGCGTTCTCCACCGTTTCGATGCCCAGCTCGCGCTCGCGCATCAGGGTGTAGATCCGCGCGATGTCCTTACGGACGGCCTTGAGCCGACCGTGGTTCTCGAGCTGCCCCGTCGCCGCCTGGAAGCGGAGGTTGAACAGCTCTTCCTTGGCCTCGCGGAGCTTCGCCAGAAGCTCCTCGTTGCCCAGCTCGCGCAGCTCGGACGCCTTGGTACCGGCCGACATCACGCTTCACCTGCCTCGCGCTTGACGATCCGGCACTTCATCGGCAGCTTGTGGGCCGCACGGGTCAGCGCCTCACGGGCGATCTTCTCGTTGGGGTACGACAGCTCGAACATGACGCGTCCGGGCTTGACGTTGGCGATCCACCACTCCGGAGAACCCTTACCGGAACCCATGCGGGTCTCGGCCGGCTTCTTGGTGAGGGGACGGTCCGGGTAGATGTTGATCCAGACCTTGCCGCCACGCTTGATGTGACGGGTCATCGCGATACGAGCCGCCTCGATCTGGCGGTTCGTGACGTAGGCCGGGGTCAGCGCCTGGATGCCGTACTCGCCGAACGCAACCTGCGTTCCACCCTTGGACATGCCGTTGCGCTTCGGGTGGTGCTGCTTGCGGTGCTTGACCCTACGGGGGATCAGCATTTCGGTCAGGCCTCCGTTCCGGTGCTCTCAGCCGGAGCGGCAGCGGCGGGCGCCTCGGCCTTGGGGGCCTCGGCGGCCGGAGCCGACTGCTGCTGCGGCTTGCGACCGCGCCGCTCGCCACCGCGGCCACCACGGGCCGGGCGGTCGGCGCCACCGCGGGCCGGGCGGTTACCCGCACGGGCGGCAGCGTTCTCGGCGCGGACCTCGGCGATGTTCTTGACGTCGCCCTTGTAGATCCAGACCTTCACACCGATGCGGCCGAAGGTCGTCTTGGCCTCGAAGAAGCCGTAGTCCACGTTCGCGCGGAGCGTGTGCAGGGGCACACGGCCCTCGCGGTAGAACTCCGAGCGGGACATCTCGGCGCCACCGAGGCGGCCACCGCACTGGATCTTGATGCCCTTGGCGCCCGCCTTCATCGCCGACTGCATGCTCTTGCGCATGGCGCGGCGGAAGGAGACGCGGGAGGAGAGCTGCTCGGCAACGGCCTGGGCAACCAGCTGAGCGTCCGTCTCGGGGTTCTTGACCTCGAGGATGTTCAGCTGGACCTGCTTGCCCGTGAGCTTCTCGAGGTCACCGCGGATGCGGTCGGCCTCGGCGCCACGGCGGCCGATGACGATGCCCGGACGAGCGGTGTGGATGTCCACACGCACGCGGTCACGGGTGCGCTCGATCTCGACCTTGGAGATGCCGGCGCGCTCCATGCCGGACGTCATCATCCGACGGATGGCGACGTCTTCCTTGACGTAGTCCTTGTACAGCTTGTCGGCGTACCAACGCGACTTGAAGTCGGTCGTGACACCGAGCCGGAACCCGTGCGGGTTTACCTTCTGGCCCATTACCGGGTTCCTTCCTTGCTGCTGACGACCACGGTGATGTGGCTGGTCCGCTTGCGGATCCGGTAGGCGCGGCCCTGGGCGCGCGGACGGAACCGCTTCAGGGTCGGGCCCTCGTCGACGTAGGCCTCGGAGATGTAGAGGCTGTCGGCGTCGGTGTGGTCGTAGTTGTGCGCGGCGTTGGCGATGGCGCTGTCCAGCACCTTGCCGACCGGCACGCTCGCGGCCTGCGGGGCGAAACGCAGGACCGCCTGAGCCTCCGTGGCATCCATGCCACGGATGAGGTCCACCACGCGGCGGGCCTTCATGGGCGTGACGCGGATGTACCGCGCCTGGGCCCTGGCTTCCATGGTTGTCCCTTCAGTGTTTGTCATGGTCTTTCACACCCCGCTGACTAGCGGCGCTTCGACTTCCGGTCGTCCTTGACGTGACCCCGGAAGGTGCGCGTCGGCGAGAACTCGCCGAGCTTGTGGCCGACCATGGACTCGGTGACAAACACCGGGATGTGGGTCTTGCCGTTGTGCACCGCGATCGTGTGGCCGAGCATCGCCGGGACGATCATCGAGCGACGGGACCAGGTCTTGATGACGTTCTTGGTACCGGCTTCGTTCTGCGTGTCCACCTTCTTGATCAGGTGGTCGTCGACGAAGGGTCCCTTCTTCAAGCTACGAGGCATCTCAACCCGTCCTTAGCGCTTCTTGTTCGTCTTGCGGCGGCGGACGATGTACTTGTTCGACGCCTTCTTGGGCGAACGAGTACGGCCTTCCTTCTTGCCCCACGGGGACACGGGGTGACGACCACCGGAGGTCCGGCCCTCACCACCACCGTGCGGGTGGTCCACCGGGTTCATGACCACACCACGGACGGTCGGGCGAACGCCCAGCCACCGCTTGCGGCCCGCCTTGCCCCAGTTGATGTTGCTCTGCTCGGCGTTGCCGACCTCGCCGACGGTGGCGCGGCAGCGCACGTCGACCAGGCGGATCTCTCCGGACGGCATGCGCAGGTGGGCGTAGGCGCCCTCCTTCGCGAGCAGCTGCACGGAGGCACCGGCGGAGCGGGCGAACTTGGCACCGCCACCGGGACGGAGCTCGATCGCGTGGATCGTGGTACCGACCGGGATGTTGCGGAGGGCCAGGTTGTTGCCCGGCTTGATGTCGGCCCCGGGACCGTTCTCGACGCGGTCACCCTGCTGCAGGTTGCGCGGGGCGAGGATGTAGCGCTTCTCGCCGTCGGCGTAGTGCAGCAGCGCGATGCGCGCGGTGCGGTTGGGGTCGTACTCGATGTGCGCGACCTTCGCCGGCACGCCGTCCTTGTCGTGGCGACGGAAGTCGATGACACGGTAGGCGCGCTTGTGTCCGCCACCCTGGTGGCGAACGGTCACACGACCGGCGTTGTTACGGCCGCCCTTGCTGTGCAGCGGGCGGACCAGCGACTTCTCCGGCGTGGACCGCGTGACCTCGACGAAGTCGGCGACGGAGGAGCCACGGCGGCCCGGCGTCGTCGGCTTGTACTTGCGGATTCCCATTTCTCAGTCCTCGTCCGATATTCGGACGATCCGGACCTCCGTCAGGAGGTCGGACCGCCGAAGATGTCGATACGGTCGCCCTCGGCAAGGGTCACGATCGCGCGCTTGCTGTCGGCACGCTTGCCGAAGCCCGTGCGGGTCCGCTTGCGCTTGCCCTGGCGGTTGATCGTGTTGACCCCGGTGACCTTGACCGAGAAGACCGCCTGGACGGCCTCCTTGATCTGGGTCTTGTTGGAGCCCGGCGCGACGATGAACGTGTACTTGTTCTCGTCGAGGAGCGCGTAGCTCTTCTCCGACACGACCGGCTTCAGCAGCACGTCACGGGGGTCCGTGAACGCCTTGCTGGCCGGGGTGACGACGGTGTTCTTGCCCTCGGCCTCGTGGCGACGCGCCTTGGCGACGCGCGCGGCCTTGGCGGCCTTGGCCGCCTTGGAGGCGATGCTCGGGTGACGCGTAGCCATCAGGCTTCGCTCCCTTCGGTGTCAGCGGCCTTGTTGGGGCCAGACACGAAGGACTCGAAAGCGGCCTGGGTGAAGACCACGTCGTCCGAGACGAGAACGTCGTACGTGTTCAGCTGGCCCGGCTCCAGGATGTGGATCTGGGGCAGGTTGCGGGCGGACAGCCACGCGGCCTCGTCGCTGCGGTCGACGACCAGGAGCAGGTTCTTGCGCTCCGAGATCTTGCCGAACAGCGTCCGGGCGGCCTTCGTCGACGGGCTGTCGCCCTCGACGACGCCGGAGACGACGTGGATGCGGTTGTGGCGCGCCCGGTCGGTGAGGGCGTGGCGCAGGGCCGCGGCCTTCATCTTCTTCGGGGTCCGCTGCGAGTAGTCGCGCGGCACGGGGCCGTGCACGACGCCACCGCCGGCGAACTGCGGCGCACGGGTCGAACCCTGGCGCGCGCGGCCGGTGCCCTTCTGGCGGTACGGCTTCTTGCCGCCACCACGGACTTCACCGCGGGTCTTGGTCTTGTGCGTGCCCTGGCGGGCAGCGGCCAGCTGCGCGACGACGACCTGGTGGATCAGCGGAACGCTGACCTTCTCGACGTCGAAGATCTCCGCGGGGAGCTCGACGGTCCCGGCCTTGTCGCCCGCCGGCGAAAGGATGTCAACAGTGCTCATCGGTTACCTCAGGCCCCCTTGGCCGCGGTGCGGACCAGGACGAGGCCGCCGTTCGGACCGGGAACCGCGCCCTTGATGAGCAGCAGACCCTTCTCCGCGTCAACGGCGTGGACGGTCAGGTTCTGGGTGGTGACCCGCTCGTTGCCCATACGGCCGGCCATGCGGAGGCCCTTGAACACGCGGCCCGGGGTGGCGCAGCCACCGATGGAACCGGGCGAGCGGTGCTTGCGCTGGGTACCGTGTCCGGCGCCGAGGCCCTTGAAGTTGTGACGCTTCATGACACCGGCGAAGCCCTTGCCCTTGCTCTTGCCGGTCACGTCGACCTTGATGCCGGCCTCGAAGACCTCGGCGGTGACTTCCTGACCGAGCGTGTACTCGGCGGCGTCGGCCGTACGGATCTCGACGAGGTGGCGGCGGGGGGTGACGTCGGCCTTGGCGAAGTGGCCCTTGAGGGGCTTGTTCACCTTGCGCGGGTCGATCTCGCCGAACGCGATCTGGACGGACTCGTAGCCGTCGACGTCGTTCGTGCGGACCTGGGTGACGACGTTGGGGCCGGCCTTGACGACGGTGACGGGAACAACGCGGTTGTTCTCGTCCCACACCTGCGTCATGCCGAGCTTCTCGCCCAGGATGCCCTTGATCTGCTTGGTCATCTTCAGATCACCGGCCTCAGAGCTTGATCTCGATGTCGACACCGGCCGGGAGGTCGAGTCGCATCAGAGAGTCAACGGTCTTGGGGGTCGGGTCGAGGATGTCGATCAGGCGCTTGTGCGTGCGCATCTCGAAGTGCTCGCGCGAGTCCTTGTACTTGTGCGGCGACTTGATGACGCAGTACACGTTCTTCTCAGTGGGCAGCGGCACCGGGCCCGCGACCGACGCACCAGTGCGAGTCACCGTCTCGACGATCTTCTTCGCCGAAGAGTCGATGACCTCGTGGTCGTAGGCCTTGAGCCGGATGCGGATCTTCTGTCCCGCCATGGCTACTTCGTAGTCCTGTCTCTCGTAACGCTCCGGAACCCGGTGGTTCCTTGCTCTTCACCCTCCCCTCCTCCGACCCACGCGGTCGGGCGTGTCGCACTCTCGCTGACACAGATGTCCCTTGTTCGAACATCCCTGCACTGGGAGGTGCGGGCCCTTCCGGAACCGCGGACCGGGGGCGAGAGGCCCACCGGGCGCCTGGCCGGTACCCCGCTGACACTTCCCGGAAGATTCCCGTACGTCCGCTCCTGAGCAGGGGCGACGAGTACTGTGGGACTCGCTTCCGGTCCTCCCGGCGGGAGGCGCGCAGCATCGGCACTCGACCGAGCAACCCCGCTAGTCTGCCATACGGGACGCGGGGCTGGCCAATCGAAGCGGATGACTGTACCCCACGTCACCAAGCCCTACACACGGACACCCGAGCGACCACCTCCGGGGAGAGACTCACCGGCAGTGCAGGGTCTTGACGGTGGCGGGGAAGTAGGCGCGCATGAACTTGTCGATGTCACGCCGGTGACCGGCATCCGTAGGGTTGCCCTGCTTCAACAGCACCGACAAGGTGAAATACGCCCCACCTTTGGTGTGGCACGACGTGGTCGCGATGGCCCCGTCGTTACCCAGGACCATGTCCGGATTTTCGGTCACGCGCTCCGGCATCTGGAGCTGCGAGACGGATTGCACCGAATTTGCAATCTCCAAGGGATCCACGAGATCACTGTGCCATGCGAATCGCACGTCAAGAGCTGCCTTGCCATCCACATGCAAACTGCACCACGACGAGGAACTCGGGTTCTGCCGGTCCACGTCACTCCGCTCGGTGATGTCGCCTTCAGCGGGAATCAGGGGTTCCAGGATTTCCGGAGCGATTCGTGTGCCGCAGAGCGATTGCGGAAGTGCGTGCTTCTCATCGCCTTGGCCGGCCCACAGGACGATAAGTGCGACCAGGCACGCGACCACGGCGGTCAACAAGCCCGCTCGCCAACCCCGACTCACTGCGTAGCCCCTGCTCCTGAGATTCCCTGTGCGTGCTGGACACCTGCTTCGGTCGACTTCTCGATGGTGTCCATCGGCCCGTATTCTTCGGCAGCCACGCCGTGGGTTCGTTTCCATTCATCCGACAGCGCAGCGAGCTGACCGTTCCGAGTCTTGTATGCGTTCACGTTCTCTTCGGTCGCCTGATCATCCAGCCGCCTCTGCTCGTCCGACAGCCACCTGTCCGTGACGTAGTCAACCCCTTGCTGCACCTTGTCGCTGGCGACCGGGATGTAGCCGATCGCCTCGTCCACGACGGGTTTCCAGGTGAACTCCGCGACCTTGGGGTCTCCCTGTGCCTGGATGCGCGCCTCCTCCAGAAAACCGACCGTGCGGCCGGCCCGGACGAGGGACTCCGTCGACTTGGACTGGGGGTCGTCGTGGATGTCGGCGACCATCGCCTGGTTCAGCCCCGCGTTCAGGGTGTTGTAGGCATCCTGGTCCTTGGAGACCTGCTTGGTGACTTCGAAGAGGTCGCCCTGGTCCAGGGGGGAGCCGGCGATGGCGACTTCGCTCATCGCCGTGTGGACCGTGGCCCCGTGGTTGACCAGGATGTTGGCCATCGGCTCGCGCAGGTTCGGTGGGAAGTCGTCGCCGCTGTCGGCCAGGGACGTGAGGGCCGACTTGAAGACCGCGTCGTTCTGCTTCGTGTGTTCGACGTAGCGCGCGTTCGGGTCCGACGGGTCGATCCCCGTCGCCGCCGCCTGGAGCGCCGCGCCGAAACCGGCCCGGCTGTCCCCGTCCACGCCCGGCGTGTACGTGCTGACCTTCGCACCTTCCCGCTCATGCAGCGTGACGTCCCAGTCCCGGTCCTTCATCAGGTACTTCATCTTCTCGTCGGAGCTGAGGTAAGCCGCCGCCGCGTCCGGATCGTGGCTCATGATGCCGAGCATGCCGTCCACCGGATCGTTGGCGAACCAGCCGTCCTCCTTGCCGCTGTACTCGTGCTTCAGCTGCCAGATGCCGGGGTCCTTCTTCTCCGCCGCGATCATGTCGTCGGTGAGGTCCCCGAGCATGCCGGACGAGTATCCGTGGCCCTTCTCCATGAGGGTGACGAGGGACTGGTACCCGACCGCCTTGTCGAGGCGCGCGCCCTGCACATCCGTGCCGTGCCGCTCCACGCCGGCTGCGCGCATGTCCTCGCGCCAGTCCTCGTACCACTGCGACTTGGTGTCCTTCGTCGCCGAGGCAAGGGCGTTGGCCAGGCCCGTCTCGATCGTCGAGTAGTGGCCCGCGCGGTCGCCGCCCTGCACGTGGATGAGGTCGTTCAGCTTGTTCGTCAGCGTGATCGTGCCGTCCGCGCCCAGGCCGTCCAGGAGGGTGCGCGAGAACGCCGCGTCGTCGCTGTTGTCCCGGAACGTGCGCTCCAGCTCGGCGATCTCCTTGTCGGACAGCCGCTCACCCGCCCGGAGCTTCTCCAGCGCCTCCTCGGCCGCTTCGCCCTCGTACTTCTCGATGTCGTCCTTCGCCTCGCCGTTGAAGCCCTTGCCCCCGGCGATGACGCTCGAGTCGATCACGACGGCCTGCAGGGCGATCTGGACGCCGGCGTCGGCGTCGGTGACGTCCCGCACCGCCTTGTTGATGTGGTTCTGCCACGACTGGACGACCTCCCGCCACGCCGGGTCGTGGTTCAAGGTCCTGCGTTCCGCCTCCGTCAGCCGCTCGGTGTCGAGGCTCACGAGGCCCTGGTCGGAGACCTTCATGCCCGCGTCGATGGCGTCCTGCCGGGCCGACTTCAGCCGGCCGCGCAGTTCGACGAACTGCGTGTGCGCATCGCGCAGCAGGCCCGCCACCGCTTTGGCCTCCGTCTGCGCGTACTGGAATTCCTTGAGGGTGATGTCGAAGCGCCGGTTGGCCGCGTCGGCGCTCAGTCCCACCCAGCCGGTGCCCATGGAGATGCCGTGCACATCCCGGTCATAGGCCTTCTCCTGCTTGGCGAACTCGCCCGCCATGCCGTCCCACCGGTCGGCGGCGGTGGTGAGCGCGCCGAGGTCGGTGGTCATGATCTCGTGGTACGTCGGCATCCGCCCGTTTCCCCGCCTCGCGCCTTCAGAACCGGTCCAGTGGAGACGGCTGCCGGATCTTCAGGGTCTGGGCGCCCACCCCGTAGTCCGTGCTCTGCAGGATGGTGCCGGCGCCGCGCAGCGCGCCCTTCTCCGAGTCGAGGCGGTCCATCAGGTTCTTCACCTGGTCGCCCCAGGTCTTGTGGGCCTTCTTCAGCGCCGACGACGTGACCCAGCCGTCCCCGTCCTTCGCGGCGAACGCCTTGACCGCGTCCCCCGTGTCCTCGTCCGCCCACGCCCCGGCCTTGGCGGTGTCGGGCTGGATGTGCTCCTCGATCGCCTTCACGGCGGCCGCCTTCTCGGCGGGCGAGGAGGCGAGATCCCTCCGGCCGCCACCCACCGGGCCAGGTCCCGCGACGCCACTCACGACTGTCTCCCCCAGTGATGTGTGCTCCGACTGGATGATCACCGTCAGTCACCATACCTCAGCCGTTACCAACCGTCGTTCTCCGGTCACACCTCCCCCACCAGTGCGGTCCGGTACGCGTCCGAGAAGATTCACGATTCGATCGACCAGGCACGCCGGACGGCGGGAGACGTCGTGGACGGCCTGTCGAGCCTCTACCCCTTCTGATGACACCGTGGACCTCGTGAAAGACACCACCCCGTACGCGTTCGTGGTCTCCGTGAACAACCCGGTTCCGGTGACGGACCCACGGCCCGGGCACCTGCCGCCCGACGCCGAGGCGGTCTCGGCGGTCCGGGCGACGACCGCCCGCCGGCCCGAGGACACCCCGCTGGCCCGGGTGTTCACCCCGCACAGCGCACAGCGCACAGCGCTGGAGCCGGCAGACGCCGGTCCCCTTCTGGGTCGACGACGGAGCGGACGGCACCCCCTTCTGCTCCGTCCGCCCGGTCGCCCCGGACGTCTACGAGGTCCACGCGGCCGACGGCACCCCGCTGGCCCGGGTCACCCGTCGCGGCGGCCGGCTCCTCCCGTGGCCCCGGCGGGTCCGGTGGTCCGCGGAGTTCGCCGGACCGTCCCACGGGGTCAGCGGCAGGGCGGGCACGTGGTACGCGTGGCTGGTCCACGTGGTGACCGCACCCCTGTGGTTCGTCCTCGCGCTGTGCGCGGCGCTGTACTCGTTCTTCGTGGGCGAGGCGGACGACTACACGTTCGGCAGGCCGGCCCGGACCCGCTGGCGCACGCGCGGTGCCGGGACGGTGCTGGACTATCGGGGCATCAACAAGCTCTACCGCCTCGACCCCCGCCGGCTGGACCCCCGCGTCGCCTACGCCCTGGCGGTCCTGCACACGTGGGAACGCGAACGCTGACAGCCGCGGCTCCCGGACTGCCGGTGCACCGCGGGCGCCCTCGGCGGGGCGCGGCGAGAAGGCCCATCGGATCAACCACCGGTCAGTGGCCCCCCGCGTTGCGCAGCCGTGCGAACGATGTGTCCAGCCCCTTCTTCAGCAGCCTCGACACCGGGCGTTCCACGAAGCGGTGGATCAGGTGGCTCAGCAGCAGGAAGCCCGTGATGATCAGGGCGAGCAGCAGTCGGGCGTCCATCGTGCCGTGCAGGCGGGCGATGAGGCTTGTGCCGGCCGCGTAGTGGATCAGGTAGAGCGGGTACGTCAGGGCGCCCGCCGTGACCAGCCACTTCCAGCGGATGCGGTCGGTGTGGCCGAGCGCGACGGCGACCATGAAGAGCAGGAAGACGGTGAAGATCGCCACGCTGCCCCGCCAGCTCGAGACGCGTTCGACGTACTCGATCCGGTTGCCGAGTTCCATCTGGCCCATCAGCCACGCCATGCCGAGGATGCCCCACAGCAGCAGGTCCTGGCCGAAGCGGTGCATGAGGTAGAGGGCGAGGCCGGCGATGAAGTACCAGGCTCCCTCCGGGTTGGCGATCAGTTCCAGGAGGGGGAGGTCGGCGGCCGGGGCGAGCATCGCGACCGCGCCCCACACGCAGCAGAAGAGCACGACCCTGCGGTACGTGAGGCCCATGGCGACCACGACCAGGAAGAGCAGGTAGAAGCGCAGCTCGGCCCAGAGGGTCCAGTAGACGCCGTCGACGTTCGGTACGTCGGAGCCGGCCTGGAGCATGGTCAGGTTGAGCAGGACCTCGCGCAGGCGGAGGCGTTCCCACACGCCCGGTACGGCGATCAGCACGGTCGTGGTGAACAGGACCGCGAACCAGTACGCCGGGTACAGCCGGATCACGCGGGAGACGAAGAACTGGCGCGGGGTGCGGCCCCAGCACGACATGCAGATCACGAAGCCGCTGATCACGAAGCCGCTGATCACGAAGAAGATCTCGACGCCGATCCAGCCGTAGGAGGCGACGCGGAACACGGTGGGCATGATCTCGGACACCGGCCGGTCCCAGATCAGGTTGCCGGGGCGGTCGGCGCGCCAGGTGCCGGCGTAGTGGTGTGCGGCCACCATCAGGGCGGCGAGCAGGCGGATGCCGTCGATGACGTACAGCCGGCGGGGCGCGGGCGGTGGAAGGGGTGGGAGGGGCTGTCCCGACCGTCCCGTCAATCGTCCCGTCAGCCGCCCCCTCAGCCGTTCAGGCACCCGCTCGGGTACCGATGTCTCCTTGTCCGCTGTACGCACCATCCGAACAGACAAGAACAGTGTTCGCACGAGCGGTAGAGGGTTGGGCAGGCCCCCACCCACCCTCCCCGCCGCGTTTATGGAGTGTTCCCCTCCGGTTCAGATGACGCCCTGGGCGAGCATCGCGTCGGCCACCCGCTCGAAGCCCGCGATGTTCGCGCCGGTCACGTAGTCGCCGGGGGCGTCGTAGCGCTCGGCGGTCTCGTGGCAGGTGGTGTGGATGTCGTTCATGATGTGCGTCAGCTCCTCCTCGACCCGCGCCGCCGTCCAGGACGTACGGGCGTGGTTCTGCGCCATCTCCAGGGCGCTGACCGCGACACCGCCCGCGTTGGCCGCCTTGCCGGGGCCGAAGGCGACGCCGGAGCGCTGGAGGAGGTGGACGGCCTCGGGGGTCGTCGGCATGTTGGCGCCCTCGGAGACCGCCTTGACGCCGTTGCGGATCAGGGTCGCGGCGTCGTTCTCGTCCAGTTCGTTCTGCGTGGCCGACGGGAGGGCGATGTCCGCCGGGACCTCCCAGACGCGGCCGCCCGGCACGAATCGGGCCGAGGAGCCCCGGCGCTCGGCGTAGGCGTCGACGCGGCCGCGCTCGACCTCCTTGATCTGCTTCAGCAGGTCGAGGTCGATGCCCTTCTCGTCGACGACGTAGCCCGAGGAGTCCGAGCAGGTGACGGGGTTCGCGCCGAGGGCGGTCAGCTTCTCGATCGTGTAGATGGCGACGTTGCCGGAGCCGGAGACGACCGCCGTCTGGCCCTCCAGGTCCTCACCGCGCTCGCGCAGCATCGCCGCCGTGAAGAGGACGTTGCCGTAGCCGGTCGCCTCCGGACGGATCAGCGAGCCGCCCCAGCCCTGGCCCTTGCCGGTCAGCACACCGGCCTCCCAGCGGTTGGTGATCCGGCGGTACTGGCCGAACAGGTAGCCGATCTCCCGGCCGCCGACGCCGATGTCCCCCGCCGGGACGTCCGTGTGCTCGCCGATGTGCCGGTACAGCTCCGTCATGAACGACTGGCAGAACCGCATGACCTCCGCGTCGCTGCGCCCGTGCGGGTCGAAGTCGCTGCCGCCCTTGCCGCCGCCGATGCCGAGGCCGGTCAGCGCGTTCTTGAAGACCTGCTCGAAGCCCAGGAACTTGATGACGCCCAGGTTGACGGAGGAGTGGAAGCGCAGGCCGCCCTTGTACGGGCCCAACGCGCTGTTGAACTCGACGCGGAAGCCCCGGTTGACCTGGACACGGCCCTGGTCGTCCTGCCACGGCACCCGGAACATGACCTGCCGCTCCGGCTCGACCAGCCGCTCGACGAGGCCCGGCTCCGCGTACTCGGGACGGGCCGCGAGCACCGGCGCCAGGGTCTCCAGCACCTCGTGGGCGGCCTGGTGGAACTCCGGCTGGGCCGGGTTGCGGTGTTCGATCTCGGTGAGGAGCTGGTCGAGCGCGGTCCTGGTCTCGCTTCGTGTCGTCACGGGGGCCCTTTCTGGCGCGGCTGACACCGGCCCTGCCGGGACGGAGGCTGTACGGCCATCCGGTCGACCGGTCGGTCCGGTGAGGGGCGCTCGGCGCCATTGCCGCGCGCGGGACACATAAGTGTTACGCGCATGTAAACATCCTGGCCAGTGTCCCGCGCCAATTCTGTCCACCATGTGAGAAACAGACGCCATTCAGTGGGCGGTGTGAGCGGCCTCCGTACCGGCGTCACCATTGAGCATCGCGGCGGTGAGGACGTTGCCCGCGACGCCCCAGCCGCCGTCGGGGACCTCGTCGACGAGCACGACGGTGGTGGGGCGGGCCCGCTCACCGTAGATCTCCGTATACAAGTCGGTGGTGCGCTCGACGATCTTCCGCTTGTCCTCGGCGGTGAGGGTGCCCGCGGGGACCTTGAAGTGGGCGAAGGGCATCAGATCATCCCCCCGTTGGCGCGCAGGACCTGGCCGTTCACCCAGTGACCGGCGGGGCTGCCGAGGAAGGCGACCACGGCGGCGATGTCGTCCGGGGTGCCCAGTCGCTCCAGCGGCGGGGTCTTGGCGAGCTGGTCGATCTGCTCGGGGGTCTTGCCGGTGAGGAACATGTCCGTGGCCGTCGGGCCGGGGGCCACGGCGTTCACCGTGATGTCCCGTCCGCGCAGCTCACGGGCCATGATCAGGGTCATCGCCTCCACGGCGCCCTTGCTCGCCGCGTACGCCCCGTAGGTCGGGAACTGCGTGCCGACCACGGAGGTCGAGAAGCCCACGAAGCTCCCGCCCGCCCGCAGCCGCCGGGCCGCCTCCCGGGCGACCACGAAGGTGCCGCGGATGTTGGTGCGGTGCATGGCGTCCAGTGCCGCGAGGTCCAGGTCGGCGATGGTCGACAGGGTCATCCGCCCGGCCGAGTTCACCACCACGTCGACGCCGCCGAACTCCTCCTCCGCCCGGTCGAACAGCGCGGCGATCTCCTTCTCCTCCGCCACGTCCGCCGGTACGGCGATCGCCCGCCCGCCGGCACCGGTGATCGCCGCCACGGTCTCCTCGGCGGACGCCGCGTCGCGGGCGTAGTTCACGACGACGGCCAGGCCGTCCTGGGCGAGCTTCTCGGAGACCGCCCGGCCGATGCCGCGGGATCCGCCGGTGACGATCGCCACGCGGGTGTCCGCCGCTGTGTTCGTGTTCGTGTTCGTGGTCATGCGTCCACGATGCGCCCGGCCGGCCTGCGCAGCCAGGGGATGTCATCCCATGGGTCACCGCCCCCGCCCGGCGCAGAATGGACGGTATGAGCGCTGTGAAGTACGCCGAGCTGGGAGCGTTCCTGCGTTCGCGGCGGGAGCGCATCCGCCCGGCCGACGTCGGACTTCCGGCCGGGCCGCGGCGCCGGGTGCCGGGGCTGCGCCGCGAGGAGGTCGCCCACCTCGCCGGGGCGTCCGTGGACTACTACAACGAGCTGGAGCGCGGGGCCGGGTCCCAGCCGTCCGAGCAGATGATCGCCGCGCTGGCGAGGGCGCTGCGGCTGTCCGCCGACGAGCGGGACTACCTCTACCGGCTCGCCGACCGGCCGGTGCCCGTGCAGGGCGGGGCCGCCTCGCACGTCCACCCCGGCATGCTCGACCTGCTCGGCCGTCTGACGTCGACCCCGGCCCAGGTGATCACCGACCTGCACGTCACGCTCGTGCAGAATCCACTGGCCGTGGCGCTGGTCGGCGACCAGTCCGGCTTCCGGGGGCCGCGGGCCAGCTTCGTCCACCGGTGGTTCACCGAGCCCGACACCCGGCGCCTGTATCCCGAGGCCGACCACGCGAGCCAGTCCCGCGCCTTCGTCGCCGACCTGCGTGCGGCCGCCGCGAGGCGGGACGCGAAGGACGCGGAAGTCGGCGGGATGATCCGTACGCTGCTCGACGTCTCCCCCGAGTTCGCCGCGCTGTGGGCCGAGCACGACGTGGCCTTCCGGCGGGACGACCGCAAACGCATCGTCCACCCGACGATCGGCGTCATCGAGGTCAACTGCCTCAACCTGTTCAGCGAGGACGGCCGCCAGCGGCTCCTGTGGTTCACACCGGCCGTGGGGACGGACAGCGCGGGGTTGCTGGAGCTGCTGGCGGTCGTGGGCACGCAGGAGGTCGTCAGCTCTCCGACGCGTACGGGAGGAAGTTCGTCCAGGCGGTCGGGGTGAGCGCCAGGCGGGGGCCGTCCTGTACGTGCTTGGAGTCGCGGACGTGGATGGTGCTGGGGGTGAGGGCCAGTTCGACGCAGGAGTTGCCGTCGGTGCCGCTGCTGTAGCTGCTCTTGAACCAGACCAGTTCGGCCTCGCGGATCATGTTTCTCCCAGCAGTGTCTCGATGAAGGCCAACGACTCCCTGGGCGGGAGAGCCTGCGCCCGGATGGTGCCATACCGCAACTCAAGGATGCGCAAGTCCCTGGGCTCAGCGATTGGCCGCCCATTGAACGCACCATCGGAACGCCCCACCGCCGTACCGTCCGGGAACTTCAGCAGCTCGATCTTGCCGTCCACCCCAGGATGGGCATCGGTGTTCGTCGGCATGACCTGCAGCGTGACGTGGTTCAACCGCCCCACCTCTAGCAAACGTTCGAGCTGGCGCTGCCACACCATTGTGCCTCCAACCGGCCGACGCAACGGCGCCTCTTCCAGGACGAAGTGGATCGATGGGGCCGGATCGCGTTCGAGAACTGTCTGCCGAGCCAGGCGGGCAGCCACCATGCGCTCCACGTCATCTGCGGAGTACGGCGGCTGTGCCGCCTCCATCAGGGCGCGAGCGTGCTCCGGCGTCTGCAACAGCCCATGGACGCTGTTGCACTCGTAGATACCGATCTCAGCCGCTTTCGCCTCCAACTTGCCCAACTCCCGCACCCGCTTCGGATACCGGACCTTCTTCACGTCCTCCCAAGTGGCCGAGATCAGCCCGCCCGCGTCCAGGATCTCGTCGGCCCTGTCCAGATACTCCTGCCGGGGAATCCGTTTCCCGCCCTCGACTTTGTATACGAGGTCCTCCCCGTACCCGACGGCCTCTCCGAACTCGGCGGCCCGCATCCCCACCGCCTCGCGCCGGAGCTTCAACTGCCGCCCCACCGTGGTGATGACCGCGACGCCCCACTCGTCATCGGGGTCCACTTCCCACCCCGGCTCGTCCACCTCGACCGTCGTCATCCCGCGCCCCTTCGTCGTACTGGCCGAATCGCCCCCAGCGCCCTACCCGTACGCCCCACCCGACAGCACCGACACCAGTGGACAACCACCGGACAGTCACCGTACGTACCCGCTGAGTCACTTCTCACGGTACGCACACGCGGCCACGCTGAGTGACGTGAAGCAGAAATCCGCCGAACTCACGACTTCTGTCCGCAACTTCAGCGTGCAGCTCTCCCCCACGCGTCGCGGTGCCCGCCTCGCCCGGTTGCTTGCGACCGAGCAACTCCGCTCCTGGGGACTGCCCCTGGACCCGGCACGCCTTCTCGTCGCCGAGCTGGCGAGCAACGCGGCGGCCCACGGACGCGTCCCCGGCCGCGATTTCCGGCTCACGCTCTACGTCGTCGGCGACACCCTCCGCATCGAGGTCACCGACACCCGGGGCGAGGAACTGCCCTGCCTCCGAACGCCCGCGCCCGACGCCGAATCCGGCCGGGGCCTGCTGCTCGTCGAGGCGCTGGCGGACCGCTGGGGAGTATCGGAGGACCGGTTTCCGCGCAAGACCGTCTGGGCCGAACTGGGCTTCACGCCACCGGAACCCACGTTTTGAGGTTCCGGTGCCCTCGGTGCCTTACCAATAAAAAGAACTTGGGAGAAAGAACCCCACCAAGCCCCACCCCTCCGCCCGAGGCTCGTCATCACTCGGGCGGGTGAACATCACCGGCTGAGCTGGATTTCCGAGCCCCCAACTCTCCTACGCTCAGCGCACACAACCGCAAAAAGACTTCGGCCCCCGCCGGGACTGGCATCCCGGTGCGAGGGCCTACCACCAAGGAAGAGGAAGACCTTCCCGATGGGTACCCAAAACCCTAGCGCGCCCACGCGCGCCCAGTCAGCCCCCGCCGCCGATCCGACCCGTTCGCGTCGTCACGGCGGCGGCATCATCCACGAGAACACCCGCCACACCACCCGCTTCGTGGTGATCGGCAACCACCTGGTCCAGCACAAGGAGCTGTCGCTGCTGGCGATCGGCCTCAGCTGTCACCTCCAGTCGCTGCCCACCGGCGCGGGCGCCGACATCAAGTCGCTCACCGCACGCTTCCCCGAGGGACCGACCCGGATCGCCGCCGCCCTGCGCGAGCTGGAGGCCCACGGCTACCTGCGCCGCGAACGCGTACGCACCCCCACAGGCCGCATCATCACCCGCACCGTCTCCTGCAACCAGCCGAAGCACCGGCGCGAGCCGGCCGACACCGGGTGCCCCGAGCGCCCCGAGCGCCCGGCAACGGAGCGAACGAACCGGCCACACCCGCGCGGCACCCGCCCCCGCAAGGCCCTCCTCGCCGTACCGCAGCCGAGCAGCAAGGCCCCCGCGCTCCTCCAGCAGGCCACCGACCTCCTCACCACTCTGCGCCGACACGACCCCCGCCTCCTTCTCTCCGCGACCGACACCGCCCACCTGGCCCCCGGCGTCGCCGCCTGGCTGGAACGGAACGTCACCTCCACAGCCGTACGCGAAGCCCTGACCGCCGGCCTGCCCGACGAGCCCCTGCGCCGCCCCGCCGCCCTCCTCGCCCACCGCCTGGCCGACCAGCTGCCGCCCCCGGCCCCACTCCGCGCCCGGGCGTCCGCGGCTCCACCGCCACCCCGCCACCCCCTCCGCAACTGCGACGGCTGCGACCGAGGCTTCCGAGCCCCCGAAGCAGAGGACCGCTGCCGCGACTGCCGCTCCCCTTCACACACTCGCTGAACAGGAGAAACAGGTTCGATGTTCGCGCCCCGATACCCCAGCCCTCCCGGACGACTACCCTGGCCAGTGCACTCCCGGGAGGACTCCATGAGCACGCAGGCCGACCACGGACACGAGCTGGTCCCCCGTCCCGAGCAGACGCCGGACGCACTGCGGGCCGCCCTCGCCGTCGTCGCCCCCGGCCGCCTGCCGGAGATGCAGCAAACCAAAGACGAGGCCTTCGCCAAGGCTCTGGAATGGCAGTCACTCAGCCCCGTGCGGAGCTGGGCCCTGGCCTGGGCCCGCGATATCGAGATCGCCCGCCGACCCGACCTCGCAGCCCGCCACGCCCATGCCGAGAGCAACCTGGAACACGAGGACCCGGCGACCGCCCGTGAGGCTTTGCGAGAGCTGAGCATCGTCCTGAACGAGGCGATGAAGGCTGTACACGCTTGAGCTGGGCCTGGGAGTACGCCTTCGGCGCGGAGGAAACCGCCCGCACCGCCCCGCCCGGCTTTCTCACCGCAGTGGAACGCAAGGCCGCCGAACTGGTCAGAGCGGCAGAAGCACGATACCTACAAGGCCACGCGTACGGCGGAGACGATCCGAAGGGCGCCGACATCACAGTCCCCGGCGGGATGTTCAGGTACCAGATCGTCGTGCGGACTGAACGCGTCTATGTCGTCCAGATCACCTACCTGGGCTTCTGAGAACAGCTTGCACACGCGTCTGAAGCGCACAGCCCCCGGAAACCCACTGCCTGAAGTGCTCCCTCGCGGTGAGTCACGTCACCGAAAGCTCCGTCGGCCCGACTCCTGTGGCGGCAGGATGGACCGCACGGCACATCGTGACTCTCCCTGGACATCAACACACCGACAGGACCCACAGCCCGTGTTGCCTTCCTTCGCTCCCAACGGATTCCTGCCGCTGGGCCGGTACTCGGTTTCCTTCGACGAAGCGGAATCCACGTTGGTCAGCGCGCCGGAGTTTCGCGAGTCCGTCACCCGCACCCGACTGTGGGACGGGCTGCAGGACTACCTGGAGAGATTCTTCACCCTTGAGGACAGGCACGCCGATGACCTCGGCGGACTCGCCCTCGTCCACCGGCTGTGGCTGGGCGGCAGCTATGTCAGCGCAAAAATCGACACACAGAACATCGACGCGACTCTGCTGATCGATGCCAGGGCCGAGCGCGCAGTACGCGGTAAGCCCGGCTCGAAGTGGCTGACCGTCGCGTTCAAGAGCAGGGACAGCGTGAAAGAAAGGTACGGCGTCTCGCCGACGAGAGTCGGGTACCGCCCCGTCGGCAACGTCTTCCGGTTAGAGCGCATGACGCCCGAGGAACGGACATACTTTACGGAAAGGGGTGTGTGGGATGACTGGTGGCAGCTGTGGGTATCGCACGGGCCACCGAGTACACATACCTGGGCTCGGCCGCAGAGCAAGCGTCGATCCCGCTGGATTCCTGAACCGCGCGAAGCGACGACACGACAAGCCGGTGATCACCTGACTGGCCATCAACTACGGCTTCCCTGAGGCTTGTTGTCCTCTAAACTGAGCCACTCTCAATCACCCCGGCGGACACGTCGCCACCGACGGAGCGGGGTGTCGGATCACGAAGGGGATACCACCCATGGAAGCCGAACTGCTGACTCTCGCGTCGGTAGCGGGCACGGCTCTGGTGAACGTGCTGGCCTCCGAGACCTGGGAACGCGGCCGGGACGCCGTCGTCGGCCTGTGGCGCAGGGTCCAGCCGGGCCGAACCGCCGATGTCGAGTCGGATCTGGCCGAGGACCGCGAACTGCTGCGCACGGCTACAGGCCGACAGCAGGACGGCTCCCGGCAGGGCTCCGAGGGCACGATCTCCGACACAGACGTAGACCCCTTGCGGGAGGCCGCCGTCGACGCGTGGCGGGCCCGCTTCGTACGGCTGCTCGCCCGCCATCCGGAACTCGCACCGGAACTGCGGCGCATGGTCGACGAGGAGCTGACGGTGCCCACGCGGTCCCCTGACCACCAGCCGTCGGTCGTGTTCAACGCAAGCCCGTCGGGCAACGCGCGCGTCTACCAGTCTGCTCGCGATCAGCACATCACCGAGCGATGAGCGACACCCCTCCCGACCCCGCGTCGGTGAAGTACGAGGCGACGCCCAAGGACCAGGCCCGGACCTACCAGACGGGCGGGGCGCAGCACATCACCGAGTACCACTACCACGGCCCACCGCCCAGCCCGCCGACTCGCTCCGCGTCCCGCTCGATGCGCATGCTGCTCGCCGCGGGACTGGCGGTGGTACTCGGCGGTGGGGGCGTGGCTCTGTGGGCCTTCGGTCCATGGCAGTCGGCCCGCAACGATCAGGGCACCACCGCCGCGAAGGTCTCCTCGTCACCGAGCCCGAGCTTCTCGCCATCGAAGGGGCCCACGGCCGAAGCGAAGGACACCGCGCCGCCACCCGCCGCCCGGTCGGAACCGACCAGCAGCCCTTCGCCCTCCGGTGCCGCCGCCCCGCCCCCCGAAGCCTCGCCGCCCTCCTCTCCGTCCCCGCAGGAGACGCAGGCCGATGACTGCCGCGGTCGTACGACTGCCGAGGGCGTGACCGTCGATGTATGTGTACGCCGGGAGGGCACCAAGGCCTACATGGTGTACGAGCTGACCGGGACGGAGACGCCGCGTCTGGTCGACGTGTACATGTGGCTTGAGGAGACGGCGACGAAGAAGGTCGTCGACTATGTGGCGGCCACGGACCAGCCCTACGGATGGCACGACATGCGAGCCGAGCTCACGCCCCTGCGTAGGGAGCATGTCGTGGAAGTGCGGCTGATGCCCGGAACGTCGTACGAGGTCTGCGTGGGAGTCGTCCCCCGTGACGCACCGGTCCCGCAGTTCCGTTCACCGAACGTAGGCGGCATCATGCACAGCTTCGTCTATTGATCGCTCTCCGACCTCCCGTCACGCCACCGTCGACACGCAGAACGGATGTCCCGCCGGATCCAGCAGGACCCGCCACCGGTCCGGCTCCGGCTGGAAGTCGGGTTTGGTCGCGCCCAGGGCGAGCAGGCGGGCCTCGGCCGTGTCCAGGTCGTCGACGCCCAGGTCGATGTGGGCCTGCTTCTCCTGGGAGGGGTCCGGCCAGGTGGGGCGGCGGTAGTCGGCGAGGCGGTTGAAGCCGAGGCCGGCCGCGCCGTCCGGGCCGCCGCCGAGCAGGACGAAGTCGTCGGTGGAGAAGGCGACGGGCAGGCCGAGGGCCTCACCGTAGAAGCGGGCCAGTTCGGCGGGGTCGGGGCAGTCGAAGGTGACGGCGGAGTAGCGGAACGAGGGTGCCTGGGTGTCCTCTGGCGTGGTCATGAGGGAGACGTTAGGAGGACAGTAGGACAGGTTCGGTCCTACTCGGTCCTGCTCGTGCCAAACGGTTCACCGTCACAGGTCCGGACCAACCTCTTGCCCCCGCCTCTCCCCCGTCGCAAGCTCCCCTCATGGAGCTGGAGTTGCGGCATCTCAAGACGGTCCGGGCCATCGCCGACGCCGGCAGCCTCACCCGGGCGGCGACGGCACTCGGTCTCGCACAGCCCGCGTTGAGCGCACAGCTCAAGCGGATCGAACGCGCCCTGGGCGGGGCGCTGTTCGAGCGGGGGAGACACGGGGTGCGGGCGACCGCGCTGGGGGAACTGGTGCTGGAGCGGAGCCGGATCGTGCTGCCCGCGGTGACCGAGTTGCAGCAGGAGGCGGCGCGGTTCGCGCGGGCGCCCCGTACGGCACGGCACCTGCGGCTGGGCGGGACGCACGGGCCTTTACTGGGCGCCCTGGTGCACCGGCTGGCGGACGTGGCGCCGGATGCCCGGATGACGACCTGTACGTCGTGGTCGGAGCGGGAACTCGCCGAGCAACTGGCCGAAGGGCGGCTGGACTTCGCGCTCGCCGGGACCTGCGGCTCCGCGTCCCCGCCCGGTGCCGCGGGGCTGGTGTGGCGGGAGGTCGCCGTGGACCCGGTCTTCGTCATGGTGCCCGACGGTCACCCGCTCGCCCACCGGCCGGAGGTGGAGCTGACCGAGCTGGCGGGCGAGGAGTGGGCCTGCGTACCCGGTGACGGCTGCTTCGGCGACTGTTTCACCGCGTCCTGCGCCCGCGCCGGGTTCACCCCCCGCCGCATGTACGAGACGGACACCGCGTCCCTGGTACACCTGGTGCAGGTGGGACGAGCGGTGGGCCTGTGCCGGGCGACCTTCCCGACCACGCCCGGCATCGTCACCCGGCCCCTCACCGGCACGCCGCTGGCCTGGCGGCACCTGCTGGGCTGGCACGCGGTGACCCAGCGGCAGGACACCGCCGCGACCGTGCTGGCGCAGGCCCGCATGGCCCACGCGGGCGTGGCGGCGAGCAGCGACAGCTACACGGAGTGGATGGCGGCGCACCGGGTCCCGTGACGGCGGTCGCACGCCGCTTCCATAACGCCGGGGAGAGGGTCGGCCGACGTCTTCCGCGCGCCGGTCGGCCCTCCCTACGGTTTCGGCACCTCCCCACCGAAACCGAGGAGATCCCCCATGCCCCACCGACAGTTCAGACCCGGAGCCAGGGCCGCGGGCGCCGCGCTCGCGGCGACGGCCGCCCTGCTCGTGGCCGGGCTCAGCGGCTCCGCGAGCGCCGGGACGGCCCCCACCGGCTCCGCACCCACCGCGGCCGAGGCCCTCCGCACCGACGCCGCGCCCCCCGCGCTCCTCATCGCCATGCAGCGCGACCTCGGCCTCGACCGGCAGCAGGCCGAGCGCCGCCTCGCCAACGAGGCCGAGGCGGGCGCCACCGCGGGCCGGCTCCGGGCCGCGCTGGGCGGCGACTTCGCGGGCGCGTGGGTGCGGGGCGCCGAGTCCGGCACGCTGACGGTCGCGACGACGGACGCGGCCGACGTCGCGGCGATCGAGGCGCAGGGTGCCGTGGCACAGGTCGTACGGCACTCGCTCGCCGAGCTGGACGCGGCCAAGTTCCGGCTGGACCGGGTCGCCGCCGACCGGGACACCACCGACGCGCCCGTCCGGTACGTCGACGTACGCACGAACACGGTCACCGTGCAGGCCGTACGCCCGTCCGCGGCCCGCGCCCTCCTCGACGCGGCCGGGGTCGACGCCGGGCTCGCCCGGGTCGAGAAGACGGCCCAGAGGCCCCGCCCGCTGTACGACCTGCGCGGCGGCGAGGCGTACTACATCAACAACAGCGGACGCTGCTCGATCGGCTTCCCGGTCACCAAGGGCACCCAGGAGGGCTTCGCCACCGCCGGTCACTGCGGGCGGACCGGTGCGAGCACGACCGGGTACAACCGCGTGGCGCAGGGCACCTTCCAGGGTTCGACCTTCCCGGGCCGGGACATGGCGTGGGTGGCGGTCAACTCCAACTGGAGGGCGACCCCGTACGTCAACGGCGCCGGCGGCCAGAACGTCCAGGTCACCGGGTCCACGCAGGCGCCGGTGGGCGCGTCCGTGTGCCGCTCCGGCTCCACCACCGGCTGGCACTGCGGCACCATCCAGCAGCACAACACCAGCGTGACCTACCCCGAGGGCACCATCAGCGGCGTCACCCGCACCACGGTGTGCGCCGAGCCCGGTGACTCGGGCGGCTCGTACATCTCCGGCAGCCAGGCACAGGGCGTCACCTCGGGCGGCTCGGGCGACTGCCGCAGCGGCGGCGAGACCTTCTTCCAGCCGATCAACCCGCTGCTCCAGAACTACGGCCTCACCCTGAAGACGACCGACGACGGCGGCCCCGAGGAGCCCCCGCCCGGCGGCACCTGGGCGGCCGGAACCGTCTACCAGCCGGGCGACACGGCGACGTACGGCGGCGCCACGTACCGCTGCCTCCAGGGCCACCAGGCCCAGCCGGGCTGGGAACCTCCGAACGTCCCGGCACTGTGGCAGCGGGTGTGAGCCACATCGGCCACTGAGGCGACGGAGGTACGGGGGGCGGGCCCGGGTGCACCTGTGGGGGCACCCGGGCCCGCGCGTGTCCGCAGGACGCAGGACGCAGGACGCAGGAGAATCAGGCCCGCAGATACGCCAGCACCGCCAGCACCCTGCGGTGCGTCTCGGTCGCCGGGGGCAGGTCGAGCTTGGTGAGGATGCTGCCGATGTGCTTGCCCACGGCGGCCTCGGAGACGACGAGTTGGCGTGCGATGGCGCCGTTGGACCTGCCCTCGGCGATCAACGCCAGCACCTCCCGCTCGCGGGGGCTGAGCCGCGCCAGCGGGTCCCGGCGGCGGCGCAGCAACTGGCGTACCACCTCCGGGTCGACGACCGTGCCGCCGGCCGCGACCTCGGCCAGGGCGTCGACGAACTCCTCGACCTGGCCGACGCGGTCCTTCAGCAGGTACCCGACGCCGGTTCCGTCGCCGGAGTCCAGCAACTCGGCGGCGTAGGACCGCTGGACGTACTGGCTGAGGACGAGGACGGGCAGGGCGGGGCGCCGCTCGCGCAGCCGCACCGCCGCGTGCAGGCCCTCGTCCTGGAAGCCGGGCGGCATGCGGACGTCCGTGACGACGATGTCCGGGGCGTGTTCCGTCACGGCCGCGAGGAGCGCCTCCGCGTCGCCGACGGCCGCCACCACCTCGTGGCCGAAGCGGGCCAGCAGGCCGGTCAGCCCGTCGCGCAGCAGCACGCTGTCCTCGGCCAGCACTACGCGAAGCGTTCGGTCCATTCGCAAGGAATCTCCACGCGCAACAGGGTCGGTCCGCCCGGCGGGCTGGACAGGGAGAGTCTGCCATCCAGGACCGACACCCGGTCGGCCAGTCCGGTCAGGCCGCTGCCCGCCCCGGCCTCGGCGCCGCCCCGGCCGTCGTCGCGGACCTCCAGGAACAGCCGTCCGTCGCCGTGCCCGCCGGTCACCTCCGCGCGGTCGGCGCCGCTGTGCCTGGCGACGTTGGCCAGGGCCTCGCAGACCACGAAGTAGGCGGCGGCCTCCACGGCGCGGGGCAGTCGGCCCGGCAGCACCAGGCGGACGTCCACCGGGACGGCGGAGCGGTCGGCGGCGTCATCGACGGCCGCCGCCAGGCCGTGGTCGGTGAGCACCTTCGGGTGGATGCCGTGGATCAGCTCGCGCAGCTCCTCCAGGGCCCTGCCCGCCTCTCCGTGGGCCTTGGCCAGCTGGTCCGCGAGCGGCCCGGGCGGCGCGTCGAGGCGGGCCAGGCCCAGGGTCATCGTCAGGGCGACGAGGCGCTGTTGGGCGCCGTCGTGCAGGTCGCGTTCGATCCGGCGGCGCTCCGCGTCGAAGGCGTCCACCAACCGGACGCGGGAGCGGGCGAGTTCGACGACGCGTGCGTCCAGGTCCGCCTCGCGCGGCGTTCCCAGCAGTACGCGGGTCAGCGCGGCCCGTGCGCCCGCCGTCAGGCCCAGCGCGTAGGCGCCCAGGGCGAGCAGCAGCAACCCGAGCACGGCCGCGCCGAACGCGGTCGGCCAGGTGGTGACCGTCCACAGCTTGACGACCTTCGCCTCCTCGCCGTCGCCGACGGTGGCCATCAGCAGCGGGGTGGCGACGGTGGCGAGCGGCAGCGCCAGCGCGGTGGCGACGACGAGGGCGTCCACCGGCCAGAGCAGGAGGGCGAACAGCAGGGCGAAGCCGAGCTCCCGCCAGGTCGCCCGCTCCCGCAGCCGGGTGGTCAGCCAGGGCCAGGGGCCCGTGGCGGGAGGCTGCCGCCGGTGCCGGACGGGCACGGGGTCGCGGTCGACCAGGCGCAACCTGTGCCGTTCCGACCGCGCCACGGGGATGCCCGCGAGGGCGGTGAGCACCAGGATCGGCAGCCCCACCACGACGACGGCGAGAACGCTGCCGAGGGCCACCGCGACCACGAGGCCCACCAGGGTCACGGCACCGGCCAGCGCGCCGGTCACCAGGTAGGCGACCGCGCGCCAGGGCCACGCCGAGAGCAGGTAGCCGGGGGCGGACAGGGCCCGCCACACGTTTCGGGGGTGCATGCGGATCACCGTAGATCCGCGGTGCGCAGCAGGGCCATCGGCCCAGGGCGAGGACCGGGGGTAGGGCCTGCCATACCCCTGTTCTCGCCCCTGCCGCACTGCGCCGGAGACGCCCCGGACGGTTTCGTGAAGGCACCGAGCAGCCGACCGAAGAGTGGGGACAGATGAGCAACGACGACGCGATCCAACTGCGCTCCGTCAGCAGGCGCTACGGAACGGGCGACAGCACCGTGACGGCTCTCGACGAGGTCTCCCTGACCTTCCCCCGGGGCACGTTCACCGCCGTGATGGGCCCCTCCGGCTCGGGCAAGTCGACCCTGCTGCAGTGCGCCGCCGGCCTGGACCGGCCCACGTCGGGGTCGGTCCGTGTCGGCGGCACCGATCTGACCGCGCTGAGCGAACGGAGGCTGACCCTGCTGCGCCGCGAGCGCATCGGGTTCGTGTTCCAGGCCTTCAACCTGCTGCCGTCCCTGACCGCGGCGCAGAACGTGGCGCTCCCCCTGCGCCTGGCCGGCCGCCGCCCCTCCCGCGCCCGGGTACGCGAGGTGCTCGCCCGGGTCGGCCTCGGCGACCGGGCCCGGCACCGGCCCACGGAGCTGTCCGGCGGCCAGCAGCAGCGCGTCGCCCTGGCCCGCGCGCTGATCACCCGCCCCGAGGTGCTGTTCGGCGACGAGCCGACCGGCGCGCTGGACTCGCGGACCGGGCGCGAGGTGCTGACGCTGCTGCGCGGCATGGTCGACGGCGAGGGCCAGACGGTCGTCATGGTGACGCACGACCCGGTGGCCGCGGCCCACGCGGACCATGTGATCTTCCTGGTCGACGGCCGCGTGGAGGGCCGGCTCACCGGCGCGGACGCCGACACCATCGCCACCCGCATGACCCACCTGGAGACCGTCCCGTGCTGAGTACCGCCCTGCGCACCCTGCGCATCCGCTGGGTCACCTTCACCGGCAGCTTCGTCGCGCTGTCCCTGGGGGTCGCCCTGCTCGCCGTGACGGGGCTGGCCCTGGCCTCCTCGACGGACGCGCCGGACCGCGCGCCGGAGCGCTTCGCCGCCGCGCCGGTGGTGGTCCGGGGGCAGGACACCCTGCGCGTGCCGACGCCGATCGGCGACCGTACGGAGCGGCTCGCGCAGCCGCGTGCCGTGCCCGCCCCGACGGTGGCGAAGCTGGCGCGGCTCGGCACGGTCGTCGAGGACCGGTCCTTCCCCGTACGGGCCGACGACGGGCCCGGCGGCCTGGTGGGCCACCCCTGGTCGACCGCCGCGTTCGCCCCGTACGCCCTCGACGCGGGCCGTGCGCCGCGCGCGGCCGACGAGGTCGTCGTCACCGGCGGCTGGGCCGCGCCGGGCGAGCGCCTCAGGACGGACCGCGGCACCCTCCGGGTCGTGGGCACCGTGCCCGACCGCGGTTTCGAGGACGCCGTCTTCTTCACCGACGCGCGGGCCGTCCGGCTCGCCCCGCACAGCGTGCAGTTGGTGGTCGACGCGGAGGTCTCCGCCGTACGGGAGGCGGTGCGGAGCAGCACGGGCGTCCAGGTCCTCGCCGGGGACGACCGACGGTACGCCGACGCCGATCCCGACCGGGACAGCGAGGCGCTGACCGCGATGAACGCCCTGTTCGGCACGGCCGGTGGTGTCACCGCGTTCGTCTCGGTGTTCGTGGTGGCGTCCACGTTCGCCTTCGCGGTGGCCCAGCGGCGCCGGGAGTTCGGGCTGCTGCGCACGGCCGGGGCGACGCCGGGGCAGATCCGCCGGGCGGTGTTCGCCGAGGCGCTCGGCGTGGGGGTGCTCGCCTCCGCGGCCGGCTGCGTGCTGGGTGCGTACGGGGCGCCGCGGCTGGCGGAGTGGGTGGTCGACGAGGGCCTGGCACCGGTCTGGTTCACCATCGGCGACCACACCTGGCCCTACCACACGGCCTTCTGGACCGGGCTCCTCGTCGCCCTGGGCGGAGCGGTCGCGGCGTCCTGGCGGGCCGGCCGGACCGCGCCCACCGAGGCGCTGCGGGAGGCCTCGGTGGACGCCGGGGCGATGACCCGGGGCCGGTGGCTGGGCGGTCTCGGGCTGCTGCTGACCGCCCTGGTGACGTTCTGCCTCGCCCTGCTCGACGACCCCGGCGACCTGCTGCACCGCAAGACCTATGTGAGCCGCCCGATGCTGCTGATCACCGCCGCGGCGCTGCTGGCACCGGTCGTGGTGCGTCCGCTGACCCGCCTGCTGGCCTGGCTGCCGGCCCGCCTGCCGGGCGCCGCGGGCATGCTGGTGCGCGAGAACGCGGCGGCCGGCGTGCGCCGCACCGCGGCCGTCGCGGCCCCCGTACTGGTCACCGTCGCCCTCGCCGGCTCCCTGCTCGGCGCCACCGCGACGCTGAACGCGGCGAAGGCCACGGAGACGCGCGAGCGGACCACCGCCGCCTTCGTGGTCACCTCACCCGACGGCGGCACGGGCTTCGATGCGCGGACCGTGGCGCGGCTGCGTGCGGTGTCCGGGGCCGAGGTCGCGCCGACCGCGACGAGCGCGGTGTACGTCCTGGAGGAGGGCGTGGCACTGATCAGGTCCGACGCACGCGCCGTCACCGACCCCGCGGCCCTCGCCGCCACCACCCGGCTGCCGCTCGCCGCGGGGAACGTGTCCGCCCTCGACGACGACTCGATCATCGTCAACGAGGAGTGGGAGCGGCACTCCGTGGGGCAGAGCGTGCGCGTGTGGCTCGGGGACGGCACGGAGCGGACGCTGCGCATCGCCGCGGTGATGCGCACCGGCACCGGCGGCAACGGCGTCTACGTCACCGCGGCCAACGCCCCCGGCGCCCCCGTCGACCGGGTGGACGTCACCCTCGCCGACGGCGCCGACAGCGGGGCCGTGGCCGCCGGGCTGCGCGAGGCGGTGCGGCCGGCCGGCGGGCAGGTGCTCACCAGGGACGAGTGGGTCGCGGCCACCCACCCGGAGACCAACCGCCCGACCCGCCTCGGCCTCCTCCTGATCCTCGGCATCGCCCTGCTCTACACCGGCATCTCCCTGGTCAACACGATGGTGATGGCCACCTCCGACCGAACCCGCGACCTGGCGGCGCTGCGCCTGGCCGGGGCGACCAACGGTCAGGTACTGCGCCTGGTGGGCGCCGAATCCCTGACGGTCGTCGCGGTCGGCGCGGTCCTGGGACTGGCCGTGGCCGGGCTCAACCTGGCCGGGATGTGGGCGGCGCTGGGCCTGCTGTCGGTGCGCACCACGCTGGAACTGCCGTGGGCGACGATCGCCGCGGCCGTCTCCGCCTGCGCGGTGCTCGCAGTGGTCGCGTCGGTCGCCCCCGCCGCCCTGGCCCTGCGACGCCGGCCGGTGGAGCTCGCGGGCACCCGGGAGTGAACACCCGGAAAAGGCGAAAGGGCCCGTACGACCGAAGTCGTACGGGCCCTTTCAGGCATCAGCCCATGTCAGGTCGACGGACCGACAAGCAAGCGGAGCTTACTTGTTGATCTTGGTGACCTGGCCGGCGCCCACGGTCCGGCCACCCTCACGGATGGCGAACTTCAGGCCCTCTTCCATGGCGACGGGCTGGATGAGCTCCACCTTCATCTCGGTGTTGTCACCCGGCATGACCATCTCGGTGCCCTCGGGGAGGGTCACGACGCCGGTCACGTCCGTCGTACGGAAGTAGAACTGCGGACGGTAGTTGTTGAAGAAGGGGGTGTGACGGCCACCCTCGTCCTTCGACAGGATGTAGGCCTGGGCCTCGAACTCGGTGTGCGGGGTGACCGAACCGGGCTTGATGATGACCTGGCCGCGCTCGACGTCCTCGCGCTTGATGCCACGGAGGAGCAGACCGACGTTCTCACCGGCCTGGCCCTCGTCGAGGAGCTTGCGGAACATCTCGATGCCGGTGACCGTGGTGGTGGTCTTCTCGGTCTTGATGCCGATGATGTCGACGGTCTCGTTGACCTTGAGGACACCACGCTCGATGCGGCCGGTGACGACCGTACCGCGACCGGTGATGGTGAAGACGTCCTCGATCGGCATCAGGAACGGCTTGTCGACGTCGCGCTCGGGCTCCGGGATGGCCTCGTCCACGGCCTTCATGAGCTCGAGGACCGAGTTGCCCCACTCCTTGTCGCCCTCGAGGGCCTTCAGAGCGGAGACCTTGACGACGGGAACGTCGTCGCCCGGGAACTCGTACTCGGAGAGGAGCTCACGCACCTCGAGCTCGACGAGCTCCAGGATCTCCTCGTCGTCCACCATGTCGGCCTTGTTCAGGGCGACGACGATGTACGGAACGCCGACCTGGCGGGCCAGGAGCACGTGCTCCTTGGTCTGCGGCATCGGGCCGTCGGTGGCGGCGACCACGAGGATGGCGCCGTCCATCTGCGCCGCACCCGTGATCATGTTCTTGATGTAGTCCGCGTGACCGGGGCAGTCGACGTGGGCGTAGTGACGCGTCTCCGTCTGGTACTCGACGTGCGCGATGGAGATGGTGATACCGCGCTGGCGCTCTTCGGGAGCCTTGTCGATCTGGTCGAAGGCCGAGGCCTCGTTCAGGTCCGGGTACGCGTCGTGCAGCACCTTGGTAATGGCGGCCGTGAGGGTCGTCTTACCGTGGTCGATGTGACCGATGGTGCCGATGTTGACGTGCGGCTTAGTCCGCTCGAACTTCGCCTTCGCCACTGGGGTCCTCCTGTGGAGTGGTTCTGTACGCCTTACTCATCGGCGCCAGGTGATCTTTGCTGGGAAACCCGGGCCCGGGGCATTCCGCCGGGTTGGCGGCGGAATGCCCCTTGCAGGCTCCGGGGTCAAGCCTAAAGCGTGTTCACGGGGTCCGTTAAACGGAGTCCGTTACTCGCCCTTGGCCTTCGCGATGATCTCCTCGGCGACGTTCCGGGGAACCTCGGCGTAGGAGTCGAACTGCATCGAGTAGCTTGCGCGACCCGACGTCTTGCTACGGAGGTCTCCGACGTAGCCGAACATCTCCGACAGGGGCACGAGGCCCTTCACGACGCGGGCACCCGCCCGCTCCTCCATGGCCTGGATCTGGCCACGGCGGGAGTTGATGTCGCCGATGACCTCACCCATGTAGTCCTCGGGCGTGGTGACCTCGACGGCCATCATCGGCTCGAGGAGCACGGGCGAAGCCTTGCGCGCGGCCTCCTTGAAGGCCTGCGAACCGGCGATCTTGAAGGCGAGCTCGGAGGAGTCGACCTCGTGGTAGCCACCGTCGATGAGCGTGACGCGGACGCCCGTCATCTCGTAGCCGGCCAGGATGCCGAACTGCATGGCCTCCTGCGCACCGGCGTCGACCGAAGGGATGTACTCCTTCGGGATGCGGCCACCGGTGACCTTGTTCACGAACTCGTACGAGGCGTCGCCGCCCTCGATCGGCTCGATCGCGATCTGCACCTTGGCGAACTGACCGGTACCACCGGTCTGCTTCTTGTGGGTGTAGTCCACGCGCTCGACGGCCTTGCGAATCGTCTCACGGTAGGCGACCTGCGGCTTGCCGACGTTGGCCTCGACCTTGAACTCGCGCTTCATCCGGTCGACCAGCACCTCGAGGTGAAGCTCGCCCATACCGCCGATGACGGTCTGGCCGGTCTCCTCGTTGGTGTGCACCTGGAAGGAGGGGTCCTCCTCCGCGAGACGCTGGATGGCGACACCCAGCTTCTCCTGGTCGCCCTTGGACTTGGGCTCGATCGCGACCTCGATGACCGGCGCCGGGAAGTCCATGGACTCCAGGATCACCGGGTTCTTGTCGTCGGCCAGCGTCTCACCGGTGGTGGTCTGCTTCAGGCCCATGACGGCGACAATGTCGCCGGCGCCCACCGACTCGATCTCCTCACGCTTGTTGGCGTGCATGCGGTAGATCTTGCCGATGCGCTCCTTCTTGCCCTTGACGGAGTTCAGCACCGCGGTGCCGGACTCCAGGCGGCCCGAGTAGACCCGGACGAAGGTGAGCTTGCCGAGGTGCGGGTCGCTCATGATCTTGAACGCGAGCGCGGCCAGCGGCTCGTCCTCGGACGGCTTGCGCTTGACGACGACCTCGGGGTCCTTGACGTCGTGGCCCTCGATGGCCTCGACGTCGAGCGGGGTCGGCAGGTAGCGCACGACCGCGTCGAGCAGGGGCTGGACGCCCTTGTTCTTGAACGCGGTGCCGCAGAACACCGGGGTGACCGTGGTGTCGTCGGACTTGCCGGACGCGATGGTGATGCGACGGATCGCGGCGTACAGCTGCTCCTCGGTGGGCTCCTGGCCCTCCAGGAACAGCTCCATGATCTCTTCGTCGTTCTCCGCGACGGCCTCGACCAGCTTGCCGCGCCACTCCTCGGCGGCCTCGGTGTGCGTGGCCGGGATGTCGACGGTGTCGTACATCTCGCCCTTGGCCGCGTCGGCGGACCACACGAGCGCCTTCATGCGGACCAGGTCCACGACGCCCTTGAAGTCGGCCTCGGCGCCGATCGGGAGCTGCATGACGAGCGGCTGGGCGCCCAGGCGGTCCGAGATCATCTCCACGCAGCGGTGGAACTCGGCGCCGGTACGGTCCAGCTTGTTGACGAAGCAGATACGCGGCACGCCGTAACGGTCGGCCTGACGCCACACCGTCTCGGACTGCGGCTCGACACCGGCGACACCGTCGAACACGGTCACGGCACCGTCGAGCACACGCAGGGAACGCTCCACCTCGACGGTGAAGTCGACGTGCCCCGGGGTGTCGATGATGTTGATCGTGTAGTCGTTGTCCTCGAGCGGCCAGTGACAGGTGGTCGCAGCAGACGTGATCGTGATGCCACGCTCCTGCTCCTGCTCCATCCAGTCCATGGTCGCGGCGCCGTCGTGGACCTCACCGATCTTGTACGACACACCGGTGTAGAACAGGATCCGCTCGGTGGTGGTCGTCTTGCCCGCGTCGATGTGGGCCATGATCCCGATGTTGCGGACCTTGGCCAGGTCAAGTGAAGTGGTAGCCATAAGGCTTCAGTCTTCTCTCGGTCTCGATGTGGGTAGCGACTACCAGCGGTAGTGCGCGAAGGCCTTGTTGGACTCGGCCATCTTGTGCGTGTCCTCGCGCTTCTTCACAGCGGCACCCAGGCCGTTGGAGGCGTCGAGGAGCTCGTTGAGCAGACGCTCGGTCATGGTCTTCTCGCGACGGGCGCGGGAGTAACCGACGAGCCAGCGCAGCGCGAGCGTGTTGGCGCGACCGGGCTTGACCTCGATCGGAACCTGGTACGTCGCACCACCGACACGGCGGGACTTGACCTCGAGGGTCGGCTTGATGTTCTCCAGAGCGCGCTTCAGCGTGATGACCGGGTCGTTGCCGGTCTTCTCGCGCAGGCCCTCCATGGCGCCGTAGACGATGCGCTCGGCGGTGGAGCGCTTGCCGTTCAGCAGCACCTTGTTGATCAGGGAGGTCACCAGAGGAGAACCGTAGACCGGGTCGATGATGACCGGGCGCTTCGGGGCGGGGCCCTTACGAGGCATTCTTACTTCTCCTTCTTGGCGCCGTAGCGGCTGCGGGCCTGCTTGCGGTTCTTGACACCCTGGGTGTCGAGCGAACCGCGGATGATCTTGTAGCGAACACCAGGCAGGTCCTTCACACGGCCGCCGCGCACGAGCACGATGGAGTGCTCCTGCAGGTTGTGCCCCTCACCCGGAATGTAAGCGGTGACCTCGATCCCGCTGGTCAGACGCACACGCGCGACCTTACGCAGGGCCGAGTTCGGCTTCTTCGGGGTGGTCGTGAACACACGCGTGCAGACGCCACGACGCTGAGGGGAACCCTCGAGTGCGGGCGTCTTGTTCTTCTCGACCTTGTCCTGCCGGCCCTTGCGGACCAGCTGCTGGATCGTAGGCACTACTTCTCCGGTTTCTGTGTGCCGAATGGTGAAGCTAACCTGGAACATCTCCGACCCACGCGGTCGGGTGTGTCGAATACCGCGGCCCCACCGCCAGGCGGAGGGAAGCGCGGATTGCGGTGGCCGGTCACGACCCCCAGTGCGGTTGAAGGCACGCACGAAGGCCAGGGCACACCCCAGGCACAAGGTCTGAGCGTACCTATCGCATTCGCTGCGGTCAAAACAAATGGGCGGGACCGGCAGCGGCGCCCGGCCCGCACCGGTTTCACCCGGTCTGCGCCGGGCACCCGGCACGGCGGTCGCGAGCCCCGGCGCCGGCACTCAACGCACCGACACGCGCGGCCCCTTCACGCCGGCGGACACGTCGGCGCCCTCGGCACGCGTCGCCGCCGCCGGGTCGCGCACCGTGTCGTGCGCAGCATCCTGTGCCGCGTCCTGCGCCGTGTCGTGGCGGACGAAGTACGTCGGCCGGTTCTGCACGGCCGTGTAGATGCGCCCGACGTACTCGCCGAGCAGACCGACGCAGATCAGCTGGACGGCGCCGATGAACACGATCCCCGTGAAGAGCGACGTCCAGCCCGGCACCGTACGCCCCAGCGCGAAGGCGGTGAGCGTGTAGACCAGCAGCCCCAGACAGACCACGAAGGCACCGGCGCCCAGCCAGGTGGCCAGCCGCAGCGGGGCCGCGGAGAAGCCGGTGACGCTGTCGACCGCGAGGCGGATCATCCGGCCCAGCGGGTACTTGGTACGCCCCGCGGTGCGCGGAGCGCGCTCGTAGGTCACCTGCCCGCTGGGGAAGCCCAGCCAGGGCACGAGGAGCCGGTAGACCCGCTGCTGGTCCGGCAGTGCCTTCAGGGCGTCCACCGCGGCCCGGCTGAGGAGCCGGAAGTCGCCCGCCTGCGCGGTGACCGAGGGACCCGCCAGACGCCGCATGAGCCGGTAGTAGACACCGGCCGTCCACCGCTTGAACCCGGTGTCGCTGCTGCGGTCGGCGCGGACGCCGTACACGATGTCGAGGCCCTGGCCGCGGGCCAGCGCCAGCATGTCGGGGATCTTCTCCGGCGGGTCCTGGAGGTCGGCGTCCAGGCTCACCACGTAGGCGCCCTCCGCGCGGTCCAGTCCGGCGGTGAGGGCCGCCTGGTGGCCGGAGTTGCGCCGCAGCGACACCACGCGCAGTTCCGGCCAGCCCAGCCGGAAGGCGGCGAGCAGCTCCGCCGTGCGGTCACCGCTGCCGTCGTCCACCGCGACGACCTCGTGGGGGACGCCCAGCTCGGTCAGGACCGGGCGGAGCCTGCTGACCAGCGCGGGCAGGACCTCTTCCTCGTTGTACATCGGAATGACGACCGACAGCAGGATCGTTTCTCGCTGCTCCTCGTCCCGTTTCTCGGGCACCGTGCCTCCCCTCCCCCCTGACAGCCTGACATTGAGCACAGCTGTGCGACTCTTGTGCGATCTTATGGCAGCAACGCACGGTTGAGGATGGACTGAGGGGATGACAGCCATGGACACGGCTGCCGACGACATGGTGACCGACACGTCGGCCGGCGCAGGGAAACGGCTGTCGGACGGGGGCCGGGAACGCTCCTGGCGGACCTGGCCCCCGTCCCTGCCCCCCGGCGCCCGGCCCTACCTGGCCCCGCTCGCCCTGTACGGCGTCACCAAGCTCGTCGGCCTCGCGGTCTTCGCCTCCCTGCTGGAGTACGCCGGGGACTACAAGGGCAAGAACCCGCGCTTCGGCGGCGGCGCCCACTGGTGGGACGTCCTGGCCACCTGGGACGGCTGGTGGTACCTCCAGGTCGCCGAGCACGGCTACCACCCCGCGCTGGTGCGGCTCGACTCCGACGGCCTGTTCACGGTCCAGCAGAACTCGGTCGCGTTCTTCCCGCTCTACCCGGCCCTGATCCGCATGGTCTCGGAGTCCACAGGCCTCGGCCTCTACGGCTCCGGAATCCTGGTCTCCGTTCTGTCGTCGTTCGTCGCCGCGGCCGGGATCTACGCCGTGATCCAGCTGATCGCGGGAGCCCGGGCCGGCACGATCGCCGCGGGGCTGTGGGCCGTGGCGCCCGGCGCCGGCGTCGAGTGGGCGGTGTACTCCGAGTCCCTGTTCGTCGCCATCGCCGCCTGGACCTGCTACGCCGTGATGACCAAGCGCTGGGTGACGGCGGGCCTCCTCGCCTTCACCGCGGGCCTGAACCGCCCCACGTCCGCCGTGCTCATCGGCGCCGTGGGGCTGGCCGCGCTGGTGACCCTCGCGCGCCCCGCGAGCCGACGCGAACACGGCGTACGCGGCCCGGTCTACGCCATGGTCGTCGCTCCCCTGGGCCTGCTGGGCTACATCGCCTGGGTCGGCTACAGCACCGGCGAGGCGACCGCGTACTTCACGCTCCAGCGCGAGGGCTGGGCGCACTTCTTCGACTACGGCGCCTACACCCTGGACGTGCTGCGCAACCTCGCGGTGGGCCGCGGCGACTACCCCTTCGCCTTCTCCACCCCGGACCTGCTCTCCGTGCAGCTGGTCCTGGCACTGCCCTTCCTGATCGCCCTGATGCTGCGCAAGAAGCCCCCGCTGGTCCTCGTCGCCTACACCCTGGCGACGATCATCACCGTCCTCGGCACCCAGCAGATGTTCGGCAACACGATGCGCTACCTGCTGCCCGCCTTCCCCCTGCTCCTCGCCCCGGCCGTCGCCCTGAGCCGCCTGAAGCGCCCGAGCCTGGTGGTCTTCTTCACCACGGCCGCGCTCGCCTCCGGCTGGTACGCGCACTACGTCATCTTCGAACTGGGCGTGCCGTAAAAGACCCCGCCCCGAACACGCCGAAGGGCGGCCACCCCGTGGGGTGACCGCCCTTCAGTGCGTCAAGCTGCCCGCTTACTGGTTGTACGGACCGTAGTCGTAGTCCTCCAGCGGAACGGCCTGGCCGGAGCCCGTGCCGAACGGCGAGTAGTCGATGTCGTCGTAGCCGACGGCCGAGTACATCGCGGCCTTGGCCTCCTCGGTCGGCTCGACCCGGATGTTGCGGTAGCGGGACAGGCCCGTTCCGGCCGGGATGAGCTTACCGATGATGACGTTCTCCTTGAGGCCGATGAGGCTGTCGGACTTGGCGTTGATCGCCGCGTCCGTCAGGACTCGGGTCGTCTCCTGGAAGGAGGCGGCCGACAGCCAGGATTCCGTCGCCAGCGAGGCCTTGGTGATACCCATCAGCTGCGGACGACCGGAGGCCGGGTGACCGCCCTCCTGGACCACACGACGGTTCTCGGTCTCGAACTTCGTGCGCTCGACCAACTCGCCGGGCAGCAGCTCGGCGTCGCCGGACTCGATGATCGTCACGCGGCGCAGCATCTGCCGGATGATGATCTCGATGTGCTTGTCGTGGATCGACACGCCCTGCGAGTTGTAGACCTTCTGGACCTCGCCGACCAGGTGGACCTGGACGGCACGCTGACCCAGGATGCGCAGCACGTCGTGCGGGTTGGTGGCACCCACGGTGAGCTTCTGGCCCACCTCGACGTGGTCGCCCTCGCCGACCAGCAGACGGGCACGCTTCGAGATCGGGAACGCCGTCTCGTCGCTGCCGTCGTCCGGGGTGACGACGATCTTCTTGGTCTTCTCGGTCTCCTCGATCCGGACGCGGCCGGAGGCCTCGGAGATCGGGGCGACACCCTTCGGGGTACGGGCCTCGAAGAGCTCGACGACACGCGGCAGACCCTGGGTGATGTCGTCACCGGCCACACCACCGGTGTGGAAGGTACGCATCGTCAGCTGGGTACCGGGCTCACCGATGGACTGGGCGGCGATGATGCCGACCGCCTCACCGATGTCGACCAGCTTGCCGGTGGCCAGGGAGCGGCCGTAGCACATGGCGCAGGTGCCGACCTGGGACTCGCAGGTCAGGATCGAACGGGTCTTGACCTCCTCGACACCGTGGTGCACCAGCTGGTCGATGAGCACGTCACCGAGGTCGACGTTGGCCGGCGCGATGACCTTGCCGTCGATGACGACGTCCTCGGCGAGCATGCGGGCGTACACGCTGGTCTCGACGTCGTCCGTCTTGCGCAGCACACCGTCGTCGCCACGCTCGGCGATCCGCAGCCGCAGACCGCGCTCGGTGCCGCAGTCCTCCTCGCGAATGATGACGTCCTGGGAGACGTCGACCAGACGACGCGTGAGGTAACCCGAGTCGGCGGTACGCAGAGCGGTGTCCGCCAGACCCTTACGGGCACCGTGCGTGGAGATGAAGTACTCCAGCACGGACAGACCCTCACGGAACGAGGCCTTGATGGGCCGCGGGATCGTCTCGTTCTTCGCGTTCGACACCAGACCACGCATACCGGCGATCTGACGCATCTGCATCATGTTGCCTCGTGCACCCGAGTTCACCATCATGAAGATCGGGTTGGTCTTCGGGAAGTTGTCGTTCATCGCCTCGGCGACCTCGTTGGTCGCCTTGGTCCAGATCGCGATGAGCTCCTGCGTGCGCTCGTCCTTGGTGATCAGACCGCGCTCGTACTGCTTCTGGACCTTCTCGTCCTGCGCCTCGTAGCCCTTGACGATCTCCTTCTTCGCCTCGGGAACGACGACGTCGGAGATGGCCACGGTGACGCCGGAACGGGTCGCCCAGAAGAAGCCGGCCGCCTTCAGGTTGTCGAGCGTCGCCGCCACGATGACCTTCGGGTAGCGCTCGGCGAGGTCGTTGACGATCTCGGAGAGCTGCTTCTTGCCGACCTCGTAGTCGACGAACGGGTAGTCCTCGGGCAGCAGCTCGTTGAAGAGCGCGCGGCCCAGCGTGGTCTTCAGGGTGAAGGTGTCACCCTGCTGCCACTCCGGCTCACCCTCCTCGCGCGCCGGGGGCTCCCAGCCGCGGGGCGGGATGGTGCCCACCGGGAAGCGGATGTCGACCTTCGACTGGAGCGACAGGTCGCCCGCGTCGAACGCCATGATCGCCTCGGCGGCGGAACCGAAGGCACGGCCCTCGCCCTTGAGGTCGCGGCCCTCGCCGTCGGTGGTGAGGAAGAACAGACCGAGGACCATGTCCTGGGTCGGCATCGTCACCGGACGGCCGTCGGCCGGCTTGAGGATGTTGTTCGAGGACAGCATCAGGATGCGGGCCTCGGCCTGCGCCTCCGCGGAGAGCGGCAGGTGCACGGCCATCTGGTCACCGTCGAAGTCCGCGTTGAACGCGGTGCAGACGAGCGGGTGGATCTGGATGGCCTTGCCCTCGACCAGCTGCGGCTCGAAGGCCTGGATGCCGAGGCGGTGCAGCGTGGGCGCACGGTTCAGCAGAACCGGGTGCTCCGCGATGACCTCTTCGAGCACGTCGTACACGACCGTGCGGCCGCGCTCGACCATGCGCTTGGCGCTCTTGATGTTCTGCGCGTGGTTCAGGTCGACCAGGCGCTTCATCACGAACGGCTTGAAGAGCTCCAGCGCCATGGCCTTGGGCAGACCGCACTGGTGCAGCTTCAGCTGCGGGCCGACGACGATGACGGAACGCGCCGAGTAGTCGACTCGCTTACCGAGCAGGTTCTGACGGAAACGACCCTGCTTGCCCTTGAGCATGTCGCTCAGGGACTTCAGCGGGCGGTTGCCGGGACCGGTGACCGGGCGACCACGACGACCGTTGTCGAAGAGGGCGTCCACGGCCTCCTGGAGCATGCGCTTCTCGTTGTTCACGATGATCTCGGGCGCGCCGAGGTCGAGAAGCCGCTTCAGGCGGTTGTTGCGGTTGATCACACGGCGGTACAGGTCGTTCAGGTCGGAGGTCGCGAAGCGGCCACCGTCCAGCTGCACCATCGGGCGAAGGTCCGGCGGGATGACCGGCACGCAGTCCAGCACCATGCCCTTGGGGCTGTTGCTGGTCTGCAGGAACGCGGAGACGACCTTGAGGCGCTTGAGCGCACGGGTCTTCTTCTGGCCCTTGCCGGTGCGGATGATCTCGCGGAGGCGCTCGGCCTCCTCGTCGAGGTCGAAGGACTCCAGGCGCTTCTGCAGGGCAGCGGCACCCATGGAGCCGTCGAAGTAGGTGCCGAAGCGGTCGCGCAGCTCGCGGTAGAGCAGCTCGTCGCCCTCGAGGTCCTGGACCTTGAGGTTCTTGAACCGGTTCCACACCTCGTCGAGGCGGTCGATCTCGCGCTGCGCACGGTCGCGCAGCTGCTTCATCTCGCGCTCGGCACCCTCGCGCACCTTGCGGCGCACGTCGGCCTTGGCGCCCTCGGCCTCGAGCTCGGCCAGGTCGGTCTCGAGCTTCTTGGCGCGGGCCTCGAGGTCGGCGTCGCGACGGTTCTCGATCTGCTGGCGCTCGACGGAGACGTGGGCCTCCAGCGAGGGCAGGTCGCGCGTACGGCGCTCCTCGTCCACGTACGTGATCATGTACGCGGCGAAGTAGATGACCTTCTCGAGGTCCTTCGGGGCGAGGTCGAGCAGGTAGCCCAGCCGCGACGGAACGCCCTTGAAGTACCAGATGTGGGTGACGGGAGCGGCCAGCTCGATGTGGCCCATCCGCTCACGGCGCACCTTGGCGCGCGTGACCTCGACGCCACAGCGCTCACAGATGATGCCCTTGAAGCGGACGCGCTTGTACTTGCCGCAGTAGCACTCCCAGTCCCGGGTCGGACCGAAGATCTTCTCGCAGAAGAGTCCGTCCTTTTCGGGCTTGAGGGTGCGGTAGTTGATGGTCTCGGGCTTCTTGACCTCGCCGTGGCTCCACTGACGGATGTCGTCAGCGGTGGCCAGACCGATCCGGAGCTCGTCGAAGAAGTTGACGTCGAGCACTATGCGTCAATCCCTCTCAGGGTTGTAAGTCTTGGGGTCTGAAACGGGGGTCCTGGGGCCGGCAGGCCTTGATCGCTCAAGGCCTGCCGAAACTCCCGTCAGACCTCTTCGACGCTGCTCGGCTCGCGCCGGGACAGGTCGATGCCGAGCTCCTCCGCAGCGCGGAAGACGTCCTCGTCGGTGTCACGCATCTCGATGGACATGCCGTCCGAGGACAGCACCTCCACGTTGAGGCACAGGGACTGCATCTCCTTGATGAGCACCTTGAAGGACTCGGGGATGCCGGGCTCAGGGATGTTCTCGCCCTTGACGATGGCCTCGTAGACCTTCACGCGGCCGGTCACGTCGTCGGACTTGATGGTCAGCAGCTCCTGGAGGGCGTACGCGGCGCCGTAAGCCTCCAGCGCCCACACCTCCATCTCACCGAAGCGCTGGCCACCGAACTGGGCCTTACCACCCAGCGGCTGCTGGGTGATCATCGAGTACGGGCCGGTCGACCGGGCGTGCAGCTTGTCGTCGACCAGGTGGTGCAGCTTGAGGATGTACATGTACCCGACCGAGATCGGGTCCGGGAACGGCTCGCCGGAGCGGCCGTCGAACAGCCTCGCCTTACCGGTCGGGAGCACCATGCGCTCGCCGTCCCGGTTCGGGATGGTGTGCTGGAGCAGACCGGCCAGCTCGTCCTCACGCGCACCGTCGAAGACCGGGGTGGCGACGTTGGTGCCGGGCTCGACCTTGTCGGCGCCGATGGCCTGGAGGCGCTGCGCCCACTCCTCCGCGAGGCCGGAGACGTCCCAGCCGCGGCTGGCGAGCCAGCCGAGGTGGATCTCCAGGACCTGTCCCGGGTTCATTCGGGACGGGACACCCAGCGGGTTCAGGATGATGTCGACGGGCGTGCCGTCCTCCAGGAACGGCATGTCCTCGATCGGGTTGATCTTGGAGATGACGCCCTTGTTGCCGTGACGGCCGGCGAGCTTGTCACCGTCGGTGATCTTGCGCTTCTGCGCGACGTAGACGCGGACCAGCTGGTTCACGCCCGGCGGCAGCTCGTCGCCCTCTTCGCGGTCGAAGACGCGGACACCGATGACCTTGCCGATCTCACCGTGCGGCACCTTCAGCGAGGTGTCACGGACCTCACGGGCCTTCTCACCGAAGATCGCGCGGAGCAGGCGCTCCTCCGGCGTCAGCTCGGTCTCGCCCTTGGGCGTGACCTTGCCGACGAGGATGTCGCCGGCGACGACCTCGGCACCGATGCGGATGATGCCGCGCTCGTCGAGGTCGGCGAGGACCTCCTCGGAGACGTTCGGGATGTCCCGGGTGATCTCCTCGGGGCCGAGCTTGGTGTCACGGGCGTCGACCTCGTGCTCCTCGATGTGGATCGAGGAGAGGACGTCGTCCTGCACGAGGCGCTGCGACAGGATGATCGCGTCCTCGTAGTTGTGACCCTCCCACGGCATGAAGGCGACCAGCAGGTTCTTGCCGAGCGCCATCTCGCCGTTCTCGGTGGCCGGACCGTCGGCGAGGACCTGGCCCTCGATGACCCGGTCGCCCTCGTTGACGATGACCTTCTGGTTGACCGAGGTGCCCTGGTTGGAGCGGGCGAACTTGGCCAGGCGGTACGTGATGTACGTGCCGTCGTCGTTGGTGGTGGTGATGTAGTCCGCGGAGACCTCCTGGACCACACCCGGCTTCTCGGCCTTGACCACGTCGCCGGCGTCGGCGGCGGAGCGGTACTCCATGCCGGTGCCGACCAGCGGGGACTCGCTCTTGATGAGCGGCACCGCCTGACGCATCATGTTCGCGCCCATGAGGGCACGGTTGGCGTCGTCGTGCTCGAGGAACGGGATCATGGCGGTCGCGACCGACACCATCTGGCGCGGCGAGACGTCCATGTAGTCGACGTCGTCACCGGGGACGTAGTCGACCTCGCCGCCACGACGGCGGACCAGGACGCGGGCCTCGGCGAACCGCATGTCGTCGTTGAGCGTGGCGTTGGCCTGCGCGATGACGAAGCGGTCCTCCTCGTCGGCGGTCAGGTAGTCCACCTCGTCGGTGACCTGGCCGTCGACGACCTTGCGGTACGGCGTCTCGATGAAGCCGAACGGGTTGATCCGGCCGTACGAGGCGAGCGAGCCGATCAGACCGATGTTCGGGCCTTCCGGCGTCTCGATCGGGCACATGCGGCCGTAGTGCGACGGGTGCACGTCGCGGACCTCGAAGCCGGCCCGCTCACGGGAGAGACCACCCGGGCCGAGGGCGTTCAGACGACGCTTGTGCGTCAGCCCCGACAGCGGGTTGTTCTGGTCCATGAACTGCGACAGCTGGCTGGTGCCGAAGAACTCCTTGATGGAGGCGACGACCGGCCGGATGTTGATCAGGGTCTGCGGCGTGATCGCCTCGACGTCCTGGGTCGTCATGCGCTCGCGCACGACGCGCTCCATACGGGCGAGGCCCGTACGGACCTGGTTCTGGATCAGCTCACCGACGTTGCGGATGCGGCGGTTGCCGAAGTGGTCGATGTCGTCGGTCTCGACGACGATCTCCCGGCCCGACTCGCCGACCGTCTCGGTCTCACCGGCGTGCAGCTTCACCAGGTACTTGATCGTGGCGATGATGTCGTCGGTGGTGAGAACGCCGGCGTCCAGGGGCTCGTCGGCGCCGAGCTTCTTGTTGACCTTGTAGCGGCCGACCTTGGCGAGGTCGTAGCGCTTCGGGTTGAAGTAGAGGTTCTCGAGCAGCGTCTGCGCGGCCTCACGCGTGGGGGGCTCGCCCGGACGCAGCTTGCGGTAGATGTCGAGCAGCGCGTCGTCCTGGCCCTGGGTGTGGTCCTTCTCCAGGGTGGCGCGCATGGACTCGTACTCGCCGAACTCCTCGAGGATCTGCTCGGTCGTCCAACCGAGGGCCTTGAGCAGGACGGTCACGGACTGCTTGCGCTTGCGGTCGATGCGCACACCGACCATGTCGCGCTTGTCGATCTCCATCTCCAGCCAGGCACCCCGGGACGGGATGATCTTGGCGGAGAAGATGTCCTTGTCGGACGTCTTGTCGATGGAGGAGTCGAAGTAGACACCCGGCGAACGGACCAGCTGCGACACCACGACACGCTCGGTGCCGTTGATGACGAAGGTGCCCTTGTTGGTCATGAGCGGGAAGTCGCCCATGAAGACCGTCTGGGACTTGATCTCGCCGGTCTCGTTGTTGGTGAACTCGGCGGTGACGAAGAGCGGCGCCGCGTACGTGAAGTCGCGGTCCTTGCACTCGTCGATGCTGTTCTTGGGGGGCTCGAAACGGTGGTCGCGGAACGTCAGCGACATCGACCCGGAGAAGTCCTCGATCGGCGAGATCTCCTCGAAGATCTCCTCCAGACCGGACTTGGTGGGGACGTCCTGACCGGACTCCAGAGCCGCCTCGACGCGAGCCTTCCACGCGTCGTTGCCGAGCAGCCAGTCGAAGCTCTCGGTTTGCAGCGCGAGAAGGTTCGGAACCTCGAGGGGCTCCTTGATCTTTGCAAAGGAGATGCGCAGCGGGGCGGTGCTGGCAGCGTTGTTCGTATTCGCGGTCGAGGCATTGCGCGAGGCGGCCAAGAGGGGGTCCTTCCGAGGGCTCGGACTCACTACGCGCGTACCGGCCCCTCTTCCGTTCACGAAGACAGGGGGTGTCCGATGTGGCCTTGGGCCAGGTCGGACAGCTCTGGTCGTCGGTGCTCGGGCGAGGGCAGACCCCTGGTGACGGGCAGGGGGCAGCTAACAGGCAGCGCAAAGGGTCAGTGTAGCCACTTGGCTCACTGATGTCCAGTGCGGTTCTCGGGGACCGTGTTCGCTCCTCGTTGTTCTCACCACCTGTGCGGTAAGGCCTCGCCCTCAACGCACCCAGATACTGCCCTCTTCGTCGTCGATCCATGCCTCGGATTCGGATCCTGTGACGACGCGTCCTGAGAATTGCGCGCTGCGTGCGGTTCGTCAAGGCCCCCCTTGCCCGAACCGGTTGTCACCGAAGGGCTCTCAGCGCCCCGGCGACGGCACGACGAAGATCACCATACTCTCCGCCGTCACGCGTGCAAGGCAGCCGTCGCCGGGCTCCGGATACGCCGAAGAGCGACCACCCGGATGGATGATCGCTCTTCAGTGCTACGGCGTTACAGATCCTGACGGATCCGTGGAGCCTTCGCGGTCTTACTTGACCTCGACCGAGGCGCCCGCGCCCTTGAGGGACTCGGCGGCCTTGTCAGCGGCCTCCTTGTTGACCTTCTCGAGGACCGGCTTCGGGGTGCCGTCGACGAGGTCCTTGGCCTCCTTCAGACCCAGGGAGGTCAGCTCGCGCACGACCTTGATGACCTGGATCTTCTTGTCGCCGGCGCCGGTGAGGATGACGTCGAACTCGTCCTTCTCGGCCTCGGCCTCGACCGGGGCGCCCGGGGCGGCGGGGCCGGCCACGGCGACCGCGGCGGCGGCGGTGACGTCGAACTTCTCCTCGAAGGCCTTCACGAACTCGGAGAGCTCGATGAGGGTCATCTCCTCGAACTGGGCGAGCAGGTCGTCCTGGCTGAGCTTCGCCATGATGGCGGTCCTTCCACTAATTCGGCAGGTGCCGGATGTACGGGGTGAGGCGGGCGTACGTCGGGCCCGCATCGACCCTCACCTCATGCGGTTCATGCGGCGAGGATCAAAAAGCGAGCCGAGTTACTCGGCACCGCCCTGCTCGTCCTGCTTGGCACGGAGCGCGTCCACGGTGCGGACGAGCTTCGAGGGAAGCGCCTGGAAGAGCTGCGCAGTCTGGGACTGCTTGCCCTTGAAGGCACCCGCCAGCTTGGAGAGCAGAACCTCGCGGGACTCGAGGTCCGCAAGCTTCTTGATCTCGTCGGCGGACAGCGCCTTGCCTTCAAGGACACCGCCCTTGATGACGAGATTCGGGTTGTCCTTGGCGAAGTCGCGCAGACCCTTCGCCGACTCCACCGGGTCACCGGTGATGAAGGCGACAGCCGTCGGACCATTGAACTGGTCGTCCAGCGTCGTGATCCCGGCCTCGTTGGCCGCAATCTTGGTCAGCGTGTTCTTCACCACGGCGTACTGGGCGTTCTCACCGAGCGACCGGCGCAGCGTCTTGAGCTGCGCCACGGTGAGACCGCGGTACTCGGTCAGCACTGCGGCGTTGGAGCTGCGGAACTTGTCCGTCAGCTCGGCAACCGCGGCAGCCTTGTCGGGCGTCGCCATAGAGCCTCGGCCTCCTTCCGGGTGATTCGGACCGCGCGGACCCGAAGGAGGACTGGGGAAAACGAAACGCCCCGGCGCAGGCGCACGGGGCGTGGCTCGACCGTTTGCCACACGCACGAGGCGCGGACCGAAGGGAGCTCATCCACTGTCACCTGCGCGGGTCGTCCGCAGTTCAGCGGATCCTTCGGCCACCGTGCCCTCTCGCGAGCACACGGCAACGACCAGCGGTCTTTGGCTTCTGTGGGAGCGTACGTGAACGGGGCAGTGTCAAGCAAATCCGACCGTACGGCGACTCGGCGCACCGGGCGCACGGGCGCTCAGGAGCCGTGGCCCTGGGCCTTCAGCAGCTCCTTGAAGTCGGCCGTGTCGGCGGCCGGAGGTCGCTCTGCGGACACGGCGACACCGTAGTCGCTGTAGTACGCGGTCTGGATCAGCTCCCCGGTCCGGGTCCGCCCCCGCTCGACCTTCTTGACCAGCAGGTCGCGGTCGTCGACCCAGACGTCGACGGTCTGGGCTGTGGCGCCGCCCACCGTGCCGGTCCAGTGCGTGGTGCGCCGGCCGCGGGTCGTCTCCTCGCCGACCCTGCGTACGTCGTCGGCGGCCAGCAGCTGCTTCACCGCCTGCTGGGGCGTGGTGCTGCGCATCTGGTCCGCGAATCCGGCGCCCGCGCCGCCGCCGAGGTCCTCCAGGTCGGCGTAGACGTACTTGATCCAGTGCCTGCCGCCCACCCGGTCGGCGAAGGTGTCGCCCATCCTGGCGTAGTAGGCGTCGGGCAGGTACCGGGCCTCCATGGCGGTGGTGCCGAGCCGGCGCATCGTCTCGGCCGTCGTGCCGCCCGTGTACGTGATCGTCAGGGTGCCGGTGAGGCCGTCGCCCCAGCCGAGGGCGCCGGCGGCCTCCAGGGACAGCTCACGGCCCATGACGGTCGTGGACTCGACCCGGGCCGACCCCGCCCGCCCGGTGGCCCGCTCCACGTCGCGCAGGGAATCGGCCGCCGGGCCGGAGAGGGCCGGGGACGCGCCGGGGTCGTCGGAGGGCCCGTCCGAGACGGTGCAGGCGGTGACGCAGGCCAGCGCCGCCGTCACCGCGGCCCGGACGACCGTACGGCGTCCCGTCGTGCGCGTCATCCGCCCCACCCCCGTGCGAGTCCCGTGCCCGCACGCTAACCCAGCGCACGGACACCCGTACGGGGAAACCCTGCGGGAAATGCCGGGAAACCCTGCGGGAAGACGGGAACGGGCCCCGCACCTCGGAAGGTGCGGGGCCCGTGAACCGGTGGGGCGAGCCGTGGGCTCAGACCGCGGCCGGGTCCTCCTCGACGAGGAGGTTGCGGGTGCGGTTGGAGTCCAGCGGAATGCCGGGACCCATCGTGGTGCTGAGGGCGGCCTTCTTGATGTACCGGCCCTTGGCGGCCGACGGCTTCAGACGGAGGACTTCCTCCAGCGCCGCGGCGTAGTTCTCCACCAGCTTGGTGTCGTCGAACGACGTCTTGCCGATGATGAAGTGCAGGTTCGAGTGCTTGTCGACGCGGAACTCGATCTTGCCGCCCTTGATGTCGTTGACAGCCTTGGCGACGTCCGGGGTCACGGTGCCGGTCTTGGGGTTCGGCATGAGACCACGGGGACCGAGCACGCGGCCGAGGCGGCCGACCTTGCCCATGAGGTCCGGGGTGGCGACGACGGCGTCGAAGTCCAGACGGCCCTTCGACACCTCGTCGATCAGCTCGTCGGCGCCGACGATGTCGGCGCCCGCGGCACGCGCGGCCTCGGCACGGTCACCGGTCGCGAAGACCAGGACCCGGGCGGTCTTACCGGTGCCGTGCGGGAGGTTCACGGTGCCACGGACCATCTGGTCGGCCTTGCGCGGGTCGACACCCAGGCGGAAGGCGACCTCGACGGTGCCGTCGAACTTGGTCGTGGAGGTCTCCTTGGCGAGACGGACGGCCTCGAGCGGGGCGTAGAGCTTGTCCCGGTCGACCTTGGCGTCCGCAGCGCGGAGAGACTTGCTGCGCTTGCTCACTACTGCTCCTGTTGGCTTCTGAGGAGTCGTGGTGCGGGCCGAGCAGGCCCTGCCACACTGTCCTGACCATGCGGCTGACGCCGCGTGGCTTGCTTACGGGGGTGGAGGTCAGCCCTCGACCGTGACGCCCATGGAACGCGCGGTGCCGGCGATGATCTTCTCGGCGGCGTCCAGGTCGTTGGCGTTGAGGTCGGGCATCTTGGTGGTGGCGATCTCACGGACCTGGTCGCGCGTGATCTTCGCGACCTTGGTCTTGTGCGGCTCGCCGGAGCCCTTCTCCACACCCGCGGCCTTGAGGATCATCTTGGCGGCCGGCGGCGTCTTGGTGATGAAGGTGAAGGAACGGTCCTCGTAGACCGTGATCTCCACCGGGATGACCCAACCGCGCTGCGACTCGGTCGCGGCGTTGTAGGCCTTGCAGAACTCCATGATGTTGACGCCGTGCTGACCCAGCGCGGGGCCGACCGGCGGAGCCGGGTTGGCGGCACCGGCCTGGATCTGGAGCTTGATGAGCCCCGTGACCTTCTTCTTCTTGGGAGGCATAGCTCTCCGGGTCCTTTCGATTCGGGTCCTGCCCGCGTTCGGGAGCTACCCGGACACAGGCATACCGCACAACGATAACGGGTATGGATGCGCGGCCAAAAACCGAGCAGGTCAGACGACGCGTGAGCGTTCGCCTGACCTGGTCGGAAGCGGTACGTCCAGAAGTTCCGGTGAGGTACTAGTTCTTCTGGATCTGGTCGAAGCTCAGCTCGACCGGGGTCTCGCGGCCGAAGATCTCGACGAGGCCCTTGACCTTCTTCGAGTCGGCGTTGATCTCGTTGATCGTGGCCTGCAGCGTCGCGAACGGGCCGTCGGTGACGGTGACCGAGTCGCCGACCTCGAAGTCCAGCACCTGGACCTCGACCTTGCGCTGCGGAGCCGGCTTGCCCTCGGCCTCGGCGGCCTCGCGGGCGGCCTTCTCCTCGGCCTCGGGGGCGAGCATCTTGACGATCTCGTCCAGCGTCAGCGGGTACGGGTCGTAGGCGTTGCCGACGAAGCCGGTGACGCCGGGGGTGTTGCGGACGACGCCCCAGGACTCGTTGGTCAGGTCCATGCGGACCAGGACGTAACCCGGCAGCTTGTTCTGACGGATCGTCTTGCGGTCGCCGTTCTTGATCTGCACGACCTCTTCCTGCGGCACCTCGGCCTGGAAGATGTAGTCCTCGACGTTCAGCGAGACGGCGCGCTGCTCGAGGTTGGTCTTCACGCGGTTCTCGTAGCCGGCGTAGGTGTGGATCACGTACCACTCGCCGGGGAGGACGCGCAGCTCCTGGCGGAGCGCCTCGATCGGGTCGAGCTCGGGCTCGGGCTCGGCAGCCTCTTCCTCGGCGGCCTCGTCCTCGTCCTCGTCCGTCGGCTCGGCGGCCTCGTCCTCGGCGCTCTCGTCCTGCGCCTCGGCGGCCTCGTCCGCTTCCGCTTCCGCGACGACGGCGTCGTCGGCAGCCTCGGCCTCGGCGGAGGCCTCGGTGTCCTCGTTGTCGGCGCCCTCGACGGTGCCGAGCTCGTCCTCGACGGACTCGACCGGCTCGATGGCGTCGTTCACGTTCGGGTCAGACACGGTGGCTGCTTCTTCCTGGATACATAGGGGTGGAACACGCGAAAGGGGCGCCGGGTACCTCGGCGCCCTTCGCTCTCGACTCAGCCGAAGACGTACTTGGCGGCGTGAGAGAAGCCATAGTCAATCAGAGTCACCAGGCCGATCATGATGACCACGAAGATGATCACGACGGTGGTGTACGTCGTCAGCTGGTTGCGGCTCGGCCAGACAACCTTGCGGAGCTCCGCGACGATCTGGCGGTAGAAGAGCGCGAGGCGCTTCAGCGGGCCCTTCTTGGCGCGCTTGCCACCCTTGCGGGGCTTCTTCTTGGAGTCCGGCGCCTCGTCCTGGGCATCAGGCATGTCGATGGAGCCCACGGCGTCCGTCACTCGTCCTCACCTGATTCCGGGTCGTGGCCGTGCCGCGCCCGGTCTGAGCCGCACGGCGGTGCATTGCTGTACGTACATGCGCACACATCCTGGCGAAGGTGTGTGTAGCAGGGCCGGAGGGACTTGAACCCCCAACCGCTGGTTTTGGAGACCAGTGCTCTACCAATTGAGCTACGACCCTTTGTGTGCCCCCCAACGTACCGCATCCGCCCGGAAGCCTGGTGTGCTCCCGATGAGCGCGGGCCGTTGAAGGCCAACGAGGTGAGAGTGTACGTGCTCGCGGGCCGGGCGTCGAACAGTAAGCACGTCCGGACTCATGTTCAGGGCGTGGTCCGGTCCTGTTCAGTCCGTGAAACCCGTGTGCTGGGGAGGTTTCCGGTCTGGAACGATGGGGGTCATGAGCGCTGCAACCCCTCCCACCGAGCGCCGGGTCTCCGCCCGAGTCGGCGCGATCTCCGAGTCCGCCACCCTCGCCGTGGACGCCAAGGCCAAGGCCCTCAAGGCCGCCGGGCGACCGGTGATCGGCTTCGGCGCCGGTGAGCCCGACTTCCCGACGCCGGACTACATCGTCGAGGCCGCGATCGAGGCCTGCAAGAACCCGAAGTTCCACCGCTACACGCCGGCGGGCGGGCTGCCCGAGCTGAAGGCCGCGATCGCCGCGAAGACGCTGCGCGACTCCGGCTACGAGGTCGACCCCTCGCAGATCCTGGTCACCAACGGCGGCAAGCAGGCCATCTACGAGGCGTTCGCCGCGATCCTCGACCCGGGCGACGAGGTCATCGTCCCCGCGCCGTACTGGACGACGTACCCCGAGTCGATCCGGCTGGCCGGCGGTGTCCCCGTCGAGGTCGTGGCCGACGAGACGTCCGGCTACCGGGTGAGCGTGGAGCAGCTGGAGGCCGCCCGCACGGAGAAGACCAAGGTCGTCCTCTTCGTGTCGCCGTCGAACCCGACGGGTGCCGTGTACAGCGAGGCCGAGACCGAGGCGATCGGCAAGTGGGCCGTCGAGCACGGCCTGTGGGTGCTGACCGACGAGATCTACGAGCACCTCGTCTACGGCGACGCCTTCTCGGTGTCCATGCCGGCGCTGCTGCCCGAGCTGCGCGACAAGTGCATCGTGGTCAACGGCGTCGCGAAGACGTACGCGATGACCGGCTGGCGGGTCGGGTGGGTCATCGGCCCGAAGGACGTCGTCAAGGCCGCGACGAACCTCCAGTCGCACGCCACGTCCAACGTGTCCAACGTGGCCCAGGCAGCGGCGCTGGCCGCGGTCTCCGGTGACCTGGACGCCGTGGCGAAGATGCGGGAGGCCTTCGACCGGCGCCGTCAGACCATCGTGCGGATGCTCAACGAGATCGACGGCGTGCTGTGCCCGGAGCCCAAGGGCGCGTTCTACGCCTACCCGTCGGTGAAGGGGCTGCTCGGCAAGGAGATCCGCGGCAAGCGCCCGCAGGACACGGTCGAGCTGGCCGCGCTGATCCTGGAGGAGGCCGAGGTCGCGGTGGTGCCGGGCGAGGCGTTCGGTACGCCCGGGTACCTGCGGCTGTCGTACGCGCTCGGGGACGAGGACCTCGTCGAGGGCGTGAGCCGGATCCAGAAGCTGCTGGCGGAGGCGCGCGACTGAGCGCCGCTCTTCAGCGGTTCCTCGACAGGGCCACACCGGAACGGTTCCGGTGTGGCCCTGTTTGTTTGTGCGAGCAAGACCACGTACGGGGAAAGTGCTGTCGGGCCGGGCGTGTCGTGCGGCAGGATCACGGAATGGAGCGTGTACGTGATGTCTCTGAGCTGCCGAAGGCCCATCTGCACCTGCACTTCACCGGGTCGATGCGGCCCGGGACGCTGCTGGAACTCGCCGACAAGCACGGCGTGCGGCTGCCCGACACCCTGACCGAGGCGCTGACCAGCGGGGAGCCGCCGCGGCTGCGGGCGACGGACGAGCGGGGCTGGTTCCGCTTCCAGCGGCTGTACGACGCGGCACGGTCGTGCCTCCAGGAGCCGGAGGACATCCAGCGGCTGGTCCGGGAGGCCGCGGAGGAGGACCTGCGGGACGGCTCCGGGTGGCTGGAGATCCAGGTGGACCCGACGTCGTACGCACCCCGGCTGGGCGGGCTGATCCCCGCGCTGGAGATCATCCTGGACGCGGTGGAGACGACCGTGCGGGACACCGGGATCGGGATGCGGCTGCTGGTCGCCGCCAACCGGATGAAACATCCGCTGGACGCGCGCACGCTGGCCCGGCTGGCGGTGCGGTACGCGGACCGGGGGGTGGTCGGGTTCGGGCTGTCCAACGACGAACGGCGGGGCATGGCCCGGGACTTCGACCGGGCGTTCGCGATCGCGCGGGACGGGGGGTTGTTGAGCGCGCCCCACGGGGGTGAGCTGACCGGGCCGGCGTCGGTGCGGGACTGCCTCGACGACCTGGAGGCGGACCGGATCGGGCACGGGGTACGGGCGGCGGAGGATCCGCGGCTGCTGAAGCGGCTGGCGGACCGGCAGGTGACGTGCGAGGTGTGTCCGGCGTCGAACGTCGCCCTGGGCGTCTACGAGAAGCCGGAGGACGTGCCGCTGCGGACGCTGTTCGAGGCGGGGGTGCCGATGGCGCTGGGCGCGGACGACCCCCTGCTGTTCGGGTCGCGGCTGGCGGCGCAGTACGAGATCGCGCGCCAGCACCACGGGTTCACGGACGCGGAGCTGGCGGAACTGGCCCGTCAGTCGGTGCGGGGGTCGGCCGCACCGGCGGATGTGAAGGGCAGGCTGCTGGCGGGCGTCGACGACTGGTTGGCCTAGGCCCTGTCGTCACGGGCTAGATGCTGACGCCGACCGTCACCGGTTCGTTGACCAGGGTGATGCCGAACGCCTCGTGCACGCCGGTGACGACCTCGCGGGCCAGGGCCAGCAGGTCCTCCGTGGTCGCCTCGCCGCGGTTGGTGAGGGCGAGGGTGTGCTTGGTGGAGATGCGGGCGGGGCCGGTGCCGTAGCCCTTGGTGAAGCCGGCCTTGTCGATCAGCCAGGCCGCGGAGGTCTTGAGGCGGCCCTCCCCGGCGGGGAAGGCGGGCGGCTCGACGCCCGCGCCGAGGCGCTCGTCCACGCGCGCGCGGAAGGCGGCGAACTCCTCGTCCGTGAGGATCGGGTTGGTGAAGAACGATCCGGCCGACCAGGTGTCGTGGTCCTCGGGGTCCAGGACCATGCCCTTGCCGGCGCGCAGCTTCAGCACGGTGTCGCGGGCGGTGGCCAGCGGCACCCGCTCGCCGGGTCCGACGCCGAGGGCACGGGCCGTCTCGGCGTACCGGAGGGGTGCCGAGAGTCCGCCGGCGTCCTCCAGCTCGAAGCGGACGCGCAGGACCACATAGCGCTCGGGTTCCGCCTTGAAGCGACTGTGGCGGTAGGAGAAGGCGCAGTCGGCGTTGGCGAGGGTGACCGTCTCACGGGACCTGCGGTCGTACGCGGTCACCTCGGTGATCGTGGAGGCGACCTCCTGACCGTACGCCCCGACGTTCTGGATCGGGGTGGCGCCCGCCGAGCCGGGGATGCCGGCCAGGCACTCGACGCCGGCGAGTCCGGCCTCGACGGTGCGGGCGACGGCGTCGGTCCAGATCTCGCCGGCCGCCAGCTCCAGCGTCGTGCCCTCCAGGGAGAGGCCGCGCGTGGCGATGTGCAGGGCGGTGCCGTCGAAGCCCTTGTCGCCGATGACCAGGTTGGATCCGCCGCCGATGAGCAGCAGGGGCGTGCCGGTGTCGTCGGCCTCGCGGACGGCGGCGATCACCTCGGCGTCGGTCGTGGCCGTGACCAGGCGGGTCGCCGGTCCTCCCAGCCGGAAGGTGGTCAGCGGGGCGAGGGGGGCGTCGTGGAGTTCCTGCACGCGCTCAAGACTACGAGACGGCACCGACAGCCCCGCGCAGCGGGAAACGCCCCGACCGGCCGGCCGAGGCGTTGTCCACGCGCGCGTGCTCACGACAGGCGGCGGCGTACCTCCGCCCAGCTCACCGGCAGCGCGTCGCCCGGCGCCGACCAGGCGGTGAACTTCGCGTCCCGCATCTGTGCGGACAGCCCGCGGGAGGTCGGTGCGTGGGTGCCGGAGTGGGCGAAGGCCTTGAGGGCCTCGGGCGACTCCCAGGCGGACAGCGTCCAGAAGGTGCGCTTGAAGGGCTCCGCCTTCAGGGAGGCGCCGTACGCTCCCCGCGCGCCCCTGACCTGCCGCCACACGCCCGGGGTGCGCGCCAGGAACTTCAGCGCTCCCCACAGGGTGCGGGTCTCGAAGCGGGAGGCGAAGACGTGGACCTCGGTGGCCTGCGGCGGCCGGTTGGGCACGGTCCAGGGCAGAGTGGGCATGTCGGGCTCCTTTCGGTTCTCGCGTGTCGCTTCTCGTGTGTCGCTTCTCGTGCGTCGCTTCTCGTGCGTCGCATATCTGCGTCGCATCTCGGTGGCGTGCGCGTCAGCCGGAGGCCGTTTGCGCGGTGGTGACGAGCGCCTGCTCGGCTGCCGGTGCGGGCCCCTTCCCGGCCCCGTCCGGTGCCGTCGGGCCGCCCCGGCGGCGGGCCGGGATCAGCAGGGCCGCGACGCCGCCGAGGGCCACGATCCCGGCGCCCACCGCGACCGCGGGCCGCAGCCCGTCGACGAAGGACTGCGCGGACGCGTAGCTGCCCCGGGCGGCGAAGATGGAGGACATGACGGCGATGCCGAGCGCGCCGCCCACTTCCCGCAGCGCGTTGTTGGCGCCGGAGGCGATGCCCTGCTCCTTCGGTACGACGCTGGACATCACCAGGGCGGAGGCCGGGGCGAAGAACAGGGCCATGCCGATCCCGCTGACGATCAGACCGGGCAGCTGGGCGGCGTAGGAGGCGTCGGCCGTGGTCACCGAGGCGAGGTAGCCGAGGCCGGCCGCCTGGAGGAAGAGTCCGGCGGCGACGACCGGGCGCCCTCCGATGCGGTCCGAGAGGATGCCGGCGATCGGCGCGACCAGCATCGGCATGCCGGTCCAGGGCAGCATGCGCAGCCCCGCCTCGGTGGGCGTGTAGCCGAGCACGCCCTGCATGTACTGGGCGAGCAGGAAGATCGAACCGAACATCCCCAGGAACATCAGCAGGCTCGCCGCGTTGATCCCGGCGAAGGCGCGGGAGCGGAACAGCCGCATCGGGAGCATGGGGTTCTTCGCGCGGGTGCTGTAGAGCACGAAGCCCACGAGCAGCGCGGCGCCGGCGAACAGGGCGGTCAGCACCACGGCACCGGTCCAGCCGTCGACGGGCCCGCGGACCAGGCCGTAGACGACGCCGAAGAGACCGCCGCTGGCGAGCAGCGTTCCGGGCAGGTCCAGCGGGGCGCCGGTGCCGTGCGACTCGGCGAGGCGGAGGCGGGCGAGCGGCAGCAGGGCGATGCCCAGCGGTACGTTCAGCCAGAAGATCCACTGCCAGGAGATGTGCTCGGTGAGGCTGCCGCCGACCAGCGGACCGGAGGCCACCGCGAGCCCGTTGACCGCGCCCCAGATGCCGTACGCCATCCCGCGCCGTTCGGCGGGCACGGCGGCCGTCAGCAGGGTGAGCGTCAACGGCATCATGATCGCCGCGCCGACGCCCTGGACCGCGCGGGCGGCGATGAGGGAGTCGAGGCCGGGTGCCATGGCCGCGGCGGCGGAGGCGCCGGTGAAGACGGTCAGACCGACGAGGAAGAGCCGTCGGCGGCCGAAGCGGTCACCGAGGGCCGCGCCGAACATGAGGAGGACGGCGAAGGTGAGCGTGTAGGCGCTCACCGTCCATTCCAGGTCGTGCAGCGCCCCGCCCAGGTCCTCGCGGATGGAGGGCAGGGCGGTGGTGACGACGAGATTGTCCAGGGCCGCCATGAAGCCGGCGACGCTGGTGATGACGAGGGCCCAGGCTGCTCCCCCACCTCGTGAGCTGGTACGTGCGCCTTGCTGTGACATCTCTCCCCCTGAGGTTCCTTGGTGACAGGATTAGTTATTGATCACTAACTTTTATGGTCATGGAGATGCGCCGAAGGTACGCGGACGCGTCGGCACGGTCGGGCCGGTCGGGCCAGCGCGGCGCGGCGACCCTAGGAGTCGCCCTCCGGGCTCCGCTTGACCCGCGCCGAGAGGTAGAGGCCGTCCCAGATCCGGTGCTCCGGCGGAAAGCCCATGCCGGCCAGCGTGTTGATGAGCATCCCGAACGCCATGAAGGTCGTCGTCTCGTCGACGTCGCCTCCCAGCGGGATGTGCACGGCGTCCCAGAGCTCCATCCAGCCCTTGCGCACCATCTCACCGAACTCGTGATCCCCAGAGGCCTCGGCGGCCGCGACCGTCACGTAGGTCTGCAGCTGCATCTGGAGCCGCTCGGGCTGCTCGGCGATCATGCGCGTGTAGGCCTCCGCCATGGCGTGCAGCGCTTCGTCGCCGTGCAGCCCCTCGGACGCCTCGACGAAGACGCGGCGCGTTTCCTCGAGGCAGCGTTCGGCCACCGCGAGGAAGATCGCCTTCTTGCTCGGGAAAAGACGGAAGAGGTACGGCTGCGAGACGCCCACCCGCTTGGCGATGGCCTCCGTGGACGTGCCGAAGTAGCCGCCCTTGGCGAACTCGCTCATCGCCGCGCGGATGACGCTCTCACGTCGTTCCTCTGCGCTCATCCTGACCATGCAAGAAAAGTTAGTACTCAATCACTAACTAAGTCAAGGCGCGGTCCCCGGTCGCCGGCCGGGGAGGATCGCGTAAGGGGCGCCCTCTCAGGAGGACGCCCCTTACGCGACAATCAGCGGGTCAGCCCAGGCGCACGACGGCCCGGGACATCCCGAGGACCTTCTGTCCTGCGCTGGTGGCCGTGAGGTCGACGCGGACCTTGTTGTCGTCGAGCTTGGCCGCGACCTTGCCGCTGACCTCGATGACGGCGCCCTCGTCGTCGTTCGGGACGACGACCGGCCGGGTGAAGCGGACGCCGTACTCCACGACCGCGCCCGGGTCACCGGTCCAGTCGGTGACCACGCGGATGGCCTCGGCCATGGTGAACATGCCGTGCGCGATCACGTCCGGCAGGCCGACCTCCTTGGCGAACCTCTCGTTCCAGTGGATCGGGTTGAAGTCGCCGGAGGCACCCGCGTACCGCACGAGCGTGGCACGGTCCACGGGGAAGGTCTGCGCGGGCAGCTCGGTGCCGACCTCGACGTCGCCGTACGCGGGCTTCGCCGTCATGGGACGGGTCACGGGTTCCGTCATGGGATGCTCACGCCTCCTCGGCCGCACGGGCCACGAGCTTGGTCCAGGCGGTCACGACGTGCTCGCCGGCCTCGTCGTGCACCTCGCCGCGGATGTCCAGGATGTCGTTGCCCGCCATCGACTTGATCGCCTCGATGGTCGAGGTGACCGTCAGCCGGTCACCGGCCCGCACCGGACGGACGTACGCGAACTTCTGGTCGCCGTGCACCACCCGGCTGTAGTCCAGGCCCAGCTGCGGGTCCTCGATCACCTGCCCCGCCGCCTTGAACGTGATCGCGAACACGAAGGTCGGCGGCGCGATCACATCCGGGTGGCCGAGCGCCTTCGCGGCGTCCGTGTCCCTGTACGCCGGGTTGGCGTCCCCCACCGCCTCCGCGAACTCACGGATCTTCTCCCGGCCCACCTCGTAGGGCGCGGTCGGCGGATAGACCCGCCCCACGAACGACTGGTCGAGCGCCATGGGCTCGCAACCTCCTGCTGCTCTCTGCGGCTGTCGGCACCGTCTCGGCACCACTGACCCAAACGACGCGAGGCCGCCCCCAGGTTTCGGGGACGGCCTCGCGTACGAGCCTGATTTATCGCGTCTCGCGGTGCGCGGTGTGCGCGTTGCAACGCGGGCAGTGCTTCTTCATCTCCAGTCGGTCCGGGTTGTTACGCCGGTTCTTCTTGGTGATGTAGTTCCGCTCCTTGCACTCCACGCAGGCCAGCGTGATCTTCGGGCGGACGTCGGTGGCAGCCACGTGAGTGCTCCTTGACGAACGGATGGGACTGATTAACGCATAGAAGAGTAGCCGATCGAAGGACCGACCCCGCAATCGGCTACTGTCAGTAGCGGTGACCGGACTTGAACCGGTGACACAGCGATTATGAGCCGCTTGCTCTACCGACTGAGCTACACCGCTGCGATGCGATCGGGCCCCGCCTTGCGGCGGGAACCTCTCACACCAGAGCCCCAAAACGGAATCGAACCGTTGACCTTCTCCTTACCATGGAGACGCTCTGCCGACTGAGCTATTGGGGCGAGCGATGAAGACATTACACGGTCGCCCGCCGTTCGCCCAAATCCGTTTCGCCGTCCCTGCCCCGTCCCGTCCCCGGCCCCTCCCCCGGACCGCGCCTGCGCTCCCCCCGGACCCCGCATCCGGCGGACCGCATCGGTACGACTATTGCGCTCCTCCGCGCCGCCGGGAGATCACCGTCCTAGGCTCGACTCACTCTGCGTGATCTTGCGTCCCCCACTGCGCAGCCCCGAGCCCAGAGGAGCGCGATGCCCGACAGCCAGCCGCAGCCGCCCCACTCGTCCTCCGCCTCGGGTCCGGCCGGGCGCGGCGCACTGCTGCTCTCCGGGGCGCGGCTCGCCGACGGCCGGACCGTGGACGTACGGGTGCACGACGGACGCATCGAGGCGGTCGGCACCGCCGGCAGCCTGTCGACGGCCCGTACGCCCGGCCCCGGCACCCGCGTGGACATCAGCGGCTACCTGCTCCTCCCCGCCCCCGCCGAACCCCACGCCCACGGCGACACGGCACTGACGGCCGACGCCCCCGGCCCCGTCTCCTACGACCCCCTGGACGTCCAGCGCCGGGTCACGGAGGCCGCCCTGCTCCAGCTGGGACACGGGGCGACCGCGCTACGGGCGCACGTGCGCGTGGGTGACGTTCCGGGCCTGGGCGCGCTGACCGCCGTACTGCGGGCGCGGCGCACGCTGCGTGGACTGGCCGAGCTGACCACGGTGGCGATGCCGAGGGTGCTGACCGGAGTGGCCGGGGCCGACGGGCTGGCCATGCTGCGGGACGCGGTGAAGATGGGCGCGGACGTGGTGGGCGGCTGCCCGGACCTGGATCCCGACCCGGCGGGATACGTGGAGGCGGTCCTGGAGGTCGCCGGCGAGCACGGCCGCCCGGTCGACCTGCACACGGACGCCGACGATCCGGCACGGCTGGCCCGGCTGGCGGCGATGGCGGGCGGATTGCGTCCCGGAGTGACCCTCGGCCCCTGCGGCGGCCTGGGCCGGCTGCCCGCCGACGCAGCCTCCCGGGCCGCGGACCGGCTCGCGGCAGCCGGAGTGACGGTGGTGTGCCTGCCGCAGGGCGCCTGCGGCGCCGTGGACCGGCGCGACGGCACGGCTCCGGTACGGCTGCTGCGCGCGGCCGGGGTGCGGGTCGCCGCCGGCAGCGGCGCGCTCCGGGACGTCTCCAACCCGGTCGGGCGCGGCGACCCCCTGGAGGCGGCGTTCCTGCTGACCGCACGCCACGGGCTGCGCCCCGAGGACGCGTACGACACGGTGAGCACGGCGGCCCGGGCGGCGCTGGGGCTGCCCGAGGTGCGGGTGGAGGCGGGCTTCCCGGCCGAACTCCTCGCGGTGCGCGGGGACCGGCTGGCGGGCGCGCTGTCGCTGGCGTACAGCAGGATCGTGGTGCACCGGGGGCGCGTGGTGGCCCGGACGAGCGCGGTACGCGAGTACGGCGACTCGACGACCGCGACCGACCTGGAACTGCCCCGGCAGGGGCGGGGGGAGCGTGGGGAGCGGCCTTGACGACGGTGCGGCGATCGGCGCCCAGGGGAGCGGCGCGGGTGGCGGTGGGGTCAGGTGGGCCGGCCCGGGTGGGGCTCAGTGGCCGCTCGGGGGGGGCCGATGACTCCCGGGTGGCCGCCGGTGAGCCGGGGCGTGCCCGATGGGGCCCGGGTGGCCGCCGGTGAGGCCGGTGGCGCCGGACGGGACCCGGATGGCTCCTCGGTGGGACCGGCTGGGGTCGGGTGGGGTCGGGTGGGGCACGAACGGGGCCGATGAGGGCCCGGTTGGCGCCCGGGTGGGGCGTGGTGCGAAACGGCCGAAGTGGTGCGGCGGAGGCGGCCGTCGGGGCGTACGGTCGAAGACATGCGCATTGTCATCGCTGGTGGTCATGGTCAGATCGCGCTGCGGCTGGAGCGGTTGCTCGCCGCGCGCGGTGACGAGGTGGCGGGCATCATCCGCAAGGCCGAGCAGGCGGACGATCTGCGTGCGGCCGGCGCCGAACCGGTTGTGCTCGACCTCGAGTCGGCCTCGGTCGAGGAGGTCGCGGAGCGGCTGCGCGGCGCGGACGCGGCGGTCTTCGCGGCGGGCGCGGGCCCCGGGAGCGGGACGGCCCGCAAGGAGACCGTGGACAAGGCGGCTGCGGTCCTCTTCGCGGACGCGGCGGTCCGGGCGGGTGTACGACGCTTCCTGGTCGTCTCGTCCATGGGCGCCGACCCACAGCACCAGGGGGACGAGGTCTTCGACGTCTACCAGCGCGCCAAGGGCGAGGCCGACGCCTATGTGCGTGCGCTGGGCGAGCTGGACTGGACGATCCTGCGTCCTGGCATGCTGACGGACGACGCCGGCACCGGCCTGGTCCGCCTGGAGGCACACACCGGCCGCGGCCCGGTCCCGCGCGACGACGTGGCCGCCGTCCTGGCGGAACTGGTCGACACCCCGGCCACCAACGGCCTGACCCTGGAGCTGATCAGCGGCTCGACGCCCGTGTCGGTCGCGGTGAAGTCGGTGGCCGGGAACTGAGCGCGAGCGGCGTGCCGCCGCGTACGGCCGGAACGTCGGGAACGTCAGAACAGGGGCAGTTGCCCGGGAAATCCAGGGACGACGTACCCGTCCAAGGACGGCTGCACCGCCCCCAGTTGCGCCGGCCTGCGTGACCCCGGGCAGGAGACCAGATCGCCACTCCCCCGCGCACCGGACGGGTCGTGACGCGCGTACCGTCCCGCGACGACGGCGATCTCACGACGGCACTCGGGGCAGGTTCTACGACGGGAGGACGAGGCCATGGCCCCAGTCTGCCCGGAACCCGGGCACCGAGCCGCGCCGATGATCGGCCTTTTCGGACAAGGAAATGACGAGAGGCCCCGTGACCTGCTGTTCGGGCAGGTCACGGGGCCTCTCGTTCCCGTGTGGCGGCGCCAGGATTCGAACCTGGGAAGGCTGAGCCGGCAGATTTACAGTCTGCTCCCTTTGGCCGCTCGGGCACACCGCCGGGGTTCGCTGCCCTTCGAACCGCTCTTCGGCGGTGCTCCGTGGCAACGACGTAAACAATACCCGATGTGGAGGGGTGCTTCGCCACCCGATTGATCGCCACTCCGGGGGCGGGGGGTGGCTAGGCTGGTCCGGATGCGGCCGAGGACGCCTGCCGGGCTCGGCGGCCGCCGACGTGTGCCGGCACGGACCCGATACGCGGCCCGACACGCAGCCAGATACCACGCACCCAGATACAAGGAGCCACAGGACATGGCCGACTCCAGTTTCGACATCGTCTCGAAGGTCGAGCGGCAGGAGGTCGACAACGCCCTCAACCAGGCCGCCAAGGAGATCTCGCAGCGCTACGACTTCAAGGGCGTGGGCGCCTCCATCTCCTGGTCCGGGGAGAAGATCCTCATGGAGGCCAACTCCGAGGACCGGGTAAGCGCTGTCCTCGACGTCTTCCAGTCCAAGCTGATCAAGCGCGGCATCTCGCTGAAGGCTCTGGACGCGGGCGAGCCCCAGCTCTCCGGCAAGGAGTACAAGATCTTCGCGTCGATCGAGGAGGGCATCTCCCAGGAGAACGCGAAGAAGGTGGCCAAGCTCATCCGTGACGAGGGCCCCAAGGGCGTGAAGGCCCAGGTGCAGGGCGAGGAGCTGCGGGTCTCCTCGAAGAGCCGGGACGACCTCCAGACCGTGATCGCCCTGCTGAAGAGCCAGGACTTCGACTTCGCACTGCAGTTCGTCAACTACCGGTAACTATCGGTGACCTGCTGAGACGTCGACGCACAGGCCGCGACTCGCGAGGAAGGGTGGGCACCCGACGGTGTCCACCCTTCTCACTGCGGTCGGTGCGTGCCGCCAGGGCGTTCAGTCGCGCGAGTTGCCGAACAGGAGCCGGTAGGCCACCAGGAGGACCAGGGAACCGCCGATCGCCGCCGCCCAGGTGGCACCGTCGTAGAAGTCCTTGCTGATCGGGTGGTCCAGCCAGCGGGCCGATATCCAGCCGCCGATGAAGGCGCCCGCGATGCCGATGAGGGTGGTGCCGACGAGCCCTCCGGGGTCACGGCCCGGGAGCAGGAACTTGGCGATGGCTCCGGCCAACAGTCCGAGGATGATCCAGCTGATGACGGTCATGCCGCGACCCTGCCCTTTCTCGCTGTGCCCGCGCTGTCCCAGTGCTGTGGGGCCGTTTCCTCCGCGCGTGTTCATGTTCTCTTGGTGGGGAGGACGTCCCGGGCGCGCCCCGTGGTTGCGCCGAACAGTAGGGTGCGACGCATGACACCTGCGGGTTCGGAGCTGCGGCGCACCCTCGGCGTCGGCGATGCCGTGGTCGTGGGGCTCGGCTCGATGATCGGCGCCGGGGTCTTCGCCGCCCTGGCGCCCGCGGCCCGGGCGGCCGGGTCGGGGCTGCTGCCCGGCCTCGCCGTGGCCGCCGTCGTCGCCTACTGCAACGCCATGTCGTCGGCGCGGCTGGCCGCCCGGTATCCGGCCTCCGGCGGCACGTACGTCTACGGGCGCGAGCGGCTCGGGGAGTTCTGGGGGTACCTGGCGGGCTGGTCGTTCGTCGTCGGCAAAACGGCCTCCTGCGCTGCGATGGCGCTCACCGTGGGCGCCTACGTCTGGCCCGAGCAGGCGCATGTGGTGGCCGTCGCGGCCGTGGTGGCGCTGACCGCGGTGAACTACGGCGGCATCCAGAAGTCGGCCTGGCTGACGCGAGCGATCGTGGCGGTGGTCCTGGCTGTCCTCGCTTCCGTGGTGGTGGTGTGCCTGGGGTCCGGCCGGTCCGACGCCGGGCGGCTGGACATCGGGCTGTCGGACGGCGCCGGCGGGGTCCTGCAGGCGGCCGGGCTGCTGTTCTTCGCCTTCGCGGGGTACGCCCGCATCGCGACCCTGGGCGAGGAGGTACGGGACCCGGAGCGCACGATCCCCCGCGCGATCCCCTTGGCCCTGGGCATCACTCTGGCGGTGTACGGGTGTGTCGCGGTGGCTGTCCTTTCCGTGCTGGGCTCGGGGGGGCTCAGGCAGGCGACGGCGCCCCTGGCCGACGCGGTACGGGCGGCGGGCCTGCCGGAGCTGGTGCCGGTCGTGCGGGTGGGCGCCGCGGTGGCCGCGCTGGGCGCGCTTCTGTCGCTGATCCTGGGCGTTTCGCGGACGACGCTGGCCATGGCCCGGGACCGTCATCTGCCCGGGGTGCTGGCCGCGGTGCATCCGCGGTTCCAGGTGCCGCACCGTGCTGAGCTGGCCGTGGGCGCGGTGGTGGCGGTACTGGCCGCCACGGTGGATGTGCGGGGTGCGATCGGTTTCTCCTCCTTCGGGGTGCTGACGTACTACGCCGTCGCCAACGCGTCGGCCTGGACGCTGGGCTCGTCGAGGGCGGCGCGGGTCGTACCGGCGCTGGGGCTGGTCGGGTGCGTGGTGCTCGCGTTCTCGCTTCCGGTGATGTCGGTGGTCGTGGGCGTGGGTGTGCTTGCGGTGGGTGTGGTGGCGTACGGGGTGCGCAGAGGGGCTTCGCGGTAGGCGGCCGCTGCGACGCCGTACATGTCCTGCCGCGGCTCGGCGGTCGTGGTGCTGTGCCGACGGCCTCTCAGAAGGCCTGTGCCGGGGCGAATCCGCCGTCGCCCATCCGCGGACGGAGCTCGGCGAGCAGCGTGGGAAGGGACAGGCCCGTCGCGGGCTCGGGCAGGGAAGCCCAGCCCCGGGAACGGGCCTTGCGTGCCTCGACGGCCACTCGTGCCGGCAACTGCTCGATCTCGGTCATGAGTTCATGATGCAGGCCGCCACCGACAGGCGAGCGGGCCTGTGGACAACCCCCCGGTTGTGGAAAACGCGGCTCCTACCAGCCGGTCCTCTGTGTGGAGCCGGTGGCCGTGAACGGCTGGTCGGTCCGCACGATTTCGCGGCCCAGGGGGAGCAGGGAGACGGGGATCAGCTTGAAGTTGGCGATGCCGAGCGGGATGCCGATGATCGTCACGCACAGGGCGATACCGGTGACGATGTGGCCGATGGCCAACCACCACCCGGCGAGGATCAGCCACAGCACGTTGCCGATGCAGGACGGCGCTCCCGCGTCGCGGCGCTCCACCGCCGTGTACCCGAAGGGCCACAGGGCGTAGACACCGATGCGGAACGCCGCGATGCCGAACGGGATCCCGATGACCGTGATGCAGAGCAGGACGCCCGCGAGCAGGTAGCCGAGGAACAGCCAGAAGCCGCTGAATATGAGCCAAATGACGTTGAGGATCGTCTTCACTGCTGTCGACCTGCCATCTTTTCGAGTCGGGCGATCCGCTCCGCCATCGGAGGGTGAGTGGAGAACATCTTCGACAGTCCCTGTCCCGGGCGGAACGGGTTGGCGATCATCATGTGACTGGCGGTCTCGATCCGGGGCTCCGGGGGCAGCGGAAGCTGCTTCGTGCCCTGTTCCAGCTTGCGCAGGGCGCCGGCGAGGGCGATCGGGTCGCCGGTGAGCTGCGCGCCTGAGGCGTCGGCCTCGTACTCCCTGGAGCGGCTGATCGCCAGTTGGATGACGGTGGCGGCGAGCGGACCGAGGATCATGATGAGGAGCATGCCCAGCAATCCGGGTCCGTCATCGTCGTTGGACCGCCCGATGGGGATCAGCCAGGCGAAGTTGACCAGGAACATGATCACGGAGGCGAGGGCGCCCGCGACCGAGGAGATCAGGATGTCGCGGTTGTAGACATGGCTGAGCTCGTGTCCGATGACGCCGCGCAGCTCGCGCTCGTCGAGCAGGCGCAGGATGCCCTCGGTGCAGCACACGGCCGCGTTGCGCGGGTTGCGGCCGGTCGCGAAGGCGTTGGGTGCCTCGGTCGGCGAGATGTACAGGCGGGGCATGGGCTGGCGGGCCTGGGTGGAGAGCTCGCGGACCATGCGGTAGAGCGCCGGGGCCTCGAACTCGCTGACCGGGCGGGCACGCATCGCGCGCAGGGCCAGTCTGTCGCTGTTCCAGTACGCGTACGCGTTCGTGCCCAGGGCGACGAGAACGGCGACGACGAGCCCCGCTCGGCCGAAGAAACTGCCGATGACGATGATGAGCGCGGACAGTCCCCCGAGGAGAACTGCGGTCCTGAGCCCGTTGTGCCGGCGGTGCACGGTACGCCCTCCAAGTGGTGCGGCAGGGGAACCCTTCGCTTGCTGGTCTCGCTCGCTGTGGTTGCTTCCTGGTCCTCGATGCCACCGGTGCCGTGGCATCACGTCCAGTGGACCCTTCCGTACTGGTCAACGCCAGGCGAGGGCAACCAGTTCCCCGCCGTCTGCGGCGGGGCGCGTAGTCCGTACGGGTGAAGGCTTCGGCGGGCGGCTGCCGGTCAGAAGAGGCCCGTGTCGGCGAAGCGCAGGATCAGCTGGGGTGCTCCGGACAGGGCCACGGCGAGGACCGCGGTCAGGGTGATCGCGGCGGTGACGGGGGCGGGAACACGGTGCCCGACGGTCGCGCCCTCCGGTGCGCGGAACAGCAGTGCCGTCCATTGGAGGTAGTAGAACAGCGCGATGACGACGTTGACGGCCATGACCACGGCCAGCCAACCGAGGCCCGCGTCGACGGCGGCGGAGAAGACCGTGACCTTGGTGAAGAGGCCGATGATGCCGGGCGGCAGTCCGGCGAGGCAGAGCAGGAAGAACGCCAGGAGCAGGGCCGTCAGCGGGTTGGAGGCGTACAGGCCGCGGTAGTCGGCGACGCGGTTCGACGTCCTGGTGCGGCCCACGAACGCGGCCACCGCGAAGGCGCCGAGGTTCACCGCCGCGTACATGAGGGCGTAGGCGACGGTGGAGCCGATCGACCGTTCGGGGTCGTCGGAGTACGCGGCGGCGGCGATCGGCACCAGGAGGTAGCCGGCCTGGCCGACGGAGGACCAGGCGAGGAGGCGTACCGCGCTGTACGCGCGCGTGCCCTGCTGCCGGAGGGCTCCCACGTTGCCGACGGTCATGGTGAGCGCGGCCAGTGCTGCGAGGGCCGGCCCCCAGACGTCGGCGTAGGACGGGAGGGCGATGACCGTGACGAGGATCAGGCCGGAGAAGCCGACCGCCTTGCCGACGACGGACAGATAGGCGGCGACGGGCAGGGGGGCGCCCACGTAGGTGTCGGGCACCCAGAAGTGGAACGGGACGGCGGCCGTCTTGAAGGCGAAGCCGACGAGCGTGAGGACGACGCCGGTCTGGGCGAGCGTGGTGAGCTGCCCGTCGACGTCCTGGATGCGTTCGGCCACCTGGGTGAGGTAGAGGGTGCCGGTGGAGGCGTACACGAAGCTGATGCCCATGAGGCTGACCGCGGTCGCGGTGACCGAGGACAGGAAGAACTTCAGGGCCGCTTCGGAGGACCGGCGGTCGCCCTGGCGCAGGCCCACGAGGGCGAAGGCGGGGAGAGAGGCGACCTCCAGGGCGACGATCAGGGTGGCGAGGTCGCGGGAGGCGGGCAGGAGGGCGGCGCCGGCCGCGGAGGAGAGCAGCAGGAACCAGAACTCGCCCTCGGGCAGCCCGCGGTCGGCGTCCTTCACGGCGGTGATGGACAGCAGGGCGGTCAGAAGGGCGCCGCCGAGCACCAGGAACTGGATGGCGAGGGTGAAGGTGTCCGCGGTGTAGCTGCAGACGTCGGCGTCGCCGGTCAGGCAGAACGTCGAGCGGTCACCGTTCACCAGGGGCAGCAGCATGAGGGCGGCCGCGGCGAGTCCGGCGACCGAGATCCAGCCGAGCAGCGGTTTGCGGGCGTCCTTGACGAACAGGTCGGCGACGAGGACGACGAGTCCCACGACCGCCGTGATGGTGGGGGGCGCGATGGCGAGCCAGTCGACGGACTGGACGAGGTTCTGGGCCAGTGGCTGCGCCAGGGTCTCGGCGAGGGGCTGGACCGGGGAGCTCATCGGGTGCCTCCTGAGAGGAGCTGCTGCACGGCCGGGTCGGTCAGTCCGAGGAGGGTCCTGGGCCACAGTCCGGCGACGACGGTCAGGGCGACGAGCGGCGTCCAGGCGGCGAACTCGTAGGTGCGTACGTCGGTCAGCTTCGGTGTCTCCTGCGGGACGGCACCCATGCAGACGCGGCGGACCACGATCAGCATGTACGCGGCGGTCAGCAGGGTGCCGAACGCGGCGATCGCCATGAAGGTGAGGAAGGCGGGCCGACTGAGGTCGTCGTGGGGGTCGAAGGCGCCGAACAGGGCCAGCATCTCGCCCCAGAACCCGGCCAGGCCCGGCAGCCCGAGCGAGGCGACCGCCGCGAAGGCGAGCAGGCCGCCGAGGCGCGGTGCCTTGCCGTACAGGGCGGCTCCCGTCTCCTCGGCGAGGGTGTCGAGGTCGGTGGTGCCGGTGCGGTCCTTGAGTGCGCCGACCACGAAGAAGAGCAGGCCGGTGATGAGGCCGTGGGCGATGTTGGCGAACAGGGCGCCGTTCACGCCGGTCGGGGTCATGGTCGCGATGCCGAGCAGGACGAAGCCCATGTGGCCGACGGAGGAGTAGGCGATGAGGCGCTTGAGGTCGCCCTTCGCGCCCCGTTTGGCGAGGGCCAGGCAGGCCAGGGAGCCGTAGATGATGCCGACGACGGCGAAGGCGGCGAGGTAGGGCGCGAAGGTGCGGAAGCCGTCCGGTGCGACCGGCAGGAGAATACGGACGAACCCGTACGTACCCATCTTCAGCAGGACGCCGGCCAGCAGGACCGAGCCGACGGTCGGCGCGGCGGTGTGCGCGTCGGGCAGCCAGCTGTGCAGCGGCCACATCGGGGTCTTGACCGCGAGGCCGATCCCGATCGCCAGAACGGCGATGACCTGCACGGATGTGGTCAGCGACCGGCCGTTGTCAGTGGCGAGTGCCACCATGTCGAATGTGCCCGCGCTGAGTCCGATCAGGAGCAGGCCGAGCAGCATGACGACGGAGCCGAGGAGCGTGAAGAGGATGAACTTCCAGGCGGCCCCGGCCCGTCCCTCGCCGCCCCAGCGGGCGATGAGGAAGTACATCGGGATGAGGACCATCTCGAAGGCGAGGAAGAACAGGATCAGGTCGAGGACGGCGAAGGTCGCGAGGGTGCCGGACTCGAGGACGAGCAGCAGCGCGACGAACGCCTTCGGGCTCGGGCCCGGGGACATCCTGAAGTATGAGTAGAGCGCGCAGAGGAAGGTCAGCAGCGCGGTCAGGACCAGGAGGGGGAGGGAGATGCCGTCGATGCCGAGGTGGATGCGCACGTCGAGTGCGGGGATCCAGCTGATGTCCGTGCTGGCCTGCATCTTCGACGGCTGGTCGTGGTCGAAGCCGAGCGCGAGGACGATCGCGGCGATGAGGACGGCGCCGGTGACGGTGACGCCGTGCCGCAGGACGGCCTGGTCGGGCGACTTCCCCTTCAGTCCGGGCGGGGCCGGCAGGAGAGCGGCGGCGGCACCGATGAGCGGGCCGACGACGACCAATGCGAGAAGGAACTGCATCACGGACTCGTTGATATCGATCACGCCTGCTCACGCTCCCGTGGCGACGAGGACGGCGGCGACCGCGAGGACGACGGTGCCAGCGAGCAGCGCGCTCACATAGGTCTGCACGTTGCCGGTCTGGGCGCGTCGTGCGGCGGCCCCGAGCCAGCGGGGCAGGGTGCCCGCCGCGCGTACGTAGGTGTCGACGACCTCGCGGTCGAGGAACCGGACGAGACTCGCGCCGGCCTGGACCGGGCGGACGAAGAGGGCCGTGTACACCGCGTCCAGGTGGAAGCCGACGGCCGCGTGGCGGTGCAGCGGGCCCAGCAGGAGTCGTCCGGGGTCGGACGGGTCGGGGGCGTAGGCGATGTCTCCGTAGGCCGGCTCGTGGCTGGCGATGGCCTCGGCCTCCACCAGCGCGGCGTCGCCCTCCGGGTGGGCCGCGACCGCGCCGAGCGGCGGGCGGGCGGCGAGCGCCGTGGTGTGGCGCCAGGCGGCGTAGGTCACGATGCCGCCGACCAGGGCCACGCCCGTGCCGAGCACGGAGGTGGTGAGGGTCGGGGTGAGGTCGTGGCCGTCGAACCAGTCGGGCAGCAGGCGGAAGGCGAGCCCGCCGAGCGCGAGTGAGGGGAGGGCGAGCACCCAGAGCACGGCGTTCATGACCACCGGCTGCCTGCCGTGGTCGGGGGCCTCGGTACCCCGCCCGCGGAAGGCGAGCAGCCACAGGCGCGTCGCGTACGCGGCGGTGAGGAGGGCCGTGAGCAGACCGGCGACGAGGACGGTCCAGCCCGCGGCGCCGGGCGCGTGCTCGGTGTGACCGGTGGCGACGTGCTCCGCGACGCCGAGGACGGACTCCTTGGAGAAGAAGCCGCTGAAGGGCGGGATCGCGGCCAGTGCGAGCAGCGCCACGGTCATCGTCCAGTAGGCGTCCGGGACACGGTCGCGCAGGCCCCGCATACGGGACATGGCGGCCAGCGAGTTGGTACCGGCGGCGTGGATGATCACGCCGGCGGCGAGGAACAGCAGCGCCTTGAAGGCGCCGTGGGTGAGGAGGTGGAAGACGGCGGCTCCACGGTCGCCGGCGGCGAGGGCGCCGGTCATGTAGCCGAGCTGTCCGATGGTCGAGTAGGCGAGGACGCGCTTGATGTCGTCCTGGGCGAGCGCGGCGAGTGCCGAGCCGACCATCGTGACCGCGGCCATGACGGCGAGGACGACCATCGCCGCCTGTGAGGCCTCGAAGAGCGGAAGGAGCCGGGCGACGAAGTAGACACCGGCGGCGACCATCGTCGCGGCGTGAATCAGCGCGGAGACGGGTGTCGGGCCCGCCATCGCGTCGGGGAGCCAGGTGTGCAGCGGGAACTGGGCCGACTTGCCCGCCACACCGGCCAGCAGCAGGAGCGCGATCAGTGTCGGGTGGTCGAGCGAGCCGCTCGCGACCGCGCCGAGGATCTTGGTGATGCGGAAGGAGCCGGCCTCGGTGGCCAGCGCCAGCAGGCCGATCAGGAAGGGGACGTCACCGAGTTTGGTCACCAGGAAGGCCTTGAGGGAGGCGGCGCGGGCCTCCGAGGTCTCCCAGTAGTGGCCGACCAGGAAGTACGAGCAGATGCCCATGATCTCCCAGCCGACCAGGAGCACCATCAGGTCGCCGGAGTAGACGACGAGGAACATCGCGGAGGTGAACAGGGAGACGAGAGCGGCGTACGAGGGGTAGCGCGGGTCGTCGCGCAGGTAGCCCGTCGAGTAGATCTGCACGCACGTGGCGACGCACCCGACCAGGACGGCGACGAGGGCGGCGAAGCCGTCGATGTGCAGGGCGAGCTCGACGGGGACCGAACCGGTGGGCGTCAGCTCGGTGACGGCGTCGACGGCCCGGTCACCGCCCTGGCGGGCCGCGACCAGTACGGCGAGGACCAGGGAGGCCAGTGTCGGCAGGACGGCGAGCGGGCGGACGAATCCGGGCGCGGTGCGGCCCAGCAGGAGGCCGGCGACTGCCCCCAGGAAGGGGAGGAGGGGGACGAGTACGGCGAGGGTGGTCGTGGTCACGCGGTGGCCTCAGCCTTCTCGGCGGCCGTCCCGGTCGCGGGGGTGTCGGGGCCGTCCGGCTCGTGGCCCTCGGCGGTGTCGCGGAGCTTGTCGATGTCCGAGGTGCCGTGGTTGCGGTGGACGGCGAGCACGATCGCCAGGCCGATGCCGATCTCGGCGGCCGCGATGGCGATGGTGAACAGGGTCAGGGCCTGGCCGGAGTGCAGGGTCTCCTCGGCGGCCTTGCTGAGCCAGACGTCGAAGGCGACCAGGTTCAGGTTGACGGCGTTGAGCATCAGCTCGACCGACATCAGGACCAGGATCGCGTTGCGGCGGGCGAGGACGCCGTACAGGCCGGTGCAGAACAGGAGGGCGGAGAGAACGGCGGGATAGGCGAGGTGCATCAGCGGACACCGCCCTTGTCGGCACCGGGGGTGTGGGTGGGGGCGTCGGCCGTCCGGTCCGCCTTGGCCTTGCGGGACAGGACGATGGCACCGACCAGGGCGGCGAGGAGGAGGACGGAGAGGGCCTCGAAGGGGAGCACCCAGTTCTGGAAGAGGCTCGCTCCGGTGACGGCGGTGGAGCCGGCGGCCGGGCCGTCCAGGTCGATCCAGGTGGTGCGGAAGGCGTCGACGACGACCCACACCAGGGCCGCCGCGGCGGCGACGGCCACGGTGAGGGCGGCCCAGCGGTTGCCGGAGTCGGCGTCCGGGGACCGGCCGATGGGGGCCCTGGTGAGCATCAGGCCGAACAGGATGAGGACGACGACGGCACCGACGTAGATGAGGACCTGCACCCAGGCGATGAACTCGGCGGTGAGGAGGAGGTACTCGACGGCGAGGCCCCCGAGCGCCACCACCAGCCACAGGGCGGCGTGGACGAGCTGCCGGGTGGTGACGGTGACGACGGCGGCCCCGAAGGTGACCAGGCCGACGAGGAGGAAGGCGATCTCGACGCCGGTCGGGGAGAGGAAGCCGTGGGATTCGGCCGCCGTGGACGTGGAGCCGGCGGCGAGGCGGGTGACGGTCGCTGCGAGGGTCATCCCCGGCCCTCCTGCCCGGGCTCCGGCTGGTCCGGGGTTCCCGGCCGGTCCGACGGCCCCGGCTGCTCCGACGGGCCCGGCTGGTCTGTCTGCTGCTGGGCGGCCAGTTTGTCGGCGGTCTTGCGGGCGGCGGCGAGTTCCTTCGGCTCCTCGGCGCCGGGGTCGAGGGCGGGCGGGGCCGGGACCGTCCACATCCACTCGCGGAGTTTGTCGCGCTCGTGGGTGAGGTCGTGGATGTCGGTCTCGGAGTACTCGAACTCCGGGGACCAGAACAGGGCGTCGAAAGGACAGACCTCGATGCAGATACCGCAGTACATGCACAGGGAGAAGTCGATGGCGAAGCGGTCCAGGACGTTGCGGCTGCGGTCGCGCCCGCCGGGGGTCGCCGCCGGGACCGTCTCCTTGTGGGAGTCGATGTAGATGCACCAGTCCGGGCACTCGCGGGCGCACAGCATGCAGACCGTGCAGTTCTCCTCGAACAGGCCGATCACACCGCGGGTGCGGGGCGGGAGCTCGGGCTGGGCATCCGGGTACTGCTCGGTGACGGTCTTCTTCGTCATCGTGCGGAGGGTGACGGCCAGGCCCTTGGCCAGACCCGAGCCGGGGATGGGGGGCATGGTTACTGGATCACCACCTTGACGATGCCGGTGAGGGCGATCTGGGCGAGGGAGAGGGGGACGAGGAGGGTCCAGGAGAGCTTCTGGAGCTGGTCCTCGCGCAGGCGTGGATAGGTCACGCGCAGCCAGATGACGACGAAGGCGAGGACGGCCGTCTTCAGCAGGGTCCACACCCAGCCGAGACCGTCGGCGCCCCAGGGGCCGTGCCAGCCGCCCAGGAACAGCACGGTGGTCAGGCCGCACAGGACGACGATCCCGGCGTACTCGGCGAGGAGGAACAGGGCGAAACGCAGGCCGGTGTACTCGGTGTAGGCGCCGAAGATGATCTCCGAGTCGGCGACCGGCATGTCGAACGGAGGCCGCTGCAGCTCCGCCAGACCGGCGACGAAGAAGACGATCGCGCCCACGATCTGCCAGGGGAGCCACCACCACTCGAAGGCGTCGAGGATGCCGACGAGCGAGACCGTGCCGGCCGCCATGGCGACGGAGGCGGCGGTGAGCAGCATCGGGAGTTCGTAGGCGAGGAGCTGGGCGGCGGTGCGCAGGCCCCCGAGGAGGGAGAACTTGTTGGCGGAGGACCAGCCGGCCATGAGGGAGCCGAGGACACCCACGCCCATGACGGCGAGGACGAAGAAGATCCCCGCGTCGACGACCTGGCCGACCGCGCCCTCGCCGGGGCCGATGGGGATGGCGAGGAGGACCAGGAGGTACGGCAGGAGGGCTACGGCGGGGGCCAGTTGGAAGATCCGGCGGTCCGCGTCGGCGGGGACCACGTCCTCCTTCTGCGCGAACTTCACGCCGTCCGCGACGAGCTGGGCCCAGCCGTGGAAGCCGCCGGCGTACATCGGACCGAGACGGCCCTGCATGTGCGCCATCACCTTGTGCTCGGTCTGGCCGACGATCAGCGGGAAGGTGAGGAAGACGACGAAGACGACGAGGAGGCGCAGGGTGACGTCGAGAGCGTCGTTCACTGCGGGCCTCCTGGGGGGTTCGGGCGGTTCCGGGGGGTCTCGGAGTCGTCTGGTGTCTCGGGGTCGACTGGTGTCTCGGAGTCGCCGGGGGTCTCGGAGTCGCCGGTGGTCTCGGGGTCGACTGGTGTCTCGGAGTCGCCGGGGGTGGCGGGTGCGTCGGCGGTGTCGGAGCCGTCCGGGGTGGCGGGGGTATCGGGAGTGGACTTGGAGGTGTCGGCCTCGGGCTCGGCTGCCTCTTCGAACGCCGGGCGGGCGTGGTGCCACGGAGCGTCTGCGCTGCGCGGTCGCTCCGAGGGCGCCGGCGTGGTGGCCGGTTCCCCGGTGCGCGAGGATGCGGCTCTGTCGTCGCCGTCCCGGGTGGTGTCCTCCGACGGTGCCGCCGGCCGCTGGGAGGCGGACCCTGCGCTCGCGCTGCGCGCCCGCCGGGGCGCCGGGGCGGCCGAGGGCTCGCCGGCCCGGGAGGTCTGGCTCGCCGAGCCCTCCGCCGCCGTGCGGGTGCGGCGCGGGGTGGCGGTGGCCGGGGCTTCGGTGCCGGGCGCCGTCTGGCTGGCGGAGCCCTCCCCCGCCGTACGGGTCCGGCGGGCCGGGCGGTCACCGGCCGCGCGGACCGGACGCTCACCCGCCGCGCGCCCCGCGCCACGGGCCGGACGGGCCGGAGCGGCGGGCAGCTGTCCCTTCAGCGGCCCCCACTCATTGGGGTCGGGGACGCCCGGCGGCAGCATCTGGCGGCGTCGAGGACCGCCGTGCTCGGACTCGCCGGGCTCCTTGGCCCCCGGCCAGGCCTTGGCGACGCGGGCGGCGAGGACGAAGTCCTTGCGCAGGGGGTGTCCCTCGAAGCCCTCCGGCAGGAGCAGGTGGTCCAGCGCGGGGTGGTCCTCGAAGGTGACGCCGAACATCTCGTGGGTCTCGCGCTCGTGCCAGGCCGCGCCCGCGTACACGGTGACGGCCGTGGGCAGGGCCGGTGCCTCGTGCGGGACGGTCGTGCGCAGCAACAGTCGGCGTACCGGTCCCAGCGCCACGACATGGGCCGCGACGCGGAACCCCGTGCCCGGTTCGTCGACCGCGCTCAGCCAGTCGAAGTACGTGCAGCCCAGCCGGTCGCGCGCGGTCTCCAGGGCGGAGATCCAGGACTCGGGCGGCACGTCCACGGTCAGGACGTCGTACGACTCCTCGGCCGTGGCCTGCGTCCCGAAGACTTCCTCGGCGTCGGCGGGCAGCCAGCCGACCGCGGTCATCGGGTCTCCCCCGAGGCCGAGTCCGAGGCAGAGGCCGGGGCCGGGGCCGTCTCAGCGGCCGGCGGTCGCACCAGGCCGCTCTGCAGCGCCGCCGCGGACGGGCGGACCGGCGGGCCGTACCGCTCCCCCAGCGACTCCCGCGCGATCTTCTCCTGGAGTTTGAGGATCCCCTGGAGCAGCGCCTCGGGACGCGGCGGGCAGCCGGGGACGTACACGTCGACGGGGATGATCTGGTCGACGCCCTTCGTCACGGAGTAGGAGTCCCAGTAGGGGCCGCCGCAGTTGGAGCAGGCGCCGAAGGAGATGACGTACTTCGGCTCGGGCATCTGCTCGTACAGGCGCTTGACGGCGGGCGCCATCTTGTCGGTCACCGTGCCGGACACCACCATCAGGTCGGCCTGGCGGGGCCCCGGCGCGAAGGGGATGACGCCGAGCCGGATGAAGTCGTGGCGGGCCATCGACGCGGCGATGAACTCGATCGCGCAGCAGGCGAGGCCGAAGTTGAAGACCCACAGGGAGTACCGGCGGCCCCAGTTCAGGACGACCTTCATCGGCTCGGGGGCCAGACGCGCGAGCGGGCCCAGCCTCTTGGGCTCCGGGAGCAGCACGGGCTCGGAGGGGTTCACGTCCATGACAGGACGCCCTTCTTGTATGCGTACAGCAGACCCACGGCCAGGAAGCCGAGGAAGATGAACATCTCCACGAGGGTCGTCGCGCCGTAACCAGGATCGGCGAAGACGGTGGCCCAGGGGAAGAGGAAGATCGAGTCGACCGCGAAGATGACGTAGAGGAAGGCGTAGACGTAGTAGCGGACCTGGGTGTGGGCCCAGCCCTCGCCGACGGGGTCGACGCCGCACTCGTACGTCAGAAGCTTCTCGGGCGTGGGGACCACGGGCCGCAGCAGGCGCCCGGCCCCGAAGGCGACCGCTACAAAGAGCACGCCGACGACGGCGAGCAGTCCGACGACCGAGTAGGACTGGAAGTAGTCCACGTCCGTCCCTCGCTCCCTGTCCTGAGGCTGCTGTGGTTCTGAAGGCTGGTGTGGTGAAGGCTGCTGTTCGACGATCTGTACGCACGGGAGTCTAGGGCCTGATAAAGACACGGTAAGCAGCCCGTCGCACGCTGGGACGCGGGGGTGGGGTTTTCCTCAGTACTTCCCGGCGGCCCACCTCATGGCGCGCGGCCCCGCCGCACGGCACGCTGACTCGTATGACCGCACTCCTCTCGACCCCGAGCCCCGCCGGGGACACCGGCGCCGCGACCGGCGATCGCCCGCCACCGGCCCGTTTCGCCTTCGACCGGCACACCTGGAAGGAGATCGCCCACCTGTTGGCGAATCTCCCGGCGGCGCTGATCGGATTCACCTACGTCGTGACGATGCTGTTCGTGGGCGCCGGGTTGACGGTGACGGTGATCGGGTTCCCGCTGCTGGCCGCCGGGCTGCTGGGCGCACGGCAGTTGGGCAAGCTGGAGCGGGCGCGGGCCCGGGCGCTGCTCGGCGTACGGGTGGAGGAGCCGAGCCCGCTGCCGTTGCGGCGCGGGAACGGGTTCCTGCCGCTGTTGTGGATGGCGCTGAAGGACCCGGTGGGCTGGCGCACCGTCCTGTACGACTTCATACGGCTGCCCTGGGGCATCCTCACCTTCGTCGTGACGCTGACGTCGTTGTTCGTGCTGTGGCCCGTGCTGCCGTTCATCGCGCGGGGCCTGGCCAACGCGGACCGCGCGATGGTGCGCGGCCTGTTGTCGCCGTCCGACGAGCTGGAGCGGCGGATCGCCGAGCTGGAGTCGGACCGGGGCGTGGTGGTCGACACGGCCGCCGCCGACCTGCGGCGCATCGAGCGCGACCTGCACGACGGGGCACAGGCCCGCCTCGTCAACCTGGCCATGGGCCTGGGCCTGGCCAAGGAGAAGCTGCTGGAGGACCCGGACGCGGCGGCGGCCATGGTCGACGAGGCGCACGGCGAGGTGAAGCTGGCCCTTCAGGAGTTGCGGGATCTGGCCCGCGGCATCCACCCCGCCGTCCTGACCGACCGCGGCCTGGACGCGGCGCTCTCCTCGGTCGCCTCCCGCTGCACCGTGCCGGTCAAGGTGACCGTGGACCTGGCGGAGCGCCCCGCGGCGGCCATCGAGGGCATCGCCTACTTCACGGTCTCGGAGCTGCTCCAGAACATCAGCAAGCACAGCGGCGCGAGGTCCGCCTCCGTGGAGGTGTGGCGCTCCGCCGACCGGCTGCTCATCCAGGTGGGAGACGACGGCCGCGGAGGAGCGCGTCTCGACGGCGGTACGGGGCTGAGGGGCCTCACCGAACGGCTCACCGCCGTCGACGGCCTGTTCGTCGTCGACTCCCCGCAGGGCGGCCCCACGGCGATCACGGCCGAGCTGCCGTGGCGGGACCGTACGGCCTCCGACGGCGCGAGGTAGGGAAAACCCCCCTCCGCAGACGCCGACGAGCTCCATGGCCCGCGGGCCCGCGGGCCAGGAGGGTGGAGTTACGCAGGTGGAGTCACTGCCGCACAGCCGCAGGACTTACGACAGCACAGCCGTAGGACGAGGAGAAGGACGGCGCCGATGGCCACGGAATACGGACAGGGTTACGGGCTCGGGAGCGGGTCCGGCTTCCCCGGGGACGCCGGGGCGCGAGACCACCGGCTGCCGGCGGGGCTTCGGGCGCCGTTCGAGGCGCGCAGCTGGCGGGAGTTCGGTTACGTACTGCTGGGGCTGCCGATCGGCATCCTGCTCTTCACGTTCGCCGTCACGATGGTGTCGTTGGGGGCGGGCCTGCTGGTGACCTTCCTGGGCGTCCCGGTGCTGGCGGCGGCGCTCGCCGGGTGCCGGGGCTTCGGGATGCTGGAGCGGGCACGGGCCCGTGCCCTGCTCGGGCTGCGGGTGGCCGACCCGGAGCCGCTGCGGGTGAAGAAGCACGGCGTGATGGGGTGGATGGGTGCCGTGCTCAAGAGCGGCACGTCCTGGCGGAGCCTGTTGTACGCGGTGGTGCAGTTCCCGTGGTCGGTGTTCTCGTTCGTCGTCGCCGTGAACTTCTGGACCGTCGGGTGGGCGATGCTGACGTATCCACTGTGGTTCTGGGTCTTCCCGGCGTACGCCGGACAGGACGGGCTCCAGCTGTACGGCGACGAGACGCACCACGTCTATCTGGACAACCCCTTCGAGGTCGCCGTGACCGCGCTGGTCGGGCTGCTGTTCACGCTGGTGACGCCGTGGATCGTCCGGGCGCTGACCACGGTGGACCGGTTGATGGTGCACGGGCTGCTCGGCCCGTCGCGGCTGGCGACGCGGGTGGTGGAGCTGGAGTCGGACCGGGGGGCCGTGGTCGACACGGCCGCCGCCGACCTGCGGCGCATCGAGCGCGACCTGCACGACGGGGCGCAGGCCCGCCTGGTCACGCTGGCCATGGATCTGGGGCTGGCGAAGGAGAAGCTGAGGGAGGACCCGCAGGCGGCGGCGCGCATGGTGGACGAGGCGCACGGCGAGGTGAAGACCGCGCTGCAGGAGCTGCGGGACCTGGCCCGCGGCATCCACCCCGCGGTGCTGACCGACCGCGGCCTGGACGCGGCGTTGTCGGCGGTCGCCTCGCGCTGCACCGTGCCGGTGCGGGTGGAGGTCGACCTGGCGGAGCGGCCGGCGTCGGCGATCGAGGGCATCGCCTACTTCACCGTCTCGGAGCTGCTGCAGAACGTCAGCAAGCACGCGCGGGCCACGGCGGCCTACGTGGAGGTCTGGCGGGTGGAGAACCGGCTGATGCTCCAGGTCGTGGACAACGGCGTGGGCGGGGCGGACGTGGCCACCGGGACGGGGCTGAGGGGGCTGGCGGAGCGGCTCGACGCGGTGGACGGAATCCTCGTGGTGGACTCGCCGACCGGTGGACCGACGCGGGTGACGGCGGAACTGCCGTGGCGCAGCGAGCCGGCCCTGAGGTGAGCGGCCACTGACACGGCACTGCGCCGCACCACACCCGTGGTGCGGCGCAGTGCCGTGTCGCGTCTCTTCTCGCCGCGCCTTTTCTTCGCCACGTCTCTTCTCGCCGCATCTTCTCGCCGCATCTTCTCGCCGCGTCTTCTCGCGGTGTCTTCTCGCGGTGTCTTCTCGCCGCCCGTACGCATCCGGCCCCGGATGCTGGGATGCTGGACCTGTCGCACGGACGGTTCGTGGCCGCGGCGTGGGCCGCGCGAGCCGTGGGGTGGGCGGGCTGTGGGGGACGAAGATCGTGGAGGACAGGGTGCGGGTGGTCATCGCCGAGGATTCAGTGCTGCTCCGAGAGGGGCTGACCCGGTTGCTGACCGACCGCGGGCACGACGTCGTGACCGGTGTCGGCGACGGTGAGGCACTGATCAAGACCATCACCGAGCTGGACGCGCAGGGCGAGCTGCCGGACGTCGTCGTGGCGGACGTACGGATGCCTCCGACGCATACCGACGAGGGCGTGCGGGCCTCGGTGCAGCTGCGCAAGGCGCATCCCGGTCTCGGCGTACTGGTGCTGTCGCAGTACGTGGAGGAGCGCTACGCCACCGAGCTGCTGGCCGGTTCCAGTCGTGGCGTCGGCTATCTGCTCAAGGACCGGGTGGCCGAGGTGCGGGAGTTCGTGGACGCCGTGGTGCGGGTGGCCGAGGGCGGTACGGCCCTGGACCCGGAGGTGGTGGCACAGTTGCTCGGCCGCAGCCGCAAGCAGGACGTGCTCGCGGGGCTCACCCCGCGTGAGCGGGAGGTCCTGGGCCTCATGGCCGAGGGCCGCACGAACTCGGCCATCGCCCGGCAGCTCGTCGTGAGCGACGGAGCCGTCGAGAAGCACGTCAGCAACATCTTCCTGAAGCTGGGGCTGTCCCCGAGCGACGGGGACCACCGGCGGGTGCTGGCCGTGCTGACGTATCTCAATTCCTGACATCGACCTCTCAGCCGCTGACATCGGGGTCTCAGTTCCTGAGATCAGCGACTGGTCTGCTCATCCGAACGAATGAGAAACCGAAGCGGGGGCAGGGTGCGTCTTCACCAGCGCCGAGGGGCGGGGAAACGGTGGGAAACCAGGGCCGCGGGCCCTCTCGACGTCGTGTCCATCATGCGAATGTCCACCGGAAGTCAACCCCTGCGGACGTAGGGTTGATCCCGGGATGGTAGGTGGAAGCCAGTCCCCGGACAGCCGCCTCGAGGGAGGTCCAGTTCAGTGACCAGCCAGGTCAGCAGCGCAGCGGAGCAGGCCGACGGAACCGTCGTAGGAGAGCAGCGCAAACCGGTCGGCGCGAAGGACGTCCGACGGCTGGACCGGGTGATCATCCGGTTCGCGGGGGACTCGGGCGACGGAATGCAGCTCACCGGCGACCGTTTCACCTCGGAGACGGCGTCCTTCGGCAACGACCTGTCGACGCTGCCGAACTTCCCGGCCGAGATCCGGGCGCCCGCCGGCACCCTGCCGGGTGTCTCGTCCTTCCAGCTGCACTTCGCCGACCACGACATCCTCACCCCGGGCGACGCCCCCAACGTGCTGGTCGCGATGAACCCGGCCGCGCTGAGGGCGAACATCGACGACATGCCGCGCGGGGCGGAGATCATCGTCAACACGGACGAGTTCACCAAGCGGGCGATGCAGAAGGTCGGCTACGACACGTCCCCGCTGGAGGACGGCTCGCTCGACGGCTACCACCTGCATCCGGTGCCGCTGACCACGCTGACCGTCGAGGCCCTCAAGGACTTCGACCTCACCCGCAAGGAGGCCGAGCGCAGCAAGAACATGTTCGCGCTCGGGCTGCTGAGCTGGATGTACCACCGGCCCACCGAGGGCACGGAGAAGTTCCTGAAGTCGAAGTTCGCGAAGAAGCCCGACATCGCCGCGGCGAACATCGCGGCCTACCGGGCGGGCTGGAACTTCGGTGAGACCACCGAGGACTTCGCGGTCTCCTACGAGGTGGCGCCGGCGACGAAGGCGTTCCCGCCCGGCGTGTACCGCAACATCTCCGGCAACCTGGCCCTGGCCTACGGCCTGATCGCCGCCTCCCGCCAGGCCGACCTGCCGCTCTTCCTCGGCTCGTACCCCATCACCCCGGCCTCGGACATCCTGCACGAGCTGAGCCGGCACAAGAACTTCGGCGTGCGCACCTTCCAGGCCGAGGACGAGATCGCCGGCATCGGCGCGGCGCTGGGTGCGGCCTTCGGCGGCTCGCTGGCGGTGACGACGACGAGCGGTCCGGGCGTGGCGCTCAAGAGCGAGACGGTCGGGCTGGCCGTCTCGCTGGAGCTGCCGCTGCTGATCGTGGACATCCAGCGCGGCGGGCCGTCCACCGGCCTGCCGACCAAGACCGAACAGGCCGACCTGCTGCAGGCGATGTACGGGCGCAACGGCGAGGCGCCGGTTCCGGTCGTCGCCCCGCGCACCCCGGCGGACTGCTTCGACGCCGCGCTGGAGGCGGCGCGGATCGCGCTGACCTACCGCACCCCGGTCTTCCTCCTCTCGGACGGCTACCTGGCCAACGGCAGCGAGCCGTGGCGGATCCCGGAGCTGGACGAGCTGCCCGACCTGGCGGTGCAGTTCGCCCAGGGTCCCAACCACACCCTGGACGACGGCACCGAGGTGTTCTGGCCGTACAAGCGCGACCCGCAGACCCTCGCCCGGCCCTGGGCCGTGCCGGGCACGCCGGGGCTGGAGCACCGGATCGGCGGCATCGAGAAGCAGGACGGCACGGGGAACATCTCCTACGACCCGGCCAACCACGACTTCATGGTCCGCATCCGGCAGGCCAGGATCGACGGCATCGACGTCCCCGACCTGGAGGTCGACGACCCGGACGGGGCGCGCACCCTGGTGCTGGGCTGGGGCTCGACGTACGGGCCGATCACGGCGGCCGTGCGGCGGCTGCGGGCGGCCGGCGAGTCGATCGCGCAGGCGCACCTGCGCCATCTGAACCCCTTCCCGCACAACCTCGGCACGGTCCTCAAGACGTACGACAAGGTGGTGGTCCCCGAGATGAACCTCGGGCAGCTCGCCACGCTCATCCGGGCGAAGTTCCTGGTCGACGCCCGCTCGTACAACCAGGTCAACGGCATGCCGTTCAAGGCGGAGCAGCTCGCCACGGCGCTGAAGGAGGCCATCGATGACTGACGCCAACGCGCTGCTGCAGCTCGTTCCCAAGGCCGAGGGCAAGCAGTCCATGAAGGACTTCAAGTCCGACCAGGAAGTGCGCTGGTGCCCCGGCTGCGGTGACTACGCCGTCCTCGCGGCCGTGCAGGGCTTCATGCCCCAGCTCGGCCTGGCGAAGGAGAACATCGTCTTCGTCTCCGGCATCGGCTGCTCCTCGCGCTTCCCGTACTACATGAACACGTACGGGATGCACTCCATCCACGGCCGCGCCCCCGCCATCGCCACCGGGCTCGCCTCCTCCCGCCGCGACCTGTCCGTCTGGGTCGTCACCGGTGACGGCGACGCGCTCTCCATCGGCGGCAACCATCTGATCCACGCCCTGCGCCGCAACGTCAACCTCAAGATCCTGCTGTTCAACAACCGCATCTACGGCCTGACCAAGGGCCAGTACTCCCCCACCTCCGAGGTCGGGAAGATCACCAAGTCGACGCCGATGGGGTCGCTGGACGCGCCCTTCAATCCGGTCTCCCTGGCCATCGGCGCGGAGGCGTCCTTCGTCGCCCGGACCGTCGACTCGGACCGCAAGCACCTCACCGAGGTGCTGCGCCAGGCCGCCGACCACCCGGGCACGGCCCTGGTCGAGATCTACCAGAACTGCAACATCTTCAACGACGGTGCCTTCGACGCCCTCAAGGACCGGGAGCAGGCCGAGGACGCGGTGATCCGTCTGGAGCACGGGAAGCCGATCCGTTTCGGGGCCGACGGCACCAAGGGCGTCGTACGCGACCGGGAGACCGGCGACCTCAAGGTCGTCGCCGTCACCGCGGACAACGAGGACGACGTCCTGGTCCACGACGCGCACTCCGCGTCCCCGACCACCGCCTTCGCCCTGTCCCGCCTCGCCGACCCGGACACGCTGCACCACACCCCGATCGGCGTCCTGCGCTCCGTGGAGCGGCCGGTCTACGACACGCTCATGTCCGACCAGCTCGACACCGCCGTCGAGCGGGACGGCAAGGGCGACCTCTCCGCGCTGTTCGCCGGCGGCGACACCTGGACGGTCGTGGGCTGACACGCCGGCGTTCACGGCAACACCGAGGGGCCCGGACGGGGAACGTCCGGGCCCCTTCGGGTTACCTGGCTCAGCCATGACCGCTTACGGCTAGGTAAGTACCTTACTTCAAAGTGGGCACTTTCCCATGGTTAGCGCATCTTTTAGGGTTAGTGGCATCCCACCCCCACAAGGAGCACGGAAGCCATGAGCATCGTCGTCACCGGAGCCACCGGACACCTCGGCCGCCACGTCGTACACCAGTTGCTGGAGAAGGTGCCGGCCGACCAGGTCACCGCGGTCGTCCGGGACCGCGACAGGGCCGCCGACCTCGCCGCCCGCGGGGTCCGCCTCGCGGTCGCCGACTACAACGCCCCCGAGACCTTCGACGGCCTGTTCGCGGCCGGCGACCGGGTGCTGCTGATCTCCGGCAACGAGTTCGACAAGGGCCGCGTCCAGCAGCACACCGTCGTGATCGAGGCGGCCGGGACGGCCGGAGTCGCCCTGCTCGCCTACACCAGCGCCCCCAGCAGCCTCACGGCCACGCTCGCCGACGACCACCGCGCCACCGAGGAGGTGCTGGTCGGCTCGGGCGTGCCGTACGTGCTGCTGCGCAACGGCTGGTACCACGAGAACTACACCGAGCAGCTCGCCCCGGTCCTGGAGCACGGTGCCGTCGTCCAGGCGGCCGGCGAGGGCCGGATCTCCTCCGCCTCCCGCGCCGACTACGCGGCCGCCGCCGTCGCCGTACTGACCGGCGAGGGCCACGAGAACACGGCGTACGAGCTGGGCGGCGACGAGGCCTGGAGCTTCGCCGAGTACGCCGCCGAGCTGAGCCGGCAGACCGGCAAGGAGATCGTCTACAGCCCGGTCTCGACCGAGGCCTACACCGGCGTCCTCACCGGCGCCGGCCTGCCTGCGCCGCTGGCCGCCGTCCTCGCGGGCGTGGACGCCGCCATCGAGAAGGGCGAGCTGGTCGTCTCCACCGGGGACCTGTCCCGGCTGGCGGGCCGTCCGACCACGCCGCTCACCGAGGCGATCGCCGCCGCGCTCAAGGACTGAACCCCACGGCCGGCCTTCACGACTGCCCTCGTGACATCCCCGCCTGTCATGACCGTATGCCGATACGGGCATGACAGGCGGCCGGGTGCGGCGCTACCTTCGTCCTGGCATGCATCCGCCGTCCCGGCATGCCGTAGGCGAGAAGGAGGTGCCCGTGGCAGGGTCGTCGAGGAGTGAGCAGCGCATAGGTCTGCTGAACGGCTTCGCCGCATACGGGATGTGGGGGCTCGTCCCGCTGTTCTGGCCGCTGCTCAAGCCCGCGGGGGCGGGGGAGATCCTCGCCCACCGGATGGCGTGGTCCCTCGCCTTCGTCGCCGTGGCCCTGCTCGTCGTGCGGCGCTGGGCCTGGGCCGGCGAGCTGCTGCGGCAGCCCGGGAAGCTGGGGCTGATCACCGTGGCCGCCGCGGTCATCACCGTCAACTGGGGCGTCTACATCTGGGCCGTGAACAGCGGTCACGTCGTCGAGGCCTCGCTCGGGTACTTCATCAACCCGCTGGTCACCATCGCGATGGGCGTACTGCTGCTGAAGGAACGGCTGCGGCCCGTGCAGTGGGCGGCGGTCGCCACCGGCTTCGCGGCCGTGCTCGTCCTGACCATCGGTTACGGCCAGCCGCCGTGGATCTCCCTCTGCCTCGCCTTCTCCTTCGCCACGTACGGTCTGGTGAAGAAGAAGGTCAACCTCGGCGGGGTCGAGTCGCTGGCCGCCGAGACGGCGATCCAGTTCCTGCCCGCCCTCGGCTATCTGCTGTGGCTGGGCGCACAGGGCGACTCCACCTTCACCACCGAGGGCGCGGGACACGCGGCCCTGCTCGCCGCGACCGGCCTGGTCACCGCGATCCCCCTGGTCTGCTTCGGTGCCGCCGCGATCCGCGTGCCGCTGTCCACGCTGGGGCTGCTGCAGTACCTGGCCCCGGTCTTCCAGTTCCTGCTCGGCGTCCTCTACTTCGGCGAGGCCATGCCGCCCGAGCGCTGGGCCGGTTTCGCCCTGGTCTGGCTGGCGCTCACGCTGCTCACCTGGGACGCCCTGCGCACGGCCCGCCGGACCGCCCGGGCGCTCAGGGAGCAGCTCGACCGGGCGGGCGCCGGCGTACCGGCGGGCAAGGAAGGCGTGCCGAGGCAGCCGGAGACCGCGGCCCCCTCAGGAGCTTCCGATATGCGCAACACCGTGGCCGAATAGCGGTCTTGACGGCAGGTCAGTCCCGGCCACACCATCCAGGCACCCCATTCACTGCGGAGTCCCCTCCCCAGGGACTCCCTAGGAATTCGGAGCCCCCCACATGAAGCTCCCCCTTTCCGGGCGCGCACTGGCGGCCGGTGCCGTCGCGGTGGCCACGCTGATGTCCGGCGGATCCGTGGCCGGCGCCGCGTCCGCCTCCGAGGGCGCGACCGCCACCGCTGCCGCGCCCGACATACCGCTGGCCAACGTCAAGGCCCACCTGTCGCAGTTGCAGTCGATCGCCGCGGCGAACGGCGGCAACCGCGCCCACGGCCGGCCCGGCTACCAGGCCTCGCTCGACTACGTGAAGTCCAAGCTGGACGCGGCCGGGTTCGCGACCACCGTCCAGCGGTTCACCGCCTCCGGACGCACCGGCTACAACCTGATAGCCGACTGGCCGGGCGGTGACGCGAATCAGGTTGTCATGGCCGGGTCACATCTGGACAGTGTCTCCTCCGGCCCCGGCATCAACGACAACGGTTCCGGCTCGGCGGCCGTCCTGGAAACCGCGCTGGCCGTGGCCCGGTCCGGCCACCAGCCCGCCAAGCACCTGCGTTTCGCCTGGTGGGGCGCGGAGGAGCTGGGACTGGTCGGCTCCCGCTACTACGTCAACAGCCTCGGCTCGGCGGGCCGCGCGAAGATCAGCGGCTATCTCAACTTCGACATGATCGGCTCACCCAACCCCGGCTACTTCGTCTACGACGACGACCCGGTGATCGAGAAGACCTTCAAGGACTACTTCGCCGGTCTCGGCGTCGCCACGGAGATCGAGACCGAGGGCGACGGCCGCTCGGACCACGCGCCCTTCAAGAACGCGGGCGTCCCCGTGGGCGGCCTCTTCAGCGGCGCCGACTACCGCAAGACGTCGGCGCAGGCGGCCAAGTGGGGCGGGACCGTGGGCCAGCCCTTCGACCGCTGCTACCACTCGTCCTGCGACACGACCGCCAACATCGACGACACGGCGTTGAACCGCAACAGCGACGCCATCGCGTACGCGATGTGGGAGCTGTCGGAGTAGGCCCTCGGGCTCGATCTCGGCCTAGGCCCAGGCCCCGACCTAGGCCCCGGCCTCACCGAGCGCGGGCGCGTTCGGTGAGGCGCCCCATACGGGTGCGGGCGGACTCCAGCTGCTCGGCGTCGTCCGCGGCCGGGCCCGCCTCGGCGGCGAGTTCGCCCCACAGGCCGACCAGGTCGTGCCCCAGCTCCAGGCCCCGTTCCGGGTCGCGCACGGCACGCCAGGCGGTCGCCGCGCTCTGGACGTTGCCGTACGCGGCCTCCGCGTCGCCCGCGCGGCGGTGGATCCGGGCCAGGTCCAGGGAGAGGCCGAAGGCGCGGCCGGGGTCGCCCGACAAGTAGGCGATGTACGCCGTGAGTTCACGGAGTCGCAGTACCTCCGGGTGCTCCGGCCCCAGCGTCCGCGAGGCCTCCAGCACCGTCTGCTCCGCCAACCGCGCCGCCTCCTCCGTACGTCCCTCCTTGACGGCCTCGTTGATCCGGGCCGTCGGCTCCGCGAGGAGCGCGGGGGTGGTGGCGTCCCCGGGGGCGGTGAGCGGCTCGTCACCCAGCACCGCCTCGGCCACGGCGTCGAAGCCGCGGGCGGGGGTGGGCTTGGGGTCGGGGTCGACGTCGGGGACGACGACCGGCGCCGGTGCGGTGGTCGGTGCCGCCTTCTCGGGGGCGCCGGTCACGGGCGCATCGGTCGCGGGGGCGCCGGTCGCAGGGGCGCCGGTCGCGGGCGCATCGGCCGCGGGCGCATCGGTCGCAGGGGCGTCGGTCGCGGGTGTGCCGTCCATCCGGGGCGGTGGCCCGAACACCCCCGTCGGCGGCGCCACCGTACCCGGCGCCGCGGCTCCGGCCGGTTCCGGCAGGGCCCGCAGCGTGAACGTCGGCGCGGACTCGCCGGCCGACGCCGGCTGCGACTCGGCCACCGGCTCCACCGACCGCAGGACGTGCGTGGGCCGGTCCCGCCGTACGGGGCCGACCTCCGGGACGCGCCGTACGGGGGCCTCCGGGACCTCCTCCGGAGCCGTCGGCACCGGGTCCGCGGCGAGGTGGCTGGAGCCGTCCGGGTCGACCCGGAGCGGGACGGCGTACCCGAGGCGCTCGTCGTGGATCGTGGCGAGGACCGGGCGCCCGGCGGCGAGGGCGAGCCGGTGGAGGCGGTTCAGGACGGCGTTCTGGACCTCCTCGCCGGGAGCCGCGACGACCAGCGAACCGTCGACCGAGGCGCTGCGCGCACCGGAACCGGCCGCCGGCACGCGGACGTCGATCGGCGGCACCGCGGGCGCGGGCGAGCGCCCGGCACGCTCATGGTCCCGCTGCTTGTCGCGGCCGAGTCGAGACATCGTTCCCCCACTCATCGGCGGCTTCCGGCGGCGGTTTCGGTCTTCCTGCCGTCCAGAGCCTGTCATGCCTGTCGTACACCTACTGTCGAGTCTCGCCGCTCGCTCGCGATTCTCACGTCACCGGGGTGTCACAGGCTCGTTCCAGGAGGTCACGCGCGTGTCGACGCAGATTGCATGCGTGTGCATATAATGCACGTGCTGGTAATCGTGACGACCACTCCGGGGGACCTCATGACCCGCCGTTTCCTCTTCCTGCTCGGCAGCAGCCGCCCCGACGGCAACACCGAACTGCTCGCCCGCCGCGCCGCCGAACAACTGCCCGCGGACGTCGAGCAGCGCTGGATCGACCTGGCCGAACATCCGCTCCCCGAGTTCGAGGACCTGCGACACGACAGCGACCACCGGCGCCCCACGGAGGGCAACGCGGGCCTGCTGCTCGACGCCACGCTCGCCGCGACCGACCTCGTGATCGCCTCGCCGCTGTACTGGTACTCGCTGTCCGCCCCGGTCAAGCGCTACCTCGACCACTGGTCCGGCTGGCTGCGCACGCCCGGCCTCGACTTCAAGGCGACCCTGTCCGGCCGCACCCTGTGGGGCGTCACCGCGCTCGCGCACGAGGAGCAGGAGGTCGCCGCCCCGCTGATCGGCAGCCTGAACAACTCGGCGGCCTACATGGGCATGCGCTTCGGCGGGGTGCTGCTCGGCAACGGCAGCAGGCCCGGTGACGTCCTGCGGGACGCGGACGCGCTGGCCCGCGCCAAGACCTTCTTCGCCGATCAGGCGCCGCTCGCCCGCTTCCCCTACGAGCGGACGGGCGCCGCCGTGGCCACGCCGTGAGGACGCCTGCGCGACGGGGGCGCGCCTACGCGGTGATGTCCTTCGCCGTGAAGCGCGCCCATGCCGCCGAGCCGAAGACCGCCGCGTAGAGGACCTGGAGACCGAGGTTCTTCACCAGGTCGTCCCAGTAGACCGGTTCGCGCATCAGGTCGGCGAAGGACAGCCAGTAGTGCGAGAAGAAGTAGGGCTGGAGCGCGTCGAGCTGCGGGATCTGGTCGAGGATCTGGACGGTGATCAGCAGCCCGACCGTGGTCGCCATCGCCGCGATGCCGCTGCCCGTCAGGGTCGAGACGAACAGGCCGAGGGCCGCGACGCCGACGAGTGAGGCGGCGACGACCAGGGCGATCAGCAGCGCCCGGCCCAGGCCCTCGGCGTAGGAGATCCGGGTGCCGGAGATGGTGGTCAGGTCGCCCACCGGGAACAGCAGCGCGCCGACCGCGAGCGCCGAGACCGCGACCACCAGGGTGGCGGCGAGGCAGAAGGCGATCACCGTCGCGTACTTGGTGAGCAGCAGCCGGGTGCGCCCGGCCGGGGCGACCAGGAGGTAGCGGAGGGTGCCGGCGCTCGACTCGCCGGCGATGGCGTCGCCCGCGACGACGCCGATGGCCATCGGCAGGAAGAACGGCAGGGTCGCGGCGAGGGCGGTGAAGACCAGGAACAGGCCGTTGTTGCTGATCTGCGAGATGAATGCCGGACCCGCGCCGCCACCCCCGCCGCCGCCTCCGACGGACGACCCGTCGCCCGTCTCGATCTTCACGGCGATGCCGACCAGGACCGGCACCGCGGCCAGTACGGCCAGAAGCGCGAGGGTGCGCCAGCGCCGGAAGGTGATCAGCAGCTCGCTGCGGAGCAGCCCGAGGGACCACAGCGGACTCGGGGTGCGCGTCCCTGCCTTCTGCACCACCGCCCGCGAAGCCTCGGCCTGCGCCGCCTCCGTCCGCGCCGCCTCAGCCCGCGACATCGAAGCCCTCCCCGGTCAGCGCCACGAACGTGTCCTCCAGCGAGGCCCGTTCCACTCCGAAGCCGCGGACCCGGACCCCGGCCGTGACCAGGGCTGCGTTCACCTCGGCGAGGTCGCGGTCGGGGGGCTCCGCCGTCACCCGGTCCGCGGCGACGACCACGTCCCCGGCCCCCTGCTCCTTCAGCACCCGGGCCGCCTCCCCCGTGTCCGGCGTGGTCACCACCACCCGGCCCCGCGCCCCGGCCGCCAGGTCGGCGACCGCGCCCTGGGTGATCAGCCGCCCCCGCGCCATCACGGCGGCGTGCGTGCACACCTGCTCGATCTCGTCCAGCAGGTGGGAGGAGAGGAAGACGGTGGTGCCGTCGGAGGCCAGTTCGCGCACGAGCGCGCGGATCTCGCGCATGCCCTGGGGGTCGAGTCCGTTGGTGGGCTCGTCCAGGACGAGCAGGCGGCGCGGCTGGAGCAGTGCCGCGGCGAGGCCGAGCCGCTGCTTCATGCCGAGCGAGTACGCCTTCGCCTTCTTGCCGGCGGCGGCCGCGAGGCCCACCCGCTCCAGCGCCGCCGCGACGCGCTCGCGCCGGGTGCGCGGGTCGGCGGTCGGGTCGGCGGCGTCGTAGCGCAGGAGGTTGTCGCGGCCGGAGAGGAAGCCGTACAGCGCCGGGCCCTCGATGAGGGCGCCGACCTGGGGCAGTACGGCGCGGGCGGCGCGCGGCACGGGCCGGCCCAGCAGGCGGGCGGTGCCCGAGGTGGGCTCGATCAGGCCCATCAGCATGCGGATGGTGGTGGTCTTGCCGGAGCCGTTGGGGCCGAGGAAGCCGAAGACGCTGCCCGCCGGGACGGTCAGGTCCAGACCGTCGACGGCGAGCTGTCCGCCGCGGTAGCGCTTGGTGAGCCCCCGGGTGGCGATCACGGCGTCCTCCGCGCTCCCCCGGTCCGGGCGCTCCCGCTCCGTGGCGGACGGTTCGGCCATCGGCTTCCTCTCCTCGTCTGCTCTTCGGCTCCTCGTCGTCGTACGGGACGGACGGAGCCCGCCCCCGTCCACTGCTCTACCGCTGCTCTACCGCGCGGCCTCCGCCGCCTTCACCAGCGCGTCCTTGGTGACCGCACCGGCGTAGACCTTGCCGTCGTCCGTGATCAGGGCGTTGACCAGGCGGGTCTTGAAGACCGTGCCCGAGCCGAAGTCGCCCTTGACCTGGTCGCCGAGCGAGCCGAGGAAGCCGCCGAGGTCGCCGCCCGCCGAGGCGGTGGGCAGGCCCTGGCCGCCGGTGTCGAAGGTGGCGATCGCGGTCCAGCCCTCGCCGATGACCTTCGGGCCCTCCGTGCCCTTCAGGCCGTCGTCGCCCTTCAGGCCGTCCAGCTCCTTGGCGAGGTCGCCCCCGGCCCCCCGTCCGCGCTCCGGCGCCTTGGCCGCCTCGTCGCCCTCGGTGACCTTCGCACCCTTGGGCGGGGTGAAGTCGAACGTCGACGCGTCCGGCTTCGCGAAGCTGACCTGGGTGAAGCCCGCGTCCACGACGGCGGCGCCGCCGCTCGACGGGGTCAGCGTGAACTTCAGGGGCATGCCGGTCTCGGCGTCCACCGCCACGGTGATCGCGCCGACCGTGGAACCGTCCTGCTTGGGCTTGACGACCAGTCGGTACGCGTCCCGGCCGGCCACCTGCGCGGTGCCGTCGACCGTGACGGACGTGGTGTCGTCGACCGCCTTCAGCGCCTGGTCGGTGAGGTCCTTCGGGGTGGCCGGCACCTCCTTCTCGGGCTGCTCGGCACTGTCGGACGCGGTGGAGTGGTAGACCTCGTTGGACTTGCTGTCGTAGCCCCAGACGTCCTTGCCGTTGTGGATCAGGCTGTACTCGGCGGCGTTCTCCAGGAGCGACAGCTTCTGCCGGTCGGGGCCGTCGGCGGCGACCCGCAGCGTGTGCGTGCCGGTCACCAGCTCGGTGAGCTTGGCCGACGGGTCGGCGGCGGAGCCGTCCTCGTCCCCGCCGGAACCCGGACCCGAGCCCGGACCGGCGGACACTCCGGACATCAGGCCGCTCTCCAGGCCCCCGAGGTCCGGCAGGCCAAGGTCCGTGCTGATCTTGACCGTGCCGGACAGCTGCTGGACGTCCGACGCGGCGATCTTCTCGATGAGCTGCTCCGCCGTGATCTCGGGCAGGTCGGGGTCCCCGGAGTCGGCGAGCGCGGGGACGAGGCCGATCGTCGCGGCCGCCACTCCCATCACCGCGACCGGGACGACGTACCGCGCGGCCCTGCGCCGTCCGGTCCGCAGGTCCTCGCCCTGCCCGGCGGTCGTGTTGTCGTCGGAATCGATCGGTGCCATCTGTGCCCTACCTCCGTCGTCGGCGGCGGCTGTCTCTCGACCTCGCACTCGTTCACCCGTGAGCCGCCATTCTCACCCGAATCGGTGAGGATTGGTGTTTTCCGTGGTGTCCATCCGACCAAATCGGCCGCGCGGAATCGTCAGACCCCGGGCTCAACTCCACGTACTCCTGCGGGATGACACGGAGGGGCGGCGGCTCCCCCGGCCCGTAGGGGTGGGGTACGCCGCCCGGCACGGGGAGGGGCTCGCGCTCAGCCGGTCCGCACGCACCCCGGGGAGGGGCTCGCGCTCAGCCGGCCCGGTGCACCACGGCGTCGCAGAGCTCCACCAGCGCGGCCTTCGCCTCGCACTCCCTGAGCGGGGCCAGCGCCGCCCGGGCGTCCTTGGCGTACCGGACGGTGTCCTTGCGCGCCTGCTCCAGCGCGGGGTGGGCGCGCAGCAGGCGCAGCGCCTCGGCGTGCCGGGCGTCGTCGCTCAGGTCGGCGTCCAGCAGCTCGCACAGGGCGAGGTCCTCGGCGAGCCCCAGCCGGGCCGCCCGCTCGCGCAGCCGCAGCACCGGGAGGGTCGCGATGCCCTCGCGCAGGTCGGTCCCGGGCGTCTTGCCCGACTCGTGGGAGTCGGAGGCGATGTCCAGGACGTCGTCCGCGAGCTGGAAGGCGACGCCGAGGCGCTCGCCGTACTGGGTCAGGACGTCGACGACCGTCTCGTCGGCGCCGGACATCATCGCGCCGAACCGGCAGGAGACCGCCACCAGCGATCCCGTCTTGCCGCCCAGCACATCCAGGTAGTGGTCGACCGGGTCCCGGCCGTCCTGCGGTCCCGCGGTCTCCAGGATCTGACCGGTGACCAGCCGCTCGAACGCGAGGGCCTGCACGCGGACCGCCTCGGGGCCGAGGTCGGCGAGGATCTGGGAGGCGCGGGCGAAGAGGAAGTCGCCGGTGAGGACCGCGACCGAGTTGCCCCAGCGCGTGTTCGCGCTGGGCACACCGCGCCGCACGGCGGCCTCGTCCATCACGTCGTCGTGGTACAGCGTGGCGAGGTGGGTCAGCTCCACGACCACGGCCGAGGGCACGATCCCGGGGGCGTAGGGGTCGCCGAACTGGGACGCGAGCATCACCAGCAGCGGCCGGAATCGTTTCCCGCCGGCCCGGACCAGGTGCTGGGCGGCCTCCGTGATGAAGGGCACCTCACTCTTGGTTGCCTCAAGCAACCCTTCCTCGACAGCCACCAATCCGGCCTGGACATCGGCTTCCAGAGCCTGGTCCCGCACGCTCAGCCCGAACGGCCCGACGACGGTCACGAGGGATCTCCTGTCTGCTGGTGTCTACTGGCGATTACCCGGCTTGTCGATAGGTCGCTGCCACCACTCGTGTCAGCGTATCCGGTCATGTTTCGATCACCGCTAGCGCCCACCGTTACAGGCCGGTCGGTATCGGATCATGCGCGGCAAGTTTTTGATCAGCCGATATGAGCACATATTGATCGACACGGCCCGCGAGGTGCGGCACGGAACACGGTTGGCCGGAAGTCGCCGCCGAAGATCCCACCACCACTCCGGGCGACCCGCACACCCGGAACGTCACCCGCTCGGCGCACGCCCCTCTCCCCCCTCCCCTTCCACACGGACCTCCCCCTCTCCCGCTCCCGAACAGATGCCCGTTCAGCGTGCGAGAACACCGACAGGGCCCGGGCCGATCGCGGGGCGCACGGGACGACCGCCCCCGCCCGACCGCCGGCCGACACCGAAGCGCACGCCACCGACAGCCGGTTGACGACGAGTTGGGCGTAATGCCCGATTTGCCGCTCTCCTCGAGGCCCGTGAGTTGGCTCACGCCACACCCCCCGCGGGCAACCTTGCCGCACGCTGCGCCCTCCCTTTGCCTTCCCTTTGCCCCGTAGGCCAGTTGAGGCTTGGCAACCGCAAAGGATCAAGCACCCCAAACGCCTCAGATCAAGGTCAACATGCGCGTTGGGTGATTCCTGCACTTGTTTCGGACATCTGCTCTCGCATACGTTCCCGGCCTGTCGGGCGGACGCCGAGTCCTGCCACCGCCCGAACGCACAGTCATCCACCAACACACTCGCCGGCAGGAGCGGGGGACCCAGGTAAGTCGCCGCACCGGTCACCACCGGAGCGGCTCGGGGTGAAGCCGTACCCGTCAGGGCACGGCCGGGCACCTCCCCGCCCGAACCCGACAGCTCACCTCGCAGGCGTCAGGAGAGGGATTCAGCATGTCTGCCAACGGTCAGAACCGTCACGCCCGGACCGCCCGTATCGCTCGCAAGCTCGCCCTGGCCGGCACCGGCGCCGCCGTCCTCGCCCTGCCGCTCGTCGGTGCCACCGGCGCCTCCGCGGCCACCCCGGCCGCCGCCGCCACCACGACCGCCACCACGGCGGCGACGGCGTATTCGAACAACCTCGACGGCTGGATCCGCGAGTCGCTGGACATCATGGCCCAGCACGGCATCCCCGGCTCCTACGAGGGCATCCACCGCAACATCATGCGCGAGTCGTCCGGCAACCCGCTGGCCGTCAACAACTGGGACATCAACGCCGTCAACGGCACCCCGTCCAAGGGCCTGCTCCAGGTGATCGACCCGACCTTCCGGGCGTACCACGTGCCCGGCACCTCCTGGGACCCGTTCGACCCGGTCGCCAACATCACCGCCGCCTGCAACTACGCGGCCGACCGGTACGGCTCCATGGACAACGTCTTCGGCGCGTACTGAGCCGTACCGCCCGGGACGTACCAACCGGGACGGACTAAGAGGTACCGAAGATTCGCTCGAGGACGACGGCCACGCCGTCGTCCTCGTTCGTCGTGGTGACCTCGTCGGCCACCGCCTTGAGTTCGGGGTGGGCGCCGGCCATCGCGACGCCGCGGGCCGCCCAGTGGAACATGGGGATGTCGTTGGGCATGTCCCCGAAGGCGATCGTCCGGCGCCGGGACAGGCCCAGGTGCTCGGCTGCCAGCGCCAGGCCGGTCGCCTTGGTGATGCCGCACGGCTGGAGCTCCACCGTGCCCGGCCCCGACATCGTGACCGTCGCGAGGGAGCCGACCACCGTGCGCGCCGTCGCCGCCAACTCGTCGTCGGACAGGTCGGGATGGCGCAGCAGCACCTTGCTGATCGGCGCGTCCCACAGCTCGTCGCGCCGCTCGACCCGCACCGCCGGCAGCGTCGGGTGGGGCATCAGGTACCCCGGCTCGATGAGCGTGAGGCCGTCGACGCCGTCCTGGTCGACCGCGGCGTACACCTGCCCCACCTCGGCCTCGATCTTGCCGAGCGCGGTCTCGGCCAGCTCCCGGTCCAGGGTGACCGACCACAGCATCCGGTGCGCACCGGCGTCGTACACCTGCGCGCCCTGTCCGCACACCGCGAGCCCCGTGCAGCCGAGGCGGTCCAGCAGGGAGCGCACCCGGGGCGCCGGCCGCCCGGTCACCACCAGATGCCGCGCACCGGCCTCGGCCACCCGCGCCAGCGCGGCCAGCGCCCGGTCGGAGACGGTGTCGTCGCCGCGGAGCAGCGTGCCGTCGAGGTCGGTGGCGACGAGTGAATACGGGGTGCGGTCCATGATCAGAGAATACGGACACCGCACCTGTCCGACTCACCCGCGATCGCATCCGAACGAGGACGCACGACAACGCACGACAAGGCGCGAGGACAGCGCAAGGTCAGCACGAACGTGTCCGAAACCTGGCACATCATCGGCTAAAGCCGGTTAAAGGCCTGTGCACCGATTGGCAACAACATCCTCCGCTACCTACCCTCCGGGGCGGCCCGGGGGTACCTTCCTGTTGTCCAGGGGGACTTGATCGGGGGGTCGGGTTGAACAGCGGACGTGTACGTGTGCTCAGGCCGGAGGAGCTGGGCGAGGGGGAACGGGGACACTGGCGCGAGCTGCGCGCCGGAGCGACGACACCACGCAACCCGTTCATGGAACCGGAGTTCACCGACGTCGTGGGCCGGGTACGGCCGCGGGCGCGGGTGGCGGTGCTGTACGACGGGGGTGAGGCGGCCGGTTTCCTGCCGCACGAACGCGGACCGCTGGGCCAGGGCCGGGCGATCGGGCTCGGGGTGTCGGACTGCCAGGGCGCGGTACTGCGACCGGGCCTCGCCCCGGACACCCGGCGCCTGCTGCGGGCCTGCTCCCTGTCGAGCTTCGCCTTCGACAACCTGGAGGCGGAGCAGGGGCTGTTCGTGCCGCACGCGGCCGAGGAGCACACCGCCTACGTCATCGACGTGGAGAAGGGGTACGAGGCGTACGAGAGCGTGCTGCGCGCCCAGTCGCCGAAGTTCCTGAAGACCACCCTCGCCAAGGAGCGCAGGCTCGGCCGCCAGGTCGGGGACGTGCGCTTCGTGTTCGACGAGCGCGAACCGGCCGCACTGCGCACGCTCATGGAGTGGAAGTCGGCGCAGTACCGCAGGACGGGGCGGCGGGACCGGTTCGCGCAGGACTGGATCAGCCGGCTCGTGGCCCGGCTGGCCGAGACCCGGGCGCCCGAGTGCACCGGCACGCTGTCCGTGCTCTACGCCGGAGGCCGGCCGGTCGCCGCCCACTTCGGGCTGCGCTCGGCGACGGTCCTGGCCTGCTGGTTCCCGGCGTACGACCCCGGCTTCGCCAAGTACTCGCCGGGGCTGGTGCTGCATCTGCGGATGGCCGAGGCCGCGGCCGCCGGGGGCATCGGCATGCTCGACATGGGGCGGGGGGCGGCGGAGTACAAGGACTCGCTGAAGACCGGTGAACTTCCCGTGTACGAGGGGACGGTGACCCGTCCGGGGGCGGGCGCCGCGCTGCACTGGCTCGGCCGCGAACCGGCCCGCCGCGCGCACGGCTTCGTGCGCACCCGGCCCCGGCTCGCCTCGCTGGCGGCACGGACGTTGAAGGGCGCGGCCCGGCTGCGCCGGTCATGAGGGGACTTTCGCGGCCCGGGGGGCCTCGAGTGAGGGGGGTGGGCGCGTGTTCCGTACGGCGCGTGCGCGACAGGAGACACAAGAGGAGATCGCACGGTTCCTGAGCATCGGCCCGGTACAGGTGGCCGAACTGGACCTCGGCGCCGGGGCGGGGGGCCTCAGACCGGGGCCGGGGAGTCCGCCGGTGACGTCCGGTGCGGTGTTCGTCCTGGTCAGGAGGGACGGGCTGCCCGTCGGCACCCTGCTGGCCCAGGTACCGGAGGGCGCGGATCCGGCGGAGGTCCTGGCGGAGCTCGCCGGGGACATGCCGGAGGGGGCACCGCACGAGTCGGCGCGGAGGGCTGTGCGCGGCTCGGTCGGTGGGGGCGGCGGAGGGGGCGTGTCGGCCGTCAGTGTCGTGGTCGCCACCCGTGAGCGTGCCGGCCGGCTCGCCCGGGCGCTGGACTCGCTGCTCGCGCAGGACCACCCGGACTTCGAGATCGTCGTCGTCGACAACGCGCCCGTGACCCGGGAGACCCGGGAGCTGGTCGAGCGCAAGTACGGCGAGCGGGTGCGGTACGTGTGCGAACCGCTCCCCGGGCTCGCGGTCGCGCACAACCGGGGGCTCGCCGCCGTACGGGGCGACGTGGTCGCCTTCACCGACGACGACGTGGTCGCCGACCCGCGCTGGCTGACCGAACTGACCGCGCCCTTCGCCGCCGACCCTCGCCTGGGCTGCACCACGGGGCTGATCCTGCCCGCGCGGCTGCGCACTCCGGCGCAGGTCCTGCTGGAGAGCCACGGCGGCTTCGCGAAGGGCTTCACCCCGCGGACGTACGACCCGGAGCACCCGCCCGCCGACGAGCCGCTGTTCCCGTTCACCGCGGGACGCTTCGGCTCCGGTGCCAACATGGCCTTCCGCACGACCGCGCTGCGGGCCGTCGGCGGCTTCGACCCGGCGACCGGCGCGGGCACGCGCGCGCGGGGCGGCGACGACCTCTACGGGTTCGTCCGCGTCCTCGCCCAGGGACACCGGCTGCGCTACACCCCTTCTGCCCTGGTGTGGCACCACCACCGGGAGACCTGGCGGGACCTGGAGACCCAGGCGTACGGCTACGGCGCGGGCCTCACCGCCTACCTCACGGCGATCCTGGTGAACCGGCCCGCGCTGCTGCCGGCCCTCCTCGCCCGGGTGCCGGGCGGACTGGCGCACGCGCGGGGGCTGACCGCCGTACGGGACACGGGGGGCGACGCCGCGCCGGGTGACCACGACGAACGGACCCATCCGTGGCCGCGGCGGCTTTCGCGGTTGCAGTGGCGGGGAATGGTGTACGGACCTGTGGGCTATCTGCGCGCGCGGTACGCCCTCCGGACGGCGCTCAGGGGGCCGAGATGAGAACGACGGACGGCCGCGGCGGGGACGCGGCGGGCGGCAGACGAACGGGACGACGCCCGGCGGTGGCCGGCGGCGCGAGCAGGGCGGCCGTACCGGCGCCGCGCCACCGCCGGGCGCCGGCCCCGGCCGACGCGGGCGCCCCCGCGGGCGCCCCGGCCGAGGGGCCCGGCATTCCCGTCTTCCTCTACCACGCCGTGATGGACGACCCGCCCGCCTGGATCGCCGAGTTCACCGTCAGCCCCAGGGACTTCGCCGCCCAGCTCGACGCCATCGTCGACAGCGGGCGGACGCCCGTCACCATCAGCGCGGTCGCCGACCACCTCGCCGGACGGGCGCCGCTGCCGCCCCGGCCCGTGGTGCTGACCTTCGACGACGGCTTCGCCGACCTGCCGGGTCCCACCGCCGAGGCGCTGGCCGCCCGGGGACTGCCCGCCACCGCCTACCTCACCACCGGGGCCATCGCGCCGGGTGGCCGCAGCCTGCTGCCGCCCGCGCCGATGATGACCCTGGACCGGGCGGCGGAGCTGGAACGTTCCGGCATGGAGATCGGCAGCCACACGGTCACGCACGCCCAGCTGGACACGCTGTCCGGGAAGGCGCTGGCCCACGAACTGCGTACGTCCAGGGCCGTGCTGGAGGACGTCCTCGGCCATCCCGTCCGCCATCTCGCCTACCCGCACGGCTACAACAGCCCACGGGTACGGGCCGAGTCGGCCCGCGCCGGCTACGAGACGGCCACCGCCGTGCGGCACGCGCTCAGCTCGGACCGCGACGAGCCCTACCGCATCGCCCGGCTCATCGTGCGCCGCAGCCACACCCTCGCCGACTTCGAGGGCTGGCTGGCGGGGGGCGGCGCCCGGATCGCGCCGTACCGGGACGGCCCGAAGACGGTCGGCTGGCGGTGGTACCGCCGCGCTCGCGCCGCCGTGCACGGCCCCGTCTTCGCCGGGTGAGCCGTGATGCGCCGTGATGCGCCGTGATGAGGCGGACAACAGCCGCGTCGGGGCGAGTCTGACGATTTCGGTGTGAAAAGCAGAGTAAATTCCTATACTTGTCCCCGGGGGAGGGGAGCCTCAGCGTGCAGCAACATGTGCCCGTACCGACCGCCGAGAGCAGCATGCCGCCCGCCCCCGATCCCGCCGCCGGCCCGGGGCAGCCGGGACGGCCCACCGGCGGTGAATCCGGTCGGCCCGGTCGGCCCGGTCCCTGGCGGACCGCCCTTCACCGGCCCCGCACCGGTGCCCTGCTGACGCTGCTGCTCGCGGCCGCACTGTGGCTGTACGCCCTGCCCCGCATCGGCTTCCGCGAAATGGGCGACTACGGCCTGCTGGACCGTCTGCCGGCCGCCTACTACCTCTCGCTGCTGGTCCTCACCGCGGGCTTCGTCCTCAGCCTGCGGCGCGCGGCCACCGCACCCTGGTGGCCCGCCGCGCACTGCGCCGCGTTGCTGTTCGCCCTCAAGGCGCCACCGGCGGTGCTCTACGACGCGGTGCGCTATCCCTGGGCCTCCAAGCACGACGCCGTCGTCAACACCGTGCTCCGCAACGGCGAACTGCGGCCGGGGGCGGCACTGTCGGGCAACATGTCGGCGTACGACCAGTGGCCGGGATTCTTCACGCTCAACGGGGGTCTGGTCCGCACCCTCGGCGTGGAGGACGCCGCCGCATACGCCAACTGGGCGCCGATCGTCTTCGGCCTGCTCATGATGCCGGTGCTGGTCCTGATCTACCGCACCTTCAGCCGGGACTGGCGCCTGGTGTGGACCGCCGTCTGGATCTTCCAGCTCGCCAACTGGGTGGGCCAGGACTACTTCGCCCCGCAGGGCCTCGCCTACCTGCTGCATCTGACGGTCATCGCGGTGGTGCTGCGGCACTTCGTGCGCCCCGGCTCCGCGGGACGGCTGCGCGACCGGTCCTTCCTCGACCCGGCGGCGGCCACCGTGCCGCCCCCGACGGGAAGCAGACAGCGCGCGCTCTGCGTGGTGATCCTCGCCCCGCTGATCGCCGCCGTCAACGCGACGCACCAGCTCACCCCGGTGATGCTCTGCATCTGCCTGCTCGCGCTCAACCTCACCCGCCGCTACCGGAACGTGGGGCTGCTGGTCGTCGCCGGCCTGCTGATGCTCACCTGGGACCTGACCATGGGCCGGCCCCTGTTCGTCGAGACGCTCTCCACCCTCAAGGAGTCCCTCGGCGAACTGACCCAGAACTCCCGCGCCGGCTACGCGGGCCAACTCACCGGGCCCGGCCCCGAACTCGCCGGTACCGCCAACGTACTGATGGTGCTGGCGGTCGCCGCCCTCGCCGGGGCCGCCGTCGTGCTGCGGCGCCGGCTGACCCGCAGCGCGTTGCCGCTGCTGCTGGTCTCCGTCGCCCCGGTGCCGCTGTTCGTCGTCAACGACTACGGCGGTGAGATGCTCTTCCGCGTCTATCTGTTCGGCCTGCCCGGCGGGGCCTTCTTCGCCGCCGCCGCGCTCGTACCGGCCTTCGCGGGCACGCCCCGCGGCCGGGCGAAGGTGCTGCGCACCAGGGCCGCGGCCGTCGCCCTGCCGGCCGTACTGCTGGTGCTGCTGGCCGGCTTCCTGCCGTCGTACTACGGCAAGGAGAAGATGTACTACACGCCGCCCGCGGAGACCGCGCTGGTCACCCGGACCCTGGACAACGCCCCCGAGGGCTCGCTGATCCTCGCCACCACCGGCTCGTTCCCGCAGGCACTGCACCGCTACGACAGCATCGAGCACTGGTACTTCGCCGAGCAGGAACTGCCCGAGAACGAAAAGATGCTGAAGGACCCGGCCCGTTACCTCGCCGACGGCATCCCGCCGGGGACCAGGGCCTACGTGATCCTCACCCGCACGCAGGACATCTACACCGCCGGAGAGGGCCTGCTGCCGGCCGGCGGCTTCGAGACACTGCGGACCAGGCTGTCCGCCTCGCCGCTCTTCCGAACCGTCGAGAGCCACCCCTACGGCGTCGTTCTGGAGTACCGCCCCGCCACCCGATGACGACCACCAGGTGACCGAAGAGCCGAAGAGACGCAGAGACGCAGAGACGCAGAGACGCAGAGACGAAGGGCAGTCAGGTCAGTCCATGAACACCACAGACTCCCAGGACACCAGCCACGGAGTGGAGCGCACCGACCACGGCGAAGAGCCCCGGGGCGTCAGGGTCACCCCGACCCACCTCAGACTCCTCGTCGCGGCCTCCGGCTGGCTCGCGCTGGCCGCCACCACCCTCCCCGGCCCCTCACCGCTGCGCTGGATACCGGTGCTGCTCTTCACCCTGTTCGGTCCGGGCTGCGCGGCGCTGTATCCACAGCCGGGCGGGCTGGCCGCCGGTGCACGGCTGGAGGCCATCGCGCTCGCCGCGCCCGTCAGCCTCTCGCTCGGTGTGCTCGCCGCCACCTCGCTGTTCCTGGTGGAGGCCTTCTCGATGATCGCCTTCCTCGTCTCGCTCGCGGTCTTCACCACGGTCACCGCGGCCCTGCCGGGGCTGCCCCTGCCCGCCGCCCGGCGGGGTGCGGCCGAACGTGCCAAACGCCGGCCCGCGGCCGGTGGTGGCACATGACGGGCCGGCACCGGGTGAGCGGGCCGTCCGAATCCCGCGCGCTGACGGACATGGGCGCGGCGAAACGCGCCTACACGGCCGTCGTACTGGTGGCGGTGGCCGCCCTGATCGCCGGGCTCGGCGTCTGGGCCGGCCGCTCCGAGGAACCGGAGGCCTCCGGGGACGCCCTGCCCGACAACGCCGCCTCCGGCAAGATGCCCACCGGTCCCTGCGCGCCCAGCGACACACTGGTCCCGGGCTGCGGCGCCTGGTGGGGCGCCTACGTGCCGTACGCCGCGAACGGGTCCCTCAAGGACGCCGTGCTCGGCTTCGAGAAGCGGATCGGTCGCAAGCTGGACCTCGTCTACAACTACCACGACATGTCGGGCACCGAGCTCGACGGACAGCTGCTCACCGCTGACGAACAGGAGCTCGGCAGGGACCGGCTGCTCATGCTGGCCTGGGAGTCCACCATCTGGACCGAGCCGCACCACGAGAACTGGACCGAGACCCAGCTCGGCTGGAAGAACATCGCCTCGGGGAAGTACGACGAGGAGATCCTCGATCCGCAGATCCGGCGCATCAAGGCCTACGGCAAGCGGGTCTTCATCTCCTTCGACCAGGAGACCGACGCCCGCATCAAGGAGGGCGCCGGCACCCCGGAGGAGTTCGTCGCGGCGTACCGCCATCTCCACGACCGGTTCCGTGAACTGGGGGCCGACAACGTCGTGTGGGTGTGGACCGTCTCGGGCTATCTCGGCAGCGCGGACGAGATGAAGGCGCTCTATCCCGGGGACGAGTACGTCGACTGGCTCGCCATGGACCAGTACAACTACTACCAGTGCCACAACACCACCGACTGGAAGGACTTCCTGCGCAGCCAGCAGCCCAGCTACGAATGGCTGCGCGAGAACATCAGCGACGACAAGCCGGTGATGCTGGCGGAGTTCGCCACCGCGCCCGACGCCGAGAACCCGACGCGCCAGCGCGACTGGTACACCCGGATTCCCGCCGACGTGAAGAAACTCCCGGAGGTGAGGGCACTGGTGCACTGGAACCGGCCGCCCTCCGAGAAGCCCGTGTGCGACCTGACCGTCAACGACGGTCCGGGGCTCGAGGGTTACCGGGAGGCGGGGAAGAACGAGTACTTCCGGCAGCCGGTGCCACCCCGCTGACCGCATCCCGGTCCCAGGGCCGGGCGCGGTCGTCGCGGACGGAGCTTCGGGGCCCCCATGGGCGCCTTGTCCGCGGTGCCCGGAGGGCTCCGAGGCCCCGGTCAGGGGCCGGGTCGGCGGCTCGGCTTGTCGGGGCGCGGGAGGTGTCGCGCCGAGGCGGCGCGGGTCAGCAGCAGGAGCAGGACGAGGACGGCGAGCAGCGGCAGCGCTGCCGGGGCGAGTGCCTGCCGCCACACCCAGCCGCCCACCGCGACGAGGTACAGGACCCCCCAGCACCCCTGCCACGTCAGCCGACCGACGGCGCGCGCGAGCAACAGCCACAGGGGGACGAGGCAGAGGAGAAGGGCGACCTGCGGCACCCACCGCAGCAGCGGCTCGGGCCCGCCCAGCCCCAACGCCCCCGTGAGAGCATCGGCCGTCCGCACGTACAACGTCCCGGCGAGAGCCCGGGGTTCCCACCCCAGGGACACGGGCGTGACGTGCAGTGCGAGCAGTGCGGAACCCAGAGCCGCCCCGGGCAGCCACACGTCACGCGCCGCGCACAGCGTCACCGACGCCACGAACACCACGAGCAGCAGACCTCCCGCGACCAGCGCCGGGAACGGCAGCCCCTCCAGCAGCCGGCGTCCGGTCAGTTCCGCCGTGGAATCCCCGGCCGCGCCGTTCGCGTCGTCGAGCCACGGCAGTCCCCGCAGCGCCGCCCAGAAGACCACGGTGGCAGCGGCGAGCGCGTACCACAGGCCGCCCCTCAGCCACCGCTCGCGCGCGGCGCCGGGCTCGTCCTCCCCGGTCGACGCGCGCCCGTCGGACATCGCGGCCCGTGCGCCGACGTCGGCATCGGCATCGGCATCGGCATCGGCATCGCGCTGGTGCGGTCGTACGACCAGCGCCAGCGTGTCCGCCTGCAGCGCCTCGCGCTCGTATCCGGGACGGCCGATGAAGAGGCTGGCCGTGTCCTCGTCGGTGCCCTTGTTCTCGTAGGCCGCCCAGCGCGCCCAATTGGTGCCGTAGCCGGCCGTCGCGTTCAGTCGCGCCCATCGGGTGCCGTAGTCCGGCCCGGTGGCGGTCGGGCCCCTCCCCCGGCGCGGCCTCCTGCCCGCGCGCGGCGCCTTGCGGCCGGCCTCGTCGGCGCCGCGCAGGGTGGCGCGCAGTCCGGGCGCGCAGCCGAGGGCGACCACCGTCATGCTCAGCAGCACCGCCCAGCCGGCGCCCGCGATCCCGGCCGGCGTGAACAGCATCGTCGCGCTGCCCAGGACGAGGACGCACATCGTGCCCTGCACGGCGGCGAGCACGCCGGTGCGCCCCTGGACGCGCAGCACGCCGATGTACAGCTCGACGACGATGCGCGGCAGCGCCCCGATGGCCAGCAGCCGCAGCACCGTGGAGCCGTGCTCGGAGTAGTCCGCGTTGAAGGGCGCGAGGATCTGCGGGGCGAAGGCCACCAGGAAGAGCACCACCGGCACCAGCAGCAGCGTCATGCGGCGCAGTGCTCCGCGGACGCCGTCGGCGAGGCGGCGGGGGTCGTGCGAGGCGTGCGCGGTGAGGGAGGAGGCCATGTTGATGGCCATGAACTCCATCGTGCCGCCGACGGTGTAAGCGACGTAGAAGTAGCCGTTCTCCGCGGCGCTGAAGTTGACCGCGACCATCACCGGCAGCAGGTTGATCATCGCCAGGCTGAACAGCGCGCCCAGCGAGTCCCCGGCCAGGAAACGGCCCATCTCGCGGGCCTTGGGCGGCTCCACGTCGTGGTCGGCGGCGGCCTGGCGCGGGATGAGCCTGCGGAAGATCAGCCAGCCGAGCGGCAGCGTCGAGAAGGCGATGGCCACGGCCCACGACACGAAGATGCCGAGCACCGGAAGCGTGGTGGCGAAGACGGCCAGGAGGATCAGCTTGCCGATCGAGAACACCGCGTTCCCGGCCGGCACCCACTCGGCCCGGCGCAGCCCGGTCAGCACCCCGTCCTGGAGGGTGAGCAGCGCCCAGGCCACGCAGGCCGCGACGAACAGCGCGCCCGCCTCGGCGGTGCCGAGCGGGGCGTACGAGGCGCCCCACAGGTCGAGGGTGAGCAGGAAGACGACGGCGGCCAGGGCGACGACCACCGAACTCGCCGCGTACGCACGCCACACCAGCGGCCCGGTGGCGCGGCCGGCGCGCGGCACGAAACGGACCACGGCGCCGATCATCGTGGTCGCCGTGATGCTGGCGAGCAGCCGCATGGCGGCGATGGCGGCGGAGCCCTGCCCGACGGCCTCCTCCGAGTAGTACCGGGCGGCCACGAGCCAGAAGCCGAGGCCGAGCACGGCGGAGACGCCGGTGCTGAGCATGAGGAAGTACGCGTTCTTGAAGAGCGAGTCGCCGCCGTGCCCTCCCTCGGACAGCTTCGAGCCGCCGCCCGCGGAGGCCTCGGCGGTCTCGTGCACCTGGGTCTCAGCCACCGGACGGAACCAGTCCCTCCGGCAGCTCGGCAGGCCGCGCCCCGGACTCCTCCAGCGCCGCGATCGCCGCACGGGCCCGCAGCGGGTCCACGGGCAGCGCGTGCCGTGCGAACCAGCGCGCCCCCTCGGGGGAGGGCGACAGGTCGGTGAAGGCGGCGCCCGCGTAGTCGTCCAGGGGCGGGTCGTAGAGGTAGCCGACGACGATGCCGCGCCGGGCCAGCGCCCGGACCGCCGCCTCCCGGTCCGCCACGAGCAACGGCACCCGGAACAGCGGCTGTGCCGTGCCCGTCGGCGGGCTCTGCGGGCCCGGCCATCCGGCCGGCTTGGCCCAGCGCGTCGACAGCAGCAGCTCCGTCCCCGCCCGGCAGTCGGCGAGTACGCCGTCCAGCCGGTCGAGTCTGCGCCCGATGCGCCCGAGCCGGAACCGGCCGGCCCCCAGGCGGTAGTCGTGCATGTCCACGCGGACCCAGGGGTCGTGGGCGCCGAGATCGGGGGCGGCGGCGACCGCGCAGGCCAGTTCGTCCGGACGCAGCGGCATCCGGATCTCCTCCCGCTCCATCAGCCCCAGCAGCCGCATCGTGGCCCAGGCGGCCCGCCGCAGCCGCAGCCCGCGCACCGCCGCCTCCGCGTACGGCCGTACGGCGTAGGCGAGCTCCGCCGTCGTGCGGCGCGGCAGCAGCAGGGCGTCGCAGGTCTTCTCCAGCGCCTCCCGCAGCCCCGGGTCGGCGACCGAGAGGATCCCTCCGGCCTTGGCGCCGACGTGCTTGGACAGGCTGAAGACGGACGCGTCACCCCAGGCGCCGACCGGTCGCCCGCCCACCTCGCTGCCGATGGCGTGCGCCGCGTCCTCGAACAGCGGGATGCCCAAGGCGTCGCAGCGGGCCCGTAGTCGTGGAGCCGGGTCCGGGTTTCCGTACAGGTTGGTCGTCAGCACGGCCGACAGCGAGCCCCAGACCTCCGTGGGTACGGCATCGATGTCGATGGACGCGTCCGACGGCTTCAGCGGCGCCTGCACCGGCCGCAGTCCGGCCGCGAGCACGACGAAGAAGATGACGTCGTCGTTGACCGGCGACATCAGCACCCGGCCGCCCGGCGGGCACCAGTGACGCAGGGCCGCATAGAGCCCGAAGCGGCACGACGGTACGTACACGCATTCCCGGCCGAGTCGGCCGCGCATGGTTTCTTCCAGCCGTCTTCTCGGCTGCGAACCATCCCGCACCGATCCCGGACCGGCCTCCCCAATGGCCATCCGTCCCCCTGGTGTGCATTGAACGCCCCCTCCCCGAGGCCTTCCGGCACCCGCCCAGAGTCGCCCCGTTCGCACCGCTCCGTCAAGATTGCGTTCCGGCCTGTGGACAACTTCCCGCACACGATCGGACGCGGAGCGCCACGACCCCGTCCGTTCACGCGGGCGTACGCGGGCGCCGACGCAGCCGCCCCACCGGCCACTCTCCGCGCCCCACGTACCGGCGCCCAGCGCACTCCCCGCACGTCAGCCCGCCTGCACGCGCCCTCCCCCGCCACGCGCATCCCCCTCCCGAGGCTCTGCCCAAGACCGGTATGTCACCCGTAACGTGTGGCCCGACCACGGACCACGTGGCGCACACCGATCACGTGGCGCACACGGCGCACATGGCGAGCACGAAAGCGAGGCAGCACCCGATGCCCCCCTTCGATGTCCCCGAGGGCGATCCCTTCGGCCCGCACAACCTTCCGTACGGCGTGTTCTCGGTCCCCGGCACGCAGGAGCGGACGGTGGGCGTCCGGCTCGGCGACCACGTCCTCGACGCCGGCGCGGCGGCCCACGCGCTCGGATCGCCGTACGCCTCCCTGCTCGCGCGGCCCACCCTCAACCCGCTGCTGGCGGCCGGCCGCACCGCCTGGTCGGACGTACGGCGCGCGCTGACGGCCTGGGTGACGGTCCCCTCCCACCGGGAGACCCTGGCCCCGCTGCTCCACCCGCTGTCGTCGGTGACCCTGCACCTGCCCTTCGAAGTGGCGGACTACGTCGACTTCTACGCCTCCGAGAACCACGCCCGGAACGTCGGCCGGATCTTCCGCCCCGACGCCGCCGACTCCCTCACCCCGAACTGGAAGCACCTCCCGATCGGCTACCACGGCCGCTCCGGCACGGTCGTCGTGTCGGGCACGGACGTCGTACGGCCGTCCGGGCAACGCAAGGCCCCGGCCGACGCCGCGCCCGTCTTCGGCCCGTCCGTCCGCCTCGACATCGAGGCGGAGGTCGGCTTCGTGGTGGGCGTGCCGTCCGAGCAGGGGAGCCCGGTGGCGCTCGGCGACTTCCGCGAGCACGTCTTCGGGCTGTGCCTGCTCAACGACTGGTCCGCGCGGGACGTCCAGGCCTGGGAGTACGTCCCGCTCGGCCCGTTCCTCGGCAAGTCCTTCGCCACCTCGGTGTCGGCCTGGATCACACCGCTGGACGCCCTGGAGGACGCGCGGGTCGCGCCGCCGGAGCGGACGCACGAACTGCTGCCCTACCTGGACGACACGCACGGGGAGGGGGACGGCCCCGGCGGCTACGACCTGCGGATCTCCGTCGCCGTCAACGGTCACGTCGTCTCCGAGCCGCCGTTCTCCACCATGTACTGGACGGCCGCCCAGCAGTTGGCCCACATGACCGTCAACGGCGCCTCGCTGCGCACCGGCGACCTCTATGGTTCGGGCACGGTGAGCGGACCGGCCGAGCGGGAGCGCGGGTCCCTGCTGGAACTGACGTGGAACGGACGCGACCCGCTGGAACTCCCCGACGGCAAGCGGACGTTCCTGGAGGACGGGGACGTGGTGACCCTGTCGGCCTGGGCCCCGGGTCCGGGCGGCACCCGGGTGGGGCTGGGCGAGGTGACCGGGCGGGTGGTCGGCCGGCCGACGGAGCGGTAGCCTCCGCGCGCGTCTGGGTGCCGCGTCCGGGTATCGGTTTGCCCGGTGCCGGGTCTCGGTTGCCCGGTGCCGGGTCCCGGATGCCCGGTGCCGGGTCCCGGATGCCTGGTGCCGGGGTCCCGGATGCCCGCATACCGGACCTGTTGCCCGTCGGGGCCTGACTCGCACCGCCCGTCGCCGTCATACTGGCGTCGGGCGGTGTGCGCGACACGCTCGCCGTCCACAGCAGACCTCGGAGCCGCAACCGAGGCGAGCACCACCCCGGTACCGCCCGGGGTGCCACCCAGCGCCTCCCCAGCACCGCCAGCACAGCCAGAGCCGCCCTTCCGACCAGGATCCGGAGCCCGTGGCATGACCGTCTGCCTGCTCCTGCTGTTCGTCGTCGCCGTGACCGCCGCGGTACCGGCACCGCGCGCGCTGACCCGGTCCGCGTGGCCCGAACGGGACCCCGTGGTCGCGCTGTGGGTGTGGCAGTGCCTGGTCGCCACCGTCCTGTTGTGCTGTCTGACGGCGCTCGTCCTCGGCGCCGCGGCCGTCTTCGGCACGGTGCGCGCTCAGCTCTTCGCACCGGCGCCGCCGGCGGTGACCGCGGCCTACAACCTCTCCGCCGGCCCGCCCTGGGCGGCCGCGGTCACCCTGCTGCTGGCCGCCGGTGCCGCCTGGACGACCGCCATGCTCGCCCGCGAGCTCGTCGAGGCCCGCCGACGCCGCAACCGGTCCCGCGCCCACCTGCGCGAACGCGCCCCCGACCTGCCCGCCGGGCTCCACGCCACCCGCGGTCCCCTGCTGGTTCTGGAGGACGAGTACCCGGACGCCTGGTGGATGCCCGGCAACCCGCCCCAGCTGGTCGTCACCACCGGCGCCCTGCACCGCCTCACCGACCACCAGCTCGACGCCGTCCTCACCCACGAACGCGGCCACGCCCGGGCCCGCCACGACTGGCTGCTGCATCTGTCCACCGCCCTGGCCACCGGCTTCCCGCGGGTCCCGCTCTTCGCCCACTTCTGCGACCAGACCCACCGGCTGGTCGAACTCTCCGCCGACGACACCGCCTCCCGCCGCTGCGGCCACCTGACCACCGCGCTGGCCCTGATCGAGCTCAACCAGCACCGCGGCGTCCTGTCCTGCTCCTCCAGCCACCGCCTCCTCGGCGAACGCGTCGACCGCCTCCTGGAACCCCCGCCCCGCCTGACCCCACGCCACCGCGCCCTGACCACGGCAACAGCCGCGCTGGTCCCCTTCCTCCCTCTGTTGATCACCTTCGCCCCGGGTCTGACAGCCCTGACGTAGCCGCGGGCAACGTGCCACCCCAGCGGCCGGCAGTCGTGCCGCCCCAGCTGCGGGCAGTCGTGCCGCTGGGGCGGCGCGGGTGGGCGCAGCGGCACCCCGCCGGCGCCGGGCAACGCGACCCACCCCCGGCCCACCCCCACGCAGGCCACCCCGTGAACACCGGTGGCAGAACTCCTCCACCCCACCACAAACCCCCAGCTCACCCGCCCACCCGGCGGAGCCCCCGGTGGCGCAACATTCCGGCAACACCACCAACCCGACCGGATAGGTATGGTTCCAGCCATGCCCGCCACCGACCGCATCCGAGACCACGCCGGCCAGGGCGCGGCCACCGTCGCCGCCCACCGCACGCGGCGCCGGCTGCGCGCCGACCGGGCCCGTCAACTCGCCGACCTGCTCCGCCGTCAACTCCTCACCGACGCCTTCCCGGCCGGCGTACTCCCCCACGAGGACGCCCTCGCCACCGAGTACGACGCCTCCCGCAACACCGTCCGCCAGGCCCTCGACCTCCTGCGTGCCGAAGGCCTCGTGGCCCGCCAGCCCGGCGTCGGCACCGTGATCGTGGCCCGCAAGTACGCCCACGGACTGGACCGCCTGATGGGCCTCGCGGAAACCCTCCACGAACACGGCCGGGTCACCAACGAGGTCCGTACGACCGTCCCCGTCCCGGCCCCCGCTCCGGTCGCCGAACGCCTCCACGTCCCGCCCGGCGCCGACGTCCTCTACATCGAACGCCTGCGCCGCCTGGGCGGCGTCCCCCTCTCCCTGGACCTCACCTACCTCCCTCTCGACATCGGCACCGAACTCCTCGGCGCCGACCTCGAGAACACCGACGTCTTCCGCCTCCTGGAGTCCGTCACCGGCCGGCCCCTCGGCCACGCCGAGATCACGCTGGAGGCCGTCGCCGCGGACGCGCACTCCGCCGCCGTACTGGAGGCCCCGCGCGGCGCGGCGGTCCTCATGCTCGAACGGCTCACCCACCTCGCGGACGGCCGGCCCGTGGATCTGGAGTTCATCCGCTTCCGCGGCGACCGCATCACGATGAGCGGCCTCCTGCACCGTTCCCTGTAATCACCCGCCCTCTCGCGCACCCTCCCTGGAGACAGCCATGCCCTTGGCGCCCCAGCAGGCCGACGTGCCCGTGACCATCGACGAGTCGAAGTGCATCGAAGGCTGCACGCTCTGCGTGGACATGTGCCCGCTGGACTCCCTCGCCATCGACGAGCGCAACGGCAAGGCGTACATGCACGTCGACGAGTGCTGGTACTGCGGCCCGTGCGCCGCCCGCTGCCCCACCGGGGCGGTCACGGTCAACATGCCCTACCTGCTCCGGTGAGAGACCCGCTCCCATGAAACCCCGACGCACCGCTCTCCTCGCCACCTCGGCCGTCGCCGCCCTCCTCCTTCCCCTCACCGCCTGCGGCGGCGACGCGGCGGCCGGGGGCGGCGGCAACACGGTCACCGTCACCGTCGGCTACCAGTCCAGGACGATCAACACGGTCACGGCCGGCACCCTCCTCCGCTCCCTCGGCTCCTTCGAGAAACAGCTCAACGCCCTCGGCGACGGCGTCACCTACAAGGTCAACTGGCAGGACTACGCGACCGGCGCCCCCATCACCGCCCAGATGACCGCGGGGAAGATCGACATCGGCTCGATGGGCGACTTCCCCCTGCTCATCAACGCGGCCCGCGGCAAGCAGCTCGGCAAGCCGACCCGCCTGGTCTCGATCACCGGCTACAACCTCCGCGGCGGTCTCAACACGATCGTCACCGCCCCCGGCTCCTCACTCACCTCCCTGAAGGACCTGAAGGGCAAGAAGGTCTCGACGAGCGTCGGCTCGGCCGCCGACGGCACACTCGTCCGCGCCCTTCAACGCGCCGGCCTCGACCCCGGCAAGGACATCGAGAAGCTCAACCAGCAGCCGGCGGTGGGCGCTTCGGCCCTCTCCTCGGGCAGCGCCGACGCCCTGTCGCAGTTCGTCGCCTGGCCCGGGCTGCTCGCGCACCAGGGCAAGGCGAAGGCGCTGTACGACGGCGCGCAGCTGAACCTGCCCGCCTTCCACGGAGTCACCGCCCGCGAGGACTTCGCGAAGAAGCGTCCGGCCGTACTGGAGGCCTTCCTGAAGGCGCAGGCCGAGGCGACCGACTACCTCGACGACCACCCGGTGGCCGCCGCCGAGAAGGTCGCCAAGGCCACCGGCCTCCCCGCCGAGGCCGTCTACCTCTACAACGGCGCCCAGGGCATCGCCACCTTCGACCCGGCGATCAAACCGCAGCTCGTCGCCGCCCTGAAGAAGGACGTGTCGATCCTCAAGGACGCCGAACTCACCGGTGACGTGGACGTGGACGCCTTCGTCGACGACCAGTACGTGAAGAGAGCGCTCGGCCCGGCGGAGTACGCCGAACGACTCGCCGCCACACCCCCGAAACCGGCCGGCGAGGTCTGGTCCAGGGGCGCGCAGAAGACCATCGCCTTCGCCTCCCCCACGGCGCTGCTGCGGCACGTGGCCGAGCATCGCGCCGACGTCCGGGCGGCCTACGTCCCCGACACCACCACCGGCACCCTCTGGTTCGCCGACCAGGCCGTCTGGGTCGCCGACGGCGAGCAGTTGCTGCCCTTCGTGGCACCGGAGACCGCCGAGGCGTACGTCGCCGGGCACGACGGAGCGCGCGTCGTCACATACGCCGAGGCACTGGAGCGGGCGTCGTGACCCGGTATGCGCTGCGCGTCGCCTCGCTCGCCGTCGCCCTCGGTCTCTGGCAGCTGCTGACCAGCCGGGACATCGACCTCTGGCTGCGCTTCTCGCAGTTCCCCACCGTCACCGACGTGGCCCACGCCTTCGCCGACCGGCTGGCCGGCCCCGACTACTGGACCGACCTCACCGACAGCCTCACCCGCATCCTCACCGGGTTCCTGCTCGCCGCCGTCCTGGGCGTGGCCACCGGCGTGCTCGTCGCCCGCTCGCGCCTCGCCGAGGACCTGCTCGGCCCGGTGCTGGAGGTGGTCCGTCCCATCCCGGCGATCGCTCTGGTCCCCGTGGCGATCCTCCTCTTCCCCTCCAACGAACAGGGCATCGTCTTCATCACCTGCACCGCTGCCTTCTTCCCCGTCCTGGTCTCCACCCGGCACTCCGTGCGCGCGCTGACCCCCGTGTGGGAGGAGGCGGTACGCACCCTGGGTGGCGGCCGACGGCGGGTGCTCGCCTCGGTGGTCCTGCCGGGCGCCCTGCCCGGCGTCTTCGGCGGCCTGTCGGTCGGCATCGGAGTCTCGTGGATCTGCGTCATCTCCGCCGAGATGATCTCCGGCCAGTACGGCGTCGGCTACCGCACCTGGCAGGACTACACGGTCGTCGACTACCCGGGCGTCTTCGTCGGCATGGTCACCATCGGCGTACTGGGCTGGCTCACCTCCACCGCCGTGGAACTGCTGGGCCGCCGCCTGACCCGCTGGCTGCCGCGCACGTCGTACGACCCCGCCACCCGCCCGAAACCCGCCCGGCCGGGCGCGACCACCACCCCACCCGCCGACAACGCCGTACACAGCGCCGTACGCAAGGGCTCCCGACCCGAGGAGGCACGCGATGAGCACCTCGTCCGAGACTGAAACCGGTACCGGGGCCCGTACCAGGCCTGGGCGTGAGGCCCGCCCGTCGTCGGTCGGCACGCGGACGTCCCCGCGCGGCACCAGGCTCGCCCTGCGCGACGCCACCCTCGGACGCCTGGACGTCCCGGCACTGACCGGCGTGGACATCGAGGTGTCCCCCGGCGAGATCCTCGCCGTGGTCGGCCCGTCCGGCTGCGGCAAGTCGACGCTGCTGCGCACCCTGGCCGGGCTGCTGCCCCCGCTCACCGGGACCGCCGAACAGGACGGGCACCGGATCGACGGCCCGGCTGCGGCCCGTGCCCTGGTCTTCCAGGAGGACGCCCTCCTGCCCTGGCGCACCCTGCGCGCCAACGTCGAACTCCCCCTGGCCATCCAGGGCATGCCCCGCACCCAACGCCGCACGCAGGCGACGTCCTGGCTGGAACGGGTCGGACTCGCCGCACAGGCCGGGCACTTGCCGCACCGCGTCTCCGGCGGCCAGCGCCAGCGCGCACAGCTGGCCCGCGCCCTGGCCGGACGCCCCCGGGCCGTCCTGATGGACGAACCCTTCGGCGCCCTCGACGCCCAGACCCGGGCCGGCATGCAGGACCTGCTGGTGGAGGTCCTGCACGGCACGGGCGCGACCGTCGTCTTCGTCACCCACGACGTGGACGAGGCCCTGTTCCTCGGCGACCGCGTCGCGCTGCTCGGCTCCGGCCGTCTCACGGCCGTACGCGACGTGCCCCACCCCCGGGACCGCTCGGCGCACGACGACCCGGCGCGCGTGGCGCTGCGACGCGACGTCCTGACATCCCTCGGCTCCTGAAAGGCCCTCTGGTGGAGATCCCCGCCCTCACCGACGCCGAAGAACTCTCCTGCGACGTCCTCGTCATCGGCGGCGGCACCGCCGGCACCATGGCCGCGCTGACCGCCGCGGAGCACGGCGCGAACGTCCTCCTGTTGGAGAAGGCCCACGTCCGCCACTCCGGCGCCCTCGCCATGGGCATGGACGGCGTCAACAACGCCGTCATCCCCGGCCGCGCCGAACCCGACGACTACGTAGCCGAGATCACCCGCGCCAACGACGGCATCGTCGACCAGTCCACCGTCCGCCAGACCGCCACTCGCGGTTTCGCCATGGTGCAGCGGCTGGAGTCGTACGGGGTCAAGTTCGAGAAGGACGAGCACGGCGAGTACGCGGTCCGCCAGGTGCACCGCTCCGGTTCCTACGTGCTGCCGATGCCGGAGGGCAAGGACGTCAAGAAGGTCCTGTACCGGCAACTGCGGCGGCGCGAGATGCGGGAGCGGATCCGCATCGAGAACCGCGTGATGCCGGTGCGGGTCCTGACCGCGGAGGGCCGGGCCGTCGGCGCGGCGGGCTTCAACACCCGCACGGGACAGTTCGTGACCGTGCGGGCGGGCGCCGTGATCCTGGCGACCGGCGCCGCCGGCCGGCTCGGCCTGCCCGCCTCCGGCTACCTCTACGGCACCTACGAGAACCCCACCAACGCGGGTGACGGCTACGCCATGGCCTACCACGCGGGCGCCGAACTGACCGGCATCGAGTGCTTCCAGATCAACCCGCTGATCAAGGACTACAACGGCCCGGCCTGCGCCTACGTCGCCAACCCCTTCGGCGGCTACCAGGTCAACCGGCACGGCGAGCGCTTCGTCGACTCCGACTACTGGTCGGGGCAGATGATGGCCGAGTTCGCGGCGGAGATCGCCGGCGACCGCGGCCCGGTGTACCTGAAGCTCAGCCACCTCCCAGAGGAGTCGGTCTCCGCCCTGGAGTCCATCCTGCACTCCACCGAACGCCCCACCCGCGGCACCTTCCACGCCGGCCGCGGGCACGACTACCGCACCCACGACGTCGAGATGCACATCTCCGAGATCGGCCTGTGCGGCGGCCACTCCGCCTCGGGCGTACGGGTCGACGACCACGCCCGCACCACCGTCCCCCGCCTCTACGCCGCCGGCGACCTGGCCTGCGTGCCGCACAACTACATGATCGGCGCGTTCGTCTTCGGCGACCTGGCGGGCGCGGACGCGTCCCAGTACTCGGCGTACGAAGGCGTGCTCCCCGCCGACCAGTTGCGTGAGGCGCACGAGCTGGCCTACCGCCCGCTGCGCAACCCGGACGGCCCTCCGCAGACCCAGGTCGAGTACAAGCTGCGCCGCTTCGTGAACGACTACGTGGCCCCGCCCAAGTCCGGCGCCCGGCTGTCGCTCGCCCTGGAGTCGTTCGAGCGGATGCGCGCGGACATCGCGGCGATGGGCGCGCGCACACCGCACGAGCTGATGCGTTGCGCCGAGGTCACCTTCATCCGCGACTGCGCGGAGATGGCCGCCCGGGCCTCCCTGGCCCGTACGGAGTCCCGCTGGGGCCTCTATCACGAGCGTGTCGACCTCCCCGAGCGCGACGACGCCTCCTGGTTCCATCACCTCGACCTGCACAAGTCCCCCTCCGGTGCGATGGAGTTCACGGCACGTCCCGTGGCTCCCTATCTGGTTCCGATCGACGAGTTCACGCCGGTCGGCGGGCCCTCCCGGCACCTCGGCGAGGTACACCCGGAGCAGGTCGCGACGGCCGGCGCACGCGATGTCGCGCCGGTCGCCACGGGTCTCCCACCCGCTGGGTCCGCGCCGGCCGACGGCGGCCCCGACGCCGCCGAGCCGACCACCACGGCCTCGCCCCGGCTGCTGGAGCTCCTCACCCTGGCCGAGGGCGAACCCGAACTCTCCGCTCTCCGGCCGTACCTGTCCGACCCCGAGCCCGCCGTCCGGCGTACGGCGGTCACCGTCCTCACCGAGACCGTGCCTCCCGGCACCGGCCCGGCGCTCGCCGCCGCCCTGTCCGACAGCGACGGCGAGGTGCGGGCCGCCGCGGCGGCCTCCCTGCGCGAACTGGTCGAGACGCTGACCCCGGAACCCGCGCTGGGCGAGCCGCTCGTCCAGGCGCTGGCCCAGTCCGACCCCGTCGTCCGCGCCACCGCCCTCGACCTGCTGCGCATCCTGCGGCTGGGCAGCACCGTCGCCTTCGCCACGGCCCTCGCCGACCCGGACACCGCCGTGCGCATCGAGGCCGTGCGCGGGCTGGTCTCCCTGGACGCCGCGGAGTCCCTCTCCCCGGCCTCCGCGGATCCGTCCCGCGAAGTCCGCGTCACCGTGGCCAAGGCGCTGGGGACGCTGAGGGCGGCACCCCTCACCGGCAGTGCCCTCGACCGGCTCACCGAGGACTCCGACGCCCTGGTCCGTGCCGCTGCCTTCGCGGCCCTGGCGGAGACGGGCTGCCCGGCACCGCTGGCGACTCGGGCGGTCACCGCGCTGACCGACCCCGCCTGGCAGGTCCGGGCCGGTGCGGCCACCGCGCTGGCGGCCGCCGACTCCGAGCGCGCGGTCCCCGTCCTCGCCAAGGCCCTCGCCGATCCGAACGCCGACGTCCGCAAGGCAGCCGTCCTGGCTCTGACCCGGCACTCGGACGACACCCCGGACGCCCGGTCGGCACTCGCCACGGCCACTGCCGACACCGACGCCGATGTCAGGGCGTACGCGGCTCGGGCACTGTGACGCCGACGGCGCCCGCGGCCGGCCGGCCTCGCCCGGCCGTTACGTCCAGTCGTCTATATCCAGTCGTCGGGCTCCGGCTCCGGCTCGGGCCAGTCGTCCGTGCCGGGGTCGGAGTCGGTCGGCGGACCCTGGTTCGGCGTCGTCGTGCCGGCCGGTCCACCCTGCTCCGCCAGCACCGCCAGCACGCCCTCCCCATATGTCGCCAGCTTCTTCTCGCCGACGCCGCTGACGCCTCCGAGCTGCCCGATCGAGGTGGGCCAGGCGGTCGCGATCTCCCGGAGCGTCGCGTCGTGGAAGATGACGTACGCCGGAACGCCCTGCTCGCGGGCCTGCTCCGCACGCCAGGCGCGCAGCGCCTCGAAGGCGGGGAGCAGCTCCGCGGGCAGCTCGGCCGCGGCGGCCTTGGACTTGCGGTCCCCTCGCCCACCGCCGGCCGTCCGGGCCGCGGCCGGCTTCTTGGGTTCCTTGCGCAGCGGCACCTCGCGCTCCCGCCGCAGCACCGACCCGCTGGCCTCGGTCAGCACCAGCGTGCCGTACTCCCCCTCTACGGCGAGCAGGCCCTGGGCCAACAACTGCCGGGCGACGCCCCGCCACTCGCCCTCGGTCAGCTCCTCGCCGATGCCGAACACGGAGAGCTGGTCGTGGTCGAACTGGATGACCTTGGCGGTGCGCTTGCCCAGCAGGATGTCGATGATCTGTCCTGCGCCGAACTTCTGCCCGCGCTCCCGCTTCAGACGCACCACGGTCGACAGCACCTTCTGCGCCGCCACGGTGCCGTCCCAGGTCTCGGGCGGGGTGAGGCAGGTGTCGCAGTTGCCGCAGCCGGTCGGCTCCGGCTCCTGTCCGAAGTAGGCGAGGAGCTGACCCCGGCGGCACCGGGCGGTCTCGCACAGGGCGAGCATCGCGTCCAGGTGGGACTGGGCCCGGCGCCGGAAAGCCTCGTCGCCCTCCCCCGACTGGATCAGCTTGCGCTGCTGTATGACGTCGTTGAGGCCGTACGCCATCCAGGCGGTCGACGGCAGCCCGTCCCGCCCGGCACGGCCGGTCTCCTGGTAGTAGCCCTCGACCGACTTCGGCAGGTCAAGGTGGGCGACGAACCGCACGTCCGGCTTGTCGATGCCCATGCCGAAGGCGATGGTCGCCACCACGACCAGGCCCTCCTCCCGCAGGAACCGGGACTGGTGCGCCGCGCGGGTGCCCGCGTCCAGACCCGCGTGGTACGGAACCGCCTCGACACCGTTGCGGGAGAGGAACTCGGCGGTCTTCTCGACCGAGTTGCGCGAAAGGCAGTAGACGATGCCCGCGTCGCCCTGGTGCTCCTCGCGCAGGAATCCCAGGAGCTGCTTCTTGGGGTCGGTCTTCGGGACGATCCGGTACTGGATGTTGGGCCGGTCGAAGCTCGCCACGAAATGCCGGGCCGTCGGCATGTGCAGCCGCTCGGTGATCTCGCGGTGCGTCGCGTGCGTGGCCGTTGCCGTGAGCGCCAGCCGGGGCACGTCCGGCCAGCGCTCCCCGAGCAGGGACAGGGCGAGATAGTCGGGCCGGAAGTCGTGGCCCCACTGCGAGACGCAGTGCGCCTCGTCGATCGCGAAGAGGGAGATCTTCCCCCGGGAGAGCAGGTCGAGGGTGCCCTCCAGCCGCAGCCGCTCGGGCGCCAGGTACAGCAGGTCCAGCTCGCCGGCGAGGAACTCGGCTTCCACCACGCGCCGCTCGTCGAAGTCCTGCGTCGAGTTCATGAACCCGGCCCGCACACCGAGCGCCCGCAGCGCGTCCACCTGGTCCTGCATCAGCGCGATCAGCGGCGAGACCACGACGCCCGTGCCGGGCCGGACCAGGGCCGGAATCTGGTAGCACAGTGACTTTCCGCCACCGGTCGGCATGAGCACGACGGCGTCGCCGCCCGCCACCACATGCTCGACGACCGCCTCCTGCTCGCCGCGGAAGGCCTCGTACCCGAAGACCCGGTGCAGCGTGGCCAGCGCCTCGCTGTCCATGTCCGTCACCGCTACTGCCTCTGCCATCTCGCCGATCACGCCCGTCCCGACCATAGTCCCGTCCCCCGTATGTCCTGCCTCGCCCGTCCTGGTCCGTCCTGCCCCGACCACTGCCTCAACGATAGGGGCCCGCACCGACAGCCCCGGAGTTATCCACAGGCCGGCCGTCAGCGCCGCGTCAAGGACACGACAGTCGTTCACACGTTCGCGGGAGACCCGTCCGTTTCCGGCGGATAGTCTGATTGCACCCGCGAGACTCCGTCCCATGGGAGCACTGATGAGCGTCGCACCGAAGGCGTCCTCGCCCGCCTGGCCCGTCCCTCCGGAGGGCGGCTGGACCGCGGACGACCTGGACCGGCTTCCGAACCTGCCTCCGCACACGGAGCTGATCGACGGGAGCCTCGTCTTCGTGAGTCCGCAGACTCTTTTCCACTCACGCGCTGTGAGCTTCTTCGAATGGCAGCTGCAGGCCCTCGCCCCCGCGGAGTTCGAGGTCATTCGCGAGTTCACCATCGACATCGACCGGCAGAACCGGCCCGAACCGGATGTCATCGTCGTGCGGGGCGACGTGGTCGATGACCCGGAACAGACCCGCTATCCCGCCGACGCCGTCACCCTGGCCATCGAGGTCGTCTCGGCCGAGTCCGTCTCCCGCGACCGCGAGACCAAGCCCCTGAAGTACGCCCGGGCCGGCATCGCCCACTACTGGCGGGTCGAGAACGAGAAGGGGCTCGCAGTCGTCCACGCCTTCGAGCTGGAGCCCACAACCGGCGCTTACAGCAGCGTCGGCATCTTCCGTGAGCGGATGAAGCTGAGCGCGCCCTTCCCGTTGGACCTGGACCTGACGGCCATCAAGGCGCGGCGCGGCGGCGAGTAGCCCGCGCACACGGCGGCGGGGCCGCCCCCCCGGGGGGGGGGGGGGGCCCCCCCCCGGGCCCACCCCCCCCCGCCCCCGCCCCCCCCCCACCCCCCCCCCCCCCCCCCCCCCCCCA
>NZ_JBITXB010000007.1:60158-187507 GCF_044544295.1 Streptomyces sp. NPDC053750 | reverse complement strand
TGGTGGTTGTTGTGGGGGGGGGGGGGGGGCGGGGCCCCCCCCCCGCGGGGGGGGGGGGGGGGGGCGGGCCCCCGCCGCGGGGGGGGGGGCGGGGCGGGGGGGGGGGGGCCCCCCCCCCGCCGCCGTGTCCGAACCGGCGAGCGCCGCGTCAGCGCACGAACACCCCCGCCTGCCCCGCCAGGTCCAGGAAGTACTGCGGCGCCACGCCGAGCACCACCGTGACCGCCACCCCGACGCCGATCGCCGTCATCGTCAGCGGCGACGGCACCGCGACGGTCGGGCCCTCCGGGCGTGGCTCGCTGAAGAACATCAGCACGATCACGCGGATGTAGAAGAACGCCGCGATCGCCGACGAGATCACGCCGATCACGACCAGCGGGGCCGCGCCGCCCTCCGCCGCCGCCTTGAACACGGCGAACTTGCCCGAGAACCCGGAGGTCAGCGGGATGCCCGCGAAGGCCAGCAGGAACACCGCGAACACGGCCGCCACCAGCGGCGACCTGCGCCCGAGGCCGGCCCACTTCGACAGGTGCGTCGCCTCACCCCCCGCGTCGCGCACCAGGGTCACCACCGCGAAGGCGCCGATGGTCACGAAGGAGTACGCGGCCAGGTAGAAGAGGACGGACGAGATGCCGTCCGGCGTGGTCGCGATGACACCCGCGAGGATGAAGCCCGCGTGCGCGATCGACGAGTACGCCAGCAGCCGCTTGATGTCCGTCTGCGTGATGGCGACGATCGCGCCGGCCAGCATGGTGACGATCGCCACGGCCCACATCACCGGCCGCCAGTCCCAGCGCAGGCCGGGCAGGACGACGTACAGGATGCGCAGCAGAGCGCCGAAGGCCGCCACCTTGGTCGCCGCCGCCATGAAGCCGGTCACCGGTGTCGGCGCGCCCTGGTACACGTCCGGCGTCCACATGTGGAACGGCACCGCGCCCACCTTGAACAGCAGGCCCATGACGATCAGCGCGGAGCCGACGAGCAGCAGCGCGTCGTTGCCCATGGTGTCGGCGAGCGCCGGGGTGACGTTCTGGACGGTGCCGTCGACGACCTGCGCGATCGTGCCGTACGACATCGAGCCCGCGTAGCCGTAGAGCAGGGCGATGCCGAACAGGGTGAACGCGGAGGCGAACGCGCCGAGCAGGAAGTACTTGACCGCCGCTTCCTGAGACATCAGCCGCTTGCGGCGGGCCAGCGCGCACAGCAGGTACAGCGGCAGGGAGAAGACCTCCAGGGCCACGAAGAGCGTCAGCAGGTCGTTGGCCGCCGGGAAGACCAGCATGCCGGCGACGGCGAAGAGCAGCAGCGGGAACACCTCGGTGGTGGTGAACCCGGCCTTCACCGCCTTCTGCTCGCTCTCGCTGCCCGGTACGGACGCGGCCTGCGCGGCGAAGGAGTCGACGCGGTTGCCGTGGGCCGCCGGGTCGAGCCGCCGTTCGGCGAAGGTGAACAGGCCGACCAGGCTCGCCAGCAGGATCGTGCCCTGCAGGAAGAGGGCCGGCCCGTCCACGGCGATGGCACCCATCGCCGCGATGCCCGCCTTGGTCGTGCCGTATCCGCCCGCCGCGAGCGCGACGACCGCGGCGAAGGCGGCGATCAGCGCGACGACGGACACGAACATCTGCACGTAGTAGCGGGACCTGCGCGGCACGAAGGCCTCGATCAGGATGCCGATGATCGCCGCACCGATGATGATCAGGGTGGGCGAGAGCTGCCCGTACTCGATCTTCGGCGCGTCGATCTTCGAGATCGGATCGGCTGCCGTCGCCGCCGTTGTCCACAGGCTGTGGACGGCTGTTGCGCTCACTTGGCCGCCTCCACCTCAGGCTGGGGGTCCTTCTTCTGTACGTCGGACATGGTCTGCTTCACCGCGGGGTTGACGATGTCCGTGAGGGGCTTCGGATAGACGCCCAGGAAGATCAGCAGCGCCACGAGCGGCGCCACGACCACCAGCTCGCGCACCCGCAGGTCGGGCATCGCGGACACCGCCGGCTTCACCGGGCCCGTCATCGTCCGCTGGTAGAGGACGAGGGTGTAGAGCGCGGCGAGGACGATGCCGAAGGTGGCGATGATGCCGATCACCGGATAGCGCGTGAACGTGCCGACCAGGACCAGGAACTCGCTGACGAAGGGCGCGAGGCCCGGCAGCGACAGGGTCGCCAGGCCTCCGATGAGGAAGGTGCCGGCGAGCACCGGGGCGACCTTCTGCACTCCGCCGTAGTCGGCGATGAGCCGCGAGCCGCGCCGCGAGATCAGGAATCCGGCGATCAGCATCAGCACCGCGGTCGAGATGCCGTGGTTGACCATGTACAGCGTCGCGCCGGACTGGCCCTGGCTGGTCATCGCGAAGATGCCCATGATGATGAAGCCGAAGTGCGAGATCGACGCGTAGGCGATCAGTCGCTTGATGTCGCGCTGGCCGACCGCGAGCAGCGCCCCGTAGATGATGCTGACGACCGCGAGCACGAGGATGACCGGCGTCGCCCACTTGCTCGCCTCCGGGAAGAGCTGGAGGCAGAAGCGGAGCATCGCGAAGGTGCCGACCTTGTCGACGACCGCCGTGATGAGGACGGCGACCGGAGCGGTGGACTCCTGCATGGCGTTGGGCAGCCAGGTGTGCAGCGGCCACAGCGGCGCCTTCACCGCGAAGGCGAAGAAGAAGCCGAGGAACAGCCAGCGTTCGGTGCTGGTCGCCATGTCGAGCGAGCCATTGGCCCGGGCCTCGGCGATCTCGGTGAGCGAGAAGTTCCCGGCGACCACGTACAGCCCGATCACCGCGGCCAGCATGATCAGTCCGCCGGCCAGGTTGTAGAGGAGGAACTTCACCGCCGCGTACGACCGCTGGGTGGCGGCCGTCTTCTCGCCGTGCTCGTGGGCCCGGTCCCCGAAGCCGCCGATCAGGAAGTACATCGGGATCAGCATGGCTTCGAAGAAGATGTAGAAGAGGAAGACGTCGGTGGCCTCGAAGGAGAGGATCACCATCGCCTCGACGGCCAGGATCAGGGCGAAGAAGCCCTGCGTCGGCCGCCACCGGCTGCTGCCGGTCTCCAGCGGATCGGCGTCGTGCCAGCCCGCCAGGATGATGAACGGGATCAACAGGGCGGTCAGCGCGATCAGCGCCACCGCGATGCCGTCCACGCCCAGTTCGTACCGGACGCCGAAGTCCGCGATCCACGAGTGCGACTCGGTGAGCTGGTAGCGGTCGCCGTCGGGGTCGAAGCGGACCAGGACCGCGACCGCCAGCGCGAGGGTGGCCAGTGAGAACAGCAGCGCGAGCCACTTGGCCGCGGTGCGTTTCGCGGCCGGCACGGCGGCCGTGGCGATGGCCCCGACGGCCGGGAGCGCCGCCGTGACTGTCAGCAGGGGAAAGGACATCGGTATCAGACCGCCCTCATCAGCAGGGTCGCGGCGACGAGGACCGCCGCACCGCCGAACATCGAGACCGCGTAACTGCGCGCGAACCCGTTCTGCAGCTTGCGCATCCGCCCGGACAGGCCGCCGACCGACGCCGCCGTGCCGTTGACGACCCCGTCGACCAGGCTGTGGTCGACGTAGACCAGGGAGCGCGTGAGGTGCTCGCCGCCGCGGACCAGGACGACATGGTTGAAGTCGTCCTGGAGCAGGTCGCGCCGGGCGGCCCGGGTGAGCAGCGACCCGCGCGGGGCCACGGCCGGCACCGGACGACGGCCGTACTGCGCCCAGGCGACGGCGACGCCGATGACCATCACGGCGACCGTCGAGACGGTGACGGTCAGGGCGCTGATCGGCGCGTGACCGTGGTCGTGCCCGGTGATGGGCTCCAGCCAGTGCACAAAGCGGTCACCGATGCTGAAGAACGCACCGCCGAACACCGAGCCGACGGCCAGCACGATCATCGGGATCGTCATGATCTTCGGCGACTCGTGCGGGTGCGGCGGTGTGTACTCGCCGCGCGTCTCGGCGGCGGGCTCCACGTCGGGCTTGGCCGGCGACGGCGTCGGGGCGTTGCGCCAGCGCTCCTCGCCGAAGAAGGTCATCAGCATCACGCGGGTCATGTAGTACGCCGTGATGGCGGCGCCCAGCAGGGCACAGGCGCCGAGGATCCAGCCCTCGGTGCCGCCCTTGGCGAACGCCGACTCGATGATCTTGTCCTTCGAGAAGAAGCCGGACAGGCCCGGGAAGCCGATGATGGCGAGGTAGCCGAGGCCGAAGGTGACGAAGGTGACCGGCATGTACTTGCGCAGTCCGCCGTAGCGGCGCATGTCGACCTCGTCGTTCATGCCGTGCATGACCGAACCGGCGCCGAGGAAGAGCCCGGCCTTGAAGAAGCCGTGCGTCACCAGGTGCATGATCGCGAAGACGTAGCCGATGGGGCCGAGGCCCGCGGCCAGCACCATGTAGCCGATCTGCGACATGGTCGAGCCGGCGAGCGCCTTCTTGATGTCGTCCTTGGCGCAACCGACGATCGCACCGAACAGCAGCGTGACCGCACCGACGATGGTCACGACCAACTGCGCGTCGGGCGCGCCGTTGAAGATCGCACCCGAGCGGACGATCAGGTACACGCCCGCCGTCACCATGGTCGCGGCGTGGATGAGGGCCGAGACGGGGGTCGGACCCTCCATCGCGTCCCCGAGCCAGGACTGCAGCGGCACCTGGGCGGACTTGCCACAGGCGGCGAGGAGCAGCATCAGGGCGATCGCGGTGAGCTTGCCCTCGTCGGCCGAGCCCGCGAGCCCGGCCTCCCCGTGGCCGCCGAGCACCGGGCCGAAGGCGAAGGTGCCGAACCACAGGAACATCAGCATGATCGCGATCGACAGGCCCATGTCGCCGACGCGGTTGACCAGGAAGGCCTTCTTGGCGGCCGTGGCCGCGCTGGGCTTGTGCTGCCAGAAGCCGATCAGGAGGTAGGAGGCGAGTCCGACGCCCTCCCAGCCGACGTACAGCAGCAGGTAATTGTCGGCGAGGACCAGCAGCAGCATCGCCGCGAGGAACAGGTTCAGATAGCCGAAGAAGCGGCGGCGCCGCTCGTCGTGCTCCATGTACCCGACCGAGTACAGGTGGATGAGCGAGCCGACGCCGGTGATCAGCAGGACGAACGTCATCGACAACTGGTCGAGCCGGAAGGCGACGTCGGCCTGGAAGCCCTCCACCGGGATCCAGCTGAACAGGTGCTGCGTCAGGGTGCGGTCCTCGGCGCCGGCGCCGAGCATGTCGGCGAAGAGGACGACGCCGATCACGAAGGACGCGGCGGCCAGCAGCGTGCCGATCCAGTGGCCGACGGCGTCCAGCCGACGTCCGCCGCACAGCAGGACCGCCGCTCCGAGCAGAGGCGCCGCCACCAGCAGCGCAATCAGGTTCTCCACGTTTCAGCCCCTTACAGCTTCATCAGGCTGGCGTCGTCGACCGAGGCCGAGTGGCGGGAACGGAACAGGGACACGATGATCGCGAGCCCGACCACGACCTCCGCGGCGGCGACGACCATCGTGAAGAAGGCGATGATCTGGCCGTCGAGGTTGCCGTGCATCCGGGAGAAGGCGACGAACGCGAGGTTGCAGGCGTTGAGCATGAGCTCGATGCACATGAAGACCACGATCGCGTTGCGCCGGATCAGCACACCGGTGGCGCCGATCGTGAACAACAGGGCCGCGAGGTAGAGGTAGTTGACGGGGTTCACTTCGACGCCTCCTCGGACCGCTTGAAGTGCGCCGGCTCGACCGCCTTGCGCTCCAGGCGCTCCTCGGCCCGCTGCTCGAGGGCCTTGAGATCGCCCAGCGCCTCCATCGACACGTCACGGATCTGCCCCCGGTCGCGCAGCGTCTTGCTGACGGTGAGCTCGGACGGGGTCCCGTCGGGCAGCAGGCCCGCGATGTCGACCGCGTTGTGCCGCGCGTACACGCCGGGGGCGGGCAGCGGCGGAACGTGCTTGCCCTCGCGGACGCGCCGCTCGGCCAGCTCGCGCTGGGTGGCGGCCCGTTCGGTGCGCTCCCGGTGGGTGAGCACCATGGCGCCGACCGCGGCCGTGATCAGCAGGGCGCCGGTGATCTCGAAGGCGAAGACGTACTTGGTGAAGATCAGGGACGCGATGCCCTCCACGTTCCCGTTCGCGTTCGCCTGGGCGAGGCCGCTGAACTCCGTGACGGACGCGTTGCCGATGCCGGCGACCAGCAGGATGCCGAAGCCGAGCCCGGACAGCAGGGCCAGCCAGCGCTGCCCCTTGATGGTCTCCTTCAGGGAGTCCGCCGCGGTGACACCGACGAGCATCACCACGAACAGGAACAGCATCATGACCGCGCCGGTGTAGACGACGATCTGCACGATGCCGAGGAAGTAGGCGCCGTTGGCGAGGTAGAACACCGCCAGGACGATCATGGTCCCGGCGAGGCAGAGCGCGCTGTGCACGGCCTTCTTCATGAAGACGGTGCACAGGGCGCCGATCACCGCGACGGTGCCGAGGATCCAGAACTGGACGGCCTCTCCGGTGGAGGTGCCGGCAGAGAGAGTCGCTGCGGCGGCGAGCTGCGCGCTCATCGGCGGATCACCTCCTCCGAGGCCGGTTCGGTCCCACCGAAGGTCGAGTCGGCCTCCTGGACCACCTCTCCCTTGGAGTGGGCGACCTGCCGCTCGGTGCCGGGCGCGGCCTCGGTCACCAGGCCCCGGTAGTAGTCCTGCTCGTCCGTGCCCGGGTAGATGGCGTGGGGCGTGTCGACCATGCCCTCCTCCAGGCCGGCCAGCAGCTGGTCCTTGGTGAAGATGAGGTTGGCGCGACTGGAGTCGGCCAGCTCGAACTCGTTGGTCATCGTCAGCGCGCGCGTGGGGCACGCCTCGATGCACAGGCCGCACAGGATGCAGCGGGCGTAGTTGATCTGGTAGACGCGCCCGTACCGCTCGCCGGGCGAGTAGCGCTCCTCGTCGGTGTTGTCCGCGCCCTCCACGTAGATCGCGTCGGCGGGACACGCCCAGGCGCACAGCTCGCAGCCGACGCACTTCTCCAGGCCGTCCGGATGGCGGTTGAGCTGGTGCCGTCCGTGGAAGCGCGGAGCGGTGGTCTTCTGCTGCTCCGGGTACTGCTCGGTCAGCCGCTTCTTGAACATGGCCTTGAAGGTCACACCGAAGCCGGCCACGGGGTTCAGGAAACCGGGGTCGGTCTCCTTGGGTTCCTCAGCCATCGGACGCCTCCTTTCCATCCGTAGATCCACCCAGAGATCCGTCACTCTGAGTATCGACCCCACCACTGACAATCAGCTCCCGCTCCCGGCGCGGACGGCGTCGCGGCACCGGCGGCAACTCCTGTCCGGGCATCGGCGGTACGGGGAACCCTCCGGCCATCGGGTCGAAGGCGGCCGGCTCCTCGGGGGGAGCCTCGGCCCGCTTGCCCTTGTCCCGGTACATGTCCACGACGAAGGACAGCACCAGCAGGACCAGGACACCGCCGGCGATGTAGAGGGCGATGTCGCTGAACTCGTAGTTCTCGTTGCGCAGGGCCCGCACGGTCGCCACCAGCATCAGCCAGACCAGGGAGACCGGGATGAGGACCTTCCAGCCGAGCTTCATCAGCTGGTCGTAGCGGACGCGCGGGAGCGTGCCGCGCAGCCAGATGAAGAAGAACAGCAGCAACTGGACCTTGACCACGAACCAGAGCAGCGGCCACCAGCCGTGGTTGGCGCCCTCCCAGAAGGTGCTGACCGGCCACGGTGCCCGCCAGCCGCCGAGGAAGAGGGTGGTGGCGACCGCCGAGACGGTCACCATGTTCACGTACTCGGCGAGCATGAACATCGCGAACTTGATCGACGAGTACTCGGTGTTGAAGCCGCCGACCAGGTCGCCCTCGGACTCCGGCATGTCGAAGGGGGCACGGTTGGTCTCGCCGACCATGGTGACGATGTAGAGGATGAAGGAGACCGGCAGCAGCACGATGTACCAGCGGTCGGTCTGCTGGGCGACGATCTCCGAGGTCGACATCGACCCGGAGTAGAGGAACACCGAGGCGAACGCGGCGCCCATCGCGATCTCGTAGGAGATCATCTGCGCGCAGGAGCGCAGTCCGCCGAGCAGCGGATACGTCGATCCGGAGCTCCAGCCGGCGAGCACGATGCCGTAGATGCCGACCGAGGCGACCGCCAGGATGAACAGCATGGCGATCGGCAGGTCGGTGAGCTGCATGGCGGTGCGGTGGCCGAAGATCGAGACCTCGTTGCCGGCCGGCCCGAAGGGGATCACCGCGATCGCCATGAAGGCCGGGATGGCCGCGACGATCGGCGCGAGGACGTACACCGCCTTGTCGGCGCGTTTGACGACGACGTCTTCCTTGAGCATCAGCTTGATGCCGTCGGCGAGCGACTGGAGCATGCCCCAGGGGCCGTGCCGGTTCGGTCCGATGCGCAGCTGCATCCAGGCGACGACCTTGCGCTCCCACACAATGGAGAACAGCACGGTCACCATCAGGAAGGCGAAGCAGAAGACCGCCTTGACGACGACCAGCCACCAGGGATCGGTGCCGAACATCGAAAGGTCTTCAGCGGCGAGGTACGGGCTCATGCCTCCACCTCCTTGGGGGCCTCGCCCGCGAGCGTGGCCGGACCGATGCGGACGAGGGATCCGGGCAGCACCCCGGCGTCGGAGGCGACGCCGGTGCCGGCCGAGTTCAGCGGGAGCCAGACCACCCGGTCGGGCATCTCGGTGATCTGCAGCGGGAGTTCGACGACCCCGGCGGGGCCGGTCACGGCGAGCACGTCGCCGTCCTTGACGCCCGCCTCGGCGGCCGTGGCGGCCGACACACGCGCGCGTGCGGCGTGCCGGGTGCCGGCGAGCGCCTCGTCGCCCTGCTGGAGGACGCCCTGGTCGAGCAGCAGTCGATGCCCGGCCAGTACCGCCTCTCCGGTGGCCGGTCGCGGCAGCGCGCTCGCGGTGTGCAGCGGTTCACCGGCCCGCGGTCCGCCCCAGGGACCGAGCCGGTCGATCTCCGCGCGGGTGGTGCGCAGGTCCGGCAGGCCCAGGTGTACGTCCATGGCGTCGGCCAGCATCTGGAGCACGCGCGCGTCGGCGGGCGCGAGGCGGCGGGTCATCTGGTCGGGCTTCAGCGCGGCCTCGAAGAAGCGCGCCCTGCCCTCCCAGTTGAGGAACGTCCCGGCCTTCTCGGCGACCGCGGCGACGGGCAGGACCACGTCGGCGAGAGCGGTGACCTCGCTGGGCCGCAGCTCCAGCGACACGACGAAGCCGGCCTCGGCGAGTGCCGCACGCGCGCGTGCCGGATCGGGCAGGTCGGCGACCTCCACACCCGCCACCAGCAGCGCCTGGAGCTCGCCCCGGGCCGCGGCCTCGACGATCTCGCCGGTGTCGCGGCCGTAGCGGTGCGGGAGGTCGGCCAGGCCCCAGACCGCGGCGACCTCCTCACGCGCGCGCGGGTCGGTCGCCGGGCGCCCGCCCGGCAGCAGCGAGGGCAGCGCCCCGGCCTCGATCGCACCGCGCTCCCCGGCCCGGCGCGGAATCCACACCAGCCGGGCGCCGGTCGCGGAGGCGGTCCGTACGGCGGAGGTGAGGCCGCCTGCCACGGACGCCAGCCGCTCACCCACGACGATCACGGCGCCCTCGGCGCGCAGGGCCTCGGCGGCCCGGGCTCCGTCGCCCTCCAGGCCGACGCCGCTCGCGAGCGCGTCCAGCCACTCGGTCTCGGTGCCGGGGGCGGCCGGCAGCAGGGTGCCGCCGGCCTTCTCCAGACCCCGGGTGGCATGCGTGGCCAGCGAGAAGACCTTCTGTCCGTGCTTGCGCCAGGCCTTGCGCAGCCTCAGGAAGACGCCGGGCGCCTCCTCCTCGGCCTCGAACCCGACCAGCAGTACGGCGGGCGCCTTCTCCAGCGTGGTGTACGTGACCCCCGTACCGTCGAGGTCACGGCCGCGTCCGGCGATCCGGGAGGCCAGGAAGTCGGCCTCCTCGGAGCTGTGCACGCGCGCGCGGAAGTCGATGTCGTTGGTGTCGAGCGCCACGCGCGCGAACTTGCTGTACGCGTAGGCGTCCTCGACGGTGAGCCGGCCGCCGGTCAGCACACCGGTCCGGCCCCGCGAGGCGAGCAGTCCCTGGGCGGCGATCTGCAGGGCCTCCGGCCAGGAGGCCGGTTCCAGGTCACCCTCGGCGTTGCGCACCAGCGGGGTCTCCAGCCGGTCGCGCTGCTGCGCGTACCGGAAGGCGAAGCGCCCCTTGTCGCAGATCCACTCCTCGTTGACCTCGGGCTCGTTGGCCGCGAGCCGCCTCATGACCTTGCCGCGCCGGTGGTCGGTGCGGGTCGCGCAGCCGCCGGAGCAGTGCTCGCAGACGGACGGAGAGGAGATCAGGTCGAACGGGCGGGAGCGGAACCGGTACGCCGCCGAGGTGAGCGCGCCGACCGGGCAGATCTGGATGGTGTTGCCGGAGAAGTACGACTCGAAGGGGTCGCCCTCGCCGGTGCCGACCTGCTGGAGCGCGCCCCGCTCGATCAGCTCGATCATCGGGTCGCCCGCGACCTGGTTGGAGAACCGGGTGCAGCGGGCGCACAGCACGCACCGCTCGCGGTCGAGCAGCACCTGCGTGGAGATCGGCACGGGCTTCTCGTACGTCCGCTTCCTGCCCTCGAAGCGGGAGTCGGCCTGGCCGTGCGACATGGCCTGGTTCTGCAGCGGGCACTCGCCGCCCTTGTCGCAGACGGGGCAGTCCAGCGGGTGGTTGATGAGCAGCAGCTCCATCACACCGTGCTGGGCCTTCTCGGCGACCGGCGAGGTGAGGTGGGTCTTCACCACCATGCCGTCGGTGCAGGTGATGGTGCAGGACGCCATGGGCTTGCGCTGGCCCTCGACCTCGACGATGCACTGGCGGCAGGCGCCGGCCGGGTCGAGGAGAGGGTGGTCGCAGAACCGGGGGATCTCGATGCCGAGTTGTTCGGCCGCGCGGATGACCAGGGTGCCCTTGGGCACGCTGATCTCGGCGCCGTCGATCGTCAGCGTGACGAGGTCCTCCGGCGGGACCGCCGCCTCTCCCCCTCCCGAGGGGGCATTGGTGGTCACGGTCATGCGTTCACCTCCGTGCGGTCGGCCCAGGCCGTCGACTTGGCCGGGTCGAAGGGGCAGCCGCGGCCCGTGATGTGCTCCTCGTACTCCTCGCGGAAGTACTTGAGCGAGGAGAAGATCGGCGAGGCGGCACCGTCGCCGAGGGCACAGAAGGACTTGCCGTTGATGTTGTCGGCGATGTCGTTCAGCTTGTCGAGGTCGCTCGTCGAGCCCTTGCCGGCCTCGATGTCGCGCAGCAACTGGACGAGCCAGTACGTGCCTTCGCGGCACGGTGTGCACTTGCCGCAGGACTCGTGCGCGTAGAACTCGGTCCAGCGGGTGACGGCGCGCACGACGCAGGTCGTCTCGTCGAAGCACTGGAGCGCCTTGGTGCCGAGCATGGAGCCGGCGGCACCCACTCCTTCGTAGTCGAGGGGGACGTCGAGATGCTCGTCGGTGAACATCGGCGTGGAGGAGCCGCCCGGTGTCCAGAACTTCAGCCGGTGACCGGGGCGCATGCCGCCGCTCATGTCGAGGAGCTGGCGCAGCGTGATGCCGAGCGGGGCCTCGTACTGGCCGGGGCTCGCCACGTGGCCGCTGAGCGAGTAGAGCGTGAAGCCCGGGGACTTCTCGCTGCCCATCGACCTGAACCAGTCCTTGCCCTTGTTCAGGATCGCGGGAACCGATGCGATCGACTCGACGTTATTCACCACAGTCGGGCACGCGTAGAGGCCCGCGACGGCAGGAAAGGGGGGACGGAGCCGCGGTTGACCCCGGCGGCCTTCGAGCGAGTCGAGCAGTGCGGTCTCCTCACCGCAGATGTACGCGCCCGCGCCCGCGTGCACGGTGAGTTCGAGGTCGAGTCCGCTGCCCAGGATGTTCTCGCCGAGGAAGCCGGCCGCGTAGGCCTCGCGCACGGCCTCGTGCAACCGTCGCAGCACTGGCACGACTTCACCACGCAGATAGATGAAGGCATGCGAAGACCTGATGGCGTAACACGCGATGACAATGCCCTCGATGAGGCTGTGCGGGTTCGCGAAGAGGAGCGGGATGTCCTTGCAGGTCCCCGGCTCCGACTCGTCGGCGTTGACAACTAGATAGTGAGGCTTGCCATCCCCCTGGGGAATGAACTGCCACTTCATCCCCGTCGGGAACCCCGCGCCGCCGCGTCCACGCAGACCGGAGTCCTTGACGTACGCGATCAGGTCGTCCGGCGACATCGCCAGCGCCTTGCGAAGCCCCTCGTATCCCTCGTGCCTCCGGTAGACGTCCAGAGTCCAGGACTCGTCCTCGTCCCAGAAGGCCGACAGCACGGGTGCGAGCAGTTTCTCCGGGCTGGTGTCCTTGATCTCGGCTGCCAAGGTCATCACTTCCCCTCCTCGGCGGTAGGCCCTGCCGGGTGGGACGGGTCGGAGGCCGATGTGTCCTGCGGCGCGTCGTGCGAGCTCAGGTGTTCCGTCGGAGACGGGTCGTGCACGGCCCGGTCCTGCGGCGCGTCGTGCGGCCCGCCGTCCCGCGGGTGCACCACGCGCGCGACGGACGCCTCGCCCTTGGCCAGCTTGAGGCCGACCAGGGAGGCGGGACCCGCGCTGCCGCCGGCCGCGACGGCGCCGTCCCGCTTGTCGGGGAAGCCCGCCAGGATCCGGGCGGTCTCCTTGAAGGTGCACAGCGGCGCACCGCGCGTGGGCGTCACCGGCCGTCCCGCGCGCAGGTCGTCGACGAGGCGCCTGGCGCTCGCCGGGGTCTGGTTGTCGAAGAACTCCCAGTTGACCATTACCACCGGGGCGAAGTCGCAGGCCGCGTTGCACTCGATGTGCTCCAGGGTGACCTTGCCGTCCTCGGTGGTCCCGCCGTTGGCGACGCCCAGGTGCTCCTGGAGGGAGTCGAAGATGGCGTCTCCGCCCATGACCGCGCAGAGTGTGTTGGTGCAGACGCCGACCTGGTAGTCACCGCTCGGCCCACGTCGGTACATGGTGTAGAAGGTGGCGACCGCGGTGACCTCGGCCGTGGTCAGGCCCAGCATGTCCGCGCAGAACTGCATCCCGGTGCGTGTGACGTGCCCCTCCTGCGACTGCACGAGGTGCAGCAGCGGCAGGAGGGCGGACCGGGAGTCCGGGTAGCGGGCGATGACCTCGCGCGCGTCGGCCTCCAGCCGGGCCCGGACGTCGTCCGGGTAGGCGGGCGCGGGCAGTTCCGGCATGCCCAGGCTGACGCCCCGCTCGGAAGAAGAGGTGGTCACCGGTCGACGCCTCCCATCACGGGATCGATGGACGCCACGGCGACGATGACGTCGGCGACCTGGCCGCCCTCGCACATCGCCGCCATGGCCTGCAGGTTGGTGAAGGACGGGTCGCGGAAGTGGACCCGGAAGGGGCGGGTGCCGCCGTCGGACACGACGTGCACCCCGAGCTCGCCCTTGGGCGACTCGACCGCCGCGTACGCCTGTCCCGGCGGTACGCGGAAGCCCTCGGTGACCAGCTTGAAGTGGTGGATCAGGGCCTCCATGGAGGTGCCCATGATCTTCTTGATGTGGTCGAGGGAGTTGCCCAGTCCGTCCGGGCCCAGGGCGAGCTGGGCGGGCCAGGCGATCTTCTTGTCGGCGACCATGACCGGGCCGGGCTGCAGCCGGTCCAGACACTGCTCGACGATCCGGAGCGACTGGCGCATCTCCTCCAGCCGGATCAGGAAGCGGCCGTAGGAGTCGCAGGTGTCGGCGGTCGGGATGTCGAAGTCGTAGGTCTCGTAGCCGCAGTACGGCTGGGTCTTGCGCAGGTCGTGCGGCAGGCCCGTGGACCTGAGGACCGGGCCGGTGGCGCCGAGGGCCATGCAGCCGGCCAGGTCGAGGTAGCCGACGTCCTGCATGCGGGCCTTGAAGATGGGGTTCCCGGTGGCGAGCTTGTCGTACTCCGGGAGGTTCTTCTTCATCTTCTTCACGAACTCGCGGATCTGGTCCACCGCACCGGGCGGCAGGTCCTGGGCGAGTCCGCCCGGGCGGATGTACGCGTGGTTCATCCGCAGGCCGGTGATCAGCTCGTAGATGTCGAGAATCAGTTCACGATCACGGAAGCCGTAGATCATGATCGTGGTGGCGCCGAGTTCCATGCCGCCGGTGGCGATGCACACCAGGTGGGAGGAGAGCCGGTTCAGCTCCATGAGGAGCACCCGGATGATCGAGGCTCGGTCCGGGATCTGGTCCTCGATGCCGAGGAGCTTCTCGACGCCCAGGCAGTACGCCGTCTCGTTGAAGAACGGCGTCAGGTAGTCCATGCGCGTCACGAACGTGGTGCCCTGCGTCCAGGTCCGGTACTCGAGGTTCTTCTCGATGCCGGTGTGCAGGTAGCCGATGCCGCAGCGGGCCTCGGTGACCGTCTCGCCGTCGATCTCCAGGATGAGACGGAGCACCCCGTGGGTGGAGGGGTGCTGCGGGCCCATGTTGACGACGATGCGCTCGTCGTCGGAGCGGGCCGCCGTCTGCACGACCTCGTCCCAGTCGCCGCCGGTGACCGTGTAGACGGTGCCCTCGGTGGTCTCGCGCGCCGAAGCCGCGGACGCTGACTGTGTGCTGCTCACGAGTACGACCTCCGCTGGTCCGGAGCCGGGATCTGGGCGCCCTTGTACTCGACGGGGATGCCGCCGAGGGGGTAGTCCTTGCGCTGCGGGAAGCCCTGCCAGTCGTCCGGCATCATGATCCGCGTCAGGGCCGGGTGACCGTCGAAGACGAGGCCGAAGAAGTCGTAGGCCTCGCGCTCGTGCCAGTCGTTGGTCGGATAGACGGAGACCAGCGACGGGATGTGCGGGTCGCTGTCGGGGGCGCTGACCTCGAGGCGGATCAGCCGGTTGTGGGTGATCGAGCGCAGGTGGTAGACGGCGTGCAGCTCGCGGCCCTTGTCGTTCGGGTAATGGACGCCGCTGACGCCGGTGCACAGCTCGAAGCGCAGGGCCGGGTCGTCGCGCAGGGTGCGGGCGACGCGGACCAGGTGCTCGCGCTCGATGTGGAAGGTCAGCTCGCCGCGGTCGACGACCGTCTTCTCGATGGCGTTGTCGGGCAGGAGATCCTGCTCCTCCAGCGCGCCCTCGAGCTCGTCGGCGACCTCGTCGAACCACCCTCCGTAGGGCCGGCTCGCCGGCCCGGGGAGCCGGACCGAGCGGACCAGGCCGCCGTATCCGGAGGTGTCGCCGCCGTTGTTGGCGCCGAACATCCCGCGCTGGACGCGGATCTCCTCGCCGCCCTGACCGCGCTGGCCGGGGAGGTTCTCCGCGGACAGGTCCTTCTCGGGGTTCACCCCGTTCGCGTCACCCGCGGTGTTCTTGGAGTCACCGGAGGTGTTGTTCGCGTCGCTCACCGCAGCAGCCCCTTCATCTCGATGGTGGGCAGGGCCTTGAGCGCCGCCTCCTCCGCCTCGCGGGCCGCTTCCTCCGCGTTCACACCGAGCTTGGAGCTCTGGATCTTCTGGTGGAGCTTGAGGATGGCGTCCATCAGCATCTCGGGGCGTGGCGGGCAGCCGGGGAGGTAGATGTCGACCGGGACGATGTGGTCGACGCCCTGGACGATCGCGTAGTTGTTGAACATGCCGCCCGAGGAGGCGCAGACCCCCATGGAGATCACCCATTTCGGGTTCGGCATCTGGTCGTAGACCTGGCGCAGCACCGGCGCCATCTTCTGGCTGACCCGGCCCGCGACGATCATCAGGTCCGCCTGCCGCGGTGAGCCGCGGAAGACCTCCATCCCGAAGCGCGCCAGGTCGTAGCGGCCGGCACCGGTGGTCATCATCTCGATGGCACAGCAGGCGAGGCCGAACGTGGCGGGGAAGACGGACGATTTGCGCACCCAGCCCGCGGCCTGCTCGACGGTGGTCAGCAGGAAGCCGCTCGGCAGTTTTTCTTCGAGTCCCATGTCAAAGGCCCCTCAGTCCCATTCCAGGCCGCCGCGCCGCCATACGTACGCGTACGCGACGAAGACGGTGAGCACGAAGAGCAGCATCTCCACGAGCCCGAAAATCCCCAGGGCGTCGAAGGTGACGGCCCAGGGGTAGAGGAAGACGATCTCGATATCGAAGATGATGAAGAGCATCGCCGTCAGGTAGTACTTGATGGGGAAGCGCCCGCCACCGGCCGGCGTGGGGGTCGGCTCGATGCCGCACTCGTAGGCCTCGAGCTTCGCCCGGTTGTACCGCTTCGGACCGATCAGCGTGGCCATGACCACGGAGAAGATCGCAAAGCCTGCCCCGAGGGCTCCCAGTACGAGGATGGGCGCATACGCGTTCACCGCTCCTCGCTCCTCTCAGTCGGCACTGACTGCTGGCGGTTGCATCGGACTCACAACCGCCCCAGCAGCACCACGAGCCCCGCTCGTCCCGGCGAAGATCGCGAACATGTGAAGCAGGTCACAAGCCCAACTGCTCCGCATCTTATGCCCGTGGCTCTGTGATCTGCGACACGGGGTATTGCACAAGCTTTGTGATCTCCACCACCTGACGAAGGATCATGAAGTCGGATGAGCGGTGATCTTCACACAAGAAGCGTTCAGCTGATCACCAGAGGTGACATTTTCGTTCATCATCGCTGGCCAGCGGGCACGCCGGGCGGGCGTCTCCATATCAAGAGGCTTCCCTTGCATGCAAATTGGTGTTGGACGGGATCCCTTGGTAGTGGAGTCCGTTCACACGTCAGAGGGAGGCGTGGGCGCGATGTGGACACGTGCACGCGTTCACGAGCGCCGCGAGTGCCCGTCCGGGCCGGCTTTCACGCGGGGGACGCGTCCGCCGGGGTAACCGTTCCGTGACCTGCGCCACATTCATGAGAGGCGTCTGAGAACCGGGCTTGGCCAACCGTCCCAACCAGTGGTAAGCGCGGGGCAATTCGGGCGTAACGATCAAAGACCGTGATCACAGGCTGGTCACGGCCCGCCCGCAATGTCCGTTAGGGCGTCAATAAAGAGCGACACGCCCGGGATTCGGTGGCCGATTGAACAACTGTGGCGCAGCACACGTTTCTTGAAGGTATGGAGGAGCTCCTGATACCGGTTGTCCCTATGTCCCACACCGCTCACATACGCAGCCACCGGAAGCCCCGCCGCAGCGCGTCGACCATCGCGATGCGAGCCGGAGTTGCCGGTGGCGTCCTCAGCACCCTGGCAGTGGCCGGGGCGTCGGGTTCGGCCAACGCGGCCGAACCGGTGACGCAGACCCTCGAACTGCCCACGCTGACGGCCGACCTGGCCGCTCAGGTCGCCCAGTCGGCGGACGTCACGCAGCAGGCGGCCGCCGGCTACGAGCTGCGGGCCGAGCGTGACGCGGCCGCGACGCAGGCCGCCAAGGAGGCCAAGGCAGACCTCGCCGAGGCCAAGAAGAAGGCCGCCGAGGCCAAGAAGAAGGCCGAGGAGGACGCGCGCAAGGCCGCCGCCGAGCGTGCCGCGCGCACGGCCGAGCGCGCCACCCTGAGCGCCTCGGTGGACACCGGCTCCTCCGACAGCTCGGGCAGCAGCGTCAGCAGCAACACGTCCACGGCCACCGGTTCGGCCGCCGCGGTCGTCTCCTTCGTGCAGGCCCAGGTCGGCGACGCCTACGTCTCCGGCGGTACCGGCCCCAACTCGTGGGACTGCTCCGGTCTGGTGCAGGCCGCCTTCAAGCAGGTCAACGTCGACCTGCCGCGCGTCTCCCAGGCCCAGTCGACGGCCGGCACCCAGGTCTCGCTGAGCAACCTCCAGCCGGGCGACATCCTGTACTGGGGCGGCGCGGGCAGCGCGTACCACGTGGGCGTCTACGTCGGCGACGGCATGTTCGTCGGCGCGCAGAACTCCGCCACCGGCGTAGTGATGAAGCCGCTGTCGTACGACCCGCCGAGCGGCGCGGTGCGCGTGCTCTAGGACGCACGCACAGCACCACGCACCACACACACGCACGCGGGCTCCGGCGAGCCCGGGTACGACTCACGCAGGGCCGCAGCCGCTCGGGGGCTGCGGCCCTGCGAGCGCTCCTGACATGCTCGTGTACGGGCCGGATCACCACCGGCCCGTACACGAGCCGAAGGAGAGAACGTCATGCCCAGTGTGTTCGTACAGGGGCGGCCCACCGCCTCCTACCCCCCGCTCGCGCCCGAGGCCCGGCGCGGGTCGGTGCGCCGGGTCACCGAGTTCGGTGAGGAGGTGCTGCACAGGCCGTGCCGGGACGTCACCGAGTTCGGGCCGGACCTCGCCGCGCTCATCGACGACATGTTCCGCACGATGTACGTCGCGGAGGGTGCCGGACTGGCGGCCAATCAGGTGGGGGTCGATCTGCGCCTGTTCGTGTACGACTGCCCGGACGACGACGGTGTCCGACATGTCGGGCACATCGTCAATCCGGTGCTGGAGACCCTCGACCCGGCCGCGCGGCGGCTGCTCGACGAGGGCGAGGGGTGCCTGTCGGTGCCGGGCGCCGTCATGGCCGTACCGCGGCCCGACCGGGCCGTCGTGCGGGGCCTGGACAAGGACGGCGGTCCGCTCCGGGTCGAGGGCACCGGCTACTTCGCGCGCTGCCTCGCCCACGAGACCGACCACGTGAACGGGCACGTCTACCTGGACCGGCTCTCCGCCCGGGAACGGAAGGCGGCGCTGCGGCAGTCGGCGGACCGGCGGGACGAGGTCTTCGCACGCCGGGCCGCCAACGCCGCGGCTCTCGACCGGGACCGCGGCGACGCCGCCGGTCGGCCCCGGGGCTGATCAGGCCTTGGGCGCGACCTTGCTCAGCCCGTTGATGATGCGGTCCATCGCGTCGCCGCCCGTCGGGTCCGTCAGGTTGGCGAGCATCTTCAGGGTGAACTTCATCAGGATGGGGTGGGTGAGGCCGCGCTGGGTCGCGATCTGCATGACCTTCGGGTTGCCGATGAGCTTCACGAAGGCGCGGCCCAGCGTGTAGTAGCCGCCGTAGGTGTCCTTCAGGACGCGCGGGTAGCGCTGCAGGGCGATCTCCCGCTGGGCCGGCGTGGCCCGCGCGTGTGCCTGGACGATGACGTCGGCGGCGATCTGGCCGGACTCCATGGCGTAGGCGATGCCCTCGCCGTTGAAGGGGTTCACCAGGCCGCCGGCGTCGCCGACGAGCAGCAGGCCCTTGGTGTAGTGGGGCTGCCGGTTGAAGGCCATGGGCAGGGCGGCGCCGCGGATCGGGCCGGTCATGTTGTCGGGAGTGTAGCCCCAGTCCTCCGGCATGGAGGCGCACCAGGCCTTGAGGATCTCGCGCCAGTCGAGCTCCTTGAAGGAGGTGGAGGTGTTCAGCACGCCGAGGCCGACGTTCGACGTCCCGTCGCCCATGCCGAAGATCCAGCCGTAACCCGGCAGGAGCCGGTCCTGGGCGCCGCGGCGGTCCCACAGTTCCAGCCACGACTCCAGGTAGTCGTCGTCGTGGCGGGGCGAGGTGAAGTACGTGCGGACGGCGACGCCCATCGGGCGGTCCTCGCGGCGGTGCAGCCCCATCGCCAGGGACAGGCGGGTCGAGTTGCCGTCGGCGGCCACGATCAGCGGGGCGTGGAAGGTGACCTCCCGCTTGTCCTCCCCCAGCTTGGCGTGCACGCCGGTGATGCGGCCGGTGCGGTCGTCGACGACCGGGGCGCCGACGTTGCAGCGCTCGTGGAGCCGGGCGCCGGCCTTCTGGGCCTGACGGGCGAGCTGCTCGTCGAAGTCGTCGCGCTTGCGGACGAGTCCGTAGTCCGGGAAGGAGGCGAGATCCGGCCAGTCCAGCTGGAGTCGGGAGCCGCCGCCGATGATGCGCAGACCCTTGTTGCGCAGCCAGCCGGCCTCCTCGGAGATGTCGATGCCCATGGCCACGAGCTGCTTGACCGCGCGCGGGGTGAGGCCGTCGCCGCACACCTTCTCCCTGGGGAAGGCGGTCTTCTCCAGCAGGAGGACGTCGAGCCCTGCCTTGGCCAGGTGGTAAGCGGTGGTGGAGCCGGCTGGCCCCGCGCCCACGACGATCACATCGGCGGTGTTGTCGGAGAGGGGCTCGGTCACGGCGGGATCTCCCCAGAGTTCGAAATCAGCGTGCCGACGGGCACTGGACACGGGCAGTCTATTCAGCGTCACCGATCACCCGGCTGAAGGGCTGCCCAGTGAACCGAGCTCTGCCTGTAGTAAGGCTGCGCGTCCCCACCGACGAGGACGCCGTCGCCTGGCACCGGGTCTTCGACGACCCGGACGTCATGGAGTTCCACGGCGGGAGGTCCGCGGAGCTGTCCGTCTACGAGGAGCTCACCGCCCGCCAGCGCCGGCACGACGCCGAGCACGGCTTCTGCCTGTGGACCATGGTGGACGAGGAGGGCCGGGTCATGGGCTTCACGGGCGCCCAGCCCTGGCCGCAGGACTGGGGACCCAAGGGCGAGATCGAGATCGGCTGGCGCCTCGGGCGGGGGTACTGGGGCAAGGGGTACGTCACTGCGGCGGCCCATCAGACACTGGAGCGGGTGCGCGCGGCGGGCGTCGCGGAGGTGGTCGCGATGGTCAACGCCCGCAACGGGCGGTCCATAGCGGTCACGGAGCGGCTGGGCATGCGGCTCGCCGACGCCTTCACCATCCCGGGGTCCGGACAGGAGGGGCACTGCTACCGGCTCGCGCTGTGACGCGGAGCGCTGTGACACGAGGCGCTGTGACACGGAGTGATCGACTGTCACAGCAAGCCACATGACGCTTCCCGAGGGCGCACGGCGGAGCTAATCTGCCGGGTACCGCTGGGGGTGACGTCCGTGCGCCTGACACCCGAGAAATCCGACGTGCAAGTGCCCCGCCTGGTCGGCCTGATGGCCGTGGACGCGTGGGAGACGGCCCGGACGAAAGGGCTGTTACTGCATGCGCAGGACCGGCCCGACGTCCGTCTCGCCGTCGTCGACCACGTCGTACGCCAGTACCCGCAGCCCGGCGCCCGGGTGCCGCGGGAGTCGAGGGTGTACGTGTGGTTCGACTTCGGGGAGGGCGAGGGCGGCGGGGGCATCCGCGAGCCGCGTGTGCCGAGACCGCCGCTGGGCGGGCTCCGGCGGGAGCTCACCGAGCCGGGCGAACAGACCGGACGGACCGACCGGAGCGAGCGGGCCGAACGCCCGCCGCGCTACTGCGCCGCGCTCAGCTCTCCTTGAAGCCCCGGTGCAGCGCCACCACGCCGCCCGTGAGATTCCGGTACGCCACCCTCGACCAGCCGGCCTTGCCCAGCCGCTCGGCGAGCGCCGGCTGGTCGGGCCAGGCGCGGATGGACTCGGCGAGGTAGACGTACGCGTCCGGGTTGGAGGACACCGCACGGGCCACCGGCGGCAGGGCGCGCATCAGGTACTCGGTGTAGACGGTGCGGAACGGCGCCCAGGTCGGATGGGAGAACTCGCAGATGACGACCCGGCCGCCGGGCCGCGTCACCCGGTACATCTCGCGCAGCGCCGCGTCCGTGTCCTGCACGTTGCGCAGCCCGAAGGAGATGGTGACCGCGTCGAAGACGTCGTCCTTGAACGGCAGCCGCGTCGCGTCACCCGCGGTGAACGGCAGCCAGGCGTGCCGCTCCTTGCCGACCTGGAGCATGCCGAGGGAGAAGTCGCAGGGGACGACGTAGGCACCGGTGCGGGCGAAGGGCAGGGACGAGGTCGCCGTACCCGCCGCGAGGTCCAGGACCTTCTGCGCGGGCCGGGCGTCGACGGCCCGGGCGACCGCCTTGCGCCACGCCCGGTCCTGGCCGAGCGACAGCACGGCGTTCGTCAGGTCGTACCGTTCCGCGACGTGGTCGAACATCGAGGCGACTTCGTGCGGCTGCTTGTTCAGGGAAGCGCGGGTCACGCACCCATTGTTGCAGCCCGTGCCCCCGTCGCCGCGGACGGGCTCACGGCACGAGCCGCGGCCTCTTCCGCGCGGCGACGTCCTCCACCCATCCGAAGAGGACGACGAACACGGCGACGAGGCAGCAGCCGACGCCCAACAGGAACCACTGGCTCTCCAGCGGCAGATACGCCTCGAACGCGGGCACCTCCCAGAACCGGTCGATCAGCGGTACGGCCAGGATCAGGGCCAGCTCGTGCCAGAGGTAGATCGTCACCGCGCGGGCGTTGCAGACGGTCACCAGCCGGTCCAGCCGCCGCCACCGTGCCAGTCCCGCGAAGTCGAGGCCGCACCGCCCCTTGGAGTACATCAGCAGCGTCACGAACCCGGCCGACCAGAAGGCCTGCGCGAGCGGGATGTCGTCGAGGTCGTAGGTGCCGTACTCGCCCTGGTGCGCGAAGGCGTACCAGGCGCCGTAGGCGAGGGCCGCGAGGGACAGGGCGACGACGGCGACCGGCTTCAGGCGTCCCAGCACCCCGTCGCGGTGCGCGAAGCCGAGGATCCAGCAGAAGAGGTACGTCGCCACGTCCAGCAGCCCGGTCCCGAAGCGGTTCTCCGGCGGCTGCCACACGAACTGGAAGACCACGATCGGCGCCAGGGACAGCAGCAGCACGGCCACGGGGGCGAGCCGGAACACCCGCAGCAGCAGCGGGGAGAGGAGGACGAACCACAGGTACGTCCTCAGGTACCAGAGGATCTCCCAGGCCTGCGCGCCCCAGGCGTTGCCCGGCGGGTCGCCGAGCGGCACGAGCCAGTAGACGATCTGCCACCCGGGCATCCAGCCGTGCACCAGCATCGCGCCCACCACGAAGACGCCCCAGCACCAGAACGGCGGCAGGAGGCGGCGCAGCCGGCTCCGGATCACCGTGGCCGCGGGCCGCTGGAGCGACTTGGCCATCAGGGTGCCGGCCAGGCCGAACATGATGCCCATGGACGGGAAGACCAGCCCGGCCCACGGCCAGCCGAAGGCGTGGTACGCGACGACCCGGACGAGAGCGAGGGCGCGCAGGGTGTCGAAGTAGCGGTCCCGGCCCGGCGTGGCGCTCGCAGCAGGGGCAGCCACGCTCACGGCGGGAGCAGCCGGGCTCACGGCAGGAGCACGGCGCGCGACCCCCTCGCCGCGGCGCACGGCCCCCTTGCTGTGCGCCCCCATCACCCGGTCCCCGCCGGCGTCCCCACCTCACCCGTCCGCTTCAGCTTCTGCCAGCGCAGCCGGCCGCCGGTGAGGGCGGTGACGCAGGAGTGGATGAGGACGAGGTACATCATCTGCCGGTACGCCAGCTGCTGGAGCGGCAGCATCAGCAGGTACCGGTACTTCTCCCGGTCGAGCCGGAAGGCGTAGGCCGCGCACACGAGCTGGACGCCGAGCACCGCCAGCCAGGCGAGCAGCGCCGCCTGGAAGTCGATGAAGATCATCGAGTAGGCGGTGAACACATCGATGAGCGGGGCGAAGACCGGCGTGACCACCTGGAAGAGCACCACCAGCGGCATGCCGACCCGCCCGAAGCGGCCCGAGGGCCCCTTGTCGGTCAGGGAGCCGCGGTGCTTCCACAGCGCCTGCATGGTGCCGTAGGACCAGCGGTAGCGCTGCGACCAGAGCTGCTTGAGCGAGCCCGGCGCCTCCGTCCACGCCCGGGCGTGCTCCTGGTAGACGACCCGCCAGCCGGCGCGGTGCAGGGCGATGGTGATGTCGGTGTCCTCGGCGAGGGTGTCCTCGCTCATGCCGCCGACCTGGAGGACCGCCTCGCGACGGAACGCGCCGATCGCGCCGGGGATGGTCGGCATGCAGCGCAGCAGGTCGTACATGCGCCGGTCGAGGTTGAAGCCCATCACGTACTCGATGTGCTGCCAGGCGCCGATGAGGGTGCGCCGGTTGCCGACCTTGGCGTTGCCCGCGACCGCGCCGACGCCGGGGTCGGCGAAGGGCTGCACCAGGTGCCGCACGGTGTCCGCCTCGAAGACGGTGTCGCCGTCCATCATCACGACGATGTCGTACCGGGCGTGCCGGACGCCGTTGTTGAGGGCGGCGGGCTTGCCCGCGTTGGCCTGCCGGACGACGCGGACGTTCGGCAGGCCCATGGACTCCGCGATGTCCGCCGTGCCGTCCGTCGACCCGTCGTCCACGACGATGATCTCGATCGGGTGGGTGCTCTGCGCCAGCGACCGCAGGGTGGACTCGATGCACTCCTTCTCGTTGTACGCCGGGACGATCACGCTGACCGGTTCGGTGACCGGCGGCCCCCAGCTGAAGCGGCGTCTGTTGCGCTGTCTGTAATGGCGGCGGGCGAGGACCAGCATCATCGCGAACCGGCCCATGACGGCCACGCCCACCACCATCAGTCCGACCGACAGCGCCGGCACCGTCCACTCGGCGACGGCGACGGCCGCGACGAGCGCCTTGCCCTCGTAGAGGGTCGTGCCGGTGGCCTCGTGGTGGGCGGCCTGAAGGCGGTCACCGGTGCCGGACGCCCGGGCGGCGCCGGGCCCGCCGGAGGGCTGCTGCTCGGTCATGACGCCGCTGATGGTGGTGAAGGTGTAGCCCTTCGCCTTCATCTTCTCGATGTACTTCGGCAGCGCCTCGATCGTCTGCGAGCGCTCGCCACCGGCGTCGTGGAAGAGGACGGAGGCGCCCTTGTCGTCCTTGGGGGTCGCCCACTTGATGATGTTCGAGACGCCGGGCTGCTTCCAGTCGTCGCTGTCGGTGTCGATGAAGACGCTGGTGTAGCCGTCCTCGCCGAGCTGCTGGTAGACGGGCCAGCTGTAGTTGTCGATGGCGTCCGTCTGAGAGGAGTACGGCGCCCGGAACAGCGTGGTGGTGATGCCGGCCGCGCCCGCGAGCGCGAGCTGGGTCTGCTCGATCTCGCGGGTGACGCGGGAGTCGCTCTGGTAGGAGAGGTCGACGTGGGTGAAGGTGTGGATGCCCACCTCGTTGCCCTGCTCGACCAGGTCCGACACGATCCCCGGGTAGCGCGAGACCATCGAGCCGACCAGGAAGAACGTGCCGGGCACGTCGTACTTCTCGAGGATCTCCAGCACCTGCGGCGTCCAGGTGGGGTTCGGGCCGTCGTCGAAGGTCAGGGCGATCGTCTTGTCCGGGACGGAGACGGTGGTGGCCTGTCCGCCGCGGAAGGTGAGGATGGGCCCGCCGTCGAGGATCTCGTCCGGTACGTCGTCGGCGCTGGCGCCGGTGCGTACGCGCTGGTCGCCGCCCACCTCCGCGCGCAGATAGCCGTCGAGGAGCATTACGCAGGTCAGCGCCAGCAGGAGCAGCAGGGCGAGGAGGACCCGCGGCCGTTGCAGCGCGGCGGCCCGGCCGGCGGCCCGCTCGATGCGGGAGGGCGCGCGGCGGCGGCCTCGCGCGGGCGGGGAGGACGGGGAGGGAGGCGTGGGCGTGGTCATGGAGGTGGGGGCGTCCGGTCAGTCGGTGGGGGCGGCGTCGGCGGTGCCGGTGCCAGAGGGGGCGGTGGCGGTACCGGCGGGAGTGGTGGGGACCTGGCTGGGCCCGCCCGGTCCGGTGCTCGGGGCCGCCGTGCCGGTGGGCGGGGCGGCCGTGGGAGCGAGGCCGCCCTGGGGGCGTGCGCCTCCGCCGGGCCCCGGGCCGCCCTGTCCGCCGCCACCGCCGTCGCCGAAGGGCAGCAGCGAGGACGGGTTGACCGAGGTGCCGATCCCCATGAAGGCCAGGCCCAGGACGGCCGCGTAGCCGACGCAGACGGCTCCGACGAGGAGGCCCAGCCGGCGCAGCAGCCTGGCCCGGCGTCCGGAGTTGTCGACGAACACGGGACCTTCCACGGACCCGTTGCCGCGTTTGCGACGGCGACCGCGCGCGGGCTTCTCGCCCAGGGCGGCGCGGCTTTCGAAGGCAGGCTCGGAATGCATTCCCCGGACCTTAGGGAGCTTTCCCTGTCGCGAACTCGGACCGCGTTATGAGAACCCGATGAAAAGCCGCGCAGTCTGTCCGTGTCCTGTGAGGCGACGGAAAACCCCGCCCTTTCCTCAGGAAACGCCCAGACAGGCGTGACACCTTCACTCGTCCGACGACGAGAACGGGAGCGTACGCACATGAGGGCTTACCGGAAACCGGCGGCCGGGCTGGCCCTGCTGCTCGCCCTGGCCGCCGCGGGATGTTCCGGCCAGGACGGCACGACCGACGCGGCCCCCGCGTCACCCTCCGCCTCCCCCACCGCACCGTCCGCCTCCCCCGCGGCGACCACCGCCTACGCCCCCTACGTCAGCGCCACCACGGCCTCCGCCACCGACGCGGCCGGCTCCCCGGCGACGTACAACCTGGCGTTCGTCATCTCCTCCGGCGACGACTGCACCCCGCGGTGGAACGGCACCCAGGACATCGGCGACACCGCGGTCGCCTCCCGCATCGCGCAGCTGAAGGAGTCCGGCGCCACCGTCCGCGTCTCGTTCGGCGGCGCCTCCGGCAAGGAGCTGGCGGCGACCTGCGACAGCGCCTCGGAGCTGGCGGCGGCCTACGGCGAGGCCCTGGACGCGGCGGGCTCCACGCAGGCGGACTTCGACGTCGAGGGCGACGAGCTGACCGACGCCGACTCCGTCGCCCTGCGCTCGGAGGCGATCGCGCTGCTCCAGGAGGACCGCAGCGACCTGGAGGTCTCCTTCACCCTCCCGGTCATGCCCTCCGGCCTGGACTCCGACGGCCTCGCGCTGCTGGCGTCCGCCAACAACCACGGGGTGCAGGTCTCCACGGTCAACCTCATGACGATGAACTACGGCGAGTCGTACGACGCCGACATGGGCGACTACGCCCTCACCTCGGCGGAGGCCGCCCACACCCAGCTCAAGGAGGTCTTCGGGACGTCGGACGCGGACGCCTGGCGGGGCATGGCGCTGACGTCGATGCTCGGCGTCAACGACGTCGACGGGGAGACGTTCACGCTGGCGGACGCGGCCGAGGTCCGCGCCTTCGCCGAGGAGCAGGGGATCGCCTGGGTGTCGATGTGGGCGACGTTCCGGGACCAGCAGTGCGGGGACGATTCCTCTTCGCAGGACGCGCTGACCAAGTGCAGCGGGGTGGAGCAGGAGGACGGCGCGTTCGCGGAGGCGTTCACGGGCTGAGCGCGCCGCTCCGCGGCCGCTCCCGCCGGCCGCTCCCGTGTCCCGGGGCCGCGCTCAGCGACGCCGGTGCACCAGGCGTCCCGCGCAGACGGTGGCGATGCAGGCACCGGTCTCGTCGAGGACGGCGAGGTCGGCGCGGCCGGTCCGGCGGATGGCGGGCTCCCAGGACGGGGACGGCGCCTTCGGCCACACCACGACACCGTTCCGCTCGGCGGCCGCGCGGAGTTCGGGGGTGCCGGCGTGCTCGTCCAGCACCACCACGGCGCCCAGCTTCAGCACCTCGTGGATGCGCTCGCGAGGGGTCGGCGCGTCCGGCAGGGGGCCCTCGTGGACGCGCGCGGGGCCCAGGACGCCCGGCCACCGGCGGACGCGCGCCCCGGGGAACCGCTCACGCAGTTCCTCCAACGTCCCGACGTCCCCGACCCGGTCCCGTCCGACCACGACGGCACCGTCTTCGATCGGCTCCGAACTCCAGCTGACCCGGACCTCGTCCGCCGCGTGAATGGTCTCCAACTCGGTCTACTGCCGCGTCAGTTGGAAGCCAGCAGCTTCAGCTCGGGGTGAGCCGTGCCGCCTTCGATCGCCGTGGACGAGATGTGGGAGACGACGCGCTCGTCGACGGGGTCGTTGGCCGGGTCGTCGTGCACGACGAGGTGCTCGTACGTCGTGGCGCGCTGCGCGGGCACCCGCCCCGCCTTGCGGATCAGGTCGATGATCTCCAGCCGGTTGGACCGGTGCTTGGCGCCCGCGGAGGAGACCACGTTCTCCTCCAGCATGATCGAACCGAGGTCGTCGGCGCCGTAGTGCAGGGAGAGCTGGCCGACCTCCTTGCCGGTCGTCAGCCAGGAGCCCTGGATGTGGGCGACGTTGTCCATGAACAGCCGCGCGATGGCGATCATCCGCAGGTACTCGAAGAGCGTGGCCTGGGTGCGGCCCTTCAGGTGGTTGTTCTCGGGCTGGTAGGTGTACGGGATGAAGGCGCGGAAGCCGCCGGTGCGGTCCTGCACGTCCCGGATCATGCGCAGGTGCTCGATGCGCTCGGCGTTGGTCTCGCCGGTGCCCATGAGCATGGTGGAGGTCGACTCGACGCCCAGGCCGTGCGCGATCTCCATGATCTCCAGCCAGCGCTCGCCGGACTCCTTGAGCGGGGCGATCGCCTTGCGCGGACGCTCGGGCAGCAGCTCCGCCCCGGCCCCGGCGAAGGAGTCGAGCCCGGCGGCGTGGATGCGCTGGATCGCCTCCTCGACCGACACCTTCGAGATCCGCGCCATGTGCTCGACCTCGCTCGCCCCCAGGCTGTGGATGACGAGCTGCGGGAACTCCTTCTTGATGGCGGCGAAGTGCTTCTCGTAGTACTCGACGCCGTAGTCCGGGTGGTGGCCGCCCTGGAACATGATCTGCGTGCCGCCCAGCTCGACCGTCTCCGCGCAGCGGCGCAGGATGTCGTCGAGGTCGCGGCTCCAGCCCTTCTTGGTGTCCTTGGGGGCCGCGTAGAAGGCGCAGAACTTGCACGCCGTGACGCACACGTTCGTGTAGTTGATGTTGCGCTCGATGATGTACGTGGCGATGTGCTCGGTACCGGCGTACCTGCGCCTGCGTACGGCGTCGGCGGCGGCGCCCAGCGCGTGCAGCGGGGCGTCGCGGTAGAGGACGAGCGCCTCTTCGGGGGTGATCCGCCCACCGGCGGCGGCGCGGTCGAGGATGGGCTGAAGGTCGGCCTTCTCGGTCACCGGCGTCCCTTTCGCAAGGTTCGTAAGGGTTGTGGACGGACCGGTCCAGCCTACGCCAGGGGTTTTACGTACGTGTGCTCAGGCCGCGTAGGCACCGGCGAGGACGCCGAGGAAGGCGCCCGCGATCAGGAACGGCCCGAAAGCGATGGCCGTCCGGCGCCCGGCCCGCCGCGTGACGACGAGGGCGCCGCCGTAGAGCGCCCCGAGCAGGAACCCGGCGAAGGTGCCGAGCATGACCGTCGGCCAGCCGTACCAGCCGAGGACGGCACCGGCGCTCAGCGCGAGCTTGACGTCGCCGAGACCCATGCCCGCGGGGTTGATGAGGAACAGCACGCCGTAGCCGGCGCCGAGGGCGAGGGCGCCCAGCACGGCGGTGGTCCACTGACCGGCGTGCTCGGGCACGAGGGCGATGAGGCCGAGGAGAGCGAGGGCGGCACCGGCGAGCGGGAGGGTGAGGGGGTCGGGCAGGCGCCGTACCCGCAGGTCGACGACGGCCAGGAGCACGCCGACCGGCGCCAGCAGCAGCCAGACGGCCAGCTCGGGCCGGGTGCCGGTGGCGGCGGCGAGGGCGGCGCAGACGAGGGCGGTGACGGTGGCGAGGAGGGCGGGGCGGGGTCCGTACGAAGCCTCGTCGGCCGGGCACTGCCCGCACCGCGCCGGCCCGAGCCAGCCCCGGACGGGGTGCGACCGCGGGCACCGCCCGCGCCACGCCTCCCCGGCGGGGGCGGAGAAGCGGTACGCGGCACGGGGCAGGAGCGCACCCGCCGCCGCGCCCCAGAGCACGGCGACGAGGACGACCAGGAGGTCGATGCTCATCCGGCCACACGATCCGACCGTCGCCGCACACGCACGGGCCGGGGCATCCGGTCCCTGGGAGCCGGTGAACTTCCCATCGGGCTTGACGAGCTGGTGGTGCGGCGTCGCAGCATGGCGGGTGTCCTGGGTCGTGTGGTGTGCTCGTGTGTCGCGTACGGGCCTTACGCACAGGGCCCGTTGGGGCACTCGGTACGAGAAGAGTGCCGAGCCTACAATCTTTGCCGAACACCACGAAGAGGGCGACGAGCAGGACAACCGCGACACCGATTCGTCGACGAATGCGGCGCCCGTCGGCCGTTCGGCACCATCACCGAACGCCGCCTCACTCCCACGGCTTGCCGCCCGCGCGGCCACGCTGCCGAATCCCATCCCGCTCAGCAGTCCCGCAAGCGTGGGAGGACGACGGCCAGGAACGCTCGTCGGTCGAACACCCGGCCCGTGCGGTGGTGTTCGCCGTCGTAGCCACAGTAGTGACAGCGGTGACCGGGGGGAGTTGCCGGGCTACTCGGTCTTCGACAGCCGCGCCTTCGGTCGGCCGGAGCCCTTGCTGTCGGACTCGTACTGGAGGTCGTCGCCGACGGGGGTGAGGCGGACGGTGTGGAGTGCCTGGTTGCAGACCTGGCGGTTCGACTCGGCTCCCACGGCGCTCGCGACGAGCTGTTGGTCCGTCACCTTCTTCAGGGTCAGTACGTCGTCACAGGTGCCGCCGAAGAGGTCGGTGTGGCGCAGGGTGCCGAGTGTCTCGCCCACCGCGGCCTCGCGGACGGTCAGGCGGAAGGTGCCCAGGGGCAGGTTGCCGTCGACGGCGACGGCCTGGCCCTCCCAGGTGCCCGCGTAACGGGCGGGCACCGGGGCGGGCTCGGCATCGCCGCCGGCGCCCCCACCGTCCGTCGCGGAACCGGACGGTGCCGTGCTCGCCGACGGGGTGTGACCGCCGTTGTCGGCGTTGTTGCTGCTGCCGCCGCCCGGCAGGAGGTCGAGGACGAGGACCGATCCGACCGTCACCGCCGCCATCGCGCCGGCCACCGCGAGGGCCACGGTGCAGCTCAGCCTGCGGCCGCGCCCTCCGTCGTCCTCCCGCCCGGAGGTGGCCGCCACGGAGACGGAGAGCCTGCCGGGCGCCCGGCCACCGTCGTGCGGCGCCGGTATGTGTGTGGGGGGCTTCGGGGGCTCCGGTGCGTGCGCGGCGGAATCCGGTACGTGCGGGGGAGGCGTCGTCGGCGCGGGCATCACCGGCGCCGGTCCGAACACGCCGCGCTCGGCCGCGTCACCGCCCGCGCCCGTCGGCCCACCGCTCGCACCGGCCGACCCGGCGGTCGCACCCGCCGACCCGCCGCCTCCGTCGGGCGCCTCCGCACCCGCCGTGATCGACGGCCGGCTGAAGCCCACCGGACCGGACGCCGGCCCCGCCCCCGCCCCCGCTCCCTCCCCCGACGGCGACTCCCCCGCCTCCAGGTTGAGGAGCTGTACGACGCTCCGGCTGACCCGTTCCACCAGCGCCCCCGGCAGCCAGCCGCCGGTCACCAGGCGGGCCGCGCCCTCGGGGGCGAGGCGCCGGGCCACGTCGTCCGGGGTCGGCCGGGCGGCCGGGTCCTTGGCCAGGCAGGACGCCACCAGGTCCCGTGTCTCCCCGCCCTTCTCCCCCTCCAGCGCGCCGAGCTCGGGCTCCTCGTGGACGACCTTGTAGAGCAGCGCGGCCGAAGAGTCCCCGGGGAAGGGCGGCTCGCCCGTCGCCGCGTACGCCAGCACCGCGCCCAGGGAGAAGACGTCCGCCGCGCCCGTGACGCCCTTGCCGAGGATCTGCTCGGGGGACATGTAGCCGGGTGAGCCGATCGAGACGCCGGTGGAGGTCAGGGACGCCGTGCCGTCCGTGGCGCGGGCGATGCCGAAGTCGATCAGGAGGGGGCCGTCGAGGGTGAGGAGGACGTTGGACGGCTTCACGTCCCGGTGGACGAGGCCCAGCCGGTGCACCGCGGCCAGCGCCTCGCCGAGGCCCGCGCCGAGTGCCCGTACCGAGTGGGCCGGCAGTGGGCCGACGTCCGCGACGGCCGCCGTCAGGGAGGGGCCGGCGGCGTAGGCCGTGGCGACCCACGGCACGCGTGCCTCGGGGTCCGCGCCCAGGACGCGCGCGGTCCAGGCGCCGCCCACCCGGCGTGCGGCGTCCACCTCGCGCCGGAAACGGGCCCGGAACTCCTCGTCCAGCGCGAAGTGCGGGTGCACGATCTTCACGGCGACGGTCCGGCCGCCGGCGCTGCGGCCCAGGTAGACCCGGCCCATACCGCCGGAGCCCAGCCGGCCGAGCAGCCGGTAGGGCCCCACGACGGTGGGTTCGTCGGCATCGAGCGGCTGCATGGCGTCCACCCCTCCCCCGTACGCCAGTACCTGGGAGCAGGGTAGTGGGCCGCCGGCGCCGCAGCCCGTGCCCGTCAGGTGTCCGTCAGGGCTGGAGCAGGTCCACCTTCACGTCCGCCGGGAAGCCGGTGGTCGGGCCCACGCGGCGGGCGAACTCGGTGACCGCCTCCAGCTGCGGGGCTCCGAGGCGGAAGTCGAGGGTGGTGAAGTACTTCGCGAGGGTCGCCTCGTCGAAGGCCTCCCAGCGGGCCGCCTGCTCGGCGACCTTGTCGACCTCCTCCAGGGAGAGGTTGCGGGAGGCCAGGAAGGCCTCGTGCACCTTGCGGGTGATCACCGGCTCCCGCTCCGCGTAGTCCTTGCGCGCCGCCCAGACCGCGAAGACGAACGGCAGGCCCGTCCACTCCTTCCACAGGGCGCCCAGGTCGTGCACTTCGAGGCCGTAGCGCGGGCCGTCGATCATGTTTGCGCGCAGGGCCGCGTCGCCGATGAGGACGGCCGCGTCGGCCTCCTGCATCATCAGGCTCAGGTCGGGCGGGCAGGTGTAGTAGTCGGGCCGGACGCCGAAGCGCTCGGCCAGCAGGAGCTGGGCGAGGCGTACGGAGGTGCGCGAGGTCGAGCCGAGGGCGACGCGGGCGCCGTCCAGCCTCTCCAGCGGGACCTGCGAGACGATCACGCAGGACATCACCGGGCCGTCGCAGCCGACGGCGATGTCGGGGAAGGCGACCAGATCGTCGGCGTTCTTGAGGAATTCGACCAGGGTGACGGGACCGATGTCGAGATCGCCCTGCACCAGCTGCTCGCTGAGCTTCTCCGGGGTGTCCTTCGTGAGCTCGAAGTCGAGGAGCGTACCTGTTCTCGCGAGCCCCCAGTACAGGGGCAGGCAGTTCAGGAACTGGATGTGGCCGACGCGCGGCCGGGTGCGAGAATTGTCCACATCGCGAGGCTAGCCCTCCCCCGTCATCCGCCCACCGCCACCCCCGGCGTCAGCCGAACGGCCGAGGCGTTCAAACATTCGAGTGAAGTGATCTTGGCCTCTGTTGCGTCGGGGGGCCTGCGTGCTAGGCTCACAGCAAGTTGCAGTTTGGTTTCCCTTGCAGTACAGAGCCTGCGGAGCATGTGACCGCGGGCTCTCGTCGTTCTCAGACATATGCAGTTGTGCAGCATTCAAGTCTTCACACTTGCTGGTTCTGGAGCAGGGCAACCCTTTGGGCCCAAGGAGGGCTTATGGCTACCGGAACCGTGAAGTGGTTCAACGCCGAAAAGGGCTTTGGTTTCATCGCCCAGGAAGGCGGCGGCCCCGACGTCTTCGTCCACTACTCCGCGATCAACGCGACCGGCTTCCGGTCCCTCGAGGAGAACCAGCAGGTGTCCTTCGACGTCACGCAGGGCCCGAAGGGCCCGCAGGCGGAGAATGTCACTCCTGTCTGATTGACAGCAGTACCCAAGGAGCCCCGCGCCGGTTTCGGCGACGGGGCTCCTGCCCTTTCCGGGCCTCGCCTCCTGAATTCTTGATGAATTCCCGTCACGGCCGGCTGCCAGTGCCTCCCGCTAGGGTCCCGGGCCATGACCCACGACCCCATGACCCACGACACCCGCTTCCTGGACACCACCCGCACGTTCTACGACGCCATCGCCGAGGACTACGCCCACCTGCACCGCTCCACCGGCGCCGGCACCCCGCTGGACCGGGCCCTGATGGGCGCCTTCGCCGAGCTGGTGGGGCCGGAGGGAGAGGTGGCCGACCTGGGCTGCGGGCCCGGCCGGGTCACCGCCCATTTCACCTCGCTCGGCCTGCGGGTCTTCGGCCTGGACCTCTCCGCCCCGATGCTGGAGATCGCGCGCCGCGAGAACCCGGGTCTGCGGTTCGAGCAGGGCTCCATGCTGGAGCTGGATCTGCCCGACGGCGCCCGGCGGGGGCCGTCTCCTGGTACTCGTCGATCCACACGCCGTGGGACCGGCTGCCGGACCTCTTCGCGGAGGTGCGGCGCGTGCTGGCCCCCGGCGGGCACTTCCTCCTCGCCTTCCAGGTCGGTGACGAGCCGATGCACCTCGACCGCCCCTTCGGCCGTCCGGTCGCCCTGCACTTCGAGCGGCGGCGGCCCGAGCCGATGGCGGAGCTGCTGGAGCAGGCCGGGTTCACGGTCCTGTCCCGGACGATGCGCGTGCAGGAGGAGGACACCTCCGCCAAGGTCCCGCAGGCCTGCCTGATCGCCCGCCGCTGAGCACCCGGGCCCGTCGCCCGACCCTCGCGTCGCCTACCCCCCGTACAGTCCCTCCACCGCCTCCGCGAAGTCCCGCATGATCACGTCGCGCCGGAGCTTCATCGAGGGGGTCAGATGGCCCTCCCACTCGGTGAAGTCCCTCGGCAGGACCGCGAAGCGGCGGATGGACTCCGGGCGGGAGACCAGCTTGTTGGCCTCGTCGACCGCGCGCTGGAGGACCGCCAGGACCTCCTCGTCGTCGGTCAGCAGCTCCGGCGGCACCGGGTGTTTGCCGTTCATCCGGCGCCAGTGGGTGACGCCGTCGGGGTCGAGGGTGAACAGGGCGGAGACGTAGGGGCGGCGGTCGCCCAGCACCATGCACTGGGAGATCAGCGGGTGCGAGCGCAGCCAGTTCTCCAGCGGTGCCGGGGCCACGCTCTTGCCGCCCGCCGTGATCAGCAGCTCCTTCTTGCGGCCGGTGATCGTCAGGTAGCCGTCGTCGTCCAGGCTGCCGATGTCGCCGGTGGCGAACCAGCCGTCGGCGGCGGCCGGCACGACGCCGCCTGCCTGCGGGTCCCAGTAGCCGTGCAGCACCTGGTCGCCGGCGACGAGGATCTCGCCGTCGGCGGCGATGCGGATGCGGGTGCCGGGCAGCGGCCAGCCGACGGTGCCCAGGCGCGGCTGCAGCGGGGGTGTGACCGTCGCCGCGGCCGTGGTCTCGGTGAGGCCGTAGCCCTCGAAGATCTCGATGCCCGCCCCGGCATAGAAGGCGGCCAGGCGGCGGCCGAGCGGGGAGCCACCGCAGATGGCGTACCGGACCCGGCCGCCCATGGCGGCCCGGATCTTGCGGAAGACGAGGGGGTCGTAGAAGGAGCGGGCGGTCCTCAGGGCGCGGCCCGGGCCGCCGCTCGCGCCCGTCTGGCGGGCCTCCATGGCCTCGCCGTAGCGCACCGCCACCGAGACCGCGCGGTCGAAGACGGAGGCCCGGCCGCCCGACTCGGCCTTGGCGCGGGCGCTGTTGAAGACCTTCTCCAGCATGTACGGGATGGTCAGGAGACAGGTCGGACGGAAGGCTGCCAGGTCCGGGAGCAGGTCCTCCGGCTTCAGGCTCGGGGCGTGGCCGAGGCGGACGCGGGCGCGGACACAGGCCACGGCGACCATGCGGCCGAAGACGTGGGACAGGGGGAGGAAGAGCAGGACGGAGGGGTCGTCGCCCGTCTGCGCCTTGAAGACCGGGTAGAGCAGCTCGATCGCGTTGTCGACCTCGGCGAAGAAGTTTCCGTGGGTCAGTGCACAGCCCTTGGGGCGGCCGGTGGTGCCCGAGGTGTAGATGAGGGTGGCGAGGGTGCTCGGGCTCAGCATGCCCCGGCGGACCTCCACCTCCGCGTCCGGTATCCGCGCGCCCACCTCCGCCAGCTGCTGCACGTGACCCTTCTCCATGACCCACAGCTGTCTGAGGTCGGGGATGCGGTCCAGTTCGGGGCCGAGGGCCGCGGCCTGCGCGGCGGTCTCGGTGACGAGGGTGACCGCGCCGGAGTCCTGGAGGATCCAGCGGGTCTGGAAGAGGGAGGAGGTCGGGTAGACGGGGACGGTGACCAGGCCGGCCGCCCACCCGGCGAAGTCCAGCAGCGTCCACTCGTACGTCGTCCGGGCCATGATCGCGATGCGGTCGCCCGGCATCAGGCCCTCGGAGATCAGGCCCTTGGCCACCGCCAGCACCTGCGCGGCGAACGCCGCCGCCGTCACGTCGGACCACTCCCCGTCCGGCGACCTGCGGCTGAGGACCACCTGGTCCGGTACCGCGGCCGCGTTGTCGAAGGGCAGGTCGGCGAGGGAGCCGCGCCGCACCGGCGGGGCGAACGGCGGCACGTACGCCTCCCGTACGGCCCCGTCCAGCCGCCGTGTCTCGGGCGCCACCAGGGTGGGGCCGGGCGAGTCGGCGAAGGCGGCGGATGCGGCGAAGGAGGGAAGCGGGGTGGACACGGGCGGCTCCTGGGACGTGCAGCGGCGAAACTGCTCTGCTGTCACTTCTCCGCCACCGCTCCGCTGTCATCGGGTGCTGCGTGGCGTGACTGCGTGACGTGGCGGGATGACGTACGTGGCTCGCGCGCCGAGGCGTTCATCGCCGGGACCCCGGACCAGAGGGGGTTACCAGCGGTCAGTCTCGGGATCGTACGGGGCTCTCGTGGGGAGTTGGTGCGCGTTCGGGGATGGTCCCGCGCCGGAGGTGTGCAGTGTCGGGGGTTACCTGCCAGTAGGTCACGTTTCGTTCCGCATGGCCGCTACCTGCCTCCCTACGCCCCGCCTCCCCTCCACCTCTCGTCGGCGGCATCGACTTACCTCCGGTAACCTTACTCCAGGGTAAGCAGAGTAGGCACGTGTGGGACCCGTACGCAGCCGTTGGGGAGACAGGACATGGCCGACCGCTATCGCAGCTTCACCGGCACCGCACCCGGCCGTTTCCTCACCCGCCGCCTCGGGCTGCCGCAGCCCGCGGCGCTCGAACGCCGCGCGCTCTCCGGCGGCCTGCTCCACCTCACGGCCGGCCCGTCGGGCCTCGACCTCGCGCCCGTCCTGGCCCGTACGGGCCTCGGCCCCGACGACGCCGGCCGCCCCGCCGCCGTCGTCCTCGACGCCACCGGCGTCCGGGACGTCGACACGCTCGCCGAGGTGCACGCCGCGCTCCACCCCGTCGTACGGTCCGTCGCCACGAGCGGCCGGGTGGTGGTGCTCGGCGCCCCGCTCGATCCGACCGACCACCATCAGGCAGCGGTACAGCAGGCGTTGGAGGGCTTCACCCGCTCGCTCGGCAAGGAGATCGGGCGGGGCAGGACGGTCAACCTCGTCCGGGTCACCGACGCCGACGTCCTCGCCGCCGAGTCCACACTGCGCTTCCTCCTCTCCCCCGCCTCCGCCTACGTCAGCGGCCAGGTCATCGAGGTCGGCGCCGCCGACGTCCCGGTCACCGCCCCGGACGACCAGGACCTCCCCCTCGCCGGGCGCACCGCCCTGGTCACCGGCGCCGCGCGCGGCATCGGCGCCGCCGTCGCCGAAACGCTGGCCGGACGGGGCGCCCGGGTCGTCGTCCTCGACGTGCCGGGGGCCGAGGAGGAGGCCCGGGGGCTCGCCGAGTGCCTCGGCGGCAGCGCGCTCGCCCTCGACATCACGGCCGCCGGCGCGGGCGAGCGCATCGCCGCCGCACTGCCCGGCGGCCTCGACGTCCTGGTCCACAACGCCGGCATCACCCGCGACCGGCGCCTGGTCAACATGCCTGCCGACCGCTGGAGTTCCGTCCTCGACGTCAACCTCGCGAGCGTGCTGCGCACCACCGACGCGCTGCTCGCGGCGGGCGCGGTGAACCGGGGCGGACGGATCGTGGCGACGGCCTCCATCGCGGGGCTCGCGGGCAACGCGGGCCAGACCAACTACAGCGCGAGCAAGGCCGGCATCGTCGGCCTGGTCCGCTCGCTCGCCCCGCGCGCACGGGCCGAGCACGGGGTGACGGTGAACGCGGTCGCTCCGGGGTTCATCGAGACGAAGATGACCGCGGCGGTCCCCCTCCTCATCCGCGAGGCCGGCCGCCGCATGAACTCCCTCGCCCAGGGCGGCCTCCCGGTCGACGTCGCCGAGACCACCGCCTGGCTCGCCCACCCGGCCTCGGGCGCGGTCAACGGCCAGGTCGTACGGGTCTGCGGCCAGAGCCTGCTGGGGGCGTGATGGGCACGACGGAACCCCGCACCCCCGCCACCCCGGCGACCACCACACTGACCGGCGTCCCCGCCCTCCCCCCGCTCCTCCTGCGCGGCGCCCTGCTGTCGCCCCTCAAGCGGCCCCGCCCGGACGCGGACTTCCCCCGCACCCGGCTGGTGGTGCCCGGCCTGCGCGTGGACCTCGCGCGGCTGGCGGTGTACGAGCGGGTGTGCGGGTTCCCGACCGGCGCGAACGCGCTTCCGGTGACGTATCCGCACGTCCTGGGCTTCCCCGCGGCCATGCGCCTGATGAGCGGCCGGGACTTCCCGCTGCCGCTGCTCGGGCTGGTCCACACGTCGATCGACATCACCCGCCGGGCCGCCATGCCCGCGACCGCCGCGTACGAACTCACCACGTACGTGGAGGGCCTGGCACCGCACCGGCGCGGCACCGAGGCCTCGGTCGTGACGGAGCTACGGGCCGGCACGGAGCCGGTGTGGGCGTCACGCAGCACCTACCTGGCCCGGCACCGGACGGCCGGGACCGGGGACCCCGAGGAGCATGGCGCGGTCGACCCGGGCCCCGAACCCCTGCCCGCCCGCGCCGAATGGCGCCTCGCCGGTGATGTCGGACGGCGCTACGGCGCCGCGTCCGGTGACCGCAACCCCATCCACCTGCACCCGCTCACCGCCCGCCTCTTCGGCTTCCCCCGCACCCTCGCCCACGGCATGTGGACGGTGGCCCGGTGCCTCGCCGCGCACGGGGCGCCGGACGCGGCCGTGGTGCGGGCCCGGTTCCGGGCGCCGGTGCTGCTGCCGGGGACGGTCTCGTACGGGGCCGACCGCGGGCGGTTCGAGCTGCGCGGCGACGCGGGCCGACGGCTGCACCTCTCCGGCGAGATCGGGCCCTACCCCGCCGCCTGAACCGCCGGTTCCGGATCGGCCCCGGCCCCCTCCGGCGGGGACCAGGGTCGGCCCGCCATCAGGTCGCCCAGGCCGGCCCAGGCGAAGTTCATCAGGGTCGCCGCCGCCTGCTTCGCGGTGACGCCCTCGGTGGCACCCGCCCAGTCGGCCAGCGACTCGGCGGCACCGACCAGTGCCTCGGCCAGTCCGGCGACCTCGTCCTCGGGCAGACGCGGGTCCCGGCGCGCGTCCCGGGCCGCCGCAGCGATGAGCTGCGTCACGAACGCGACGATGTCCGCGCGCATCGCCGCCACCTCGGCCGCGAACCGCTCGCCGTGCGTACGGGCGTGCAGGTGCAGCATCCGCCAGGCGTCCGGGTGGTGGGCGGTGTGGGTGAAGAACGCCCGCAGCCCCGACCAGAGTTGCCCGTCGGCCGACAGCCCCGGACGCACACCGGCCCGCACCGCCTCGGTGAGGGAGCGGGCCTCACGGCGGATGCAGGCCGTGAAGAGGTCGTCCTTCGAGTTCAGGTAGAGGTACACCAGGGGCTTGGAGACGCCCGCCAGTTCGGCGATCTCGTCCATCGACGCCGCCGCGTATCCGCGCTGCCCGAAGACACTCACGGCAGCGTCCAGCATCTGCTGTTCACGCACCGCACGCGGCATCCGCTTCGTCCTCTGGGCACCCATGCCGATCAGCCTACGGTCCGCGCAACGGTGACCGGGACGACCGCGCACTCGCCGCAGGTTGCTCGGAGCGGTGATACTCGGTGACGGCAGGCAGAACCCGGCGAGACGGGAGGGACCATGCCGGAGTGGCTGATCGCTGTACTGATTCCCGTCGGTCTGCTGGGGGTGTGCGCAGGCGCATTCCTCGTCTGGGTCTCCTTGGACACCCACAACCCCGTGCACCGCGACACGTCCGATCCCGAGGTGGGTCACTGGTCGGAGTACAGCTGAAGCAGGCCGGCAAAGACGCATCGAGGCCGCCGGTCCGCTCGTGAGCGGACCGGCGGCCCGTCGTGCTACCGCCCCGACGCGGGGCCGGTCGGTCAGGCGGCGGCCGGGACCGGCTCCGACGCCTGCTGCTTCTCCGGCTCGTCGATCGGCGAGGCGTGCGCCTCGTCGTAGGCCTTGCGGTCGAGCAGTCCCTCGCGGGCCGAGACGATCACCGGGACCAGCGCCTGGCCGGCCACGTTCGTCGCCGTGCGCATCATGTCCAGGATCGGGTCGATCGCGAGGAGCAGGCCGACGCCCTCCATGGGCAGGCCCAGCGTGGACAGGGTCAGGGTCAGCATGACCGTGGCGCCGGTGAGGCCGGCCGTGGCGGCGGAGCCGACCACCGAGACGAAGGCGATGAGCAGGTAGTCGCCGACGCCGAGCTGGATGTCGAAGATCTGCGCGACGAAGATCGCGGCGATCGCCGGGTAGATCGCGGCGCAGCCGTCCATCTTGGTCGTCGCGCCGAACGGCACGGCGAAGGACGCGTACTCCTTCGGCACGCCGAGACGCTCGGTGACCTTCTGGGTCAGCGGCATGGTGCCGACGGAGGAGCGGGAGACGAAGGCCAGCTGGATGGCGGGCCAGGCGCCCTTGAAGAACTGCAGCGGGCTGGCCTTGGCGACGGTGGCGAGCAGCACCGGGTAGACCACGAACATCACGATCGCGCAGCCGACGTAGATGTCGGCGGTGAAGGTGGCGTACTTGCCGATGAGGTCCCAGCCGTAGGTGGCGATGGCGTTGCCGATGAGGCCGACGGTGCCGAGCGGGGCGAGGCGGATGACCCACCACAGGGCCTTCTGGAGGAGTTCGAGGACGGACTCGCTCAGGTTGAGGATCGGCTGGGCCTTCTCGCCGAGCTGGAGGGCGGCGATACCGGCGACGGCGGCCATGAAGACGATCTGCAGGACGTTCAGCTCGGTGAACGGCGTGATGACGTCGGTCGGCACGATGCCGGTCAGGAAGTCGATCCAGGAGCCGGTGTGCTCGGGCTTCGCGCCGTCCGCCGGCGTGAGGCCGGTGCCGGCGCCGGGGTTGGTGACGAGGCCGATGACGAGGCCGATGGCCACCGCGATCAGCGAGGTGATCATGAACCAGAGGAGGGTGCGGGACGCCAGGCGGGCCGCGTTGTTGACCTTCCGCAGGTTGGTGATCGACACCAGGATCGCGAAGAAGACGAGGGGTGCGACGGCCAGCTTCAGCAGGCCGATGAAGGTGTCACCGACCTTCTCCAGGGTGGTGACCAGCCAGGAGACGTCCTGGCTGCGGGCCAGCCAGCCCAGCAGGACGCCGAGGACGAGGCCGGCGAGTATCTGGGCCCAGAAGGGCACCTTGAAGGACAGCTTGGGAGAAGACTTCTCGGGAGAAGACTTCGTGAGTGAAGACACGGACATGCTCCGTAAGGGGACGGGACGCGGGGACGGACGCGCTGAGCTGACGTGGAGAACGACGGGTGGGGGGAACGTCAGGGGCGACAGTTCGCGGACGCGCACCGACAGAGGTCCACGTGCAGGCGCGCCACGAGCGCGAGGCTCGGCGGCGTGGAGGGCGCGGCTGCAGACTTCATGCGTATGACTTTAACACTTACGCTTTGGGAGTCTCAAAGCCTCACTTTGAGAGGCGGGAGGCGACTACTGCCCGCAAAACGTAAAGCGCCCCGGTTTCCTGTGAATTCGGAAACCGGGGCGGACGCGTGCGTGACGGACGTTACGAGGTCTGGCCCTGGGCGCGGGCCGCGTCGTCGGCGAGGTCCTCCTGGCCGCGGTTGGCCTCGAGGTTGGCCTTCATGCGGTCCATGCGGTGCACGACCTGGACCGAGGCCCGGTCGCGCTCCCCGCGCAGCGCCACGAAGCTGATGGGGGCCGAGATCAGCAGGGAGAGCAGCAGGATCCACATGCCGTTGGAGTCACCGAGGCCGCGCGGGAACACGCCGGCGTAGACGAGGCCCCAGACGGCCACGAGGCAGCCCACGAAGATCCCGAGGCGCATCAGCGTGTAGCGGAGCATCTCAATCCACTCTTCCGTTTCTGGCACAAAGAGGCACTGTCCAGTGAAACATGCCGGGCTCCCGGTCCCGCAGGCGGGTCCGGCCTCGGCCGAGGGGCAGGGGCAGTACTCAGCCGAGGGGCAGCAGCATCACGATGTCGTCGCGGTCGTCGCCCGGCGCCACACGGATCGCGCCGGGTACCCGGCCGACCTCCTTGTAGCCGCAGGACTCGTAGAACCGCTCCAGGCCGAGGCCGCCCCGGCAGGTGAGGCGTATCGCCTCGATGCCGTCGACGGTGCGGGCGGCGTCCGCGGCGGCGGTCATCAGGTCCCGGCCGTAGCCCCGGCCCTGGTGGCGGGGGTGGACCATCACCGTGTAGAGCCACAGCCAGTGGGTCATCAGCCGGTGCGCGTTCAGGGTGAGGAACGCGGTGGCGGCCACGCGCCCCTCGTCGTCGCGGCCGACGAGGAGGCGGGTACGGCCCTCGGCCATGCCGACCATGTGCTTGACCAGCTCGGGGCGGATGGTCTCGCGCGTCACCGGCGGGACGAAGCCCACGGAGCCGCCGGCGTTGGAGACGTCGGTCCACAGGTCGAGTACACCGTCGCGCAGGTCGGGGGTGAGGGCGGGATCGAGTGTGAAGGTAAGGGACACGCGGCCATGTTAGCCATTACGAGGGCGCTATGAGAGTGCTTGCGCCGCCGTCTTGAGATCCGAGACCAGCCCCCGGTACGCCGCCTCCCGGTCCTCGGCCCGCAGCACCGCCGACGGATGCACCGTCGGCACCAGCCGCTGCGGGCGCCCGTGGATCTCCTCCTCGAGCACCGTGCCGCGCACCTGCGTGACACGGAACGAGGAGCCGAGCAGCGCCTTGCCCGCCGTGGCGCCGAGCACCACGATCAGCTCGGGTTCGACCAGTGCCAGCTCGGCGGCGAGCCAGGGGCCGCAGGCGGTCGTCTCGCGCAGGGTCGGCGCCTTGTGGATACGGCGCTTGCGGGGCTCGGCCCGGGTGAACTTGAAGTGCTTGACGGCGTTCGTCACGTAGGCGTCCGCCGGGTCGATGCCGGCTTCGTCCAGCGCCCGGTCCAGGAGCCGTCCGGCCGGCCCGACGAAGGGCTTGCCCTCGCGGTCCTCCTGGTCACCGGGCTGCTCGCCGACGAGCATGAGGCGGGCGGTCGCCTTGCCGGCGCCGAAGACCGTCTGCGTGGCGTCCCGGTGCAGGGGGCAGCCCCTGCACTCGGCTGCCGCCCGGCGCAGGGCGGGGAGCCCGCCGCGGTCCGGCACGAAGGGCTCCGCGGTGTAGGCGTCCTCGGGTGCGTGCGTGCTGGACATGGGGGTCGGGTACCCGCCGTGGAGGCGCGGACCCATGCCGGGTGCGGGCCCGGTGGGGGCCGGTCGCACCCGGCGGACGACCGGACCGCGCCTCGTCAGACCCGCATCGGCTGCGGCGACTCCCGACGCGCCGGGTCGGGACCCTCGTACTCCCGAAGGACCTCGTACCGCGTGTTCCGCTCCACCGGCCGGAACCCGGCGTCACGGATCAGGTCGAGCAGGTCGTCCCGCGTCAGCTTGTTCGGCGTGCCGAAGTCGTCCGCGTCGTGGGTGATCTTGTACTCGACGACCGAGCCGTCCATGTCGTCGGCGCCGTGCTGGAGGGCCAGCTGGGCCGTCTGGACGCCGTGCATGACCCAGAAGACCTTGACGTGCGGGACGTTGTCGAAGAGCAGGCGCGAGACCGCGAAGGTCTTCAGGGCCTCCGCGCCGGTCGCCATCTGCGTGCGCGCCTGGAGGCGGTTCCTGACCTTGCCGTCCTTCATGTCCACGAAGTCGTGCTGGTAGCGCAGCGGGATGAAGACCTGGAAGCCGTTCGTCTCGTCCTGCAGCTCGCGCAGGCGCAGCACGTGGTCCACGCGGTGGCGCGGCTCCTCGATGTGGCCGTACAGCATGGTGCACGGGGTCTTGAGCCCCTTCTCGTGCGCCAGGCGGTGGATGCGCGACCAGTCCTCCCAGTGGGTGCGGTGGTCGACGATGTGCTGCCGCACCTCCCAGTCGAAGATCTCCGCGCCGCCGCCGGTCAGGGACTCCAGACCGGCGTCGATCAGCTCGTCGAGGATGTCGGAGGCGGACATGCCGGAGATGGTCTCGAAGTGGTGGATCTCGGTGGCGGTGAACGCCTTGAGCGACACGTTCGGCAGCGCGGCCTTCAGCTCCCGCAGCGAGCGCGGGTAGTAGCGCCACGGCAGGTTGGGGTGCAGGCCGTTGACGATGTGCAGCTCGGTGAGGTTCTCGCCCTCCATCTCCTTGGCGAGCTTCACCGCCTCCTCGATGCGCATCGTGTACGCGTCCTTCTCCCCCGGCTTGCGCTGGAAGGAGCAGTACGCGCAGGAGGCGGTGCACACGTTGGTCATGTTGAGGTGGCGGTTGACGTTGAAGTGGACGACGTCGCCGTTCTTCCGCGTCCGCACCTCGTGCGCGAGGCCGCCGAGCCAGGCCAGGTCGTCCGACTCGTACAGCGCGATGCCGTCCTCGCGGGTCAGCCGCTCACCGGAGCGGACCTTCTGCTCCAGCTCGCGCTTGAGCCCGGCGTCCATGCGTTACCTCTTTCTCCGACTGGGTCCGTCAGACCCCGTAAACCGTACGCCCCGGGGGTCAGACCTCTTCGGGCAGCTCGCCCACCCGGTTCTCCCACTTCGTGGAGAGCACGATGGTCGTACGGGTCCTGGAGACGCCCTTCGTCCCCGACAGGCGCCGGATGATGCTCTCCAGGCCGTCCACGTCGGCCGCGCGCACCTTGAGCATGTAGGAGTCGTCGCCGGCGATGAACCAGCAGTCCTCGATCTCCCGCAGGTCCCGCAGCCGCTGCGCCACGTCCTCGTGGTCGGCGGCGTCGGAGAGCGAGACGCCGATCAGGGCGGTGACGCCCAGGCCGAGCGAGGCGGCGTCCACGGTGGCCCGGTAACCGGTGATGACGCCGGCCGCCTCCAGCCGGTTGATGCGGTCGGTGACGCTGGGCCCCGACAGTCCGACGAGGCGCCCCAGCTCCGCGTAGGAGGCCCGGCCGTTCTCCCTCAGGGCCTGGATGAGCTGCCTGTCCACCGCGTCCATGCGATCGAAGCCTTCCACTGAAGAGGTCAGAAGATGTGGGTGACGAAACGTGTGGGGGGAGGTGCTGCTCGGATCGTGCTCAGGTGGTGGGGCGCGCCCCACCGAGGTCGCCGCGCCAGCGGCGGTAGAGGTCGTGCCCGACGCCCGCCGCGTCGAGCACGCGTCCGGCGACGAAGTCCACCAGGTCCTGGATGTGCGTCGCCCCCGCGTAGAAGGCCGGGGAGGCGGGCACGACGCTCGCGCCCGCGTCGTCCAGCGTCACCAGGTGCCGCAGGGTCCGGCCGTCCAACGGGGTCTCCCGTACGGCCACGACCAGTGTGCGCCGCTCCTTCAGGGTGACGCTCGCCGCCCGCTGCAGCAGGTCCTTCGACAGCCCGAGCGCGACGCCCGCGACACAGGCCGTCGACGCGGGCACGATCAGCATGCCCTTGGCCGGATACGACCCCGAGGACGGCCCGGCCGCGAGGTCGCCCGCGCTCCAGTGCCGTACCCGGTCGTCACCCTCGTCACCGAGGTCGACGTCGAAGGTGCCGGGCTTGCCGTCGGCTCCGCGGGACAGCCATGCGCGCAGGTCGTGGCGCCAGTGGGCGTCGCGGAAGGAGATGCCGGTCTCGTCGAGCAGGGTGAGCCGCGAGGCCCGGCTGACCACCAGGTCGACGCTCTCACCGGCGGCGAGCAGCGCCCGCAGCACGGCGGCGGCGTAGGGGGTGCCGGATGCTCCGGAGACCCCCACGATCCAAGGCGCGCGCTGCGTTTCTCCTGGGTTCACATCTTGAGCCTATCCGGCCGCCCTCCGACTGTGTCGGGCGGCCGGACAGCGATCCCCGCAGGTGCGGGGAGCACCTTGACCGTCAACCGATTCATGGGCATAGCCCTGGGGCCATCCCCGCTGGTGCGGGGAGCAGAACCGATCAAGGTCCGGTCAACGTACGAGTCCTCGGGCGGGCGGACACGGCGGATCAACCGACGTCACCTGAAGGAGCTACACCGTGAGCCCACGCACCAGCAGGTCGATCAGCGCGCAAACGAAGAGGCTGATACCGAGGAAGCCATTGACCGAAAAGAACGCCCTGTTCAGGCGGGAAAGGTCGGTAGGGCGGACGATGGTGTGCTCGTAGGCGAACGCGGCCGCGACGATCAGCAGGCCGAACCAGAAGAAGGCGCCGGCGTCGGTGGCGACGGCGTACCAGGCGAAGAGGGCCGTGGTGATCGTGTGGCAGACGCGGGCGCCCCAGATCGCGGCCGGGATGCCGAAGCGGGCCGGGACCGACTTGACCCCGACCTGCCGGTCGGTCTCGACGTCCTGGCAGGCGTAGATCAGGTCGAAGCCGCCGATCCAGATGCCGACCGCGAGGCCGAGGATCACGGCCTCCCAGGACCACTCGCCGGTGATCGCCAGCCAGCCGCCGACCGGGCCCATCGCCTGGGCGAGGCCGAGGATGGCCTGCGGGAAGTTCGTGAACCGCTTGCCGTACGGGTAGACCACCATCGGCACGACCGCGACGGGGGCCAGGGCCAGGCAGAGCGGGTTGAGCAGGGCCGCCGCGCCCAGGAACACGACCAGGGCGATCAGCGCGCCGGTCCAGGCGTGCTTGACCGACATCGCGCCGGTGACCAGCTCACGGTGGGCGGTGCGCGGGTTGCGGGCGTCGATCTCGCGGTCGATGATCCGGTTGACCGCCATGGCGAAGGTGCGCAGGCCGACCATCGCAACGGTGACCAGGAGCAGCCTGCCCCAGTGGATGTTCTCGTCCCACTCGTACATCGCGGTCAGCGCGGCGATGTACGCGAAGGGCAGGGCGAAGACCGAGTGCTCGATCATCACCAGGCGCAGGAACGCCTTGGTGCGCCCCGGCTGCTGCGGCAGCGCGGCGGAAGCCGACGTCACAGTCCGTACTCCTTCCAGCGGCGGTCGACCTTCGCCGCCGTCTCCGGGTCGGACAGCACCATGTCCGGCCAGCCCCCGTCGCGCGTGTACCCCTCCTCGGGCAGCTTCTTCGTCGCGTCGATGCCCGCCTTGCCGCCCCAGAACTGCTGGTAGGAGGCGTGGTCGAGGTGGTCGACCGGGCCTTCGACGACGGTGAGGTCCCGGCCGTAGTCGGTGTTGCCGAGGGCCCGCCAGGCGACCTCGTGCAGGTCGTGGACGTCGCAGTCGGAGTCGACGACCACGATCAGCTTGGTCAGGGACATCATGTGGGCGCCCCAGATGGCGTGCATGACCTTCTGGGCGTGCTTGGGGTACTTCTTGTCGATCGAGACGATCGCGCAGTTGTGGAAGCCACCGGCCTCGGGGAGGTGGTAGTCCACGATGTCCGGAACGATGATCTTCAGGAGGGGCAGGAAGAAGCGCTCCGTGGCCCGGCCCAGCGGCCCGTCCTCCGTCGGCGGGCGGCCGACCACGATCGACTGGAGCAGCGGGCGCTTCCGCATCGTCACGCAGTCGATCTTCAGGGCGGGGAAGGGCTCCTGCGGGGTGTAGAAGCCGGTGTGGTCGCCGAAGGGGCCCTCGGGCAGCATCTCGCCGGGCTCCAGCCAGCCCTCGATGACGACCTCGGCCTGCGCCGGGACCTGGAGCGGGACCGTCTTGCAGTCGACCATCTCGATCCGCTTGCCCTGGAGGAACCCGGCGAACAGGTACTCGTCGATGTCGCCGGGGAGCGGGGCGGTGGAGGCGTACGTCACGGCGGGCGGGCAGCCGAAGGCGATCGCGACCGGCAGGCGCTCGCCGCGCCGGGCGGCCACCGCGTAGTGGTTCCGGCTGTCCTTGTGGATCTGCCAGTGCATGCCGATGGTGCGCTTGTCGTGGCGCTGGAGCCGGTACAGGCCGAGGTTGCGGATGCCCGTCTCCGGGTCCTTGGTGTGGGTGAGGCCCAGGTTGAAGAAGGAGCCGCCGTCGTCCGGCCAGGTGAAGAGCGCGGGGAGCCGGTCGAGGTCGACGTCGTCCCCGTGGAGGACGACCTCCTGGACGGGCGCGCTGTCGGACTTCACCTTCTTCGGCGGTACGTGCGTCATCGCGCCGAGCTTCCCGAAGGCCTCGCGGATGCCGACGAAGCCCTGGGGAAGCTCGGGCTTCAGCAGTCCGCCGATCTTGTCCGAGATGTCGGAGTACGACTTCAGGCCGAGGGCCTTGAGCAGGCGCCGGTCGGTGCCGAAGACGTTCATCGCGAGGGGCATGTCCGAGCCCTTCACGTTCTCGAAGAGCAGGGCGGGGCCGCCGGCCTTGTTCACCCGGTCGACGATCTCCCCGACCTCCAGGTACGGGTCCACCTCGGCCTTGATGCGCTTGAGGTCGCCCTCGCGCTCCAGAGCTCTGAGCAGGGAGCGAAGATCGTCGTAAGCCATGCCGTCCAGTATCCCCGAGCGGCTACCCTGGCCCTGTACCTGGGGGCCGTGACGCGTCCCCGCCCACCGCTTGAGCTGGAGAGGCCCCATGCTCCGGGTGCTGATGTTCCTCGTGCCACTGGCGTTGAGCGTCTACGCGTTCATCGACTGCATCAGTACGAAGGATGACGACATCCGCCACATGCCCAAGCCGCTGTGGGCGATCCTCGTGCTGCTGTTCCCGCTGGTCGGTTCCCTTTCCTGGCTCATCGCCGGCAAGAAGCGGCACCCGGCCGGCACGGCGCCCTGGCAGGGTGGCGGCGGGCGTCGGCAGTGGGTCGCGCCGGACGACAACCCCGAGTTCCTGAAGTCCCTGGACGAGGAGAAGGACGGGGACGACAAGCCGGGGGACGGTGAGCGGGGCGGGGCCGCCTGACCGCTCCCGCGTCAGCTCCGGGTCCGCTCCGCGTCAGCCCCGGGTCCAGCTCTGGCTCGCCGCGCCGGTGCACTTCCGCCGCATGATCATGCCGCTTGGGCTGGCATGGTCCAGACACATGTCGTTGTTCGTGAGGATCACGGTGCCTCCCGAACCGAGACGCCACACCTGGGCGTTGTCCGCACCGCAGGCACCGGTGTGCATCGAACCGTAGGCGGACAGGCAGCTGCCGGACGCCTGGTGGACGAACCGGTAGGTGCCGGAGGAGACGCCGCGCAGGCTCCAGCGGGCCGTCGCGCCGGTGCAGCTGCCCCCGCTGACGGCGCCGTACGAGGAGGAGTCCGAGGCGACGAGGCACGCGCCGCTCGACGCGTTGCGCAGGGTGAACCCGCCTGTGGACGGGGCTTCGGGCTCCGTGCCCGTGCCGCCGCTGCCCGCGTCGGAGCCCGTGTCCGAGGAGGAGTCGTCCCCACCGCCGGCTCCGCCACCGTTGCCGCTGCCACTGCCGCCGTCACCGGCGCCCGAGCCGGAACCGCCGCCCGAGCCGTCGCCGGTGCCGGAACCGCCGTCGCCCTGCGCGCCCGTGTCGCCCGCGTCCGAGCCCGCTCCGGCACCCGCTGCTCCGGACGCGGACGCCGACTCCTTCGAGCCGGGTTCCTGCTTCTTGGAGGAGGACGCGCTGGTGGACGGCGACGGCTTCGCCGAGCCGGCGGCCGTCCCCGACGGTGTCGCGGTGGCGGAGACCGTGACCGACGCGGAGGGGCCGGATCCCGCGGCGTCGCTGGAGTCGGTGACGTGGGGCAGGAGCTGGAAGGCGAGGGTCGTGCCCGTCGCGATGACCACGACGGGGATGAACACGGGCAGGAGACGGCGGCGGCGGTGGCGGTGCTCCTTTTGGGCCGCCGCGGGCTTGTGCTCCACCACGGGGTCGGGCGGGGGCTGGGTACCGGGATAGGGCTTGGGCGCCGACTCCGGTTCCGGTTCCGGCGCCTGGGTCTTCTCGGGTTCCGGGGCCTTCTCCGGTTCTGTCGCGGGTCCGGGCACCGCCGCCGGTCCGGGCACCGGAAGGGCGTCCTCGTCCGGGGTGCGTGCCGCGAAGGCGGCCCGCTCGGACAGCAGCTCGGTGATGTCCTCGGGCCACAACGGCGGGACCGTCGGAGCGTGCACCGAGGCGCGTTCGACGAGCTCGGCGGCGGTCGGCCTGCCCTCGTGGTCCTTGTCGAGGCAGGACGCGACGAGGTCGGCGAGTTCGGGGTCCCGTTCGCGCAGCGGCTGGAGGTCGGGCTCCTCGTGCACGATGCGGTAGAGCACCGCGTGCCCGGACTCGTCACCGAAGGGCGGCCGGCCGGAAGCCGCGTACGCCAGCACCGAGCCCAGCGCGAACACGTCCACGACGCCGCTCGACGCCCGTTTCCCGGAGGCCTGTTCGGGCGACATGTAGGCGGGCGTGCCCACCACCATGCCCGTCCGGGTCACCTGGCTCTGCTCGGCCGCCCGCGCGACACCGAAGTCGATGAGCGTGAGACCGTCGAGGGTCAGCATGACGTTGGACGGCTTGAGGTCGCGGTGGACCATGTCCAGCGCGTGCACCGCCGCCAGCCCGGCCGCGGCCTCCCGCAGCAGCAGCCACAGCGCCTCGGCGGGCAGGGGCCCGTGCAGGTCCACGGCCTCGCGCAGGGTGATGCCGGGCACGTACGCGGTGGCGAACCACGGCGGCCGCGCCTCGCGGTCACCGGCGAGCAGCGGCGCGCTCGCCCCCTCGGGCAGCCGGGCGAGGTTGTCCAGCTCGTGGCCGAAACGACGCAGGAAGTCCAGGTCCTCGCCGACGATCGAGGGCAGTACCTGCTTGACGGCGGCGTAGCGCCCCTCGTGGACGCCGAGATACACCCGTCCCATCCCACCGGCACCGAGCCGTCCGACCAGCGGAATCGGTCCGATCCGCCTGGGATCCTCGTCCTCCAGCGGCCCTGCCCCGCTGCCCGCGAGGTCGAACCCGGTCTCCCCGTTCACGCTCTCCCCGTTCACGGCCCTGTCCCGGACAGGGCCTCAGTCTGCGCATCAGGACCTGCGCAGAACATACTCGTTGATGGTTACACCATGTGCAACGCGAGCAACGCGCTTACCGCGTAACGGGGTTGGCGTTGATTCGTCTCAGATTCGTATCGTCAGATCAGAAGGACGCCCCAGCCGAGTCGCGTGGTGGTGGCGAGGCACGAGGGCGACACGAACCCGCTGATCGGCTCGTTCCGTGTACCAGTGCCGGGGCGTCGGGGCGTACGGCGAGGCGGGCGAGCCGGGGCTGACGGTCAACGCGGTGACCAGCGCCGGCGGGGGCCGGCCTGGGCAGTCTGTACCACCACTTCAACGGGCGTAGCCCCGGCCTCGCCCAGCGGCAGGGTCCGCAATCGGTCCGAGTCAGTCGTCCGCGAAGATCGCTTCGGCCGTCGACGCGGTGACGGCACGGGCGAGCCAGCGCCGGAGGATCTCGGGGTCGCGGCATTCCGTGATGCGCGCGCGGACATCGTCGGAGATGTCCAGGCCTCGCTGTTCCAGGACGAGGACGATGTCCTCGGCTCGGCCCTTCGCTCGGCCTTCGTCGCGGATCTCTTCGGAGATGTAAGACTTGTAGAAGGAGAGGTCCACGGCCACCAGTTTCCTCCAGAGGTGCTTGGCCGGGCGGTTGCCCAGGCCCTGTGCGGTGAATTCGACAATGGGGTCCGCGATGTCCTCGGGCGCGTCCCGCAGCGCTGTGGACAGGGCCTTCAGTATCGCATTGACGACCGGTTCGGCGGCGTGCGTGATGGCCGCCAGGCTGGCCAGCACCAGGTCGGCACGAGCCTCCTCCGGGTCGGTGATCACCGGCATGTTGTGCGGACCGGCGACCAGGGGACGCAGGGTGAGGGTGGGCAGCTGAGGCGGCCCACTGCTCACCGATTGCTGGGCCCATTTGGCCGTGGCGTGGTCCTGGCAAACGACCAGGAGAGCCGCAGGCAGCCGGTACTTCGTCCACAAGTACGACACGTAGTACGCCCAGCTCGCGGGCTTGTCCGGGTCCTTCTTGCCCTGGGCCTCGACAGCCAGGAGGAACGCGCCCTGCTCTGCGGTCTCGAAGCGCAGCAGCGTGTCCACGCGGCGTTCGACGGGGCTTGCCTCGGTGAGGTCGGTGGGCAGGGCGGTCGCCCCAATGGGCTTGGGGATGTCGACGCCGAGGAAACGTGAGACCCGGCTGAAGAGACCGGGGTCGTGCTGGAAGATGCGGTGCATCGCCTCGTGGGGCGGGCTGACCATGGGCTTCCTTGCTGGTTCAGGAGTGGGCGGCAGCTGTCGTACGGCAGTCGCGGCAGTGGGTTCGGGCCTCGGGGGCGCGGAAGCCCCGGTCGCAGCCGTCGCAGTTGCGGAGTGGGTACCGGGGTGGCGGTGGAGTGGCGGACACCTGGGCGCCGGGCGGGGCCGGGGGTGGCAGCTGGTCGGCCAGGCGGTGGGCCAAGAGGGCGGCGGGGCGGCGCAGGGGCTCGTCGGGCAGGCCGGCGGTCAATGCCTGGCGTACAGCTGTGGAGCGAACGTCCCGCTCCAGCCAGGCGGCGACGCCAGGTGCCAGGTGGGCCGTGTCGCTCGCGGAGAGCAGTAGCCGGGAGTCGTGTCGCCGCAGGGTGGCGAGGAGGTCGGTGGCCGCCTGGAGGAGCGCGGGAGCGGTGCAGCTCGGCTGCGGTACGGCGGGCAGCGCCTTGCGGAGGCGAGTGCCGCGCGGGCGGGGCTGGGACGGTCGCTCCACTGCCGGTCGGGCGGGCTGGTCGGGGCAGCCGGTGTCGGCCGCCTGCCGCCGGTGCTTCGGCTGGTTGCAGGAGATCGTGCGGGTGACGATACGGCCGGTGGGGGTGCGTACGCGTTCGCGGTGCAGGTAGCCGTGGGCCTCCAACTCGCGCAGGGACGCGCTGATGCGGGCCGTGCCCTCCTTGAAGCGGGCGGCCAGGCTCTTGATGTCCACGGGCGTGCCGGAGCGCACGGACTGAATGTGCAGGCCCAGGCCGATCGCCAGCAGGGAGAGATGCGGGTGCTGAGCCAGGTGGTTGCCGACCACCGTGAAATTGGCGGTGTGGCGGACGTTGTCGTGGACGACACCGTGCGTCGGCACGCTATGGTCTGGAGTACCCATCGGGAAGGTCCTTGCTTCCTCGTTGGTCAGGCCCTCGTGGGGATCGTGACTCCCCTCGGGGGCTGACATATGTCAGCGGTTAATGCGCTGAGCGTAAGGGAGTTGGGGGCTCCGGAATCCAGCCCAACCGACGATGTTCACCCAGGCGAGTGAGTCGACAGCGAGTCGACGCCGTGGGCGGGTGGGGTGGGGCTTGGTGGGGTTCTTTCTTCCAAGAGTCCTTGGGGAGTTACCGCCCGTGGTGCCGGAACTCGAAGTCCCGGGCTCCGGTGAACGCCGCCCAGGCGGACCGGGTGACGACCAGCACGGGGCCGTCAGGGTTCTTGCTGTCGCGGACGGGGACGACGGAAGTGAATCCGGGGGCCACTTCGACGCAGTTGCCGCCGTTGTCTCCGCTGTAGCTGCTCTTGATCCAGGTCGCCGCGCTGCTCTCGTTCCTGTTCATCGTGCTCGTACCTCGCCATCAAGTCGCTGATCAGAGCGGCGGACTCGGGAGCGGACGGCGCGTCTGCCCTGAGCACATCATAAGTACGGAGGTGCCTGGCGTAGATGGTCGGATCGTCACTGAAATGCCCCCGGTCCAGCGACTCCGAATAGACCCACTCCCGGCCGTCGGGCAGCTTGATCAACGACATGGACGCGTTGGGACGGACGAGGTCGGGGCGGTTCGCGGGGGCCACCTGCACACGGATGTTGGCCCGTCGGCCGACGTCCAGCAGGTGCGCGCACTGCTCACGCATGACGGCCGGACCGCCCAGCACGGTGCGTAGGCAGCTCTCGTCGAGTACGACGACGTACGACGGTCCACCGTCGCCGAGGAAGCGCCGCTGCCTACTCAATCGGGCCCGTACACGTTCCTTCAGCTCCTCGCCCCTCGCCACTCGCGAGAAGAGGGCGTGGGCATAGGCCGGTGTCTGCAACAAGCCGGGGATGACGCGCTCCTGGTACTCCCACAGGGCGACGGCCGCGGCGTCCATCTCCGCCCGCCGCCGGAACCAGTCCGGATGCTCCACCTGCGGATACCAGTCAATCCGCCCCCACAGCCGCCCCAACACCCCACCCGTGCCCAGCAACTCGTCGCACGTCTTCGCGAACGTGTCCTGCGGCACCCGCGTGCCCGCCTCCACGCGGGCGACGTGTGAGCGGTCGCAGGGGATGCGGGCCGCGAGGCCCTCCTGCGTGAGCATCGCGGCCTCGCGGAAGTGCCGCAGGACCTCGCCGAAGACCGCGGCCGTACTCGCGCCCGAGCCACCGGCGTTGCGTCGCACCACGTACCCCCGCCTCCCCTTCGTGACAGTGCGCGAGTGTCACGCGTCGAGCATTGCTACCGACGATTCCCCTGGGCGACGCTCGATACACCCAGAGTCACGGAGGTTGCACGATGGATCGCGAGGAGCGGCTGAGTGCCGCGGTGCGGGCGGCCAACGACCGGTCGGTCGCCGACGCGTTGACGGCACAGGCGTTGGTCGCGCTGCCGCCGCCGCCCGTGCCGGTGGCCGGCTGCGCGGCCTGTACGCAGCTGGCCGCGCTGCGCGCACACGCGCGGGCGGTCGGCGACGGCAGCGCGGAGACCGACGCCGATGTGCTGCTGGCCCGGCACCAGCGGCAGGAGCACGGCGGGCAGCGCGTCTTCCGGTACGTACCGTTCTCGATCGTCCAGGACCCCTCCGCGCTGCCGGAGTACCGGGCCCGCTGCGTCTCGGGCGACGACGCGGACTGCGGAGCGACGTCCGGGCCGTGCGGCGACCCCGCGGAGGTCGAGGAGTGGCAGCGCAGGCATACGCAGGAGACCCGGCACACCCGTTACCGGCGCTGCTTCGCCGACTACGCGGTGCTGGAGTGCCGGGCCTGACGGTCGAGGTGGGACACCCGCCCGGAGTGCACGCCACTCCCCTGCACTGTCGTTCGAGGAGCCATCCGTTCCGTTGAACCGTGACGACACACCCCGTGCATGGTCGCGCGCACGCCATTCCCTTGGTCGGGTCTGTTCCACCTGCGAACGGAGACTCCTCTCGTGCGACTGACCGACATCCAGCGCTGCGAAATCCGGCCCGGGCGCCTCGTCGAGTGGACGCTCAGTCCCGGCACCCTCGACATCGCGGCGGGCCTGCCCGAGGACGGGCGGCCACCGGCGTACATCCAGGAGTCGCACATCCGGACGGCCCGGTCGGTCCGCGAGGACGGGCTGTTCGTGCCGACCTGGCTGGGCACGGCCTTCGACCTCCCGGGCCCGGTCGACCTCGACGTGCTCCAGGAGGCGCTGCGTGCCTGGACCCTGCGGCACGAGACGCTGCGCAGCGGCTTCCGCTGGGACGGTGCGGACAGCGGCGTCATGCGGCGGTTCACCCTCGACGCGGACGCGGTGACCCTCCACCGCGAGGACGTCGGCGACTTCCCGGACGCGACGGACCTGGTCCGCCACCTCCAGAACCGCTTCGACAGCGTCGCGGACGCGCTGCGCTGGCCCAACCTCATCTACACGGCGGTCGTCCGCGACGACGGCGTCAGCGTGTACATGGCCTTCGACCACAGCAACGTCGACGCCTACTCCATCTACCGCATCCCCGCCGAGATCCAGGAGCTGTACACGGCCGGAGCCCAGGGCCGGACCGTGCCGCATCCGCGGGTCGGCAGCTACGTCGACTTCTGCGAGGCCGAGCGGACGGACGCGGACCGGATCGACGGCGACCACGACATCGTCGCCCGCTGGCGGGAGTTCATCCGGCGGTGCGACGGGCGGCTGCCCTCTTTCCCCGTCGACCTCGGCGTCGATCCCGGCGGCCCGCTGCCCGAGCAGCGGCTGCTGCGCGAACCGCTGGTGGACGCGGCCGACGCCGCGGCCTTCGAGGCGTACTGCCGTCCCTACGGGGGCAGTCTGGTCGGTGTCCTGGCCGCCACCGCGCTCATCGTCCACGAGATCGGCGGGGAGCCCGTCTACCGCACGGTCGTGCCGTTCCACACCAGGTCGCGGTCCCAGTGGTCGGAGTCGGTGGGCTGGTACGTCGGCGGCGCGCCGATCGAGATCCCCGTGGCGCGGGGCCACGACTTGTCGAGCGCCCTGCGCACCGTCCGCGCCGAACTCCAGGCCAACCGGCGGCTGTCCCGCGTGCCGATCGACCGGGTCCTGCGCCTGCTCGGCACGGACTTCCGGCCGACCTCGCCCGACCTGTACTCGATCGTGTCGTACGTCGACGCCCGCGGCGTCCCCGGCTCCGGGCAGTGGCCGGACCAGACGGCGTACGCCCTGCTCAGGGTGTCGTACGGCGACCAGGTGTGCGCCTGGGTCACCCGGCTCCCGGAGGGCCTGTGGTTCGCGAGCCGCTACCCGGACACGGACATCGCCCACAAGAACCTGCGGCTGTACGTCGAGCGGCTGCGGAACATCGTCAGGGGCGTCGCCCGCGGGGACTTCGGGCCGCCGCTCAGCGCTCGGTGAGGGAGATCCGGCCCGCGTGCAGGCGTCCGTCGCCGCCGTCGAAGTACACCCGGTCACCGGCGGCGGCCGCGTCGGGGTCTCCGGACGACAGGCGCACCTGGGCCGCAGACTCGCCGGTACGCGGGTCGGCGGCGTGCAGTGTGCCGGCTTCGGTGCTGAAGAGCACCGAGCCGTCCAGCAGACCGTGCAGTTCGGGCTCGGTGCCGGTGTGCTCGGACCACAGCGGCCTGCCGGTGGCGGCGGTGACCGCGTGCACGTCTCCGGAGCCCGAGACGCTGCCGTTGTTCTCGCCGGTGCAGCCGAGGACCATTCCGTCGGTCACCACGAGCGGTTCGAGCCAGTCCCGGACCTCGACGTCCGGTTCGTAGGTCCACAGCCGGGTGCCCCGCCGGGCGTCCACGGCGTGGAGGACACCGCGTTCGGCGCCGAAGTAGACCGTGTCTCCCGACACCTTGATCGCCGTCGCCCCGCCCCCGATCTCCTCGCTCGCGCGGTACCGCCACCGCTGCTCCCCGGTCTCCGCGTCCAGGGCGTAGAAGTAGGTGCCGCCCTCCTCCCACATCCCGCCGTAGAGCACCCCGTCCTCCACCGCGAGCGCGTCGGACAGGCCGTACTCGACCGGCCGGGTCCACTTCAGCCGCCCGGTTGCGGCGTCCAGCGCCGACACCGCGTACCTGCCGGACCGCTCGGACCCCTCGGGCAGGTCGTACATGGCGTTCACGTAGACGGTTCCGCCGGCGACGACGACCCGCAGGTAGAGGTGGAACGACGTTCCGGGCGCCGTGTGTGCCTCGGCGGGCACGCTCCAGACCTGCGTGCCGCGGTCCAGGGCGATGCCCTGGACCGTGCCCTGCTCATTGCTGGTGGCCACGACCACTCCGTCGCTCACGCCCTCGAGGGACGACGCGCTCGGATACGTCCACTCGACGTCTCCGCTTTCGGCGTCCACCGCGTGCAGCAGGTCGTCCTCGCCCTCGCCGACCACCTTGCCGTCGGCGACCACCGGCTGCCAGAGGTCCTGGCCGGACGACCACTGTTCCCGCACCGCCAGCTGTTTCGCGGCGGCCGTGGGGCTGCCGCTGCTCTCGGTGCCGTTGCCCCGGCCCGACGAGCCGGAGAAGGCGCTCGGCAGGAGCAGGCCGGCGGCGACGGCCAGGACGACGAGGGTGCCCGCCGCGGCGAGGACCGCCGTACGCCGCCGCCGGACCGCCCCGCGCAGCCGAGCGGCGAGCGGGGGCCGGGCGGGCGGCGCACCGAGCCGCGCTGTGGCGACTGCGGTCGGCGCCGCGCCCACGGTGACCGTCGGCAGATCGGCGTCCGCCGTTGTCGTCGCGGCCTCCTCCGGCAGCGGGAGCGGGACCGTGCGCAGCGCGGTGACGTCGGCGGCGACCGGCGCGGGCAGCCAGGTGCCGGGGGTGAAGGTGCCCCGTGCGCCGTCGGCCGCCTCCCAGCGGCCCAGTTCCCCGATGAGTTCCGGCACCCCGGGCCGGCGCTGCGGGTCCTTGGCCAGGCACCGGGCGACCACCTCGGCGAGTCCTTCCGGCAGCCCCTCCAGGTCGGGATCCTCGTGGACGACGCGGTAGTTGACGCTGTACGCGGGCCCGCCCCCGAACGCGCCGGTCCCGGTCGTCGCGTACGCCAGCAGCGCGCCCAGTGCGAACACGTCACCGGCGGGGCCCACCTCGCGTCCGATCAGCTGCTCGGGCGGAAGGTAGCCGGGGCTGCCCACCACGGCCCCCGTGGTCGTCAGCTTGGTGTCGTCGGCGGCCACCGAGATCCCGAAGTCGATCACCCGGGGGCCGTCCGGCGCCAGCAGCACGTTCGACGGCTTCAGGTCGCGGTGCACCACGTCGGCCCGGTGGATCGCCTCCAGTGCCTCCGCCAGGCCGGATCCCAGGGCCCGCACGAACCGCTCGGGCCAGACGCCGTGTGTCGCGACCGCCGCGCCCAGCGCGACGCCCGGCACGTGGGCGGTGGCCAGCCACGGCAGGTCCGCGTCCGGGTCCGCGTCGACCACGGGCGCGGTGAATGGGCCCGTCACCCGCCGCGCCGACGCCACCTCCCGACCGAACCGTCTGCGGAAGGCGGGGTCCTCGGCCAGTTCCTCGTGCACCACCTTCACCGCGGTGGCCCGGCCGCCCGGCGACCTGGCCAGGTACACCCGGCCCATGCCGCCCGAGCCGAGCCTTCCGACGATGCGGTACGGGCCGACCCGCTCGGGGTCCCCCGCCTCCAGCGGCGTGAACGCCTGCACTCCGCCCCCTCCTTCCCTGTCCCTCAGGTAGCGGCCCGGTAGGCGGTCAGCCGGCCATCGCGCTCCACGAGCACGGTGTTCCCGAGGATCCGGAAGTCCGCGTCGTCGTCCACGTCAAGCGATTCCCGCCATCCGGGTTTTCCGCTGCGGGCGTCCAGCGCGGTCAGGGCGCCGTCCGAGTCGGTGACGAGGAGGGTGTCGTCCACCGCGGTCAGGGACGTCACCTCGTCGGCCTCCTGTTTCCGCTGCCATCGCGGCGAGCCGGTGACCGCGTCGAAGGCGGACACGTAGCCGTCGTTCTCGAAGTACACGGTTCCGTCGGCCACTTCCGGCATACCCGCTCCCCCGCCGAGCCTGCCGTCCCACAGGTCTCCCTCGAAGGTGCGGCGCCACACCTCGTCGCCCGACCCCGCGTCGACGGCGTACAGGGCGCCGTCCCGGGTGCCGAAGTAGACCTTGCCATCCGCCACCGCGAGGCCCGTCTCCGCGTCGCTCCCGGCCTGGTGGGTCCACTTCTGCTGGCGGGTACGGATGTCGACGGCGAGCAGCTTCTTCTCGCTGTGCACGAGGAGCACGTCACCGGTGACGGCGATGTTGCTTCCGTCCGCGTTGACGCCGTACCCGTAGTCCCACAGTTTCTTCCCCGTGCGCGTGTCGAGGACGTAGAAGAACGAGGTCATGTGTGCGTAGGCCACATTGCCCACGACCACCGGGGAGGCGTGGAAGGAGTCGTCCATGTATCTCCAGCGGTAGTCACCGCTGTCCGCGTCAACCGCGAACAGGTGGTCGCTGCTGCCGTAGTACAGCAGGCCGCCCGATAAGGCGGTGACCTGAATGCCGTTGCCCACCGTGTTCTTCAAGTAATCGCTGTCCTCGCGGATGTCGGCGACGTCGACCCGGCGGGCCCAGCGCTGCGAGCCGTCGGTGGTGTCCAGGGCGGTGATCTCGTGGCGGTCCTCGTGCTGGAGGTAGACCATCTCCTTCGAGGCCGCAGTCAGCGTCTGTCCCTCGGCCAGGGTGCGGTGCCAGAGCTGCTCGATGTTCGGGGGGCGGGCGGGCCCGGTGTCGTCCTCGTGCGCGGCCACCCTCCACAGCACGGTGCCGGTCACGGTGACGGCCAGGGCGGTCGCGGCGGCGAGGGCCGTCCGCAGGCCGCGGCGCCGGGGGCGGGGCAGTGCGGGGGCGGGCACCGTGTCCTCCCCGGCCCGGGGCATGGGCTCCGTGGGCACCTCGGCCCGCAGTCGTGTGGCGGAGTCGACGATCGGGCCGGGCATCCATCCGGGCCCGGCGAGGTCCGGGTGTCCCAGTTCGTCCAGCAGCCACGCCACCGTGGGCCGCGCCCCCGGGTCCTTCGCCAGACACCGGACCACCACCTCGGCGAGTGCGGGCGCCAGGCCCCTGAGGTCGGGTTCCTGGTGCACGACCCGGTAGTTGACCGCGTGGGACGCGCCGCCGCCGAAGGGGCCGACGCCCGCGGCCGCGTACGCCAGTACCGCCCCCAGGGCGAACACGTCACCGGCCGGTCCGGCGGCCTCGTGGCGCAGCTGCTCGGGCGGGATGAAACCGGGGGTGCCGATCACCGTCCCGGTCTCGGTGAGCGTGCTGTCTCCGGCCGCCGCCGAGATGCCGAAGTCGATCACTCTGGGGCCGTCCGGTGCCAGCAGGACGTTCGACGGCTTCAGGTCGCGGTGCACCAGTTCCGCCGCGTGCACGGCGGCCAGCGCCTCGGCCAGGGCGGCGCCGAGGCCGCGTACCGCTCGCTCCGGCCACACCCCGTGCCGGGCCACCGCCTCCTGGAGCGACAGTCCGGGGACGTACTCCGTGGCCAGCCAGGCCGGGCTCCCGTCCGGATCGGCGTCGACCACCGCGGCGGTGAAGAACCCCGTCACCCGCCGTGCGGCCTCCACCTCGCGCACGAAGCGCTGCCGGAACCCCTCGTCCCGCAGCAGCGCGTCCCGCACCACCTTCACCGCAACCGCTCGCCCGCCGGGCGAGCGGCCCAGGTACACCCGGCCCATTCCGCCCTGCCCCAGCCGGGCCAGCAGCCGGTACCGGCCCACCTGTACCGGATCCCCCGCCGTCAACGGCATCGACGCCACCGTCCCGCCCCTCCTGCCCACGGTCCTCGCCGGCCCACCGCCTCAACGGGTCGTCCCTGCAACGGACTCCGGGCACCACTCCCACGGTTCCCACCACACACGCCCGCCACCACACTTTCGGCGAACCCTCCCCGGAAACCTCACACCAAAGGCCGGCACCCGTGACGTGCGTCACAGGAACCGGCCTTGTGAGGCGTCTGGTTCAGAAGCCGACGGACTGGAGGGCGCCCAGGCCCACATCCGCGTAGGAGTGCTTGCCGGAGACGAAGATGTTGACGCCGTAGTAGTTGAACAGCCAGCAGCCGAAGGCGATCAGGGCCAGATAGGCGGCCTTGCGGCCCTTCCAGCCGGCCGTGGCGCGGGCGTGCAGGTAGCACGCGTAGGCGACCCAGGTGATGAAGGACCAGGTCTCCTTGGGGTCCCAGCCCCAGTAACGGCCCCAGGCGTCACCGGCCCAGATCGCGCCCGCGATGATCGTGAACGTCCACAGCGGGAAGACGGCGGCGTTGACGCGGTAGGAGAACTTGTCGAGGGAGGCGGCGGAGGGCAGCCGGTCCAGGACGGAGCTCGCGAAGCGGCCGGGGGTGCCGCCGGAGGCCAGCTTGCTCTCGAAGCTGTCCTTGAAGAGGTACAGGATCGTGCCGACCGCGCCGACGTAGAAGACCGCGCCGCAGAAGATGGCGGTCGAGACGTGGATGTACAGCCAGTACGAGTGGAGCGCGGGCACCAGCTGGTCGCTCGCCGTGTAGAGGACCGTGACGGCGAGGCCGAGGTCGAGCAGGACCGTGGTGGTCAGGGGCAGGCCCAGCCAGCGGACGTTCTTCTTCAGGGCGAGCAGTGCGAGGTACACGCCTGCGGCGACCGTCGTGAGCGTGATGTTGAACTCGTACATGTTGCCCCACGGCGCCCGCTCCACCGACAGGGCGCGGGTGAGGACGCCGCCCGCCTCGATGGCGAAGGCGAGGACCGTGAGCGAGATGGCGATCCGCCCGTACAGGTCGCCCTTCTCGGTGCCGCCGTGCGCGCCGGGCCCGTCGGGCACGTCGCGGGAGCCGGACGCCGCGCGCACGACGACCTCGGGACGCTCCAGTACGGCGGTGCCGCCGGCCTTGTTCACGGTGACGGCCGGGCCGGCCTTGGCCTTGGCCTTCGTCTCGCTCGTGGCGGTGAGCGCGGCGGCGGTGCGGCCGACCTTGCTGCGGCTGCCGAAGAGCCACTCGGCGATGTACGCGAAGAAGGCCAGCGTGTAGACGGCCATCGACGAGTAGATCAGCGTGTTGCTGACGTTCGCGAGATTCTCGTTGGTCGCGGCGGCCAACTCGGTTGCGGCGGCGAGAGTCACTTCTCAGCCCCTTCGGCAGGTACGACGTGGGTGTCGGGGGAATCGGGGGTTTCGTCGTTCTCGGGCGTGTCCGGCGCGTGGTCGTACAGCACCGCCGCGAGGTCGCCGAGTTCCTCCGGGAGCTTCGCGGACTCGCTGCGGCCGAGGCCGGCCATCTCCACCACGGTGACGCCGTCGGCGCCCCGCACGGCCCGCACCCAGACGCGGCGGCGCTGGATGAACAGGGACCCGGCCAGGCCGAGGATGGCGACGACGGCACCGCCGAGCGCCCAGCCGCTGCCGGGCTGCTGCGTGACCTGGAAGCCGGCCCACTCCTGGACGCCGTTGAAGGTGACCGAGCCGGCGCCGTTCGGGAGGGTCATGGTGTCGCCGACCTTGAGCTGCTTCTTGAACAGCTTGCCGTCGGAGTCCTTGAACTCCTTCAGGTTGGACTTGTCGAGCTGGTAGATGCTCTGCGGGATGCCCGCGTCGACGCCGAGGTCGCCGTGGTAGGCGGAGAGCGCGAGCATGGGGTTGATCAGCGCCGGGAAGCTGGAGAGCATCGTGCTGCCCTCGCCGCCGTAGGTCGGCAGGAAGAACGCGTTGAAGCCGAGCTGTTCCTTCTCGCCCTTGGCGTTGCGGTAGCCGTCCATGACCTTGACGGCGCCCGAGGAGGTGACGTTGGCGTCCAGCGGGAGCAGGGCCACGGCCTGCTTGTCCATCACGACGTCGCCCTTGGCGTCCTTGACCGTGAGGATGGGGGCGTAGCCGTGGCTGACCAGGTAGACCTTGGAGCCGTCGATCTCCAGCGGCTTGTTGACCTCGATGGTCTTCGTCTTCTCGGCGCCGTCGGCACCCTCGCTGTAGGTGACCTGCGCCTCGTAGATGCGCGGGGTGCCGCGGTTGGGGCCGGTCGCCTCGTAGGTGCCGTGGAAGTCCTTCAGGGAGAAGCTGAAGGGTGCCAGGTCGTGGTCCGGGTCGAAGAGGTTCCCGGACTTGAAGTCGTCGTACTGGGTGAGGGTGTTGGCGAAGCCGTCGCCCTCCAGGATCAGCTTGTTGCCCTCGTACTTGAACAGCTGGCCCCAGGCGAAGGCGATCAGCATCACGATCAGCGCGATGTGGAAGGCGAGGTTGCCGACCTCCCGCAGGTAGCCCTTCTCGGCCGCGACGGCGTCGCCGACGGCGTCCGCGCGGAAGCGGCGCTTCTTCAGCAGCTTCAGCGCGGCCTCGCGGACCTCCTCGGGCTCGGCCCCGGTGCGCCAGGTGGTGTACGCGGGCAGCCGCTCCAGGCGCCGGGGGGCGCCGGGCGGACGGCCGCGGAGCTGGCCGACGAACTGCCAGGTGCGCGGGACGATGCAGCCGATGAGGGAGACGAACAGCAGGATGTAGATCGCGGAGAACCACACCGAGCTGTAGACGTGGAAGAGGCCGAGCTTGTCGTAGACCGGGGCGAGGATGTCGTGGTTCTGGCGGAACTCCTCGACCTTCACCGCGTCGACGCCGTCCTGCGGGATCAGGGATCCCGGGATGGCGCCCAGCGACAGCAGCAGGAGCAGGAGCAGCGCGACGCGCATCGAGGTGAGCTGGCGCCAGAACCAGCGGGCCCAGCCGATCACGCCGAGCGAGGGGAGGTTCGGGGCCTCCTCCTTGGGTGCGGTGGACAGCTGGGAGCCGGCCGCGCCGAGGTCCTGGTCGTCGCCGTCGGACTTCGGGGGCTTGCCGGGAGTCGTTCCGGGGGTGGTTTTCGAAGTGGTGCTCATCGGTCAGATCCCCACAGTGAAGCCGTTGGACCAGGTCTGCATGTCCTGCACGATGCTGTCCCACACGCCGGTCAGCAGCAGGATCCCGGTCGCGATCATCATGACGCCGCCGACCCGCATCACCCAGACATAGTGCCGCTTGACCCAGCCGAAGGCGCCGAGCGCCTTGCGGAAGGCGACCGCGGCGAGGACGAAGGGGACGCCGAGGCCGAGGCAGTAGGCGACGGTCAGTATGGCGCCGCGTCCGGCGGTGCCCTGGTCGGCGGAGAGCGCCAGCACGGAGGCGAGGGTCGGGCCGATGCAGGGCGTCCAGCCGATGCCGAACAGCGCGCCCAGCACCGGGGCGCCGACCAGGCCGTTCACCGGCTTCTTGTGGAAGCGGAACTCGCGCTGGGTGAGCCAGGGCATCAGGCCCATGAAGAAGACGCCCATGAGGATCATGAACGCGCCCAGGATGTTCGTCAGGACGCTGCGGTTCTCCTGGAGGGTCTGGCCGAAGTAGCCGAACAGCGCGCCGCTGGAGACGAAGACGGCGGTGAAGCCGAGGACGAAGAGGGAGGCGCCGGCGACCATCCGCCCGCGCCGGGCCTCGCCGAGGTCGGTGCCGGTGACCCCGGTCACGTAGGAGAGGTAGCCGGGGACGAGGGGCAGGACGCAGGGGGAGAAGAAGGAGACGAGTCCGCCGAGCAGTGCGATGGGGAGGGCGACCAGCAGGGCGCCGTTGAGCACCGTGCCGTTGTAGCCCGCCTCGGCGAGGGTCATCGCTGCCGACACGTCACTTCTCCGACTTGCCGGAGTCGTCGGATCCGTCGGCGAGGTACGGGTCGATCATCTTGCGCAGCTTCTCCTCGCTGAGCGCCTGGAGGGTGCGCGCGGCGACCTTGCCGTCCCGGTCGATGACGAGCGTGGAGGGGACGGCCTGGGGGTTGAGGGTGCCCTTCTCGAAGCGGAGCAGCAGCTTGCCGGTCGGGTCGTACAGGCTCGGGTAGGTGACCCCGTAGTCCTTCTCGAAGGCGCGGGCCGGGCCGGTGGAGGTGTCGCGGGTGTTGATGCCGACGAACTGGACGCCCTGGTCCTTGACGTCCTGGTAGACCTTCTCGAAGTTCTTGGCCTCGGCGCGGCAGGGCGGGCACCAGGAGCCCCAGACGTTGAGGACGACGATCTTGCCCTTGTAGTCGTCGACGTCGACCTGGCCGCCGTCGACGGTCTCGCCGGACAGTTCGGGGGCGTCGGCGCGCTCACCCTTCTTGGCGGTGGCGATGCCGTCCGAGCCGGTGATGAAGCCGGTCTGGCCGCCGCCGCCCGAGGTGCCGCCGGAGCTGCACGCGGACACGAGCAGCGCCGCGGCGGCTGCGCCGACGGCCAGGGCGGCGCGACTACGGGCGCGGGCGGCGGTGCGGTTCGTGCGGTTCGAGCGCAGGGGGGCGCGGCTGGCGGCACTCATGTGAAAAGTTTCGCATGTCCGTTCCGGGGATCTTGCACACCCCCCTCACGGGCGGAAACCCGCATTTCAGGCGGCGTTTGCGGGTGCTCCCGAGGAGGCCGGGGACTCCTTGAGGAAGGCGCTCCAGCCGCCGGCCGGCCGCTGCCCGACGTCGATGGTCCTAAGCCCCGCCAGCACCTCCGGCTTCTGCACGTCCAGCCAGTCGGTGAACTGACGGAACGAGACGAGGCGGATGTCCTCGCCCTTCTCCCTCTCGCGCGCGATGTGCTCGAGAGCGTTCTCCACGGCGTCCATGTAGATGCCGCCGTTCCACTCCTCGAAGTGGTTGCCGATGAAGAAAGGTGCCCGGTTTGTCTCGTATGCTCGCTTGAAGCCGGATATGTAGGCGTTGGTGGCCTGTTCGCGCCAGGCCGGGTAGTTGTGGGCGGGCGCCTTGGTCGAGTTGACCGACTGGTTGGCGAGGATGTTGTAGTCCATGGAGAGGACCTCGAAGGAGTGGCCGGGGAAAGGTATCTGCTGCAACGGCAGGTCCCAGATCCCGTCCTTCTTCGCCGGCCACACCTGACGGCCGCCGGGCGAGGAGGCGTCGTAGCGCCAGCCGAGCTCGCGGGCGGTGGGCAGCAGGTTGTCCTGGCCGAGCAGACAGGGCGTGCGGCCGCCGACGAGTTCCTTGTCGTAGTCGAAGGGCAGTGACGGCAGATCGGTCCAGCCGCTGTTGGTCCGCCACTCCTTCACGAAGGACTTCGCCTGGTCGATCTCGCTGCGCCACTGCGCCGGGGTCCAGTTGCCGACCGTGCCGCTGCCGCCGCAGAAGTGGCCGTTGAAGTGGGTGCCGATCTCGTGGCCGTCGAGCCAGGCCCGGCGGACGCCCGCGAGGGTGTCCTTGATGTGGGCGTCGGTGAGGTAGCCGATGTCGGAGGCGCCGCGCGGGTTGTTCGGCGGGTCGTAGAGGCGCTTCTTCGACTCGGGCAGCAGGTACAGGCCCGAGAGGAAGAAGGTCATGTGCGCGCCGTGCTCCTCGGCGAGGTCGAGGAAGCGCGGGAAGAGCCCGTTGCCGACCTCGCCCGCGCCGTCCCAGGAGAAGACGACGAACTGCGGCGGGGTCTGGCCGGGTTCCAGCGGCACGGGCGCGTCCGGCTGGTGCGGCTGCTTGCCGGTGTACGACGTGGAGCCGTCGCCGATGGGCTTCGCGGGGGCCTTGCTGCTGCCGGAGGGCGAGGGTTCACCGGAACCGCCTGCCTGGTGCGAGCCGTCCGACGATGTGTGAGATCCGGAGCCGCAGCCCGCGAGCCCGACGGCGGCCGCGGCGCCCGCGCCGAGTCCGAGCATCCCCCTGCGGGTGAGAGTGCGGGTGGAAGTGCGCATCGCAACCTCGTTCGTCACGTCCTCTGGTGGTCACTCGGTCAGAGGACGTGACGAACGTGCGGGTTCCGGATATGTGTGCGGATTCGGTAACGAGCGTCACGTACCGCGCGGCACGTGCCTTGGGGCGGGGGGCGTCTTCAGGCGCCGTAGGCCTTGCTCTGGCCCTTGACCGGCTTGGCGCCCGCGAGGAGGTGGGCGGGGACGAGGTCGCGGGCGGGCTCGGTGTAGCCGACGGACACGATCCGGTCGCCCTGGAACGTGAACGTCGTCAGCGACGCCAGCGTGCACTGCCGCCTGCGCGGGTCGTGCCACAGCCGCCGCCGCTCGACGTACGACCGCAGGATCCAGATCGGCAGCTGGTGGCTGACGATCACGGCCTCGTGTCCGCGGGCCCGGTCCTTGGCCGCGTTCAGCGCACCCATCATGCGCACCACCTGGTCGACGTACGGCTCGCCCCAGGACGGCCTGAACGGGTTGAGCACGTGCTTCCAGTTGGCGGGCCGGCGCAGCGCGCCGTCGCCGATGCCGAAGGTCTTGCCCTGGAAGACGTTGTCGGCCTCGATGAGCCGCTCGTCCGTGCCGAGGTCCAGGCCGTGCGCCTTCGCGATCGGCGTGGCCGTCTCCTGCGCCCGCTCCAGCGGGGACGCGACGACGTAGGTGACGTCGCGGCCGGCGAGGTGCTCGGCGACCCGGTCGGCCATGCGCCGGCCCAGATCGGAGAGGTGGTAGCCGGGCAGCCGGCCGTAGAGGACACCGGTGGGGTTCTCTACCTCGCCGTGCCGCATCACGTGGACGACGGTGATGTCCGGGTCCGTGCTGTTCGCGTTGTCTGCGCTGTCGGCGTTGTGGCTCATGCCGTCGCCTCCGCGGCCGCGCGGGCCGCCGCCGGAAGGGCGTCGGCGATGCGCTGGACGGCCCGCTCGTCGTGGGCGGTGGACACGAACCAGGACTCGAAGGAGGACGGCGGCAGGTAGACACCGTTCGCGAGCAGGGAATGGAAGAAGGCGGTGAAGCGGAAGGACTCCTGCGCCTTGGCGTCCTCGTAGTTGCGCACCGGCCGGTCCGTGAAGAAGACGGAGAACATGTTCGAGGCGGTCTGCAGCGTGTGCGCGACACCCTCCTTGGTGAGCGCCTCGGTGACGAGGGCCTGGATCCGGAGGGAGGTGGCGTTGATCCTGTCGTACGCCGCCTCGTCGAGGAGCCGCAGCTGGGCGAGGCCGGCGGCGGTGGCGACCGGGTTCCCGGAGAGGGTCCCGGCCTGGTAGACGGGACCGGCCGGGGCGAGGTGGGCCATGACGTCGGCCCGCCCGCCGAACGCGGCGGCGGGGAACCCACCGCCCATGACCTTCCCGAAGGTCATGAGATCGGGAACGACGCCTTCCACGCCGTACCACCCGGCGCGACTCGTCCGGAACCCGGTCATCACCTCGTCGGAGACGAACAGCGCGCCGTTCGCGGCGCAGGCGTCCTTGAGCCCCTGGTTGAAGCCGGGCAGCGGCGGCACGACGCCCATGTTGCCGGGCGAGGCCTCGGTGATCACGCAGGCGATCTCACCGGGGTGGGCGGCGAAGGCGGCGTGCACGGCGTCGAGGTCGTTGTACGGCAGCACGATCGTGTCGCTCGCCTGGGCACCGGTGACGCCCGGGGTGTCGGGGAGCGCGAAGGTGGCGACGCCGGAGCCGGCGGCGGCGAGCAGCGAGTCGACGTGACCGTGGTAACAGCCGGCGAACTTGATCACCTTGGTGCGCTGGGTGAAGCCGCGGGCGAGCCGGATGGCCGACATGGTGGCCTCGGTGCCGCTGGACACCAGCCGCACCTGCTCCAGCGGCGCGACCCGCTCGACCATGGCCTCCGCGAGGGCGACCTCACCCTCGGCGGGCGTGCCGAACGACGTGCCGCGGGCGACGGCCTCCTGCACGGCGGCGATCACCTCGGGGTGCGCGTGCCCGAGGATCATCGGCCCCCAGGAACAGACGAGGTCGACGTACTCCCGCCCGTCGGCGTCGGTCAGGTACGGCCCGGTGCCGGACACCATGAACCGGGGCGTGCCGCCGACGGCGCGGAAGGCGCGCACCGGGGAGTTCACGCCGCCGGGCGTGACGGCCGCCGCGCGGTCGAACAGAGCCTGCGAGGCCGGTGCTTCGTATGGATATGCCAGTTCGCTCATGACCTGCGACTTCTCCGACCTTCTCGACCTTCTCCGACGTATCGGACTCTGCTCGGCCTCTGGTTGCCCAGGGTGACCTCATTCAGGTTAGACAACCTGCCCGCACGCCGTGCCGTCTGCCAGACTGGAGCACGTCCACGCAGCTCATACGGGCGGCGCGGACGGGGGCTACCGGCGCCCCGGGGACATATGACGCACATGCGACGGCCGTGCGACGGCCATGCAACGGACATATGTTTCACCGCACGTTTCGGCGAGCGGCCGTGGGGGAGGTCACTGACACGATGATCGGGTTGCGCGGCGGGGGCCACGCGTCCTAGAAAAGCAGTCGGGTGGAGATATGCATCGCGGTGGCGGACTGGGCGAGGGGACCGACGACCTGGGTCCTCGACGTGCCCGGCGCGGAAGGCACCGACGCGAGGCGGAGGAAGCGACCGAAGCACGTCAGGGACCAGGCGCACCGAGCGAGCCCGACCGGCTCGAGCGGCGGGCCGACCGGCTGGGGGCGGGGAGCAGGAATGGTGGTCGGGTGGGGGTGACCTACAAGTACTTCGGCGCGCCCGACGGCGCGACCGCGGCCCGCGTCCCGATCTCGATGCGCCCCGAGGAGCTGGGCGGCGACGAGCTCGGGATGAACGGCATGTTCACCAAGATCAAGCCCGAGACCATGGCCGCCATGGTCCTCACCGGCATCGAGGGCGTCCCCCTGCACAAGGTGCCCCCGCTGGAACTGGTGGTCCTGCATCCCGACTACGCGGTCGTGAAACTCCCGATGACCGTCGTCGACCCCTTGCGCGGCATCGGCGAGGAGGCGGTCGGCGCGGCCGCCTTCATCTGGTCGACGGTGCCGGACCGGGGCGGTCCGCGGGACGCGTTCAATGTGTACCAGTTGCTGCACGAGTGGCAGGACTTCAGCCATCGGCTGCATGAGGCGGGGCATCAGGCGTACTGCCTGGTGTGGCCCTGAGCTGGCCTGACCTGGGGTTTCGCAGGTTTCGGGCGAGGCTTTCGGGCTCCGCCCTCGTCGTGTGCCGGAGGGGCCGTCGGGTGGCCAGGGCACATTGAGGGCACATTGGTTCGGCCGGGGGCACAGGTGTGCCCTGCCGGGCCGACGTGCCGCCGCACTCGCCACGCCGTGACGGTGAGCGGTCTGCCAGGGATGGACGGCACCCTCATTTGCCGTCCATCCCCGGTTCCCGCACTGCACGCGTCACGCCAGGACCACTGTGCGGTGGGGTCCAGGCAGCGAGCGACGCGTGGTGCAGGGGTCTGGCTCAGGCCGTGGTCAGTGGGCGAGCTGGGCAGCTGCGTTGATGGCCTCGCGCATCTTTTGCTCGGTCTGCTCCTGGGCCAGGGTCCGTTCGAAGACGGCGGTGAGATCACGTCGAGGGATGACGACGATGCCATCGCTGTCGCCGAAGATGGCGTCGCCGGGGTTGCAGACGACGTTGCCGCACGCGACGGGGAAGCCGATGCGGCCGGGTCCGTTCTTCCAGGGGCCGGCGGGGGAGATACCGCGGGCGTACACGGCGAGTCCCTGGCCGGCGAGTTCTTCGACGTCGCGGACGGCTCCATCGATGACGATGCCGGTGACGCCCTTGGCGAGACAGATCTCGCCGAGAAGGTCACCGAACACGGCGCGGTTGATCTCGGCGTTTGCGTTGACGACGAGGACGTCGCCCGGGCGGGCGTCGTCCAGGGCCCTGTGGATGGCAAGGTTGTCGCCCTCGCGGGCGAGGACGGGCAGGACGGTACCGGCCAGTCGCGGTGCGGGGGTCACAGGGCGGATGGCCGCGGCCATCATGCCCATTCGGGCCTGCACGTCGCCGACGAGCGCCACCGGGTATTGAGCGAGCCTTTTCACCTCGTCCAGGTCGGCGCGTTCCCAGGCGGGGGCGATGTCGATGTTGTCGGTCGAGGCGTTGATGAACAAGGCGTTCTCGTCTCCGGGAAGGTGAGGGGCGGGGATCAGGCTGCGGCGCTGACGGTGTTGACGGCGTGCTCCGGGTCCTGGCCTGCGAGGGCCTGCTGGATGCAGGCGAGGGCCTGGGTGCCCGCGGCCAGCAGCGACTGGCTGGTCTGCCCGGCGATGTGCGGCGTGACGATCAGGTTGTCCAGGCTGCCGAGCCGGGCCGCGAGTTCCGGACTGTGTGGGAGGGGGTCCTGCATGTCGGTCGACTCGCCGTCGAGGACATCGAGGGCTGCTCCGCCCAGGTGGCCGGACTCGAGCCCCGCCAGAACGGCGGTCTCATCGACGAGTCCGCCGCGGGCAGTGTTGATCAGTACGGTTCCCGGGCGCATCCGGGCGATGGCCGCAGCGTCGATGATGTGTTTGGTCGCTGCGGTGAGCGGGGCGTGCAGGCTCAGTACGTCGCACTGGGCGATGAGGTCGTCGAGGGGGACGAGCCGGGCGCCGTACTGCTCCACGGTGTCCGGGGCGACGTAGGGGTCGGAGACGAGAACAGGCATGCCGAAACCGCGGGCGATGCCGGCGGTCAGTGAGGCGATGCGGCCGAAGCCGAGCAGGCCCAATGTGCGGCCGTGCAGCTCGATCCCGGTGAGCACGGGCTTGATGGTGGCCCACTGGCCGGCGACGGTACCTGCTGTGGCGGCCGGGACGCGGCGGGCGAGGGCCAGGGCGAGCGCGAAGACGTGCTCGGCGACGGACCGGGCGTTGCTGCCGGGGGTGACGGTGACCCAGACGCCGGCGTCGGTGGCGGCCTGGATGTCGACGTTGTCGGTGCCCACCCCGTGCCGGGCGATGATCTTCAGGTGGGGGGATGCCTGGATCTTGTCGGCGGTGAACCGCTCGGCGCGCAGCATGACCGCATCCACGCTGCTCTGGACGGCAGCGTAGGGGGTGGCCGTGGGGCCGTAGCCGAGGTGGACTTCGCCCATCTCGTGCAGGGTGTCCAGCACCTGGGGGTGGATGGCGTCGGAGACGTAGAACGACGGCATGCGTGTCTGGTCCGTTCGGTCGGGTCGTGCGGGTCAGGCGTAGAGGTGGTCGTCAGAGGCGCTGCGGCGTACCGCGCCGAGAGCGATACCGAGGCCGAACAGGCCGAAGAAGACGAGGATGTAGGCGGGCACGAAGGTGCTGCCGGTGGAGTCGATGAGCCAGGTACTGACGTAGGGTCCGGCTCCGCCGCCGATGACAGCGCCGATGCTGTGGCCGAAGGCGACACCGGTGTTACGGACCTGGACGGGGAAGAACTCCGGCATGACCGCGTAGGTGCCGGCCTGGCAGAGGGCGTACGGGACCATGCCGAGAATCAGGCCGACGATGGCCAGGCCCACCGAGCCGCGGCCCATGAGCCAGAACGAGGGGATCGTGACGGCGATGTAGGCGACGTAGGAGACGATCAGGACGCGCTTGCCGCCCAGTCGTGAGCCGAGCTGGCCGCACAGGGGGATGAACACGGCGGCCGTGAGAACGGCGAGCAGCACGATGGTCGCGGCCTGGCTCTCGCTGAAGTCCAGGACGGTGCTCAGGTACGAGGCGACGAAGACAGTGCCGACGTATGTACCGACGTTTTGCACCGTGGAGATCGCCATGACCTTGGCCAGTGGGCCGCGGTATCCGGCCGTCAGTTCCTTCAGCGGCTTGCGGTCACTGCGGTCAGCGGGCTCGGCATCGCGGAACTCGGGGGTGTCCTCGATCTTCAGCCGCAGGTACAGACACAGCAGGCCCAGCGGGACCGCGAGAAGGAACGGCAGGCGCCAGCCCCATGCCTCCATCGACTCTTCCGGCACGAACGAGGCGGCCAGCGCCGCCATGCCCGCCGCGCACGCCTTGCCGAACACCGCGACGCCGGGGATGAACGAGATGTACAGCGAGCGCCGCTCCTTGGGCGCCCATTCCCGGATGTAGCTGGCCGCGCCGCCGATCTCGCCGCCGGTGGAGAAGCCCTGCAGCATGCGCAGGACGATCAACAGGATCGGCGCGGCGACGCCGATGGTGGCGTAACCGGGCAGCAGTCCGGTCAGGGCGGCGGCCAGGCTCATCAGGCCGATGCTTGCGACCAGGCTGACCCGGCGGCCGGCGCGGTCGCCGAGTCGACCGAAGAACAAGGCGCCCAGCGGGCGGACGGCGAAGGCCGAGCCGAAGACCAGGAAAGTGTTGAGCAGGCCGACGGTCGGGTTGTCGCTGGGGAAGAAGACGATCGACAGGGTCGCGGCGACATAGCCGTAGACGCTGAAGTCGTAGTACTCGATGAACGTGCCGAAGGCGGCCACGGCGGTGGCCTTCTTCGCTTTGCGGCGGCGTTCGTCGGTGACGGGGGTCACCTCTGCAGTGTCCGTGGGGACTGACATCTCGCACCTCGCTGTGCAAAAAATGGGACAGCGTCCTGTAAACTGTTCGGTGAGTGTCTGGCCGGTCTTCGCCTGCTGTCAACCCTCGGACGCGTCCCGCTCGAAACGCGGACGGCACCGACAGCCACCGCGAGCGACCGGCGACAGCAGCGGGGCGCCCGCGTCGAAAGGCGCCACGTACAGTGGCCGACCAGGTGAGAAACGGCAGGGGGAAGGCGGAGGATGGAGCGTCCGCACATGCTCGCGTCGCTGTGGAGCGAGTCGACGAGTCACGCCTGGCGGTGGTCGCTGTGAGCAGCGGATCGGCCGTCAACGACCGGATCGTCGTCACCCTCGACGCCCTCACCCGTCGGCCACCGGAGCTGCCCTGGGGCGTGCGCGAACTTGCCGAAGACCTCGGCCTCAGCCGCAGCACGGTCCACCGGACCCTCCACGCGCTCACCGAGCGCGACCTGGCGACGCAGACAGTGAACGCCACCTACGTCTGCGGACCCCGGCTACGCGTCCTCGCGGACCGGCTCCACCGCTCGCACCCGCTGCTCGGCCAGGCTCGTCCACTGGCCGAGGAACTCGCCCGGGCCTGCGACGCCACCATCCTGCTGTCCTTGTACGACCCCGTTCGCACGGAGGGCTTCGTCGCCCTGTCCGCGATTCCGGACGGTCCCGTCCGCTACCGGCTCGACCCCGGCGCCGTGATCCCCCTGCACGCCGGCGCGGCCGGCCGTTCCATGCTCACCGAACTCGGCCCCGACGTCCTCGCCCGCCTCGATCTGGTCGCGCACACGCCGGATACCGTCACCGACCCCGCCGAACTGGAGCGACTCCTGCACCAGGCGCGCGAGGACGGCGTGACCATCAGCATCGGACAACACGTCGCCCTGGCCGCCGGAGTCGCCGCCCCGTTCCACGCGGCGGGCCTGCTGGGAGCGATTTCCGCCACCCGCCCACGGCACGAGACCCGTCACGCCGACCTTGAACGCTTCGCCCCCCTCGTCCGCCAAACCGCCCGCAAGGTCGGCAGCCTGACCTCACCACCGCCCCGGCCGGCACCCGAACACGGCCGAGCGACCCCCACCAGCCCGAGTCCCGCCGAGGACGGCGGTTCGGCCACCGTTCGCATCGAGCGTCTGCTCTCCGCGCTCACCGCTTCACAACCTCTGCCGCTGGGTGGACGGGCGCTGGCTCGCGTACTGCAAGGGAACCCTGCGACCGCCGCCCGGCTCCTCGACACCGCACTCGCCACGGGGCTCGCCACCACCCACGAGGAGCACGCCGTGGCCGGGCCGCTGCTACTGCGCTGGGCAGCCGCACTCGGTCCGCTCCACTCCATCACCCTGATCGTCTTCCCAGCGCTGCGGGACCTGGCACAGCAGACCGGAGAGACCATCGGCCTGGCCGAGTACGACCCGGCCACCCGGACGGCACGCATGACCGCCGTAGTACCGGGAAGCAAACCGATCCACTATGACCTGCCTACTGGATCGGATGTCCCTCTCGCCGCGGGCGCCGCGGGCAAAGCCATCCTCGCCTTCCTGCCCGACGACACCCTCTCCGACCTTCCGCTGGTCACATACACCGACCGCACGCCACTGCGTCGCACCACGATCAGGAAGGACTTGGCCCAGGTACGCGACCGCGGCTGGGCCGTCGGCGACGGTGAACGCATCCCGGACGGCTACGGCATCGCCGTGCCGTACTTCGCCCAGCACACTGTGGCCGGCTCCATCACGGCCACCATCCCGCGCCACCGGGCCGATGAGATCGACGTCGACGCCGTGAGAACCCAACTTTCCGCCGCCGCCCTGTCGATCACACAGCTGCTGTCGGTATAACCGTTGCCACGCCCGTTACTGTGCCCCGCCGAAGCCACTGCACGGGCAGTGGGCGGTGGCGGCGACGTCGATGTAGTGCAGGGTCAGCTCCAGGCCAGCGGCACCGCGTTGGGCCAGGGGCGGCTACAGGGAAGGCGCGAGGAGATTTCGGTCCCACCCCGGTCATGTGCCGGGCCGTCAGGCCACCAGGGCGCATTGTGGACACATCGGTTCGGCCGAGGTCACTGATGTGTCCGCGGTGGTGGGCGGGTCGCCGCTGCCCTCCGCGTCTGTGAAGGCATCGTCGATCGCCTTGCGGGTCCGGCTCTCGCTGGAGGGCAGCAGGTGCGTGTACGTCCGGAGCGTGAAGCCCGGGTCCGAGTGGCCGAGGTACTCGGAGAGCGCCTTGATGCTCTCCCCCGCGTCCAAGAGCACGGAGGCATACGCGTGACGGAGGGCGTGCATGCCGTCCTCAGGAGCCGCCTGGAGGTACCTCGCCCCGCGCTCGCGGGGAGGGATCACGCCGGCGGCGACCAGGGCTCGCTTCCAAGCGCCCATGTTGAAGACGCTGCGGTTGTACGCTCGGCCCTTCTCGTCGACGAAAAGCAGCCGGAAGGTCTTGGGCTCGCCGTCGGGCTTCGCCCAGGGCAGCGTGACCGCCGTGGGCGGGAATCGCCTCATGTGGCCCTTGAGGGCAGTGGCCAGCTGCGCCGACAGCGGCACTGACCGGATCCGGTTGCCCTTGGGCAGGGCGAAAACCGGCTTCGTGCCGACGAGCCGCACCTGGCGGTTGACGTGGATCCAGCCGCCTCTGCAGTCGATGTCCTCGACGGCGAAGCCGAAGACCTCCCCTTGACGTAGGCCGCACCCGAAGGCGAGCTTGCCGGCTGCCTGGAAGCGCTCGGGCAGCCCGGCGATGACGGCACGCACACGCTCCAGGGACCAAGGGACGATCTTCTTCTTGGTCGCGGTCGGCAGCTTGACCGACTTCGACTTGCAAGGGTTCTTCGGCAGCAGCCCGTCCTCCACAGCCATGCCGAGGATGCTGGAGAGGATGTCGAAGATGCCCTCGATCGTCGACACTTCGAAGCCGCCGTCCTGCAGTGTGCGAATCCAGCCCTGAACGACCGAGGGCTTGTTCAGGGACCGCAGCTCGCGCCGGCCGAGGTGGGCGACGATGTGGTTGCGGACGGTGGCCTCGTAGCGGAGGGCCGTGGTCGGGCCTACCGAGTTCGCGTCGAGCCACTTCTGGGCGTAGGCGCCGAGCGTCTGCTTCGTCTCGGCAGGAACGACGTAGCTGCCGCTCCGGATCTCGACGTCGACCTCGGCCGCCCGCTTGTCGGCTTCGGCCCTCGTGTGGAAGTTCTCCTTGCGCTGGTGGCTGTCCAGGTCCCGGTACCGGACCTGCCAGCGCTTACCGATCCCGTGATCGGAGGTCGGGACCATCCGCCGGGTGCGGCTCTTGTGCTCGCTGCACTGGGTCTCGTCCGGCTTGGGACGGGACTTGTGCCAGCGGTCGTACACGTCAGCCAAGGAGGACCCCCTGGGCACGGCAGCAGAGGTCTGCTTCGGTGTGGCGAGGGTGAGCGGGGCAGACCCCGGCAGGCAGCAGAGCCGTAGCACGAACACCGAGGGCTTCGGCGATCACGACGAGGTCGTCGATGTTGCAACGTCGATGGGCGCGCTCGGTGCGGCTGAGCGCGGTGTTGGTCATCGGGCGGCCCATCGCGGTGCAGTGGGCAGCCAGTTGATGCTGGGTGAGGCCGAGCGCCAGCCGCATGCGCTCGATAGCGCGGGCGGTATGCAAGCCGGCGGGGCCTATTTCGAGAGGTCGAGTTGCCATAACAGGTAGCTGTAACTTGCAGCCGAATCCTTTGGCAAGAGTTGATTCTTAAACCCTACAGAAGTCGCACCCGGCCGGATCAACAATTGCGCCGGTTAATGCACGACACGCGGCACCGGGGAGGCTGCGCCGCCGATTCCGCTCACCGGAAAGCGAGCGCAGTGTAGCTGACCGCACCTCTCGACGATGGGCCACCACCTGGCCTTACGAACAGCACATCACCCTGGCGCCGACTTTTTGGTCAACCGCCAATTCGCCCTTACGGTATTGCCTCCCGCGCTCACCAACGGGAACTTCTGGAGCCTTCTAGAACCAACTCTGGACTTCTCCGCCCAGGGTGTGGCTGTGTTGTCCACGCAGTTGTCCGAAACCGAAAAAGGAGCCCTATGCCGAGCCTTTCCCCCCGCCCTGACCACACCACTGCCGACGCCAACCGACGCGGCCCCCTCGCCACCCCGGCGGAAGTCGCCGAGTACCTCGGGGTGCCGGTCAAGACGCTCTACCAGTGGAAGTACCGGGGCATCGGCCCGAACGCGCACAAGGTCGGTCGCCACCTGCGCTACCGCTGGGTCGAGGTGGACACCTGGCTCAATGCCCAGGCCGCGTACGACCTCGCCGTCTGAGACCACCACACGGGAAAGCGAAGCGGCTCTCGGCGAGCCACCGCCGGGAGCCGCGCGGCCCCTTCCCACATCGCCCCTTGCCAGAAAACGATCTGTCTCGGTGAGTCCGGACCTTGCCCGTCCGAACTCACCAGGAAGGAACGCCTGTGGACGAATCCACGACCTCTCCAGCCCCCACCGCACCCGCCGTCACCCCGTCTTGGCCACCCGTGGCCATCCCCGGCCAGGGCCCGGCGTCCGATCCCTCATCCAGCGAGCGTGATCAGACGGATAGCTCCAACGAAGGGGCCGGCCTGCTGGACGAGCTGCGCGCAGCGATCGCCCGGTACGTGATCCTGCCAAGTGGCGAGGCGCTGACCGCCGTCACGCTGTGGGTGGCGGCCACGCACATCCAGCCCGCACTGCAGCACGCACCGCGCCTGGCGGTGGTCGGGCCGGCGAAGCGGTGCGGCAAGTCCCGCCTGCTGGACGTGATCACGGAGACGGCGCACGACCCGCTGATCACCGTGAACACCAGCCCGGCTGTCGTCTTCCGTGCCATCGGTGACGACCCGCCCACTCTGCTGGTGGACGAGGCCGACACCATCTTCGGCAGCATCAAGGCCGCCGAGAAGAACGAGGAACTGCGCGGCCTGCTCAACGCCGGCCACCAGCGCAACCGGCCCGCCCTGCGGATCTCCGGCCCCGAGCACAAGACGCGGAAGTTCCCCACCTTCGCCATGGCCGCGCTCGCCGGCATCGGCGCCCTGCCGGACACGGTCATGGACCGGGCGGTGGTGATCCGCATGCAACGCCGCAAGGACGGCGAGCGCGTCGAACAGTTCCGCTCCCGCCGCGACATCCCAGTCCTGCACGCTCTGCGGGACCGCTTGGAGGCGTGGCTCCGTCCGCTCATGGACACCGCCGTGGACCTGGTACCGCGGATGCCGGTGCAGGACCGTGCGGCGGACACCTGGGAACCGCTCGTGATCGTCGCGGAGCTGGCCGGCGGCACCTGGCCCGAGGACGCACGTGCTGCCTGCGCGGCCATGTGCGCCGCAGAGACGGACAAGGACGACGAGTCCAATCTCAAGACGCGCCTCCTGCAGGACATCCGGCGCGCCTTCGCCCGCTGCGGCGACCCGGACATCATGCGCACCCGGGACCTGCTGGAGGAGCTTCTCAAGGACCAAGAGGCTCCATGGGCCGAGTACGGCACCACCGGCCTCAGCCCACGCCATCTTGGGCTCCTCCTGAAGGACTTCGACATCAAGGCCGCCACCCTCCGCTTCGAGGGCGGCAGGCAGGCCAAGGGCTTCGCACGCCTCCGCTTCACCGACGCCTGGGCGCGGTACTGCCCGGAGGCGTCCGTTCCTGAGAACGGTGACGAGAGCGCCCCGACAGGCCCGGGCCCGCACCCGTAAAGACTCGTCGCACCCGTCACATCGCAGGTCACCCCCGTGACGGGTGTCGTCGCTGCGACGAGTCGTCTCGTACCACGACGATCACCCGTACCTGCTCTGACCAGCCGTGCGACGGGTGCGACGGGTCCGCCACCTCTTCGCCCACCATCCCTCCCCGCTTGGAGCACTCGCTTGCCTGTACGCACCACCGCGACCCCAGTACCGATGATGACCGCCGCGATCCGCCTGGGGGTCGCTCTGGTCGGCACGATCGGCTTCGCCCTCTCGTACGACGCCCTGCGGCAGATGGCAGTGGCCATCCACATCCGCGGAGTGCTGACGTACGCCTTCCCGCTCGTGATCGACGGGTTCATCGCCATCGGCGTCGCGGCCCTGCTCATCCTGCGTGCCGCCCCCTGGCGCTCTCGCCTCTACGTCTGGGCCCTCGTCGGCATCGCCACCATCACGAGCATCTGGGCGAACGCCCTGCACGCCGTCCGTCTCAACCAGGAGAGCGACGCCGCCAGGCTCCACCTGGACGACGTCACCGTCGGCGCACTGTCGGCCATCGCCCCGCTTGCGCTCGCCGGAGCCGTCCACCTGGATCTCGTCATACGCCGCCACCCCACTCGACGGCACTCCACTGAACCGGTCAGTGCTCAGCGCCACACTCACGTCGAGAACGTGCTGCGGCCCGCTCCGAACAGCGACACGGCCGATGCCTCGAAGGGCGCGGCACAAGCACGGCCTGAAGTTGTGGCGAAGGACATCGCGGACGTGGCGGACCCTCCGGCCGAAGTGGCGGAGGCGCGTCAGCCCCACAGCCCGATCAAGGGTCGGCAGCCCAGCGTTTCCACGGAAACGCTCCTGGCTCTCGGCCGCGCCGCGCCCCTGGGCCGCCAAGGACGTATCTCCCGCCGCCACGTCGAAGCGGCGATCCGAGCCCAGGGCCACCCCGTCGGCAAGGACCGCCTCACCGAGATCACACGCCGCCTGCAGGCCGAACTCGACCGTACGCCCGAGCGCGTCTCCTAGCGCGCTGACCGGTCGGTACCGCCCGTCATCGCGCTGCTCAGCGAGTGGACAGAGGGCGGAGCCGACCGCCCCTGGCACATCCCGTCCGCCGACTCCTAGTAAGGACTGCCCCGATGCGCGAAGCCCGACGTGAGCTGCCCTCCGGACAGCGGGAGACGACCACAAGCGTCACCCAGCCAGCAAGGTATGCCGTTGGACCGTCCAAGGGGCGGTCCAACGGGAGTTCCGCCCCGGGGGTGGCGGAGACCCACGGGCGCCAGGGGGCACCCGAGGAAGGACAACGCGTCCAGGCCACCCCCGTCGTCCTCCCTCGTGCCGCCGAAGCCGCCGCCCTGCACCGCATCGCCCGCCGCCGCAAGCGCAAAGACACCCAGCGCAAAGAACGCGTCGACGTGCGCTACAGCATCGAAGAGAAGAGCGCCATCCTCGCCAAGGCCCGGTCTCTCAACATCGCCGGCGCCCACTACGTCGGCGCCGTCGTCATGGCCCACATCCACGGCGACCTCGCCCTACCGGGCCAGCGCACCCCGCTGGACGACTACATCGACGAGCTGACCGCACTGCGCGAGCAGATCGCCAAGATCGGCAACAATGCCAACCAGATCGCCCGGAAACTCAACTCCGGCGACCATCCACACCCTGGGGACACCACCGTCCTCGCCCAGACCGAGCGCACCCTGAGCGCGGTCCGAGCAGCCATCAGCGAGATCGCCGCAGCTGCGAACCAGGCCGTCATCAACAAGGCCGCCCGGTGATCGCCAAGATCAGCAGGGGAAAGGACACGGCCGGCCTGATCCGCTACCTGTTCGACACCAAGAAGGCCAAAGACCACACCGACCCCCACCTCGTCGCCTCCTGGGACGGCTTCGCCCCCGACCCCGGCCGTATGGACGACTTCACCGCCACAAAGCGGCTTCTCGTGGCTGACCTCGACCTCCGCGTCAAGCAAGCCCGCCGACTCGGCCGCGCACCCGAGCGGCACGTCTGGCACTGCTCCCTCCGCGCCGCCATAACCGACCGCCGCCTCAGCGACGAGGAATGGGCCGACATAGCCCGCCGCGTCGTGGCCGCCACCGGCATCGCGCCACAAGACGACCCGGACGGCTGCCGCTGGGTCGCCGTCCGTCACGCCCCCGACCACATTCACATCGCCGCCACCAAGGTCCGCGGCGACCTGAGCACCGCACGCCACTGGAACGACTACCTCACCGCCGACCGCGAACTCGCCGCCATCGAGAAGGAGTACGGACTCCTTCAAGTCGTCCGCGGAGACCGCACCGCCGCCAGACGCTCCACTCGCGCCGAGCAGGAAAAGGCACACCGCCAAGGCCGGGACAAGTCGGCTCGTGAACGCCTGCGCACCATCGTCCGCACTGCCGTGGCCGCCTCCACCAGCACCGAGGAGTTCATCCGCCTGCTCAGCCGCACCGAAGGTGTGTTGGTCGAAGCCGTGTATTTCCCTTCCGGCGACGTACGCGGCTACAAGGTCGCCAGCGAAGACAACCTCACCGCCGGCAAGGAACCCATCTGGTACTCCGGCTCCACACTCGCCCCGGACCTGTCCCTCCCCAGGATCCGAGCACGCCTGGAGGCCACCGACCCGCAGCTCACCAACCAGCCGAGCAAGCGCTCTCCTCGCTCTCCCAACCCCTGGCACCAGGCCATCGCCGCCACCGAGCACATCCCCCACCACCTCAGCGGTCACGACGATGGAGCCTCGCAGGCCCACCTCGCCGCCTTCGGTGAAGCCCTTGACGCCCTGCCCCTCCTCGCCCCCGCGCCCATCCGCGCCCAGCTCCGCGAAGCCGCTTCCGCCTTCGAGCGCGCCACGCGTTCCCGCATTCAGGCCGAACACCACCACGCCCGCGCCCTGCGAAGCGCCATACGGGCGATGCTCCGCGAGCCCGCACCGGGGGACGGTACGGCTCTGGCGATGTTCCTCGACGCCGCAATCCTCGTCACCATCGCGGCCACCCGCTGGCACCAGCTCCGCCACCACGACCAGCAGGTCGCCGCCGCCCAGCAGACTCTGCTCCACCTCCAAGCCGCATACGACCAGGCAGCAGCACCCCTGACCGCCCTCGTCCGGCACCGACCGCCGCAACCGAAGGTGGACCGGCACGTCCACCACATCCGTCGGGCCGTACCCGCGCACTCGGAGCAGGTCCTCGCAGATCCCGCGATCGCTGCCCTCACTGCCGCACTCGCTGAAGCGGAAGCACTCGGGCACGACCCGGAACGACTTCTCAGGCAGGCCGCCGACCAACGTGCCCTGGATGACGCCCGCTCCCCCGCAAGGACCCTGGCGTGGCGTATTCAACGCGTCAGCGCACGGCCGACGCCCAACGCACGCGCCCGTGCAGCACAGGCCCACAGCGCAGCACGGCCCGATGGGACACCCAGCACTCCGGCCCACGAGGCAACCACCGTCTCGCTCCCGCAACCGCGAGCGCATCGGCGCTGATCACGACCGCGCGGACAGCCTCGGGGCAAGCAGCTCCAGCACTTCCTCCCAGCGGTAGCGGTCGGCCCCGCCGCCCGCCTTCGGCCGGTGAGGCTCGTAGGAGCCGACCAGGACACCCATCTCGCGCAGCAGGTCCAGACTCCGTCGGTATGCAGGGTGGGCGGCCTGGGCGGAGTTCAGGTACGGCAGTACGGCGACCGGTACACCCATGGCGGGCGCCTCGCACAGGATGCCCAGCGCGAGATTGTCCGAGATCCCGGCGGCCCACTTGTTGATCGTGTTGAAGGTGGCCGGGGCGACCGCGAGCGCATCCGCAGGCCGGCTCGGGCGTGGCTCACCCGGTGACCGCCAAGCCGAGCGGATGGGGCGGCCGGTCCGGGCCTCGACCGCCTCGGCATCAAGGAAGCCGACTCCTTGCGGGGTGGCTACGACGCCGACGTCCCAGTGCCGTTCCTGTGCTGCCGTGATCAGCCGGCCGACGTCGGCGGCGACCCCGGCCGCGCAGACCACGATCTGGAGGAACGGCTTGTTGTGCTGGTCAATCACGCGGGCACTCCCAGTTGGCGGCTGAAGTGGTGGAGCTCGGGCAGCGCCCGGCGACGGTCACGGGCTGCCATGTCGGCGACCAATTCGCGTACGGCCGGGCGTCGGACGTCCTGTGCCGCGCAGCTCTCGGCGATGCGCAGGGCCTGGTAGCCGTCGGCGAGTCTGCCCTGCTGACTGTAGGCGCGGGCGGCCTCCACCCAGAGCGCGGCCCGTCGCTCGGGGACGGGGATGTGCCGCCGCATGAGAGGCCGAGCGGTTTGGAGGGCGATTCCGGCGTCGCCGAATGAGACAGCTGCGCTGATCTCGTGCAGGGCTACGTTGGTCGGGCTGAAGTTCGCCCAGGCGTCCGGCCTGTCGAATGCGACGTAGCGGGCCACCTCTTTGGCCTCGGTGAGGAAGTCCTGGGTGGTGTCTCGGTCGCCGTTTCTGCTGGCGGCGGTAGCTCCGCGGAGCAGCAGCAGGCCGACCGCTGCCAGGTATCGGGGCGAGCGTTGGTCGTAGGAGCCGCTGAGCTGGTCGACGGTGTGGCGCACCATGTTCACGGCTTGGGCTGTGTGCTTCTCCCGTACGAGCACGTGAGCGTGAACGCGGACGCTGGCGGCGAGGACGACAGGGTCCCCGGACCTTTCCGCCTCGGCCATGGCCCGGCCGGCCGCGAGCCAGGCGTTGCCCTGGTCGGCTCGCTTCAGCAACAGGCTCACCGACGTCTGGTAGGCGGTCGCGAGCAACCCGGACGCCTCCGCCGAACCGGAGGAGCCGCCAGCGACCTGGCGCAGGTCGGCGATCAGGCCCGGCAGGGCCTGCTCCAGTTTCGCGTAGTCGCACGTGCAGAACAGCCGGCGCACGGTCCGCGCTCGCTCCCGCAGCTCGTCGATACCGGAGGAGTCACCGGTGGCGGCGGGGCTCGGTCCCGGCAGCAGGACCTGGATCAGGTCGTGGTGCGCCATGGTTGGCGTCGGCGTTGCCGCGAGCGCGGCGACGCTCGCGGCAAGGAAGGTGCGGCGGTGCATGTCCTCGGTTCCGGGATCGCTGGGGCTGGCGTCGGGGGCAGCGGCGAGGCCGAGGCGTTGCGGTGGGATGTCCAGTACCTTCGCGATCTCGCGCAGCACGCGCACGTCCTCCGTGCCCCTGCCGTTCTCCAGGCGGCTCACCTTCGACTGGTGGTAGCCCAGTGCGGTGGCAACGTCCTTCTGCGAGCGCCGCTGTAATACGCGTGCCTGACGGATGACTTCGCCGATCCGTCCGGCTTCACTCTGTGCGTCGGCCATCTGCGCCACGGCCCCTTCTGCCGTCGCCGATCCTGCCTGCTCAACCGAGCGTAACCGAGCATCGATTGGCCGCGATGCAGCTCCTGCATAAGTGATGCGGCCCCGGCACACGGCATGGTCACGCTTGCCTCCGGAGCGGTTGCCTGGAGCAGCCGCACCGACCCTGGAGGCAGCTCGTGAAAGCGCACCAGTTCGCACTCTCCGTATCCGCCACACCGACCGCGGTCACCGCCGCCCGGCACCGGGCCGTGGACGCGATAGAGGGCTGGGACACGGTGCTGGGCAACGAGGTGGTGCACACCGCCGAGCTCGTGATCAGTGAGTTCGTCACCAACGCGGTCCGGCATGCCGAAGCCGGCCCGGTCTCCCTGTCCGTCCGTCTCGACGAGCAGTCACTGCGGATCGAAGTCTGCGACGACTGCCCGGAGCTGCCCCGGCCGGGTCTCCCGGATCCGTGTAGCGAGAGCGGCCGAGGTCTGTTCCTCGTAGCCGCGCTCGCGGATCGATACGGCGTCGAGCCGACGGCGGTCGGGAAGTGCTGCTGGGCCGAGATCGCACTGCCCACCAATCCGGACCATCCGATCGTGTCCCCCCTTGTTGTACAGAGGAGTTGCTGATGACAACCACTCACGTCCCCGGCACGGCCGCCGAGGTGATCGCCGTTCGTCCGGGCCCACCGCTCACCGGCACTGTGACTGTCGACGGCTCCAAGAACGCGGCGCTCCCGCTGGTGGCCGCCGCGGCTGCCCTCGGCTGTCCGGTGAGGCTGAACAACATCCCTGCCAACACGGACGTGCAGACCATGCTCGCACTGCTCCAAGAGTCGGGCTGGCACGTAGCGCAGCCGGTCGGGAAGCCGACTGCGGCGGTGATTCTGCCGACTGAAAACCAGCCCGTGCGCCCCCACCTGCCCCAGGCCGCGCGTATCCGTGCCTCGTACTACCTGGTGCCGGCCCTACTCGCCCGGCACGGAGAGGCACGGCTGCCGTGGCCGGGAGGCTGCCGGATCGGCGCACGCGGGATGGATCTGCACTTCAAGGTGTACGAGGCATTCGGCGACCGGAGTGTCTTGGATGACTCCGGATATCGCGTCGAGGCCGCCAGACGTCGCTATGGCACCGTGTCCCTGGTGCTGCCGTTCCGCTCGCGCGGGGCGACCGTGACCGCCCTGCTTCGAGCCGTCACCACCGGCCGGCCTCTGCGGCTGGGCGAGCCCAATCTCTCGCCGGAAGTGCTGTACGTGCTGGAGGCCCTGCAGACGGCGGGATGGGAAACCCGGGCCGGCGAGCGCCTGCTCGCCCTCTCGCCGCCCCCCTCGGCACCGAGCGACGCCGCATGGGTAGTGCCGGGAGACAAGGTGGAGGCAGGGACACTCGCCTGTGCAGTCGCCACCACCGGCGGAAGCGCGCGCATCCGAGGCGCGCGAGCCAACGACCTGAGCCCCCTCGTGGCCGCCCTGCACCGACTGGGCATCTCCACCGTCAGCGAGGCGGACACTCTCACCGTGAACGCCCAGGACGGCCGCTTGGCCAGCCGCCCCTTACGGGCCACCGCCTCGCTCAGCCCGGGCGGCTTGGACGCCGACTTCGAACCACCACTCATGGCACTGGCCCTCGGCCTACCCGGTACCCATCTGTTCGCCGACGCCATCAACCCAGGTCGCCACGGCAATCTTCTGCCGCAGTTGGCCCGCCTCGGGGCGGACATCCAGGAGATCTCCCCCACCGAGTGCCGCTTTACCGGTCCTCAACGACTGACCGGGACGGGCGTGGAGGCCACCGACATCCGAACCGGATCCGCCCTCATGGTCGCCGGCCTCACCGCCCAGGGCGTCACCACCCTTGGCGGTCTCGACCAGCTCCGCCGCGGCCACGCCGACCTGCCCGGCAAGCTCCACACCCTGGGCGCCGACATCTGCGAGGTCACCCTATGACCACCGACGGGCGCAACCTACGCCAGATCGTTGCCACAACGGACGTCCACTCCGCCTTCGACAACGCCGCGCCGTTCCTGACCCACCTCCACTCGCTGCGGCCGACTTCCCTCATCGTGGACTGCGGCGACTTCTTCGAAGGCAGCGGGTACTACCGCCTCGCCCGCGGCACGATCGAGCGGGGGATCCTGCTCAGGCTGTACGACGTGCTGGCCCCCGGCAACCACGGCTGGCCCCACTACTTCGAACCCGACCTTCACCGGCGCACTGTCTGCGCCAATGCCGTGGATGCCAACACCGGCGACGCTCTGTTCCGCCGCCTGTACATCGCCGACATCGATGGACGGCGCGTCGGCGTAACCGCTGTGATCGGCCGGCAAGCCTTCCACTCGATCCCGGCTGCCCAGCGAGTCGGCCAATGCGTCACCGATCCCCTGCAGTCCCTGCGCGAGGTGATTCTCGCCCACCACGAGGTGGACAGCCGGGTCCTGCTCAGCCATTCCGGCTTCGACGAGGACCGGAAACTCGCGGCGGCCTGTCCGTTCCTCGACGTGGTCTTCGCCGGGCACTGCCACAGCGATCAGTACGGACCGGTCCGAGTCGACGGCACCCTGGTAGCCAAGGGTCGGGAACTCGCCGACGGCTATGCGATCGCGACACCCGTAGGCACGGGATGGGGTGCCGGCACTACATCCTTCCCGAATCGGGCCCCGAGCCGCTTTCCCATGGAGCTTGCGGATCTGTTCTCCCTCATCGAAAACGTCAAGCAGCAGCTGGCCGCCGTCCTCGGCCCGATCAGTCCGGCGTACCGCCACCAGCCCCTCGACCGGCGCAGCCTGCTCGTGGAGCTCACCGCCCGCCTGCGTACGGCACTCGGGGCAGACGCGGTCATCCTCAACGAGACGGCACTACGTGCCGTCCCGCTCGGCGACACACTCACCCAGGGCGACCTGCTCTCCATCGAGCCGTTCGCCAACCAGCTGGTGCACGCCCACGTACCTGAGCCGGCACGCAGCGGCCTCCGTGGCCTGCTGTCAGGTCTGACCGCCCAGACCGGCCCGCTCGTCACGGCCCCCGATCCCCTGCCGGACGCCATCACCACCGTGCTGACCACCGACTACCTCGCCGACACCTACCTCGGCGGACGCACACACGAGGCCGGCCTGCGCCTGGACCAGACCGTCCAGCACGTCCTCATCATCACCGCTCCTGTCACCGCGGAAGGAAGCAGCTAATGATCCTCACCGGCCCGGAGATCACCGCTGCCGCTCACGACGGCCGCCTCCGCATCACCCCGTTCGCCGCCGACCAGGTCAACCCCAACAGCTACAACGTGCGTCTGGGCCCCACCCTGATCACCTACACAAGCACGGTCCTGGACGCGCACCGGCCCAACCCCACAAGCGAAACCAGCATCGGCTCGGACGGGCACATCCTTCAGCCAGGCGAGCTCTACCTCGGCCACACCCTCGAAGAGGTCGGCTCCGACACCTTCGTGCCACTGCTGTTCGGTCGCTCCTCCGTCGGACGTCTCGGCCTGTTCGTCGAGATCACCGCCCCCATCGGCGACATCGGCTTCCACGGCCAGTGGACGCTCATGCTCACCCCGATCCGACCGCTGCGCGTATACGAGGGCATGAAGATCGGGCAGATCATGTTCTTCGTCTCCACCGGCGACATCGACCTCTACCGCGGCAAGTACCAGGCCGCCGCAGGACCGCAGCCCTCCGCCTACTGGCGAGACCTCGCCCGACTCCGGGCGGTGGCATCGTGATCCTCACCGGCCCTGCCATCGCCGCCGCCGTCCAGGCGGACGAGATCACCATCGACCCGTACGAACCCAGCCGCCTCTCCCCCAACGCTTACGACTGGCGGCTCGGGGACACGATCCGCGTCTGCGACGGCGACCTCGACGCCGCGACCCCCACCGCCTTCACCGAGCAGCCCATCCCCGACACCGGCCTCGTACTGCGCCCTGACCTGCTCTACCTCGGCATCACGCTGGAGCGGACCGGTTCGGAGACGTACGCGCAGCTACTGAACGGCGACCGCACCACCGGGTCCCTGGGCATCTGGGTTCACGTCTCGGCTCCGCTCGGACACCAGGGCCATGCGATCCGCTGGACGCTGGAGATCCGCGCCACGCGACCGGTGCGCGTGTATCCAGGCATGACCTTCGGCAAGCTCGTCTTCCTCACTGCCTTCGGCGCCCCGGCCAGCTACCAGCATCAGCCCGCCAAGTACGCGTCCACGGAAGGCATCGACGTCTCGCGCCTCTACGAGGAGATCGACGGAGGCACGCGGTGAACGCTCGCTCGGCCACCGGCCCGATGGCTGCCACCTTCCTGGACCTCCCCGTCGGGAGCCCCGGCGGCAGCGTCGAGCTCTTCATCGACCTCTACACCGGCCGACAACCCCTCATCCCGGCACGCGCCTTCATGCTCGCAACACCTGGTCACGCTCCCCGGCCACCCGCCGGACTCAGCGTGCTCCCCGTAGCAGGCAAATGCCTGGAAGGAACGGCCTTCAACCGCTACGTCGCCACCCTGCGCAGAGCGCTCACAGCCATACTCGATCCCACACAGATCAGCGTCCTCCACTTGCAGCACCTCGCATTCGGCGCCACTCCTGCTCTCATCCGTGCTCTGCCCGCGCATCCCCGGATCGCCCTCGTCCACGGCACGGACCTGCTCTTCGCCGAGACCCACCGAGACCAGCTCCAGGTGCTGCGCGAAACAGCCAGGGCCGCCGACGCCATCGTGGTCCCGACCAACGCAATGGCCGACCGCCTCCTCAAGCTCGCCCCGCAGATCGAACGCCGCAAGATCACCCACATCCCCTGGGGCATCCCCGACCACCTGCTCACCGCCCCACCCGCCCGGCCTGCACGCACCTCCAGCAGCCACCTGCGGCTCCTGTACGCAGGACGCCTGACCACCGAAAAGGGTGGCGAGACCCTGATCAAGAGTTTGGCTCCCGTCCCCGGTGTCGAGCTGAGCGTCGCCGCGCCCAGAGCCCAGTTCCACGCACTGGCCCCGCTGCTGCAACGCGCCGGCGTACGAGTCCGCTACCTCGGCTGGCTGCGCCGCCCACAGCTGTGGAAAGCCTTCACCCAACACGATGTGCTGGTCGTGCCGTCCACCACCCTGGAGGCCATGGGACTGGTCGCGCTGGAAGCCCAAGCGTGCGGACTGCCCGTCCTCTACCAGCCCGTACCCGGCCTCAGCGAAGCGCTCGCCACATCTGGCATGGCCACGGACTTCACCCACTCCGCCGCTCTGGCGCGCGACCTCGAGCGACTGAGGAAGACGCCTGGGCTGCTGACCGCCCTGCGACAGGCGGGCTACGCGAACGCGGCCCGCCATCCTCTCTCGGCGACCGCACGGTCCCTGAATGACCTCGGCCGCCAGCTCACCTGACGTGATTCCCGGGCGGCACGACACGTCGCTGCCCGACCCACCTTGTGAACGTCACTACGCTGACCGCGCGACGCCCCGGCGAAAAGGGAGACCATGACGTACGACAGTGACCGCATCGAAGCCCTGTTGGACGAGGGCGTCCGCGACAAGGTGTACCCGGGCGCCGTATGGGCCCTCGGCGACGCCACCGGCACCCTCGCCCAGGGCACCACCGGCGTCCTCGACCCCGACGAGCCGGACGTGCCGATGCGCACCGACACCGTCTTCGACGCCGCCAGCCTCACCAAGATCCTGGCTGTCTGGTCCTCCGTCGGCGCCCTGTACGAGGACGGAACCCTCGACCTCGACCAGCCGCTCGGCAGCTTCTGGCAGGAGGTCACCGGGCACCCACTCGGAGCCGTCACCGCCCGGCATCTGCTGACGCACACCGCCGGCGTACCACTGCGAGCCCAGCTGAAGAACCTCTACGGCACCAACCCGGACGACATCCGCCGCGGAGTACTGCACGAGGCACTCCACCGGGCACCCGGCGAAGCCGTCGAGTACACCGACCGAGCCGCCCTCATCCTCGGCTACCTCGCCGAACACCTCTCCGGCAGCCCCTTGGACCAGCTGGCCACCGCCCGCACCTGGCATCCGCTGGGCATGACCGGCACCCGCTTCGGCCCCCTGCCCGCCGACCTCGCCGCCCGCTGCGCACCCACCGAACTCGACCAGGACACCGACACCCACCTCAAGGGAGTCGCCCACGACTTCTCTGCCCGCCTTCTGGGTGGCGTCTGCGGCATCGCCGGCGCCTTCACCGTCCTCGACGACCTCGCCGCCTTCCTCCGGTACATGCTCGCCCCTGCCGCTTCCCAGTTCCGGGCTGGTTTCGGGAGCGAATGGATCACCCGCTCCCTGACAATCCAGACGAGCCGGCTCCAACCTGCTCGCGGCCTGTTCTGGCACCCCGCTCCCGGCACGACCGCCGACGAAGGCGTCTGGGTCCACTACGGCTTCACCGGCACAGGCATGTGGATTTCCCCCACCAAGTGCCGCTGGGCGGTACTCCTGACCAACAAGCTCTACTACACAAGGGAACGTGGCCCGTTGACCGAGGTTCGCAACACCTTCCGTGGGCTCGCCTTAAACTGACGTGGCAAAGCAACCCATCGCGTCCCGGCCGGGTCTACTGCAGGGTTGGGCGAGCGGGCGGCTCGGCGTTGTTGACGGCGACGATCAGGTACGGGTCGATCCGTGCCCAGAGGGCGCCGCCCTCACGTTGCACTGCTCCGTCGAACCCCAGCCTGCGCAGACGCTCCCAAGCCGCTTGGACATCGTCGATGGCAACCCGAAGTTGGACGCCTGGAACGCCCGTAGCGACTTTGCTGGTGTGTGCCTGCTTGATCACGAGATTCTCATAAGAGACCCAGTCGCTTCCGCGGCGGTGCGCGCTCAAACCGAGGGCGGACATGGCCGCCGTCACGCGTCCGATGTCGGCGACGGGCAGATAGGCACCTTGGAGCCGGACCTGGTTCGGTGGCCAGACCGATCGATGCTCGTCAGCCGGCTCCGCATCGGTACGAGGGGCTTCCTCGACACCTTCCGATTGCGCTTCCGCCCGCTGGATCCCGCGGATAAAGAAAAGGTTCTGACCGTCCGTGGTGACGATATGTGTACGTCGCGCCGTCCACTTGCCGGACGTCAGGGTGCCAGCTGCGACCACGCGTGCTTGGCGCCGGTCCGGGAGCAGCAGATCAGCTCGGCTGTCGGCCTTGTCGAGCTTCTCGATGAACCGCGACCGAGCTTCGCCAGCCGCGGCGCGAGAAGGCAGGGACAGGATCGGAGAGACAGGAGTGAGCAGATTCTCGGCCAGCGTGACGAGCAGGGCCGCATCCTGAACAGTTCGCCCGAACGAGCCCAGCCATTCCTGGCCCAGACCTGCGCCGAGCAGGCTGGCGGCCATAGATGCCAGTGTGTCCGTGTCCGCGCCCTCCTGGCGCGCGGGGACACCGATGCCACGCTCCGGGCTAGCGGCCGAACGGGCCGCGAGGTAAATGGCTGCCACCGCGCACAACGTCCCCGACCCACGCGTCTTCGGCCGAGTGAGGCCGTGTTGCTCGAGAAAGGCGGAGGGCGCACTCAGCGCGCCGCTGTTCAGTGAGGACCGTGCGCTGGTGAGGAGATCCTCCACCTCCCGCACGGCGTCATCCCAGCCTTGTTCGTAGCCGCCGGGGAACGCCTTCGCAGCGGCATCCAACCAGTTTCTGTCCAGCCCCTGCCACACCGGTTCCCGCCAGTCCTTCAGACCGTCCAGTGTTGCTTCGACGAGCCAGCCGTAAGCCAATGGCGCAGGTTGCCGCAAACTGGTCCACAGGGCATAGGCATGCACCAAGGCACCCAGCAGGGCTCGCGGGTGCCCGTGTGTCGTCGCGGCGTCGCGGACCACGTCGTGCGCCAGGTCGCCGAAGGTACCCTCGTGGTGGACTATGACGTGCGGCGCGATGCGCATGGCCGCGCCGTTTGCCCCGCTACTGAAGTACTTTTCCTGGTCGTCGGCCCTCTTGCCCCAGGCCGATTCATGCTTCTCCCAGGCGCGGCAGGCACGCTTGACGCTGGCCCCGGCACCACGTTCGTAATCGAGGAGGAAGGGCCACTCGACTCGTTGCAACCAGGTAAGCCAGTCGTCTCCTGCGGTGAGGCGAGCACGAGCCACGGCGATGAGCATCTGTGTGTCGTCGCTGTACTCGCCTGGTCCGATGTCCTCAAGGATCGGGCGGAAACGGCTGCTTGCCGTTCGCTGCCAGGCGAAAAACCGACCCGCGACCTGGCTGAGTGGCGGAAGTGAGCGAGTCCGGTCCCGCCGCTCGTAGGGCCAGCCCATGGCGTCCCCGACGGCTGCTCCTAGCAGCATGCCGCAGGCTCTGTCGGTCCATGGGTGAAGCTCAGCGTTCACGTGTTCACTCTGCCAGAGTTGTTCGGGGGATGTACGGGCTCTCCGGTGGCCGATTGCCGGAGCGCACCGAGCGGCTCAGGACGTACTTGTCGAAGAGCATGGGAGCGACAACCAGAGGTGGCAGCAGAACCGCCATCCCGAACTGGGCATGTCTGAAGTGCTCCAGCTCTGCCTGCTTCTCGTCCCGGACGATGACAGAACGTACGGCGGACAGTGGGATGATCCCGGGTATCTGTATCTCTGCCTGGTCGTCCGTAGGCCACCAAGACGGGTGCCCACTTTCTCGCCGCAGAGTCACCTTGCCGGTCACCGTGGGCGCGAACATGGCATTGAAGCCGTCGGCACCCAGCCGGGCGCCGGCGCTCCTGTCTCGTGCGGAGTTGTAGGGACAGAAGCGTGCGCCGGAAGTGGCGAGCAGGTCGACGTCCAGCGTGAGAACCACCCAGTCCTGAAAATGGCGGTCCCGGCTCGCTGCCTGGGCCAGGTACCAGGTGTTCGGATACTCCACGCTCAGGAAGGTGAACTCCAGTGCGCCGTCCAGGCGCTGGGTATCGGCAGGCCGAAAGGCGTCCGCAGCTGTCTGCAGAGTGGCCACGGGACGTATCTGCCGGGTTTCGAGGATATGGGACAGGTTGGCCGACTTGGTGAGATGGCACAGACGGGTGATACCGCGGGCCCGGGCCTGCTCAAGGACGTCACTCACAAGCTCACCCGCACGTACAGGTCAGACATCTCCTGCGGCAGCAGACCGGTCAGCTTGCTTGAGTGCAGCATGATGAGGTCTGTACGAGCCCGGGTGATGGCTACGTACAACTGCCGGGCCTCGCGCGCCTTTGCCTCGTCGAGGCCGTGAGCCTCCACCTCACTCGGTTTCGGCAATTCGTCCGCATCACAGAATGGGAGGATCACCGAGTCGAACTCGAAGCCCTTCGCCGCAGAGTAGGTCCCGTAAAACACCCCCGGCTCGTCCGTCCACCGCGCAAGCTCACGGTGCAGGCGGTGAATGGGGACACGACCTCGGTCGAGGAGAGATCTGAGTTTGTCCTCGTGGACCCGGGTGCGCATAAGAATGGCGACCTGGCGGTCCGCGCCCAGCGCCAGGGCGTTGCTCGCCGCCTGAACGAGCTGTTCTTCCTTGCCCGCGGTCTCCAGGATGGTGGGTTTCGGGCCGTCGGCCGCCGCACCGGTCGGCTGGACCAGATCGACGTCATCCTTGAAGTGCGGCATATCCGAAAGGGACTGGGCGAGTTGGGCGACCTGACGGCTGTTGCGATAGTTGTGGGCGAACTCCACGACATTTGACACATGAAGGCCCAGGGCACGCCAGGACATCCGGCTCCCGTAGATCTGCTGCGCGTAATCGCCGAAGAAAGTCAGTGATCCGTCGCTAGGAATGGCCGCTGCCAGGCTTCGAATCATCTCGGGTGTAAAATCCTGGCCCTCATCGACGACGACATGCCGGTAAAGCCGCTTGGTGGGATCAACCTTCAGGGCACCCAGGACCGTCGACGCCATGTTGTCGAAGTCGTACTCGTACCCGGCTTCGGCACGCAACTGTACGTACCGTTGGTAGACCTCGAAGACGACTTCACGATCGGGTTGCTGAAGTGGCCTGCCCCGCCCAACCCGACGAGCACGGCCTTCCACATACGTCTGCTGGTCGACTATGCCGTGCCCGACCATCCAATGCAGCTCATCCAGGAAGAAATCGAGCGGACGGTGAATCACGGCCCGGGAGGGGTGGCGCTCACGAGCCTCCCCCAGTGCCCGCTCAACCATTTGCTTCTTGGACTTGCATATGCGCACCGGCGCTTTGGTGCGATGCGCGAGATAGCCACGCGCGAAGGTGTGGTAGGTCTCGATCTGCAGGTTCGTGGACGCGGCGCTCATACCCCTGAGGTAGGTTACGAGAGCCTTGTTGAAAGTGACCAACAGCGTGCGGCCTCCGATACCCGGGGCCGTGGCCAGATAATGAGCCCGATGGACCGCCATCGTCGTCTTGCCGCTGCCCGCCGTGCCCAGAACGACGCAGTGACCGCGTTCGTTCAGGAAGACGACGTCCCGCTGGTGACCCTTCGGGTCAGGTAACGAAAGCCCCATCGCGCCATTATGACGCGTCCATGGCCACTTGGTACAGATGATCCACGGACCGGTCCCTCAACTGGGCCTCCACCAACCGACGAAGCCGCAGCACTCTCCGCTGGAGCTCGCGCCCTCGGCGATTAGGCAGCTTGGCCCGGGGGGTGGTGCATAGCTTCGTCCAGCCCTCGCGCGGGCTGCTGACGACCGCGGACTGCCGCCCCGCAAGCCACACCACGGCACCTGCCCCGTGGCCAGCCGATCACTTTCGAGGGCACATCCAGGGCACATGAGCCCAGGAAACGGCGTTAACCCGCGAGAACTACCGGGACGACTTTCCGCAGGTCAACGCGGATTTTATCGAAAATACCCAGGTCAACGCCCCGCCGCGTTCAATCGCTGCACGAATGGCAGGACTTCAGCCACCGGCTGCATGAGGCGGGGCATCAGCCGTATTGCCTGGTGTGGCCCTGAGCCGGGGTTTCGTACGTGTGGGGCGGGGTCTTCGGGCCTCGCCCCTTCTCGTGCCGGGCAGGGGCCGTCAGGAGGCCGGGGCACATTGAGGGCACATCGGTTTTCACTGTGTCACTGATGTGACCTGGCAGGTGGATGACTCTGGTCGCCGACTCATGGTTGGCGACTGCCGTGGCGGCCATCACCGCCCCGATCGTCCCTCCGCCCTCGCACTCGCCGGACGGTCCGGCCGCGTCCCGTGGCCGGGATCGCCTGCTCCAGGCGGGCGGGTCACCCCACCGTAGGGGTGGCAAACGCACGGCCGCCCGTCGGGTTCACCTGTCTCGGTGATCCCGAACGGACGGCCGCGGTCCGCAGGCCGCCGAGCGGCCTGCGTTCAAGGTCGCTTGCTGAGGAAGGCGAGGAGCGCGGCATTGACCTCTTCCGCGTGGGTCCACAGCAGTCCGTGCGGGGCGCCCTCGATCTCCACGTACTCGGCGGACGGCAGCGCCTTGTGGAACGGCCGCCCCGTGGCCTCGACCGGCAGGATGCGGTCGCCCGTGCCGTGCAGGATCAGCGCCGGCACGTCGATGGCCGGGATGTCGGCGCGGAAGTCGGTGTACCAGGTGGAAGGCGCGGCGGCCGCGGCGTAGAAGCCGCCACCCGCCGCGACGTTCCAGCTGTTGCGCACGGTCTCCTCGCTGATCCTGGAGCCGAGGTTCTCGTCCAGGTTGTAGAAGTCCTTGTAGAAGTCCGTGTAGTACGCGTAGCGGTCGGCCTTGACGGCCGCGACGACGCCGTCGAAGAACTCCTGCGGAGCGGCCCCCTCGGGGTTGTCGTCGGTCTTCAGCAGGCAGGGCTCCAGCGAGGCCAGGAAAGCGACCTTGGCGACCCGGGCGGAGCCGAAGGTGGACACGTACCGCGCGACTTCACCGGTGCCCATGGAGAAACCGACCAGGACGGCGTCCCGGAGATCGAGGGTCTCCAGCACGGTGTTCAGGTCGGCCGCGAAGGTGTCGTAGTCGTATCCGGTCGTCGGCTGGCTCGACTGCCCGAACCCGCGGCGGTCGTACGTGATCACGCGGTAGCCCGCCTCCAGCAGCACCGCGCTCTGCCGTTCCCAGGAGTGTCCGTCGAGCGGGAACCCGTGGATGAGGACGACCGGCTGGCCGGAGCCGTGGTCCTCGTAATACAGGTCGATGGTGGTGGAGTTCTCCTGACCCACGGTGATGTAAGGCAAGGTCGCTTCCTTCGTTCGATGTGTCTGGTGCGCGGTCGGATGCGCGGCCGGAACAGGACAGAACGACGCTAGGACAGCCTCCTCCCTCGCGTTGTCCGTGAGCGCATCACTTCTTGCCGGGGAGCGCCGCAAGGCGGATGTGCCGGGATGTCCCTGTACGCCACACCTCGTCCTCCGCCGCTGGACCGCCGAGCGGCGCCGAAAGCCCGCCGAGGCGGTGAACGACGACCCCGTGGCTCTGCCGGCATCGTCCGGACTACCTTCGTGTCACCCTGCGGCAGCGCCCTGACCTGGGCAGGCGCCCCACAGTGCACGCAGGGACCAGTTACAGTGCACGGACAGGCAAGGGCTCACCAACGCGCCGTAGTCGGACCGCGCTCGTCACCGGCTACGGGATCCACGCACACCCGCTGCGCCAGGTAGCGGTCTCGACGCAAGAGCGCGGACGGAAAGGGTCATCCATGGCAGGGGCGGGCGGTCCGCTGTCCCGCAGCGGTCTACGCGGCCGAGAGCAGGAACTGGGCCAGATCGAGGCACTGGTCGCCTCCGTGGCCCGCACGGGAAGCAGCGGACTGGCCCTCATCCGGGGCGAGCCGGGTATCGGCAAGACGACGCTGCTCGCGGCAGCCGTCTCCATGGCCCGGCAGTCGGGGTACTCCGTCGGCGTCGGCAAGGCCGACGAACTGCACCACATCGTGCCGCTCTCGTCCTTGGCCGCGTCTGTCCTGCACGGTGATCGACCGCTGCTGTCCGCCGATACGTTCGCCGATATCGCCCGCAACCACGACCAGCGGATCTGGCTGCTGGAACGCCTGGCGGAGGCGATCGAAGCCCGGGCGGGCAACGTGCCGGTCCTGATCGGCCTGGACGACGTGCAGTGGGCCGATCCGCTGAGCCGCTTCGCACTGCGGCAGCTTCCGGTACGCCTGCGCACCTCGCCGGTGCTGTGGCTGCTGGCCGGGCGCCGGGAGCCCGCGGGCCCGGCTGAGGAGATCGTCGAGGCTGCGCGTGGCAGCCTCCCGGTGACCACCCTGGCCCTGGGCCCCCTGTCCGGCGCCGCGATCGCCCAACTGGCCGGCGACACCCTCGGTACGGCGGCTGACGAGCGGGTACGGGACCTGCTCGACGGCGCGGGCGGGAACCCGTTCCTGGCAGTCGAGATGCTCGCAGCTCTGCGCGACGCCGAACCCTCGGACGACCTAGTCCCCCGCGGACTCGTGGTGGGGGTGCGCGGCAGACTCAGGTCCCTGCAGGCCGACACGCTCCGCTTCCTTCAGATGGGCGCCGTACTGGGACGCAGGTTCGGCTTCCACGACGCCGCCGCCCTCTGTGGCCGACCGGCCGCCGCCCTGATCAACGCCCTCGAGGAGGCCGTGGGCGCCGGCATTCTGGACGATGACGGTGATCACCTGGTCTTCCGGCACGACCTGCTGCGTCAGGCGGTGTACGTCGGCATATCACCCTCGGCCCGGAAAGCCCTCCACAGGGAGGCCGCCCGGGGTCTTGTCGCCGCGGGACGTCCCCCGGTCGACGCGGTGTCGCACATCCTCAGGGGGGCGGCTCCCGGAGACGAGGAAGCCGTGTCGCTCCTGCGGCGCGCGGCCGAGGACGTGCTGCCGGTCACACCAGGGCTCGCGGCCGACCTGATGACGCACGCGTTGGAGCTGGTGCCGCCCGCCCGGCCCCTCAGGTACGCCGTGGGAGAGCAGACGATCCTCTTCCTGACTCGGGCCGGCCGGAACGGCGAAGCCGTGTCGACGGGAGACCGGCTGCTGGCGGAGAGACCGCCCCTGGAGGAGTTCAGCCGGCTCCAGGCCGGCCTCGGCGGAGCGCTGTGGAACATGGACCGCGCAGCGGAACTGCGGCGAAGGGCCGAAGCGGCCCTCGCCACGGCAGGTGCCGTCCCTCGGATCACCGCGAGACTGACCGCCCTGCGAACCCTGGCTCTGTCCCGGGACCACGATCTGGTGGCCGCGCGCGAGGCCGGTGAGGCCGCGCTGCGGGCCGCGGTCCAGGCCGGTGACCGGGACGCGCACACCCTGGCCCTTTCCGGGCTGGGCGAGATCGCTCAGAACGCCGGGGAGAACGCGCTCGCGCTGGACCGCTTCGCCGCACTGAGCGCCCTCGACTCCGCCTTCCTGCCCGAAGAGATCATCGCGCACCTGCACGTGGACGACTTCGACGCCGGTGGACGGCTGCTCCTGCAGGCGACGGAGGCCGGCACGACGCGTCAGGCGATGCTGTCCTGGGCCCAGGGCCAGCACGATCTGGGTCTGGGCCGACTCGACGACGCCGACGCCGCCTTCGCGACCATGGAGCACCTGGAGAACGAGGTCAACGCACCGGTCCAACAGGTGAACGGCCGGGTGATCCGCTCCTGGATCGCCCTGCTGTGCGGCGACCGGGATGCAGCGCGGCTGCATCTGGCCGCGGCACGGGAGGGGCTGGAGGCCAAACCCAATCCGGGCAACACGGCCGCGGTGCGCTTCCTCGAAGCGCTTCACGCCGACGCCGACGGGGACACCGGCCTTTGCGTCGACAGGATTCGCCAAGTGGAACGGGTAGGCCCCTTCATGCGCTGGCGTGTCCTGCGCGACTGGGCGGGCCCCGCGATACGTATGGCCCTGAACGGTGCCGACGAGGAGCTGGCCGGGGAACTGGCCGCACAGGCCGCGGCCCACGCCGAACGCAACCCCTCCGTGCCGACCGCCACGGGTGTCGCGGCGCACGCCCGTGGACTCGTGGAGAACGATCTCACCGCGCTCCAGCGCGCCGTGGAAGTGCTCGACTCAGGCCCCCGCCCTCTCGTCAGGGCCGCTGCGGCAGCGGATCTCGGACGCACCTTCCTGGCGGCGGGCCGGACACACCGGGCCGTGCCCGCGCTGACCCACGCCCGCGACACCCTCGCCGCGACGGGCGCTCGCGCCGCGGCGACGCTGGTGCAGCGCGACCTGGAGAAGGCCGGGGTCGGCAGTCGCAAGCCGGCGGCCGTCCAGCGCCCCGTGCAGGGGTGGGAGGCCCTCACCGCGTCGGAGAGGAAGATCGCGCGGCTCGTGGCCCAGGGCCACACCAACCGGTCGGCCGCCGACCTGCTCGTCATCTCCCCGCACACGGTCAACACCCACCTGACGTCCGTGTTCCGCAAGCTGTCGATCAACTCCCGGGTGCAGCTCGCCAATCTGGTCACGGCCCTGCCCGGGGACTGACGAGAGGGTTGGTACGTTCACGCGATGCGACGCCGTGACCGGACACGCTTGGTTGAGGGATCCCCCCAGCCCGTCGGAGGTCACCGGCATGCACCGACCCAGCCGCCCATCGCCGACCATCGTGCTCGTGCACGGTGCGTTCACGGACGCGTCGTCGTGGGCGGAGGTCATAGCCCTCCTTCACGATGACGGACGGACGGTACTCGCCCCGGCGAACCCTCTGCGCGATCTGGCACAGGACGCCGCCTGGATCAGAAGCGTGGTCCAGGGCATCGACGTCCCCGTCGTGCTGGTCGGCCACGACTACGGCGGCGCGGTCATCACACAGGCCGCCACCGACACCGACAACGTCGTGGCCCTGTGCTACGTCGCAGCCTTCGGTCTGGACACGGGCGAGTGCGTCCTGGACGTCGTGAACCGCTTCGCCCCCGCGCCGGAGGCCGGTGCGATCGTCACCGCGGACCTCCCCGCGCGCACGTCCGGTCGCCCGGAACGCGGCATCCACCTTCGCGAGGACCTGTTCCCCCAGGCGTACGCGGCCGACCTCCCGCCCCTCGTCACAGAGGAACTGGCCGTCACCCAACGCCCGATCGCCTGCGACGCACTGACCGGCAGGTCGGGCAGGCCCGCCTGGACCTCCACACCGTCCTGGTACGCGATCGCGGCCGCCGACCGGATACTCAACCCCACCGCCCAGCGCTTCATGGCCCAGCGCATGGCAGCAGCCGAGCACGTGCTGGACGGATCGCACGCCGTGCTTCTGTCTCAGCCCGACGCCGTGGTGGCGATGATCCTCGAAGCCGCCGAGCAGAGCCGGTGTCTCTGACGACCCCGACGACCAACCGCACGAACCCCGCCTCGGGAACACCCGCGTAGTGAGCCGTCCGAGACCATTTAGGATGCATTCGAACACAATCACCGGTCCGGGCGATCCCGACGGCCCTTGGAGCTTCGCCTCCGCGATACGGCCTGAGCCCCGAACAGTCACTCGGTAAGGGCACCAGCATGATCTCACCGGCCGGACGGCGGGCATGGCGCGTCTCCACCCACTTGGCCGCCATTCTCGCGCTCACTTCGGCCATCACCGGATGCGTCGACGGGTCCGGCATCGAGTCCGCCGGGGGCGAGGTCACCTCCATCACCGTGCTCGACTACTACACCGACACGTCCGAACACGCCCAATGGAACGACATGCTGGTGACCTGCGGCAAGGCGGCCGGCGTCAAGGTGGAGCACACGAGCGTCCCACCGGCCTCACTCGTTCCCAGAGTGCTGCGGCAAGCCTCTTCGCGGACCCTTCCCGACCTGTTGATGCTGGACAACGCCGACCTCCAGCAGATCGCCCAGACCGGCGCGCTGACCCCGCTGGAGCCGTACGGCATCGACACCTCCGGCATCTCCGAGGGCATCCTGTCAGCGGGTACGTACGAGGGAGAGGTGTACGGGCTGGCTCCCTATGTCAGCACAGTCGCCCTCTTCTACAACAAGGACATGCTCGCCGAAGCCGGTGTCACCGTGCCGAGAACTTGGGACGACCTGAAGAGGGCGGCGGCCGCGCTGACCCGCTCGGGAAGATATGGCATGGCGGTCGACGCGAGCGCCACCTTCGAAAGCAGCTGGCAGTTCCTGCCCTTCCTGTGGTCCAACGGCGGGCACGAGAGACAGCTGGACACCCCACAGGCCACGCAGGCGCTTCAACTGTGGGTCGATCTGGTGTCGAGCGGGTCCATGTCGAAGTCGGTGCTGAACTGGACTCAGGCCGAGGTCCACGACCAGTTCGCCGCCGGGCGGACGGCCATGATGATCAATGGTCCGTGGCGGATCCCCGCTCTGAACGCGGACAAGGACCTGAACTGGGGAGTAGCCCCCGTCCCTGTGCCCCGAACGGGGCAGAACCTGATCACCCCTCTGGGCGGTGAGGTGTGGACCGTCCCGCAAGGCCCCTCCAAGGCCCGGCAGCAGAAGGCCGCCCAGGTACTCGCCTGCCTCAACGACTCCGCCAACATGCTCGCTCTGGCCGAGCAGCACTTCACGGTCCCCTCCCGCACCGAGGTCGCCGCCCGGTACGCCGAACAGAACCCCTCATCGGCCGTCTTCGTCGAGAGTGTGGAACGAGCACGCTCCCGCACCGAGGAGCTCGGCGTCAGGTGGCCCAGGGCGGCGACCGGGATCTACACCGCGATCCAGTCCGCGCTGACAGGGGAGCAGACACCGGAGCAGGCCCTGAGACACGCCCAGCAGATCGCGACCGGTGACTGACCTGTCCGGCCCCGGGCGTCTCGCCCGGTGGATGTTCGTCCTGCCCGCCGCGGCCTATCTGCTGCTCTTCTTCGGCTACCCGCTCGTCAAGAACGTCGTGATGAGCTTTCAGCAGTACACGACCACCACGTTCTACACGGGCGCCGCCCCGTTCGTCGGGCTGCTGAACTACTCGAGGATCCTTTCGTCCGAGCTGTTCTCCGAAGCCCTGGCGAACACCGTCCTGTTCACCGCGGCCTCGGTCCTCGGGCAGTTCGGCATCGGCCTGTTCCTCGCGCTGTTCTTTCAGCGCCGCTTCCCGCTGGGTGGCATCCTGCGTGGACTTCTGCTGCTGCCCTGGCTCATGCCCCTGGTCGTCACCGGTACGACCTGGAGGCGAATGCTCGACCCCGAGACGGGTGCCGTCAACGCACTGCTGCGCGGTCTTCACCTCTCCGCGTCCGGTGTCCCCTGGCTCACCAGCACCTCACACGCCCTGGTGTCGGTGATCGTCGTCAGCGTCTGGGTCGGCATCCCGTTCAACACGGTGATCCTCCACAGCGGCCTGCAGAGCCTCCCCGGGCACCTGTTCGAGGCAGCGAAGCTGGACGGTGCCGGACCGGTCAGGTCCTTCCGCCACGTGACCTGGCCACTGCTGCGACCTGTGGTGAGCGTCGTGCTCGTGCTGGACGTGGTCTACACGGTCAAGGTGCTGGACATCATCCTCGTGGTCACGGGAGGGGGCCCGGCGGACGCCACGGAGACCGTCGCCACCCGCGCGTACGAGCTCTCCTTCCAGCAGTTCGATTTCGGGCGCGGTGCCGTGCTGGGCAACGTGCTCATCGCGCTCTCGCTCCTCTTCGCCCTCGTCCACCTGCGCGTCGACCGCCGCGCCCGGAACGTGTGAGACGGAGCGCCCATGAAGCGGGTCCCGCGCCGCGGTCTCCTGTCCACCCTGGTCGGGATCGTCCTGCTCGCGCTGATGCTGTTCCCGGTCTACTGGGTGGTGAACGCCTCCCTCCAGGCGAACGGGAACACGCTGCGAGGAGGCTGGTTCCCCCTCCCGCCCGACTTCAGCGGATACGTCGTCGCACTGCGCGCTCAGGGGCGCGCTCTCCTCACCAGCATCATCGTGTCCCTCGGCAGCGTGGTGCTCAGCCTCGGGCTCGCCGCGCCGGCGGCCCACGCGCTGGCACGGTTCTCCCTGCGCGGTACCGACCTCATGCTGCTGGGGGTCCTGATCACGCAGATGGTTCCGGGCATCGTCGTGGCGAACGCGCTCTACAGCGCCTACACCGACCTCGGTCTGCTGAACTCCCACCTCGGTCTGATCCTCGCCGACTCCACCGCCGGCACCCCTCTCGCCATCGTCATCCTGTACTCGTTCATGCGGACCATCCCCGAAGAGATCATCGACGCCGCTCGCGTGGACGGCGCCGGCCCGCTGCGCGTCTTCCGCTCCGTGGTGCTGCCGGTGAGCGTCAACGCGTTGATCACCGCTGCGGTCTTCACCTTCCTCTTCGCCTGGAGCGACTTCCTCTTCGCCCTCACCCTGACCACCACGCAGTCCGTTCAGCCGATCACTCTCGGCGTCTACCAGTACCTCGGTGCCCACACGGACCAGTGGAACGCCGCCATGGCCACCGCGGTCCTGGCCTCCGCCCCCGCCGCCCTGCTGCTGGTCGTCGCCCAGCGCCACATCGCCGCCGGCACCACCGAGGGAGCCGTCAGGTGACACCCCGTCGCTTCAGAGCGGGGACCTGATCTAGCGGGTTCACGCGATGTGCCGGTCCGGTCCCGCTGACACGGTGGTGAGGAAGGCACACACCGGCCGAAGGACAGAGAACAGTGGCCCCAGACGTCCAGGAACCCAGCACTCTCCACGATCGCCGCACCCCCGACTCGCTCTCCGCCCCAGACCGGCGTGCGTACTGGCGCGCGACCTTGTCCCGGATGCTCGGCGTCGTGGACCTGACCGCCCCGGACGACGCGGGCACCGGCACGGTCAGTGCCACACCGCTCGGGCGCCTCCAGGCCGTCACCGTGGTCGGCGACGCCCTGACCGCCGTGCGGGCGCACCGACTCGTCGCGAGGGACAGCCGGAGTGGGTACATCGTGGTCACGTTGCTGGACAGCGGGTCCGGCCGCTTGGAACAAGACAGCCGTGTGGCGCTCCTGGCCGCCGGAGACGTCTTCGTCCACGACGTGGCACGCCCCCTCCGGTTGTCCTTCCCCGAGCCCTTTCGGACCAAGTCCCTTGTTCTGCCGAAAGACGTCCTGAGTCTGAGCGAGTCCGACCTGGCCCAAGTGACCGCCCGTCCACTCGGCCCCGACACGTCTCTCGGCGGTCTGCTCGCGCCCTTCCTGGCCGGGCTCGTGGACGGCGCCGGAAACTGTGCGCCGCGCACCGGCGAACTGATGGCACGCAACGTGGTGGATCTGCTCGACGTGCTGGCCGACGACCTCCTCGGCCGAGCGACCGAGGACACGCCCCGTGGGAACCGGGCACTGCTGCTGCGGATCCAGGCGTTCATCGACCGGCACCTCGCGGATCCCGATCTGACCCCGCAGGCCATCGCCGAGGCCCACCACATATCCCTGCGTTACCTGCACAAGCTGTTCGAGAGTGAGGACGCCACAGTCGGCCGGTGGATTCAGCGCCGTCGCCTGGAGACATGCCGACGCGACCTGACGCTGCACAGGAACGCCGGGATCGCCGCGGTGGCACACCGGTGGGGCTTCACCAGCGCCGCGCACTTCAGCCGGGTGTTCCGGACCGCTTACGGCATGGCACCCCGTGAGTGGCGGGCGACTCAACAACTGACGCCGCAGCGCATCTCCTCCGCACAGCTCACGGATGCCTGAGAAACCCGCCGCTCCTCCGGGGGAAAGCAAGTGAACGATCCGCGGAAACCGTCAGTCGCCCACAGGACGACGGTGCACGTCAGCGTCCCGGGCGGGATGTCGGCCCCGCTACCCGCGGTGCTGCTCTACGATCCGGATGACCCGTACGCCGTCCGCCTCTCCTTCGGCGCGCCGGCAGCCGACCCCGTGGACTGGGTGTTCGCCCGCTCGTTGCTCATCGAGGGCCTGCGTCGCCCCGTCGGCATCGGGGACGTGCTCGTGATCCCCCGGCACGGTCGCCATCCGCGGTTCATGCGGATCGTCCTGAGGTCCCCGGCCGGCGTGGCGGTGATAGACGTGGCTGAGTCACCGGTCACCGCGTTCCTGCGGCGGTCCGTCTCTCTCGTACCGCCTGGAACGGAGAGCTTCCACATCGACTTGGACCGAACCCTGGACGCGCTCACCGGCCGATGGGACTGACCCGCGCGGCACAGCCCGCCGGGTTGCCGGGTGGACGTCAGCCGATGTGCGGGCCCCGTCGGCCGGCCGCGTCACGTCGCGCACCACGGGCCCGGCGGTGACGTCGAACGCATGCGTCACCTCGGGTGCGGTACCCGGCACCAACAGGCGACGGGCAAGTTCCTCGTGCCCGCGGTCGGTGGCCGTGAGCCGGTCGTGGTGCTGGGCGAGGTGCTCGGACCACGAGGCGACCAGGTAGTTCTCGATGAACCTTCCCGGATCGTTACCGTCCTGATAGAGCCCCCAGGCGTAGGCTCCCGTGCGCCGACGCGAACGAGCCACGTAGGCCATGTGGTCGGTGAACGCGGACCTGCTCTCGGAGCCGACCCGGTAGGACACCGAGACCAGCACCGGGCCATCGGTCGGGCCCGGCACGAACACCAGCGGCGGGGCGGGCCAGTGGTCGGACGGCGTCGGGTCGACCGCGTCCGCGTTCAGCGGCCAGCGGCGGGTGCTCACCGCGCAGGCCAGGAGCGACGCGGCGGCTGTCAGGAGGGAGACGGTCAGTCCCGCGCCGGCGGCCAGCGCGCCCCACACGGGCGCCGCCAAGGCCTGCCCGCCCTGGAAGACCAGGAGGTACACCGCCAGCCCTCGTGCCCGCACCCAGCCGGGCAGCCTCGCTTGGAGATCCGCGTTGAGGGTGGACAGCACGCCGATCCAGGCCAGCCCGGCGGGAAGCAGCACGACCACCGTCAGCCAGGGAACCGGCACCGTCGCCAGGACGACCAGCACCGCCGCGAACACGACGGCACCGGCGGCGAGTGTGCCGCTCGCACCGAGGGTGCGTCGCACGGCCGGCAGGACGAAGGCACCACCCACGGCGCCGACACCGACCGCGCCGAGCAACAGACCGTACCCGCCCGAGCCCAGTTCCAGGGAGCGGCTCGCGACCAGGGGGAGCAGCGACCACAGCGCGGCGCCGCCGGGTATGAACAGCACCGTGCGGAGCAGGATCCGGCGGACCCCGGGCGCGTTGCACACGTACCGGCGGCCGACGCCCAGGGCCGTCAGGACGCTCTCGTTCCCGGCCGTGGGTGCCTGAGGCCGCGGCCGCCTCCAGAACAGGAGTGCGGCGGCGATACCCAGGTAGGACACCGCGTTGAAGGCGAAGACCCAGCCGGCACCCGCCGCCGCGACGACCGCCCCGCCGAGGGCCGGCCCGAGCGCACGGGCCAGGTTCATGTTCACGGCGCCGAGCGCGGCGGCCTCGCCCAGCTTGTCCCGCTCCACCAGCTCCGGCTGGATCGCCTGCCAGGCCGGACCCATCAGGGCGGTTCCGCACCCCATCAGGAAGGTGAGGCCGAGCAGGATCCCGGGCGTGAGCTTCCCTGCGAACGCGAGGACGGCCAGCCCGGAGGAGACGGCGAGCATGGCGATCTGAGCGGCCAGCAGCACTCTGCGGCGGTCGTAACGGTCGGCCAGCGCGCCCGAGGGCAGGGCCAGCAGCATGACGGGCAGGCTGGACGCGGTCTGGACGAGCGTCACCAGTTCGGCACTGTGCCCGATCAGCAGCCATTGCGCGCCCACCGTCTGCATCCAGCTGCCGACGTTGGAGACGAGCTGTGCGATCCACAGGGCGCGGAAGACGCGCGCTGTGAGCGGGGACCAGGCCGAAGCCCGCCATCGACGCGTCTTCGTTGACACCGGGGCACCCACGGCTCAGGACGGCGACCGGATCCAGGCCGGTTCGGCGGCCGAGAGACGGTGCGTGACCATGGTCGTGAGGGCGAGGAGCAGGAGGATCAGGGCGAGGGTGAGCACGAGGTGGTCGTGCAGCACCAGCTGTGCGCCCGCGTAGGCGCCGAGGAACATGATCAGCACCGACAGGATCCGGCGGCCGGGCCGCGGTCCCTCACCGCCGGCCCGGCCGGAGTCCGCGGCCAGGCCCGTCAGCGTCAGGGTCAGCACGGTCGTGGTGAGGTCGGGGACTCCGAGTCGCCGGGCCGCGGCGTTCTGCAGGCCCATGGCGAGTCCGAGAAAGACGATCAGTGTGTACCGGACGACCGTGGTGACCTGCCCGTCGGTGACCGCCGCGGCGGCCACGGTGACAGCGACCAGCACCGTCTGTACGGCTGTGGCCGCCTTCAGCAGTTTTCCTCGGTGGGTCGCGAACCGGTCGGCGAGTCGGCCGCCGGCGTGCGCTCCGGTGAGGAAGGCCGCCAACGCCACGACGGAGGCGACCGCGGACAGGTCCGCGGCGCCGACCAGGGCGAACCCCAGGAACACCACGTTGCCCGTCATGTTGGCGACGAAGACATGCCCGAGCGCCAGATAGCTCACCGCGTCGACCAGGCCGGTCACCAGCGTCAGCGTGAGCATCAGGGGAGGCAGCGGGCCGTGGCGGTCCTGCCTGGGCGGCGCGAGCGTACGGACCATGTCATTCAGCAGCCTGCGCACTGTGCTTCCTTTCCGTATCGGTGGCCGGGCGGTGCAGCACGGCGCGCGTGAGCAGTCCACTGACCGGGCCGGCCAGGAGCGCGCAAAGGACGACCCACAGCGGCCAGGGGTCGAGGTCCAGCGCCCGGTCGAGCGACCACCGGCCGGGCCCGGTGAGGGCCAGCGCCGCGAAGACGGCGACGAGGACCGTTGGGTATTCGTATCCGTCGTTCTGCACCCACAGGCCCTTGTGCCGCTTGACGGTGCCCGCGACCGTCATCACTCCCATGGCCGCCATCGCGGCCGGCGGGGTGAGCAGGCCGGCGGCCAGGAACAGGCCGGCGCCGATCTGACTGGCGCCCGCGACGACCGCGGTGATCCGGCCACCGCGGAACCCGTCGCGGCGGAATTCCTCGGCTCCGCCTGCGAGGCCGTTGCCTCCCAGCCGGAAGCTCACCTTCTGGACTCCGTGACCGGCGAGGAGCAATCCCGTCACCAGCCGGAGGACCAGCAGTCCAGCATCCATGGTTTCCCTGCCTGTTCCTGACTCGGTCTCCGTGACCGCGGCGTGTGTGAGCGGTTCAGCCGGCGGCGTGGGCTCCGATGACGGCCTGCGCGTAGACGACGCCGAGGCCGTAGGTACCGGCGTGCTCCTTCACGACGTCCATGACCGACATGTAGGTCTCGCCGCGCGCCCAGTCACGCTGCAGTTCGAGCAGTACCTGGACCCAGGTGACCGGGACCACGCCGGCCTGGAGCATGCGCTGGACGGCGTGCTCGTGGGCCTGCGGGCTGACGCCGCCGGACGCGTCGGTGACCACGTAGACCTCGTAGCCCTGAGCCAGGGCGGAGAGGGCGGGCAGGACGACACAGACCTCGGTCCACAGCCCGGCAATGACGAGCTTCTTGCGGCCGGTGGCCTTGACCGCGTCGACGAAGGCGGCGTCCTCCCAGGCGTTCATCGTGGTCCGGTCGACGATCTCCTGCTCGGGGAAGACCCCGGCCAGCTGCGGCAGGAGCGGTCCGGAGAAGGACTCGGCGGCCACGGTGCTCAGCACGACCGGTACGTCGAACACCTTGGCGGCCTTCGCCAGCCCGACGGTCGCGTTGATGATCGCGGTGCGGTCGCCGCTGCCGGTGCCGAAGAACATCTGCGGCTGGTGATCGACGAACAGAACGGCACAGTTGTCCGGGGTGAGCAGGTCGGGGCTGGGGGCCGCGGTGACCTCGGAGACGTTGACCATGGGAAAGCCTTTCCTGAGGGGATGGACGCGGACAGGTGTCCGCGGGTGAGTACGGCCGCGCCGTGCGCGGTGTGCCGCGATGCGGTGGAACACCCGGGAGGGACGGCTCGTGACCGGCGGTTCCCGGGAGATCAGAGGGAGAAGCAGGGGTCGAAGAGCGTGCTCGACGGCTGGGGGTCGAGAGTGCGCCGGGCCCGCCACTGGCGGTGCTGCTCGGACTCGGTGACGGCCTGGCCCAGCAGTTCCGCCTGGCGAGCGCCCGACAATCCCGTGGCGGGCGTGGCCTGGTAGCCGCCGAAGTGAGCCACCGGGCTCCATGCGGGGCTGACCGGTGGCAGTTCCTCCTCGAGGCCCTCGTACTCGGCGGCCGCGTGGACGATCCGGCCACCGACTACCGTCAGCAGGGACTCGATGTGCGCGATGTCCTGTTCGGGGACGGTGAAGTAGTCCTCGGAAAGGACCGCCAGATCGGCGAGGAAACCGCTGCGCAGGACGCCCTTGACCCCTTCCTCCCCGGTCAGTGAGGCGCCCGCCTCGGTGAACATCGCCAGCGCGGTCCGGCGGTCGACCCGGTTGTGCGGTGGACGCAGGACCAGGTCGCCCGCGGTGCGGCCGGTGACCAGCCAGTGCAGGGCGATCCACGGGTTGTAGGTGGAGACCCGGGTGGCGTCGGTGCCGGCCCCGACGGTCAGTCCACGCTCCAGCATGGCCCGCAGCGGCGGGGCGTCCGCAGCAGCTCCAGGGCCGTAGCGGCTGAGGAACGCCTCACCCTGGAAGGAAAGGCGGTTCTGCACGGACATGGCGCCGCCGAGGGCGGCGATGCGGTCCAGGCTGTCCGCGGAGACGGTTTCCGCATGGTCGAACAGCCATCGGTTGCCCGCCGGAAAAAGTCCGTCCGCCGCTATCTTCTCGAAAACCGCGAGGTCCCGGCGAATGGTCTCGTCATACGTGGCGTGCAGACGGAAACCCCAACCGTGCTCCATCAGGAGACGTACGGCCTTCTCGAACTCCGTCTCGTAGTCGCCCAGTTCCGGCCGCGGCTCGGCGAAGTTCTCGAAGTCCGCCGCCGCCCACGTCAGATTCTCGCCCGCTCCGTTGAGACGAAGCCATTCGTCTCCGTCCTCGGGCCGGGCCACTTCGATCCAGCGCCTGAGGTCATCGATCTCCTGGCCGGCGGTCTGCGGGAACAGGTGATAGGCGATGCGCAAGGACAGTTGCCCCGCCTTCGCCAGTTCGACGACCGTGCTGTAGTTGTCCGGGAAGTTCTGGAACCCTCCGGCCGCGTCGATCGCCGATGTCAGGCCGAACCTGTTCAGCTCCCGCAGGAAGTGCCGAGTGGAGGTCTTCCTGTCCTCCCCCTCCAGCATCGGGGCCTTCGCAAGAGTCGAGTAGAGGACGAGCGCGCTGGGAGCCGCCAGCAGCATGCCCGTCGGCTCGCCGTCCCGCCCCCGTACGATCTGACCGCCTTTGGGATCGGGCGTCTCCCGAGTGAGGCCGGCGGCCTTGACGGCTGCCCGGTTGAGTACCGCGGCCTGGTACAGGTGCAGGACGAAGACCGGGGTGTCGGGTGCGGCGGCGTTCAGCTCGGTGACGGTCGGCAGCCGCCGTTCGGCGAACTGCTCGGCGGACCATCCGCCCACGACCCGTACCCACTGGCCCTTGGGTGTGCGTGCCGCCTGCTGTCGCAGCATCGCCAGCCCCTGGCGAAGCGTGCGGACGCCGTCCCAGCGCAGTTCGAGTACGTAATTGAGACCGCCACGAATGACATGCAAGTGCGCGTCGTTCAGACCCGGAATCATCCGGCGGCCGAGCGCGTCGACCACTGTCGTATCTGGACCGACGTGCGGGGCGACGTCGTTGTCGTCACCGACCACGGTGATGACGCCGTCGCGAATGGCGATCGCCTCGGCCTGCGGACGGATCGCATCTCCGGTGTGGATTTTGGCGTTGCGAACGACCAGGTCTGCGGCGTTGTCGGTGGCGCGGTGAGTAAGCCCACCGACCGGCATCGTAGACACCTTTTCGTCCTCCTTCTTACAGAACGGGAAACGCCGATGCCGTCCGCACCGACTTCAACGCACGCCACGATCAGCGGACGGGGAACAATCTGCCTGCGCGTGCATTCGGTCGTCACTTTGTTTCCTGCACCGCAAACCTAGGCCGCACCCCAGGAACCGTTTTTTCCAGTAGTGCACGGGATGCGTTCCCAGAGTGCACCGAGCCTTCATCCTGTGCCGGCGGGTGAAGTCGATTGGTCAGCGGACGCGGTGACGGGGCAGAGCATCCCGCCGCCGACACGACGATTCCGCTCGTCGCACGGGCACCGAAGGGACCCACCGCAGCCAATTCTGCACACGCGGAGAACACATCGACGGCACTGCCAGACAAGCATCGTTCACACGAACCCGTAGCCTCTGCGCGTAAGGGGCCTGTCTGCAACTGACGGCCCACAAACTGTTTCAAGGGATTGATCCATGCGCCCTCAAGTGAAGGCATTCGGGTTCGACATGCCGTGGGAATCGTTGTACGGGTACAGCCAGGCCACTCAGGTCGGTGACACGGTTTACGTGTCGGGGCAGCTGTCTCACGACCGTCACGGCAATTTCGTGGGGGCCGACGACTTCGAACTGCAGGTCCGGACCACGCTGGAGAATCTGGATCTGGTGCTGAGGCAGTTCGGGGCCGAGCGTAGCCAGATAGTAGAGACCACGGTTCTGGTGAGAAACCTGCGCGAGAACTTCGACACGACGGCACGCCTCCACGCCGAATACTTCGGGAAGCACCGGCCCACCAGCACGGTCATGGGTGTTGCCGACTTGGCACTGCCGGAGCAACTCGTCGAGATCGGCGCGCTCGTGCGTCTCGATGTGAAGCCATAGGTGGAAAAGCCGCTCCGCCTCCTTCAGTGAGGCACTTGCATCCTGTGCCGGCGGACGAAGTGGGCGGGGCATCGGGGGCGGTGACGAGGCAGGGCCCCTTACGTCGTCGGCGTGGTGATGTCACTCAGCACGCCGACGGCCGAAGGGGCTCTGTTGGTTCCGCGCGGCCCTCAGTGTCCATCGGCACAGACCATCCAGCGGAAGGGAGTGGATCAGCGGCGCCGCGCCCCGGCCACCACGGCCGCGGCCGCCAGGAGCAGCCCGGAGACGAGCGCGGGGGCGGCGGTCCAGGAAGCCGCCAGGACCCCGACCGCTGCCACAGGGAACAGAAGGCGTTCGGCCGGGCTCTTCTGGTGCGGTCGCAGTTGCACCGCCCAGACCGTCAGCAGGAACACGGCCGCCGGGACGGTGATCGCGGCACCAGCGGCGGCCGACGTGGCCGTGGTGTGGCGTGTGACGTGGTCGGCATAGGAGGCAAGGCCGGCGCCCTCCGCAGTCGCCGAGGCGAACACGAGGTAGTGGCCGTAGGCCCAGGGAAACCTCCTGCGGTGGTCCTGGTGGGTTGTCGCGAGCAGGGCGTGCGCGGGGCGGGCGAAGTACAACCACCACATGGCGAAGGCCATGAGCAGGCCGCCCGCCGCCAGCGTCCAGAGCGGACCGGTGCCGTGGTGCCGGTTGAAGGCACCGCGGACGGCGACGGTGGCCGCCGCCACGGATTCACCCAGCACGATGAGCGTGAACAGCCCGTAACGCTCCGCGATGTGGCCCGGGTGCCAGGGGGTCATTCCGGCGGACTGGGCCCACACGGGAACGGACAACTCGGCCAGGATCATCACCACTATGCCCGGAAGCATCAGGCTCGTCGGGACGAGAAGCAGCCCCACCCAGCCGAGTTGGCACAGAGCCACACCGGAGGCGAAACGCAGCGCGGTCCTGCGTCGAACGGGGTCGGCCAGCGCGGCACGCAGCCAGAGTGCGGCCAGAGCCGTGCGCAGTACGACGTACCCGACGGTGATGACGGTCAGATCACCGGCCTCGAAGGCGCGGTCCACGCCTGCTGCGAGCACGAGTGATCCCGTTATCTGCAGGAGCACCGAGAGACGGTACGGAACGTCGTCCGGGTCGTAGGCGGAAGCGAACCAGGTGAAGTTCATCCACGCCCACCAGATGGTGAAGAACACCAGCGCGAAGCGCAGCACGCCGGTGACGGGATCGCCGGTCTCCAGGGCTGCGTGCAGGCTCCCGGACGCCTGCGCCACCGCGACGACGAAGCACAGGTCGAAGAAGAGCTCCAGAGGGGTGGAGGTCCGGTGCGGCTCACCGGAATCGCGGCCGGCCATCGTGCGCCACCGCCTGGTGTCCCGCGGTGTCAGCGAGGCGAGTCGGCGGTTCAGCGGAGAGCTCCCAGAGCCGCCCCGACCGTCCGATGGAACGTGGGGTACGGGTAGAGCATGTGCCGTAGCCGGTCGACCGGTACCTCCGCGTGGACGGCTACGTTGAGCCCGTAGAGCACCTCGCCGCCCACCGGTCCCGCCGAGGTGGCGCCGATCAGCACCTCCCGGTCGGCGTCCTCGACGAGTTTGACGAACCCCTCGTTGCCCGGCCCGTGGATCCAGCCACGTGTGGAGGAGGACAGAGGCACCACGCTGGTGCGGATCCGCAGCCCTCGGTCCCGGGCCTGCCGCTCCGTCAGCCCCACGGCCCCGATCTCCGGATCGGTGAAGGTGACTCGGGGCAAAGCCCGGTAGTCGGCGTCGGGACCGGGCTGACCGAGGATGTCCCGTACGGCGATCTCGGCTTGGTACATCGACACATGAGTGAAGGAGCCCCGGCCGGTGATGTCGCCGACCGCCCACAGCCTCGTCCCGGCGCGCATCCGTCCGTCCGTGGGGACCGCTCCCGCCTCCGGATCGAGCCCCACCGTGTCGACCCCCAGGGCGGCCAGGTCGGCGTACCGTCCGGTGGCGACCAGGACCCGTTCTGCCCTCAACAGCCTTCCATCGCCGTCGAGGCACACGGTGAACCCGGTGCCCTCATGGCTCACCTCCCGTACTCGCACACCCGTGAGAACGGTGACACCGTCGGCACGAAGCGCCCGCGCCACCAACTCCCCCGCATCCGGTTCTTCCTGCGGCAGCAGCCGGTCCCGCTCCTCGATCACCGTGACATCGCTGGTGAAACGGGCGAAGACCTGGGCGAGCTCGGCGCCGATGGCACCGCCGCCCAGTACGACCAGGGATGCCGGCAGTTCCCCGGCGGCCATGGCGTCGCGGCTGGTCCAGTACGGCGTCCGCTCCAGGCCAGGCACCGGAGGGATGCGGGGCCGGGTGCCGGTGGCGAGCACCACACCGCACCGGGCCTCGAAGGTGCGGCCCTCCACCGTCACCCGGCCTGGCCCGGCGAGCCGCCCAGTTCCCCGGACAAGTCTTCCGCCCTTCGCCGTGAAGCGGTCCGCGGCGGTATCGTCCTTCCAGTCGTCAGTGGCCTCGTCGCGGATCCGTCCCGCCACGATCGTCCAGTCCGGAGTCACAGCGGCCGCTCCGGCCAGGACGGGCGCCCGGCCTGCCTCGGCAAGCACGTCCCCGGCCCGGATCATCATCTTGCTCGGCACGCACGCCCAGTACGGACACTCGCCGCCCACGAGTTCCGCCTCGACGCCCACCACGTCCAGCCCTGCTTCGGCCAGCGTGCCGGCGACGTATTCGCCGCCCGGTCCCAGTCCGACGACCACAACGTCGGCCTGCTCGTTCCCGCTCATACCTCTCCTCGTTCCGCCGGCTCACAGGGCACGGGCTCTTCGGCCGACGCTAGAGCGGCCGGAAGACGGGCCGAGTCCGCCGACGCACGCGTACTTGCCCGAGAGTGAAAGGCCGGCACCGGGGCAGGGCACAGTGCGCCGTCGGTCACCACCGCGTGCGCTGCCGGTCAAGGCGGCACCGGCAGTGCGCCGTCGGTCACCACCGCGTGCGCTGCCGGTCAAGGCGGCACCGGACCAGGAACCTAACGTCCCCGAGGTACATGCAGCACCACACGCGGGAGACGCGCATGACCATCAACTCGTCCGCCCACCATGGAAGTCAGCCTTGGCTGCATCAGAAGGGGGAGGTGATCCAGGAGTTCGGGACCGTCAAGCAGTTCCCGGTCGCCCTCTCGTACCAGACGCGGATGTACTCCTGCCAACGTCTGAACAAGGTCCTCGCCGACACGCAGATCCTCCACGGCCTCTACAAGAAGCACCACTGGCTGATGCGGGGGGCCACCTTCTACCAGTTGCACCTGGTCCTGGACCAGCACGCGGGGGAACAGCTGGAGATCATCGACGCCCTCGCCGAGCGGGTCCAGTCGCTGGGCGGTGTCGCGGTGGGAGATTCCCGACACGTCGCTGAGATCACGTCGATCCCGAGGCCGCCGAACGGGGCGGAGGAGGTGCCCGCCATGCTCTCCCGTTTGCTGGAGGCACACGAGACGATCCTTGTGGACGCCCATGACGCCGCAGCCCGGGCGGCCGGAAACGGCGACGACGGCACCAACGATCTGCTGGTCTCCCAAGTGATCAGGACCGGTGAGCGACAGGCGTGGTTCCTGGCCGAGCACTTGGTCGACACACCCCTGGTCCGTACCTGACCAGCCAGCCGCGGTTTCGGATCACCGGAGGGGGATCCAGCGCATCCCATACGACGCGCAACCGTCCGCCTGCCTGCTCTGGCAAGCGCGGGCGGTCACTGCTACGACGCGGTGGCCACACAGTGGGACCCACCGTGCAACGAGGCCCGTGCCCCAGAACTGGACACTTCCCGGTTCTGGCGCATCACGCACCGTGTCGCCCCCTAGCGCTGACAAGAGCATGCGTCTCCACCTCTCGCGCGACACTCCGCGCCGCCGGATCGGCCCGGGAGGCCGCCGGCCTCGCGCGAGTGGGCCAGCGCGCGGGCGTGGGCGAGCGGCACGTCGACTGGCGGTCGCAGGCGCCTCCTCGTTGTCGACCCCACGGATCGGAGGTCGAAGCCCGAGCAAGAGCACTGCGAGGCCACTTCCTGTGCACGTAGAGGCATCTCGCAGGCTCTGGGGTCTCATACGTTCGGAAAGTACCCGATCAGTAGGAAGACTGGAGGACCAGTGCAGTTCGGTATTTTCACCGTCGGTGACGTCACCCCGGACCCGACCACGGGACGTACGCCGACCGAGCGTGAGCGCATCAAGGCCATGGTCGCCATCGCGCTGAAGGCGGAGGAGGTCGGGCTCGACGTCTTCGCGACCGGCGAGCACCACAACCCGCCGTTCGTGCCGTCGTCGCCGACCACGATGCTCGGCTACGTCGCGGCGCGCACGGAGCGGCTGGTGCTGTCCACCTCCACGACCCTGATCACCACGAACGACCCGGTGAAGATCGCCGAGGACTTCGCGATGCTCCAGCACCTGGCCGACGGCCGGGTGGACCTGATGATGGGGCGCGGCAACACCGGCCCGGTCTACCCCTGGTTCGGCAAGGACATCCGCGAGGGCATCAACCTCGCCGTGGAGAACTACGCCCTGCTGCACCGCCTGTGGCGCGAGGACGTCGTGAACTGGGAGGGCAAGTTCCGCACCCCCCTCCAGGGCTTCACCTCCACGCCCCGCCCGCTGGACGGCGTCGCGCCGTTCGTCTGGCACGGCTCGATCCGCTCCCCGGAGATCGCCGAGCAGGCCGCGTACTACGGCGACGGCTTCTTCCACAACAACATCTTCTGGCCCGCCGACCACACCAAGCGCATGGTCGAGCTGTACCGCAACCGCTACGCCCACTACGGGCACGGCACCCCCGAGCAGGCGATCGTCGGGCTCGGCGGCCAGGTGTTCATGCGGAGGAACAGCCAGGACGCGGTGCGCGAGTTCCGCCCGTACTTCGACGTCGCGCCGGTCTACGGGCACGGGCCGTCGCTGGAGGACTTCACCGAGCAGACCCCGCTGACGGTCGGCTCGCCGCAGCAGGTGATCGAGAAGACCCTCGCCTTCCGCGACTACGCCGGTGACTACCAGCGCCAGCTCTTCCTGATGGACCACGCCGGACTGCCGCTGAAGACCGTCCTGGAGCAGCTCGACCTGCTCGGCGAGGAGGTCGTGCCGGTGCTGCGCGAGGAGTTCGCCAAGAACCGCCCGGCGAACGTGCCGGACGCCCCCACCCACGCCTCCCTGCTGGCCACCGCAGAAGCAGCCTCCAAGGAGGCGACCGCCGCATGAAGCTGGTCGCTGTGTCCGCGGGATTGAGCACCCCCTCATCCACCCGCTTGCTGGCCGACCGTCTTACAGAGGCGGTCCGCGACGAGGTCGCTGCTCAAGGCCACGAGACGGAGGTGGAGGTCATCGAACTGCGCCTCCTGTCTGGCGCCATCGCCAACAACCTCGTCACCGGGTTTCCCCCACCGCCGCTGGCCGCCGCGATCGGGGCGGTGACCAACGCCCATGGTCTCGTGACTGTGACGCCAGTGTTTTCAGCGTCCTACAGCGGACTGTTCAAGTCCTTCTTCGACCTGATCGACCCAGTTGCCCTCGCAAGCAAGCCGGTCCTCATAGGTGCGACCGGTGGTACGCCCCGGCACTCTCTGGTTCTGGACCATGCCATGCGTCCCCTCCTCTCCTATCTGAAAGCCGTGGTCCTCCCCACCGGTGTATACGCGGCGTCGGAGGACTGGGGATCCGGCAGCGGCGCGCATACGGAAGGTCTGTCCGCCCGCGTACGCAGGGCGGGCCGGGAGATGGCCTCAGTTCTCATCACCAGAGCGACCGATCCCCTCCCCAACGACGACGCCACTCTGGTGGGCAAGCAGTTGTCCGATCTTCGCTTCGACTGAGCACGCTCCCACTGCCACACCCGAAACAGGCAGTCGTGCCGAAGCCTGAGTATGGCCCGACTGCCCGGGGCCCTCCTCACCAAGCTCCGTAGTGCGAACGCCCTGAACGTTTCCAGGCGGGCGGTCGATGACGCCGACGACCGGGCGCTACAGGGGACCCTCGGCCGATCGGCCCGAGGTCGCGTTTCCTCAGGTGTGACAGCAGTCGCACAGGGTGTTTTTTCCTCGCAGATGACCGGTGTGCCACCTCCCGGGCGAGGCCGGCGACTCGGCCGGCGAACCCGATCACCCTGGAGCGATACGGCTCAGGTGCTCCCAGGACCGGTACAGATCCGCTTGGGCTCGGTCCATCTCCAAGACATGATCGAAGGACTGACTGCCGACAATCAGCCGCCGGGGCGGATCCGGCAGTGCGGCCAGCTTCATGATGACCGGGGCGGCGGTGTCCGGCTCCGGGGCGACGGCATCGCCCCACATCGCCTCCATCTCGGTGCGCAGGGGCTGATACTGCGCCAGGGGTTCGGTGTTCGTGGTGCCGGCCGTGAACAAGCCGGTGTTGTAGCCGCCCATCTGCACGATGGTGACCTTGATGCCGAACCCTTCGACCTCCATCGCGAGTGCCTCGCTCACGGAGTCCAGTGCGGCCTTGCCCGCACCGTAGTAGCCGACGGTGGCCATGCCGCCGCCGCTGCCCATCGAGGTGACCTGGAGAAGCCGCCCGCCGCCCTGGGCGCGCAGGTGCGGAAGGACCGCCTGAGCCACCCACACGGCGCCGAAGAAGTTCACGTCCATATGTGCCCGGACCTGCTCCTCCGTGGCCTCCTCCACCATGCCGTAGAGCATCGCGCCCGCATTGTTGACGACGACGTCCAGCCTGCCGAAGGCGGCCACCGCCTGCTCCACCGCGTCGAACACCACCCGGCGGTCGGCGACGTCCAAGGGGAGCGGGACCAGGTGGTCGGGGTACTCCTTGGCCAGTTCATCCAGGGGCCCGACGTTGCGGGCGGCAGCCACCACGCGGTCGCCGCCTGCCAGGGCGGCCTCGGTGAAAGCACGTCCCAGGCCGCGGGATGCGCCGGTGATGAGCCAGACCCTTGCGTCCGTCATGATGCGTCACCCCAGGTAAGTAAAACGAGCCGTCTCGGTTCGTTTTGAGCGTAGGACATCGAGGCGATCATTGCAATACGGTTCGTCTCGTTTCCTTTTGTGAGTAGGCTGGACGCATGTCCCAGGAGAAAGGGCCGGACCACTCCCGGCGCAAGGAACGGTCCCGGCAGGCGATCCTCGCGGCGGCCCGCGCCCTGGTCACCGAAGAGACGTACGAGAAGGTCACCGTCGAGGCCATCGCCGCCCGCGCCGGCGTCGGCAAGCAGACGATCTACCGGCGGTGGCCGTCGAAAAGCGCGGTCGTCGTCGCCGCCCTTCTGGCTCTGAGCGAGGATGCGGACGGGCAGTCGGTCACGCTGCCGGACACCGGCGACCTCAGAGCCGACCTGGGGCTCGTCATGCGCGCCACGGTCGAGGAGTTCGCCGACCCGTCCTTCGACAAGCTGATCCGCGCTCTCAACACCGAAATCGCCAACGACGCCGCACTGGCGGCCGAGTACCGCGAGAAGCTGGCCGGGCCGCTGGACGAGGCGAAGAAGGCACGCCTCGTCAGCGCCCAGAAGGCGGGCCAGCTCGCCCCCGACGCCGACCTCGACCTGGCCCTCGAGATGCTCTACGCGCCGCTCTTCCTGAGGTGGCTGCACCGTAGCGGTCCGCTGACGACCGCGTATGCGGATTCGCTCGTCGACGCGACACTCCGGGCTTTCGGTCCCTGACCAGGAGCGGAGGGGACGAAGCGTCCCGGAGCAGGACGGAAGACCGTGGCTGCGGCTCCCGGGCGTGACCCGGTCCCGACGGGCTGGAACGCACGGTCATGCCCTGGGATCCCAGTCCTCTTGCCTGGTGTGCCCCTGAGCCCTGCCCGGCCGAGGCCGTGCACGCAGGCGCGGGCCGGGACGGCCGGCGAGCGTGCCGGCCCGCGGTGGGTCCGTACGATGGGCGCGTGGCCAGGAGCATCCGATCAAGCAGCCGCCCGGGCGGGCGGTTGCTCGTGCTGCTGGCGCTGACGGTGCTGGCCGGTGTGCTGGGCATGCACGGCCTCGCGCCCGGAGGGGTGCCGGCGCCGCAGTCGGGTGTCGGACACGCGATGGTGACGGACCCGCCGGACGGCGTTCCGCACGCGGGCGGGGGGTGTGCGCACACGGACGGTGGATCGGGTCATCTCGATCACGCCGACGGGACGTGTGCGGCTGCCGGGATCGGGTCGGCGTACACGCCGCCCGCGCTGATCGGCGTCCTGGTGGACGCGTCTGCGACCTCGGCGCCCACTGCGGCGTTCTTGGATCGGCCTCATGACGGCCGGGCCCCGCCCGACCTTTCCGAGCTGCAACTTCTGCGGATATAGAGCGGCCTGCTCGGCATCCCTGTGCCCGGTGTCTCCGGTGGCGGGTGGTGCCGTGCTTCCGCGCGCCCTGACATCCGTTTCCCTCGCGCGCCGCGAACGGCGCGTTTCAAGGAGTTGCACCAACATGATCCGCAAGCGTTCACTCGTCCGCCGTAGTGCCGCCGTTGTCGCCGCGGGTGCGGCAGCGCTCGTCCTGGCCGCCTGTGGCGGGGACGGCGACAGCGACGGCGGCGACAGCTCGGCCGGACACGGCGGCCACAGCGCCACCGCCTCCTCGCCCGCTTCCGCTTCGGCCTCGGCATCGGCCTCGGCCTCGGCATCGGTCTCGCAGGGGCAGCACAATGTCGCCGACGTGGCCTTCGCGAAGGGGATGATCCCCCACCACCGCCAGGCCATCGAGATGGCCGACCTCGCGCCCGGCCGGGCGAAGTCGGCCGAGGTGAAGAAGCTCGCCGCGGACATCAGGAAGGCCCAGGGCCCGGAGATCGAGACGCTCTCCGGATGGCTGACCTCCTGGGGCGAGGACGTGCCCGCCGAGGGTGCGATGGACCACTCGACGCACGACATGGGCGGCATGATGACGGGCGCGGAGATGGCCGCGCTCGAGAAGAGCTCGGGCCAGGCGTTCGACACCGCCTTCATGGAGTTGATGATCAAGCATCACGAGGGCGCGGTCGAGATGGCGAAGACCGAGCAGGCCGACGGCGCCTACGGTCCGGCCACCACGATGGCCGCAGAGATCATCACCTCGCAGAGCACGGAGATCGAGCAGATGAAGCAGCTGCTCGGCAAGGGCTGACCGCATCCCGCGTCGGTTCATCCGAGATACCGGGCGTGGAATACCCCCCTGGGGTATATGGTTCTGGCGGTGGGGCCGTCAGGGTCCTTGCGGGACGTCGCATGGGGAGGAAGGTCATGGACCACAGCGCGCATCACGGCGGTCACGGCGACCACGGAGGCCACGCGCACAGCACGACCGCGCACGGCACGACCTGGGCGATGGCGATGAAGGCCACGCTGCACTGCCTCACCGGGTGCGCCATCGGCGAGATCCTCGGCATGGTCATCGGCACCGCCCTGATGTGGGGCAACGTGCCGACCATGGTGCTCGCGATCAGCCTCGCCTTCGTCTTCGGCTACTCCTTCACCCTCTTCGCGGTGGTGCGCGCCGGAGTGTCCCTGAAGGTGGCGATCAAGGTCGCGCTGGCCGCCGACACCGTCTCCATCGCGGTGATGGAGCTGGTCGACAACGGCATCATCGCGCTGACGCCGGGAGCGATGGACGCGCACCTGTCCGACGGGCTGTTCTGGTACGCGCTGCTCGGCGGCTTCGCCGTGGCCTTCGTGATCACCACGCCGGTCAACAAGTGGATGATCGGCCGCGGCAAGGGCCACGCCGTCGTCCACGCCTATCACTGACCCGAATCAGTAAGAGGCCGGGCGGCCCCCAGGAAGTCCGGGGGCCGCCCGGCCTCGTGCTGCCGCGCCTCAGCCCAGTGCGGCGAGCAGTTCGTTGCACGCCTGCTCGCAGCGTCGGCACGCCTCGGCGCAGACCCGGCAGTGCTCGTGCATGTCCGCATGGGCGGCGCACTCGTCGGCGCACGCCCTGCAGACGGTGGCGCACGCCTGCAGAACGGCCCGGGTGATGTTGGCGTCGTAGCCGGTGTGCCGGGACAGGACCGACGCGGTGGCCTCGCAGACGTCGGCGCAGTCCATGTCGGTGCGGATGCACTTGGTCAGATCACCGACCATGCCCTCCGACAGACAGGCGTCCGCGCACGCGGTACACGCCTGCGCACAGGCGATGCACTCCTCGATGCACCTGGCCATGGCATCCCGGTCCACACCGCCCAGGTCGGCGGGGTACGTACGGAGCATGTCGTTGACGGTCGTGCTCATGGGGCCGCTCCTCTTCTTCTGCCGGCAGGGTGCCCGACAGCGCCCGCTGCCTCGGTGCTGGCCGGGTATCACCGCGCCGCACACCGCAAACGGGCGCCGTCGGCCCCACTACGAGGTCGGCTGCTTCAGGCGGCGCGGCCGGTGAGCTCGTAACCGGCGTCGTCGACGACCTTGGCCAGCAGCGCGTCGTCGGGCTCGTGCGCCGTGGTGACGGAGACCTGGCCGGCCTCGAGGTCGACGTCGACCGCCAGCACACCGTCCAGGGCGCCGATCTCCGTGGTCAGCGTGGCCTTGCAGTGCCCGCAGGTCATCCCGGCGACGTCGTAGACCGTGGTGGCGCCCGCCGTGGGCACGGCCGTGGTCGTGGCGGTGCCGGTGCCGGTGGAGCAGCTGCCGTCAGGGGTGCAGCAGGACATGGGTTCCTCCCAGGAAGACGGTCAGGTACCCCCAGGGGGTACCTCTGGCACCTCTAGATATACCCCCCGTGGGTATCGTTGGCAAACATCACCGACCGGCCCCCACCTCGTCGGCACAGCCCCGTCAGCGCTCGGCCACGAGTTCCCTGAGGGCGATGTTGAGCGGGAGCACGTTCACCCGGGGTTCGCCGATGAAGCCGAGGGTGCGGCTCTCGGTGTGCTCGTCGACGAGCCGCTGGACCCGGGCGACGGGCAGGCCGTTCCTCTCGGCGACCCGGTGGACCTGGAGGTCGGCGTACTGGGGGGAGATGGCCGGGTCCAGGCCGGAGCCGGAGGAGGTGACCGCGTCGGCGGGCACGTCGGAGGGGTCGACGGTGTAGCCGGCCACGGAGTTGTCCTTGACGACGGCCGCCTTGGCGTCCTTCACCCACTGGACGAGCTCCGCGTTGTCGGCGGAGCGGTTGGTGGCGCCGGACAGGATGAGTTCGTACTGCGTGTTGACGCTGTTGGTGCCGAGGCCGTTCTGCGGGCGGCCCTGGAACCACTTCAGGTCCGGCTCCGGGGTCTCCTGGCCCTTCTTCAGCGGCAGGTTGTACGACTGACCGATCAGGGACGAGCCGACGACCCTGCCGTCCGCCTTGATCTCCGAGCCGTTCGCCTTGCCGGGGAAGAGTCCCTGGGCGATGCCGGTGATCACGAGGGGGTAGACGATGCCGGTGACCACGGTCAGGACGAGGAGGGCGCGCAGGCCCGCCCCGAGGAGCCGGGCGGTGTTGGTTACGGAGGTGTTCATGTCCTTCAGCCGATCCCGGGGACGAGCGAGACGAGCAGGTCGATGATCTTGATGCCGACGAACGGGGCGATCAGCCCGCCCAGACCGTAGACGGCGAGGTTGCGGCGGAGCATCCGGTCGGCGCTCACCGGCCGGTACTGCACGCCCTTCAGGGCGAGCGGCACCAGCACGACGATGATCAGGGCGTTGAAGATCACCGCGGACAGGATCGCGGAGTCGGGCGAGGACAGGCCCATGATGTTGAGCTTGTCCAGGCCCGGGTAGACCGCCGCGAACAGCGCCGGGATGATCGCGAAGTACTTGGCGACGTCGTTGGCGATGGAGAACGTCGTCAAGGCGCCGCGGGTGATGAGGAGTTGCTTGCCGATCTCGACGATCTCGATCAGCTTGGTCGGGTTGGAGTCGAGGTCGACCATGTTGCCGGCCTCCTTGGCGGCCGACGTGCCGGTGTTCATCGCCACGCCGACGTCGGCCTGCGCGAGCGCGGGCGCGTCGTTGGTGCCGTCGCCGGTCATCGCTACGAGCTTGCCGCCGGCCTGCTCCCGTTTGATGAGCGCCATCTTGTCCTCGGGCGTCGCCTCCGCGAGGAAGTCGTCGACGCCGGCCTCGTCGGCGATCGCCTTGGCCGTCAGCGGGTTGTCGCCCGTGATCATGACCGTCCTGATGCCCATGCGCCGCAGCTCCTCGAACCGCTCGCGCATCCCCTCCTTGACGACGTCCTTGAGGTGGATGACGCCCAGGACCCGGGCACCGCGCTCGTCCTCGACCGCCACCAGCAGCGGGGTGCCGCCCGCCTCGGAGATGCGGTGGACGGTCGCCTCCGCGTCCGCGGCCACCGTGCCGCCCCGCTCCCGGACCCAGGCGAGGACCGAACCCGCCGCGCCCTTGCGCACCTTGCGGCCGTCCACGTCCACACCGGACATGCGGGTCTGGGCGGTGAACTCGATCCACTGTGCGCCGGCCAGCTCGCCCTGCTGTCGCTCCCGCAGCCCGTACTCCTCCTTCGCGAGGACGACGACGGAGCGGCCCTCGGGCGTCTCGTCGGCCAGCGAGGAGAGCTGGGCGGCGTCCGCCAGCTGCGCCTCGGTGGTGCCGCGCACCGGCACGAAGCCGGCGGCCTGCCGGTTGCCCAGCGTGATCGTGCCCGTCTTGTCCAGCAGCAGCGTGGAGACGTCACCGGCGGCCTCGACGGCGCGGCCCGACATGGCCAGCACGTTGCGCTGCACCAGGCGGTCCATGCCCGCGATGCCGATGGCGGAGAGCAGGGCGCCGATGGTGGTCGGGATCAGGCAGACCAGCAGCGCCACCAGCACCACCATCGTCAGGTGGGTGCCCGCGTAGTCGGCGAGCGGCGGCAGCGTGGCGCAGGCCAGCAGGAAGACGACGGTCAGCGAGGCCAGCAGGATGTTCAGCGCGACCTCGTTGGGCGTCTTCTGCCGGGCCGCGCCCTCGACCAGGTTGATCATCCGGTCGATGAAGGTCTCGCCCGGCTTCGTCGTGATCCTGACGACGATGCGGTCGGAGAGCACCTTCGTGCCTCCGGTGACCGCGGACCGGTCGCCGCCGGACTCGCGGATGACGGGCGCCGACTCCCCGGTGATCGCCGACTCGTCGACCGAGGCGACGCCCTCGACGACGTCCCCGTCGCCGGGGATGACGTCCCCGGCCTCGCAGACCACCAGGTCACCGATGGTCAGCTCGGTGCCGGGGACCACGGTTCCGTCGGCCTTGCGCGCGACGGTGTCGGTCTTGGCCTTGCGCAGGGTGTCGGCCTGGGCCTTGCCGCGGCCCTCGGCGACCGCCTCCGCCAGGTTGGCGAAGAGCACGGTCAGCCAGAGCCAGCCGCTGATCGTCCAGCCGAACCAGTCGCCGGGGTCCTTGAAGGAGAAGACGGTGGTCAGGACGGAGCCGACGAGGACGACGAACATGACCGGTGACTTGACCATGACCCGCGGGTCGAGCTTGCGGAAGGCGTCGGGCAGCGACGTGACCAGTTGCCCGGGGTCGAACAGGCCCGCGCCGACCCGGCCCTGGTCCGGCCGGTGCCCGGTGGGCGTGTCGCCGTGCGGCGCCCGGGTCTGAGGTGGAGTGGCTGTGGACATCGCGTCCTCGTGCTGGTGGGTGGGGATGGGCTGCGTGCCGGCGGCTTGCGTGGGGGTGGGCTGCGCGTGGGTGGGCCGCGTGTCGTACGTCATGCCGCCAGGCCTTCCGCGAGCGGGCCCAGGGCGAGCGCCGGGAAGTAGGTCAGGCCGGTGATGACGAGGACGGCGCCCACCAGCAGGCCGGTGAACAGCGGCTTCTCGGTGCGCAGGGTGCCCGCGGAGGCGGGGACCGGCTTCTGCTCGGCCAGCGAGCCCGCGAGCGCCAGGACGAACACCATCGGCAGGAAGCGACCGAGGAGCATCGCCAGGCCCAGTGTGGTGTTGAACCACTGGGTGTCGGCGTTCAGACCGGCGAAGGCCGAGCCGTTGTTGTTCGACGCGGACGTGTAGGCGTAGAGGATCTCGGAGAAGCCGTGCGCCCCGGTGTTGGTCATCGAGTCGGCCGGGGTGGGCAGGGCCATCGCCGCGGCGGTGAAGACCAGGACCAGCGCCGGGGTGATCAGGATGTAGCAGGCGGCGAACTTGATCTCCCGGGTGCCGATCTTCTTGCCGAGGTACTCCGGGGTGCGGCCGACCATCAGGCCGGCGATGAACACCGCGATGACCGCCATGATCAGCATGCCGTAGAGACCGGAACCGGTACCGCCGGGCGCGATCTCGCCCAGCATCATGCCGAGCATGGTGATGCCGCCGCCGAGCCCGGTGAAGGAGGAGTGGAAGGAGTCCACCGCGCCGGTGGAGGTCAGCGTGGTCGCCACCGCGAAGATCGACGAGCCGCCGACCCCGAAGCGGAGCTCCTTGCCCTCCATCGCCCCGCCCGCGATCTCCAGGGCCGGTCCGTGGTGGGCGAACTCGGTCCACATCATCAGGGCGGTGAAGCCGACCCAGATGCCGGCCATGGTGGCGAGGATCGCGTAGCCCTGGCGGACCGAGCCGACCATGAGGCCGAAGGTCCGGGTCAGGGAGAAGGGGATCAGCAGGATCAGGAAGATCTCGAAGAGGTTGGTGAACGGCGTCGGGTTCTCGAAGGGATGGGCGGAGTTGGCGTTGAAGTACCCGCCGCCGTTGGTGCCCAGCTCCTTGATGGCCTCCTGCGAGGCGACCGCCCCGCCGTTCCACTGCTGCGAGTCCCCCATGAACTGGCCGACCTCATGGATGCCCGAGAAGTTCTGGATCACTCCGCAGGCCACCAGGACCACCGCGCCGACCGCCGCGATCGGCACCAGGACGCGGACGACACCACGGACCAGGTCGGCCCAGAAGTTGCCCAGCTCGCCGGTGCGGGACCGGGCGAACCCGCGTACCAGGGCGACGGCGACCGCGATGCCGACCGCCGCGGAGACGAAGTTCTGTACGGCCAGACCGGCGGTCTGCACCACATGACCCATGGCCTGCTCGCCGTAGTACGACTGCCAGTTGGTGTTGGCCACGAAGGACGCGGCGGTGTTGAACGCCTGGTCCGGGTCGATGGAGACGAAGCCCAGCGAGCCGGGCAGCACGCCCTGGAGCCGCTGGAGCAGGTAGAGGAAGAGGACGCCGACGGCGGAGAAGGCGAGCACGCCGCGCAGGTACGCGGTCCAGCGCATCTGTGTGTCCGGGTCGGCACCGATGGCCCGGTAGATCCACCTCTCGACCCGCAGGTGCTTGGGGGAGGAGTAGACCCGGGCCATGTAGGTGCCGAGGGGTATGTGGGCGAACGCCAGCGCGGCCATGAGCGCGAGCAGCTGGAGCACGCCGGCGAGGACGGGGCTCATGACGTGCTCAGAACCTCTCCGGGTGGATGAGGGCGAGGACGAGGTAGCCCAGCAGGGCGACGGCCACGATCAGGCCGACGATGTTCTCCGCGGTCACAGCTTCGTCACCCCCTTGGCGGCGAGAGCCACGAGCGCGAACACCGCGATCGTGATGACGACGAAGGCCACGTCGGCCATCGCGAGCTCCTAGTGAGGTGCGGACAAGGATCTGACACGACGAGGAAAGCCCCTCCGTGGCCGGATTCGACCTCCGTTGATGGCTTCCTGACGGCGATCCGAACGCCTTTGACGCTTCCCTTACGAGAGCTGACCCACCAGCGACGCCCGCGCCATGAGGGGCTCGGTACGGCACTGCCGCGCGAAGACGACCAGGCGCAGCACCGCGAACCGCGCGACCCCGGCGAGTGCGGAGGCGGACAGGTAGACGGCCTGCTCGAGCAGCGCACCGGGCGCCGCCACCAGCTGGTGCAGGACGACCATCGCCCCGCAGGTCACCGCGTAGGCGGCCGCCGCGGATCCTGCCGACTGCGTGTGCTGGCGCCAGGTCGCGCGCCCGCCCGCGCCGAAGGTGAAGCGGGCGTGCAGTTCGGTGGCGAGCAGCGTGGAGCCCACGGTGATCAGGGCGTTGGCCAGGGCCCAGGGGACCCAGGAGGCGAGGCCCGCCACGGCGAAGCTGGAGGCCAGCCCCACCCCGCCGCCGCAGAGTACGAAGCGGGCGAACGCGGCGAAGGCGGTGGGTGCCGCCTTCTGCCGGCTCTGCGCTGTCCCCATGGTCCGACCCCCCTTGCCCACGCACCGTGTCACTGATGGCGCCATCATGGCACATCGATGGCGCCATTACTAAGCCTTTTTGGCGCCATCCCCGAGCCAACGCAAACGGGGCGGGGGGGGGGGGGGGGGGGGGGGGGCGCCCCGGCCCCCCGGGGGGGGGGGGGGGGGGGTGGGGGGGGGGGGGGGGGGGGGGGGGGGGGCGGGTCGAAGAGGTGTTCCACGGCCGCGGGGGTCAGGCCGGTGGGGGC
>NZ_JBITXB010000007.1:0-60150 GCF_044544295.1 Streptomyces sp. NPDC053750 | reverse complement strand
CCCTCTCCGGGGGTGGGGGGGGCCCCCCCCCCCCCCCCCCCCGGGGGGGGGGGGGGGGGGGGGGGGGGGGGCCCCCCCCCCCGCCCCGGGTGGGACGAGGTGCTCGGTCGTTCCGGCTACCGCGGGTCGCGGTTGAAGACCGACTTCGACCAGAAGTAACCGAGGACCGCCAGCCCCAGGCACCAGGCCACGGCCAGCCATCCGTCGTGGCCGATCTCCGTGCCGAGGAGCAGCCCGCGCAGGGTCTCGATGGCCGGCGTGAAGGGCTGGTACTCGGCGATCGGCTGGAACCAGCCCGGCATCGCGTCGACCGGGACGAAGGCGCTGGAGATGAGCGGGAGGAAGATCAGAGGCAGGGCGTTGTTGCTGGCGGCTTCGGCGTTCGGGCTGATGAGGCCCATGCCGACGGCGATCCAGGTGAGCGCCAGGGCGAACAGGGTGAGGAGCCCGAGCGCCGCGATCCACTCCAGGGCGGTGGCGTCGGTGGAGCGGAAGCCGATGGCCACGCCGACGGCGCCGACGAGGATGACGCTGGCGATCGACTGCAGCACGCTGCCGATGACGTGCCCGATGAGGACCGAGCCGCGGTGGATGGCCATGGTGCGGAAGCGGGCGATGATGCCCTCGGCCATGTCCATGGAGACGGACACCGCGGTGCCGATCGTGGTCGAGCCGACGGTCATCAGCAGCAGGCCCGGCACGATGTAGGCGATGTACGCGGACCGGCCGCCGCCACCGTCGCCGAGGCCCGCGCTCATCGCGCCGCCGAAGATGTAGACGAAGAGCAGGAGCAGCATGACCGGCGTGAGCAGCAGGTTCAGGGTGAGGGAGGGATAGCGCCGGGCGTGCAGGAGGTTGCGGCGCAGCATCGTGGACGAGTCGCGCACGGCGAGGGAGAGAGCACTCATCGGACAGCCTCCTTGGGCTGGTCGGTGCCGCCGGTCAGGGCGAAGAAGACGTCGTCGAGGTCGGGGGTGTGCACGGTCAGCTCGTCCGCCTCGACGCCGGCCGAGTCGAGCCAGTCGAGGAGGGAGCGCAGCTCGCGCTGACTGCCGGCCGAGGGGATCTGCAGGGCCAGCGCCTCGTCGTCCCGGGTGACCTCGCGCAAGGCGGTCGCGGCGGACTGGTAGGCGGCCGGGTCGGAGAAGCGCAGGCGCACGTGGCCCCCGGGGACCAGCCGCTTCAGCTCCTCGGCGGTGCCTTCGGCGGCGATCCTGCCGTCGTTGAGCACGGCGATGCGGTCGGCGAGTTCGTCGGCCTCCTCCAGGTACTGGGTGGTGAGGAAGACGGTGACGCCGCCGCTGACCAGCTCGCGGATGATCTGCCACATGTTGTGGCGGGAGCGCGGGTCGAGGCCGGTGGTGGGCTCGTCGAGGAAGATGATCCGCGGGTCGCCGACCAGGGTCATGGCGATGTCGAGACGGCGCTTCATACCGCCGGAGTAGGTGGAGGCGGGCTTCCTCGCCGCCTCGGTGAGGTCGAACCGCTCCAGCAGCTCGGCGGCCACCCGCCGCCCCTCCTGCTTGGAGAGGTGGTGCAGGTCGGCCATCAGGAGCATGTTCTCCTCGCCGGTGATCAGCCCGTCCACGGCCGAGAACTGACCGGTGACACCGATCGCGGCCCGCACGGCCTGCGCCTCGGCGGCCAGATCGTGACCGGCGACCCGGGCCTGCCCGCCGTCGGCGGAGATGAGCGTGGAGAGGATCTTCACGGCGGTGGTCTTGCCGGCGCCGTTCGGCCCGAGCAGCGCGAACACGGACCCGGCCGGGATGTGCAGGTCGACGCCGTCGAGGACGACCTTGTCGCCGTACGACTTGCGCAGACCGACGGCGGAGACGGCGGCCGGCGACGACTGACCGTCCACCTGCCTGGGCGTGGGCATGACAGACGAAGGCATGGAGCCCTCCCGTTCGAAGGGTGAAGTGACTGGGGGTCGAGGTGGGGCGGGTCGAGGTGGACCGGTGAGGTCGAGGTGGACCGGCGAGCTCAATGGGGATCGGCGAGCTCGATGGGGACCGGCGAGCTCGATGGGGCCGGTGCTCAGACCCTGGCGCGGCGGACGTCGATGTTGCCGTACCGGGTACGGGCGTGGACCTTGACGGTCTCCTCGCTCTCCGCGGGGCTGCCGGACGCGGTGAGGGTGTTGCGCACCTGTCCGCCGCTCGAGTGGACGTCGAGCCAGGCGGCCGTGCCTTCGCGGACGCCGACCTCGATGGCGCCGTAGGAGGTCTCCAGCCGGATCTCGCCGCGGGCCACCTCGTCCACCCGCAGCGTCCCGTGGGCGGTGGTGGCGGTGAGCGAGGCCTCGGCTCGGGCGACGTTGATGTCACCGTTGGCGTTCTTCACCCGCAGGTCGCCGAGTGCGACGCCCACGGTGGTGGAGCCGTGCGAGTTCTTCAGCTCGGCCGCGCCGTCGATGACGCCGACGCGCACACTGCCGGAGCTGGTGGTGATCTCGGCCGTGCCCTCGACCCGCTCAACGGTGACCGAGCCGTGGGAGGCGGTGAGCTGGAGCGGCCCCGTCGTGTCCAGGCGGACGTCACCGCCCGGGGTCTTCACCCGGACCTCGCCGAGCCGGCCCTCGCCGAGGACCTGGGTCCAGGAACCGGTCGTGTCGATGCGCGAGCCCGTGGGCAGTTCCACCGTCACGTCGACGGAGCCGGTGGGCCCGATGAAGCGGCGCTCCTTCGTGCTGATCGTCAGGGCACCGCTCGCGTAGGAGACCTCGGTCTGCTCGGCGGCCCGTACGTCCTTGTCCCGCTTGGGGTCGCCGGGCCGCACCTCGACGACCGTGTCGAGCCGGTCGCCCGCGGTGAACCGGATGGAACCGGCGCCCACGTGGGCGGTCACCGTGATCGGTTCGGGAGTGTCGAAAGAAGGCATGGCTGTACCGTCCTCATGAGTCCGTGGGGCGTCCCCGCTGGTGGGACGTGGTGTGGGTGCTCTGCTTGGTTTCTTTCGAGTACGGGCGTCGCGGGCGCGGCTAGCGCACCCAGCCGGTGAAGCTCTGCCCGACACTGCGGGCCCGCTCCGCCGTACGCGGTGCGCCACCGCCCTCGACCGCGGCCGACACGGCGCGCACCAGCCACGCGTTGACCGACAGGCCCTCACGGCTCGCGACTTCCTCGGCGCGCGCCTTGAGGTGGGCCGGCAGGCGCAGGTTGACGCGGGCGGTGCCACCCTCGTCGGTGTCGGCGGGTGCCGGTGCCCTGACCGCCTCGACGGGCGCGGCGGTCGGCTCGGCGGGGCCGCGCTCGTCGGTGGGCGGCGGTGTCACCACGAAGTCGGGCTCGAGCCCGCGCAGCCGTACGTCGACCGAGCCGGGGGCGAGTTCGCGGGTGATCTCGTCCATCGCGGCGGAGAGCACGTTGAGCAGGGTCAGCCGGGTCGCCGACTCCAGCGGAGCGGTGAGCCGTTCGGCGAGCTCGCGAGCTTCGTCACCGCCGGCCTCGGCGGCCACCGCGAGTTCGCGGCGGAGGGTGTCGACATACGGGGTGAGGTCCATGACGCCATCATGGCACCACAGTGGCGCCACACGCAAGCATCCATGGCGCCTGACTCTCAGAAACTCCAGCGCGACGGCCCTGACCTGCGCAAACGTGAGAGCCGAGCCTCCGGCACAGCTGCCGTGGACAGGTCGGCACACCGTCAGCGCCACGGTATGGCACCGATTGGCGTCACATGGCGCCACGCACGCCAGCAGACGGACGTGCCCCAGAAACCTCGGAGACCTCGGAGACACCGGAGACCTCGGAGACACCGGACGCGACCGTGAACCCGATCACCGCCCCACCCCCGTCCCGCCGAAAGGCGAACGGTGCTCCCCCGTGCGCCAGCGCCACCTCCCGCACGATGGACAGACCGAGCCCCGAACCGGGCCGGGAGCGGGCGTCGGCGGCGCGGTAGAAGCGGTCGAACACCCGGGTCAGGTCACCTTCGGCGATGCCGGGGCCGCGGTCGCGGACCTCGACGCGGATCGTGCCGGGCCGGGCGGGCCCGGCGACGGCGACCTCGATGGGACCGGTGCCGCCGGGATCGAACTTCGCCGCGTTCTCGACCAGGTTGGAGATCGCTCGGGTCAGCATCGCCGGCCTGCCGTCGGTCGTCGTCTCGCCGCAGGCCCGCACACCGATCTCCCGCCCGGTGCGGCGCCGGGCCAGGGTCGCCACCTCGTGGGCGATCCCGGCCACGTCGACCCGCTGCGGGGGCTCACTGGCCGACTGACCGGCCGCCAGCTCGACCAGTTCGTTGACCAGGTCGGTCAGCTCGCGGGCCTCCTGGCCCAGGTCGGCGACCAGTTCCTCCCGGGCGGCGGGCGGGAGTTCGTCGATGCGGCCCAGCAGCGAGATGTTGGTCCGCAGCGAGGTGAGCGGCGTCCGCAGTTCGTGGCCCGCGTCCTGGACCAGGCGCCGCTGGTCCTCCTCCGACTGGGCGAGGCGGCCCAGCATGCGGTCGAAGGCGCGGCCGAGACGGCCCACCTCGTCGTGGCCGGTGACCGGCACCTGGATGCCGAGCCGCCGGGTCCGGGCGACGTCCTCGGCGGCCGAGGTCAGGGCGATCAGACGGCGGGTGATACGCCGGGCCAGCCACCAGCCGAACAGGCCCGCCGCCGTCACCACCGCCGCCATCAGGACCAGTGTCCGCCGCTGCAGGGCCCGCAGCAGGTCCTCCGTGTCGCTGAACTCCTGCGCCACCTGCACCGCACCCCGGCCACCGCCGAGGGAGACCGTCGCGACCCGGAAGACGTCGTGGCCGACATCGACGTCCTGATGCTGGACCATCCGTCCGGCCACGGCGGCGCCCGCGATCCGCCGGTCGGCGTCGGTGACCGGCAGCCGCGGACCGGCCGGGTCGGAGACCTCACCGTCCGGCCCCAGCACCTGCACGTCGGTACGGGCCGGGCGCACGATGTCGTGACCGGGCGCGGACGAGGAGAAGTCGCCCGGCGACATCCGCTGCTGCCGCACCTCGACCCGCAGATCCTGCACGACCTGCGCGAAGACCGACTCCTGGTCCACCCGGACGAGCCGGGCCGCGGCGTTGTACGACAGCACCCCGACGAGCACCGTCACCACCGCGGTGAGCGTCGCGAACGACACCGCGAACGTCGTCCGCAGCGACAGCAGCCGGGGCCGGCGCCCGAGCGGGGAGGCGCCCACTCAGTGCTCCCGCAGCACGTAACCCACCCCGCGGACGGTGTGGATCAGCCGCGGCGCGCCCGGCTGGTCCAGCTTGCGGCGCAGATAGCCGACGTAGACGGCGAGGTTCTTGGAGCCGGGACCGAAGTCGTAGCCCCAGATGCGGTCGTAGATGGTGGAGTGGTCGAGCACGATGCCCGCGTTGCGGACCAGCAGCTCCAGCAGCTCGAACTCGGTGCGGGTCAGCTCCAGCTCGCGCCCGCCCCGCCAGGCGCGGCGGGCCCGCGGGTCCATGCGCAGCCCGGCCGCCTCCAGGTACCGGCCGCCGTCCGGCTCCTCCGGTCCGGGCTCCGGCAGCGGTACGTCCGGCGCCGGGGCGGTCGCGTCCGGCGGCCCCGTCTCCGCCCCACGGTCCGTTTGGTCGCGGTCCGTGCGGTCGCGGTCCGTGCGGCGCAGCAGGGCACGCAGCCGGGCGAAGACCTCCTCGACGTCGAAGGGCTTCACCACGTAGTCGTCGGCGCCCGCGTCCAGGCCCGCGATCCGGTCGGCGGTCTCCACCAGCGCCGTCAGCATCAGGATCGGCGTGGGGTCGCCCTCGGCACGCAGCTCCCGGCAGACCTGGAGGCCGTCGAGGCCCGGCATCATCACGTCCAGCACGAGCACGTCCGGCCGCCCGCGGTGGGCCTGCGCCAGCGCCTCGACGCCGTCCGCGACCGCCGTGACCCGGTACCCCTCCAGGGTGAGGGCGCGCTCCAGGGCGTGGCGGATGGCGCGGTCGTCTTCGGCGAGCAGAACAGTCCGGGGCACCCGTCCAGTCTGCCAAGGCCAGAGGCCCCGGAACCGGACGGCCGGGCTTCTTACCGAGATCTCACCCGGCGGGCCGCAGCGCGGCGAGCCGCTCCTCGAACGGCACCACCTCGTCGGCGCCCCGGGCCGCCTTGCCGGCCGGCTTCCCGGCCTGTCCGGGGACCGCCGCCAACCCGCCCATCAGCGCGGCCAGCTCCCCCGCCGCCCGCTCGATCCGCCCGTCCAGACCCTCGGCACCCCAGTCCTCGGAGGCGGCGTACACGCCGGTCGGGACGACGACGGCCTTGAGGTAGGCGAAGAGCGGGCGCAGCGCGTGCTCCAGGACGAGCGAGTGCCGGGCGCTGCCGCCGGTCGCGGCGATCAGCACCGGCTTCCCGGCGAGCGCGTCGGCGTCGGTCGCGCTCAGCGCGTCGAAGAACGACTTGAACAGCCCGCTGTACGACGCGGAGAACACGGGCGTCACGACGATCAGGCCGTCGGCCGCCGCCACCGCGTCGAACGCGGCGGACAGCGCACGCCCGGGGAACCCGTTGGTGAAGGTGTGCGCGATCTCCACGGCCAGGTCGCGCACCTCGACCACCTGGACGTCGGCGCCGGACCGCCCGGCGGTGGCGGCGGCCAGCCGGTCGCCGAGCAGCCGGGTGGAGGACGGAACGCTCAGTCCCGCCGAGACGACGACGAGCTTCATGCCCGTACTCCTTCCTTCTCGTTGTCCTTCGTGCTCTCGTTGCGGGCGGCCAGCAGGGAGGCGTGGGTCGGGGCGTCCGGCACGTTCGCCGGGCGGTTCTTGGCGAACTCCTCGCGCAGCACCGGCACGACCTCCTCGCCGAGCAGGTCGAGCTGCTCCAGGACGGTCTTCAGCGGCAGCCCGGCGTGGTCCATCAGGAAGAGCTGGCGCTGGTAGTCACCGGCGTAGTCGCGGAAGGCGAGGGTCTTCTCGATCACCTGCTGCGGCGAGCCGACCGTCAGCGGGGTCTGCTCGGTGAAGTCCTCCAGCGACGGCCCGTGCCCGTAGACCGGCGCGACGTCGAAGTACGGACGGAACTCGCGCACCGCGTCCTGGCTGTTCCTCCGCATGAACACCTGACCGCCGAGCCCGACGATCGCCTGCTCGGGGGTGCCGTGCCCGTAGTGGGCGTAGCGGGCCCGGTACAGCTCGACCATCCGCTTGGTGTGGTCGGCGGGCCAGAAGATGTTGTTGTGGAAGAAGCCGTCGCCGTAGTACGCGGCCTGCTCGGCGATCTCCGGGGAACGGATCGAGCCGTGCCAGACGAACGGCGCGACCCCGTCCAGCGGCCGCGGCGTGGACGTGAAGCCCTGCAGCGGCGTGCGGAACTTCCCCTCCCAGTTCACGACGTCCTCGCGCCACAGCCGGTGCAGCAGCGCGTAGTTCTCCACCGCGAGGTTGATGCCCTCACGGATGTCCTTGCCGAACCAGGGGTAGACCGGGCCGGTGTTGCCGCGCCCCATCATCAGGTCCACCCGGCCGTCGGCCAGGTGCTGGAGCATCGCGAAGTCCTCGGCGATCTTCACCGGGTCGTTCGTGGTGATCAGGGTCGTGGAGGTGGACAGCACCAGCCGCTCCGTGCGCGCCGCGACGTAGCCGAGCATCGTGGTCGGCGACGACGGCACGAACGGCGGGTTGTGGTGCTCGCCGGTCGCGAAGACGTCGAGCCCGACCTCCTCCGCCTTCAGCGCGATGGCGACCATGGCCTTGATGCGCTCACGCTCGGTCGGCGTACGCCCCGTGGTCGGGTCCGGGGTGACGTCGCCGACGGTGAAGATGCCGAACTGCATGGTCGCTCAACCTCCGTTTGTTGACGGTTCAACTATACCCGCCCAACGGTCGGCCCCCGGCCGTTATTCCGCAGGCCCGTGCGAAGCTGCCCCCATGCTGGTCCTCCGCTCCGCCGCCCTCTTCGTCGTCGCCGCCCTCTTCGAGATCGGCGGCGCCTGGCTCGTCTGGCAGGGCGTACGCGAGAACCGCGGCTGGCTGTGGGCCACCGGCGGCGTCCTCGCCCTCGGCGCGTACGGCTTCGTCGCCACCTTCCAGCCCGACGCCCACTTCGGCCGCATCCTCGCCGCGTACGGCGGGATCTTCGTGGCCGGCTCGATCCTGTGGGGCGTGATCGCCGACGGCTACCGCCCGGACCGCTGGGACATCACCGGCGCCCTGGTCTGCCTCGCCGGGATGGCCGTGATCATGTGGGCCCCGCGCAACGGCGGCTGACTACGCTGGCGGCGACCGTTCGTACCGTCCCTGACGCCCAGGAGCAGCCCATGGCCACCGCAGCCGCCCCGTCCGCCGCCTCCCGAATCGCCGTCGTCACCGGTGCGAGCAGCGGCATCGGCGCCGCCACGGCCCGGCAGCTCGCCGCCGCCGGATACCGCGTCGTCCTCACCGCCCGCCGCAAGGACCGCATCGAGGCGCTCGCCGAGGAGATCGAGGCGGCCGGCCACAAGGCGACGGCCTACCCCCTGGACGTCACCGACCGCGCGGCGGTCGACGAGTTCGCGACCGCCTTCAAGACCATCGGCGTCCTCGTCAACAACGCGGGCGGCGCGCTCGGCGCCGACCCCGTGGCCACCGGCGACCCGGACGACTGGCGCCGCATGTACGAGACGAACGTCATCGGCACCCTCCACCTCACCCAGGCTCTGCTCCCCAAGCTGGAGGCGAGCGGCGACGGCACGATCGTCGTCGTCTCGTCCACCGCCGGCTTCGCCACCTACGAGGGCGGCGCGGGCTACGTCGCCGCCAAGCACGGCGAACACGTCCTCGCCGAGACCCTCCGCCTGGAGATCGTCGGCCGCCCGGTCCGCGTCGTCGAGATCGCACCCGGCATGGTCAAGACCGACGAGTTCGCCCTGACCCGCTTCGGCGGCGACCAGGACAAGGCGGCCAAGGTCTACCAGGGCGTCGCCGAACCCCTCACCGCCGACGACGTCGCCGACACCATCACCTGGGCGGTCACCCGCCCCGCCCACGTCAACATCGACCTCATGATCGTCCGCCCCCGCGCCCAGGCCTCGAACACGAAGGTGCACCGGGAGGCGTAGACCTCCCGGTGCACCGGCGCGTCAGCCCTTGACGCAGACGACCTGCTTCAGCTTCGCCACGACCTCCACGAGGTCGCGCTGCTGGTCGATGACCTGGTCGATCGGCTTGTAGGCGCCCGGGATCTCGTCCACGACACCGGAGTCCTTGCGGCACTCCACGCCGCGCGTCTGCTCCTCCAGGTCCGTGGTGGAGAAGCGGCGCTTGGCGGCGTTGCGGCTCATGCGCCGGCCGGCGCCGTGGGAGGCGGAGTTGAAGGACTTGTCGTTGCCGAGGCCCTTGACGATGTACGAACCCGTGCCCATGGAACCGGGGATGATCCCGTAGTCCCCGGAACCCGCACGGATGGCGCCCTTGCGGGTCACCAGCAGGTCCATGCCCTCGTACCGCTCCTCCGCCACGTAGTTGTGGTGGCAGGAGATCTCCTGCTCGAAGACGGGCCTGGCCTTCTTGAACTCCTTGCGGACCACGTCCTTCAGGAGCGCCATCATGATCGTGCGGTTGTACTTCGCGTACTCCTGCGCCCAGAACAGGTCGTTGCGGTACGCCGCCATCTGCGGGGTGTCCGCGACGAACACGGCGAGGTCGCGGTCGATCAGCCCCTGGTTGTGCGGGAGCTTCTGGGCGACGCCGATGTGGTGCTCGGCCAGTTCCTTGCCGATGTTGCGGGAACCGGAGTGAAGCATCAACCACACAGAACCGGTCGTATCCGTGCACACTTCGACAAAATGATTTCCGGATCCGAGCGTCCCCATCTGCTTTTCGGCCCGCTCGTGACGGAACTTGACCGCTTCGGCGACCCCGCCGAACCGCCCCCAGAAGTCGTCCCACCCGGCCGTCGCCAGCCCGTGGAAGCGCCCCGGGTCGACGGGGCTGTCGTGCATGCCCCGCCCCACCGGAATCGCCTGCTCGATCTTCGAGCGCAGCCGCGACAGGTCGCCCGGCAGGTCGTTCGCCGTCAGGGACGTCTTCACCGCCGACATTCCGCAGCCGATGTCCACGCCCACCGCGGCCGGGCACACCGCACCCCGCATGGCGATCACGGAACCGACCGTCGCACCCTTGCCGTAGTGCACGTCCGGCATGACCGCCAGGCCCTTGATCCACGGCAGGGTCGCGACGTTGCGCAGCTGCTGGAGCGCGCCCTCCTCGACCGTCGCCGGGTCGGTCCACATGCGGATCGGCACCTTCGCGCCCGGCATCTCCACGTACGACATGTCGTCCTCATTCCCCCGGAAAGCAAACAGAAGTCTCAAAGCGCAAAACCGGCGCCAAGGGCAGTCAAAGGGACGACTGACCGGCGTTCACGGCAGCGCGTGCGATACACATTGTCTGCAGGGGTCGCCCCCGCGCGGCAAGCGAATAACCAGCGGGGACACTGGAGCACCGACCACAGCCACACCGGCGAGAGGAGCCGCACCGTGCAGCGGAAGGCCTACGTACCCGGCGTCGCCGCCCTCCTGGCGGTGGTGCTGGCCGGCTGCACCGGCGGCTCGGACGACGGCGCCACCTCGGACAACTCCAACCCGGGGCAGCCCGGCGTCGCGACCGAGGCGGCCGAGCCCGGCAAGTACCGCACCCTGCCGGAGCCGTGCAGCGCGGTCGGCGACAAGACCCTCGACTCGCTGCTGCCCGGCATCCAGGAGATCACGGACGACGAGCAGCGCGAGAAGGCGTACGCGGGCGAGGCGACGCTCGCGTACGACACGGACCGCAAGGTCGGCTGCCGCTGGAAGGTCGAGTCGGCCGACGCCACCAACCATCTCTTCGTCGACTTCGAGCGGGTGGTGTCGTACGACAACTCGGTGAGCGACGCCACCCAGGCAGAGCAGCTCTTCGCGGAGCAGGTGGAGGCGGCCGACCTGCCCGAGCCGGTCGTCTCGGACTCGGCGTCCTCGTCGGAGTCCGCGTCCGGATCCGGGTCCGCTTCGCCGTCCCCGTCGGGTACGACGTCCGCCGTCCCGGGCGCCACGCCCTCCGGCTCCGCGTCGTCGTCCACGGACGTCTCGTCGAGCCCGTCCGCGAGTGTCACCCCCGACGAACTCCAGCCGCGGCTCCTGGACGACCTGGGCGACGAGGCGTTCGTGGACGACGAGCTGAGCAGCTCCGGTTCGACGGCGAAGCGGCGCACGGTGACTGTGGCGTTCCGCACGTCGAACGTGATGGTGACGGTCGAGTACGTGGAGCAGTCGGCGACGCTCGGTGTCGTGCCCGACAGCAAGGAAATGCAGGACATGGCGTGGAAACTGGCTTCCCAGCTGGCGGATTCACTGAGCGGCTGAGCCCGGTCGGGGCTCGTGGGGGTGGGTGCGCGAAGCGTCTGAAGGAGCGCCACGCGGTTTTCCCAGCGCGTACCGTGACCCCTCGGACCCGTTCCGACCGCAGGAACCAAACGTGCCATGAGTGAAGGAACCATGCAGCGACGAGCCCAGCGTGACCATCATGACCAGCGAGTGAAGCGACTCCGCCGCGTTCTTGTCTCCGCGGCCGCCGTACCCGTGATGCTGGTGGCAGCCGGCTGCTCCTCGGACTCCGGCTCCGACGACGGCAAGGACAAGGCGGCGGAGAAGAGCTCGGCTTCCAAGTCCGCGAGTCCGTCCCCGACGGTGCAGGCGGCGGCGTACGGGAAGCTTCCGGAGCCGTGTTCGGTGGTGACGGAGAAGACGCTGGACGACCTGGTGCCGAAGGCCGACTCCGGCAAGGAGGGCACGTCGAACGACACGGCGACGCGGGCCGGTTGCTCCTGGGACAGCCTGGCCGACAACGGGGTGAAGGGCTCGCAGTTCCGCTGGCTGAGCGTGTCGATGCTGCGCTTCGAGTCGGACGTGACGCGCGGCGCGGGCGACAAGCTGGCGCGGGACTACTACACGAAGCAGCTTCAGGACGCCCAGACCGCCGAGGGCGCGAAGAGCGTGAAGACCACGCCGGTGAGCGGTACGGGCGACGAGGCGGCGGTCGTGAGCTACGAGCTGAAGAAGAAGGAAGGCACCTTCAAGCAGCAGACGGTGGTCGCGCGCGTCGAGAACGTCGTCGTCACCGTCGACTTCAACGGTGCGGGCCTGGCCGGTGACAAGACGCCGGACGCCGAGGACCTGGTGAAGGACGCGCAGAAGGCGGCCAAGGAGGCGGTGGCCGCGGTGACGGCCGCCAACGGCGCGGGCGCGGGTGGCGGCAAGTCGAGCACGTCGCCGTCCCAGTCGACGTCGAAGTCTCCCTCCACGTCGGCCTCGAAGTCGTCGTCGAAGTCGCCCTCCAAGACGTCGTCGTAATCGACGTCGAAGTCCACGTCGGCGTGAGCTGAGGGCACGGACCGACCCCACCGGCCACCCGTTCCCCGCACACATGTGCCACTCTGTTGCGCGCAACAACAGGCACTGGGAGGGGAGTACGGGTGGCCGCGCCACTACAGCTGACACGGACGCATCGCGTTCTCATCGGCATGGTCGTCTTCGGTGCCGTCATCATCGCCGGGATCGGTTTCGCGGGTTCGTATGCGGCGGTACGTGAGCTGGCCCTGAAGAAGGGCTTCGGGAACTTCAGTTACGTCTTCCCGATCGGCATCGACGCGGGCATCTGCGTGCTGCTGGCGCTGGATCTGCTGCTGACCTGGATCCGCATCCCGTTCCCGCTGCTGCGGCAGACGGCGTGGCTCCTGACAGCGGCGACGATCGCGTTCAACGGCGCGGCGGCCTGGCCGGACCCGCTGGGCGTGGGCATGCACGGGGTGATCCCGATCCTGTTCGTGGTGTCCGTCGAGGCCGCCCGGCACGCGATCGGCCGGATCGCCGACATCACCGCCGACAAGCACATGGAGGGCGTCCGCCTCACCCGCTGGATACTCTCCCCGGTGCCCACCTTCCTGCTGTGGCGCCGGATGAAGCTGTGGGAGCTGCGCTCCTACGAGCAGGTCATCAAGCTGGAGCAGGAGCGCCTGGTCTATCAGGCCCGCCTGCGCTCCCGCTTCGGCCGGAGTTGGCGCCGCAAGGCCCCGGTGGAGTCGCTGATGCCGCTGCGCCTGGCTCGCTACGGCGTCCCGCTGGCGCAGACGGCCCCGGCGGGCCTGGCCGCGGCGGGCATCGAGCCGGCCCTGCTCCCGCCGGCGCCGCAGGCCGACGCGGTCGGCGCCGCCGACGGGACGCCGCCCTCCCTGCGGAAGGGGGAGCCCGCCGCCGAGCAGCGCCCCGAGCTGGAGCGCGGCCGGGAGCCCGGCCCGGCGCAGGGGCACAGGCAAGGGCAGGCGCAGGCGCAGAGGCAGGAGTCGGCGGTGCGGGAGCCGGTGCGGAAGGAGCCCGCGGTGGACCAGAACCCGTGGCTGCACGCCCGGGACCCGCAGTCCGTCGAGTACCACGGGGACTACGACCCCGCCTACGACCCGGACGACCAGTACGCCCAGTGGTACGCGGAGCAGCAGCAGGCCGACGAGTACCACCGGCAGTTCGAGGAGGCGCCGCCCGTCCAGGAGCCCGCTCCCGAGGACACCGGCAGTTTCCCCATCCCGGTGGGGCCGCACCGCACCCGCGAGCTGGGGGAGGGCGGCGGCAGCCCGCAGGCGGTGCCGGACGAGGACGACTTCTACCAGGTCTTCAAGCAGTCGATCAGCGGCAGCGGCTACCCGACGCCGCGCGAGTTCGGCTACAACGTGGAGGCGACGTACGGCGTGACGCTCCCGGACGCCGACGCCAAGCAGATGGTGCTGCGCTTCCAGGAACGGCATTCGGCGGAGCTGGAGGAGGAGCACATCGCGTAGCCGACCCGTCGGCCCGCGCCACAGACCGACGGCCCGCCCCGAAGCGTTCGGGGCGGGCCGTCGGTCTGTGTGGCCGGGCGGGTCGGACGGGTCCTACTCCCCGAGCAGGGTCCGCACCCGCTCCTGCCCCACCGCCAGCAGCAGCGTGGGCAGGCGCGGGCCGGTGTCACGGCCGACGAGCAGGTGGTAGAGCAGCGCGAAGAACGACCGCTGGGCGGTCTTGATCTCCGGCGGCAGCTCCTTGGGCGTGGCGTCGGCGGAGAAGCCGGCCTGGACCTTGGGCACGCCGTAGACGAGGTGGGTGAGCCCGTCCAGCGACCAGTGGTCGGCGAGCCCGTCGAGCAGCAGCCGCAGCGAGGCGCGGCCCTGCTCGTCGAGGGACTTCAGCAGCTCGGCGTCGGGCTCCTCGCGCACGACGGTCCGCTGGTCGGCGGGGACGTGGGTGTTGATCCACGCCTCGGCCTTGTCGTACCGCGGCCGGGCCTCCTCCAGGGCGCCCAGCGGGTTGGCCGGGTCGAGCTCGCTGAGGATGCGCAGCGCCTGGTCCTCGTGGCCGGCGGTGATGTCGGCGACGGAGGCGAGCGTGCGGTACGGCAGCGGCCTGGGCGTGCGCGGCAGCTCACCGGCGGCCGTGCGCACGGCACGCGCGTGCGCGGCGACGTCGGCGGGCAGGGCGCTGCCGTCGGCGACCTTGGCGTCGAGGCGGTCCCACTCGTCGTACAGCCGCTGGATCTCCTGGTCGAAGGCGATCTTGAAGGACTGGTTGGGCCGGCGGCGGGCGTAGAGCCAGCGCAGCAGCTGCGGCTCCATGATCTGGAGCGCGTCGGCCGGGGTGGGCACGCCGCCCTTGGAGGAGGACATCTTCGCCATGCCACTGATGCCGACGAAGGCGTACATCGGCCCGATGGGCTGCTTGCCGCCGAAGATCCCGACGATCTGCCCGCCGACCTGGAACGACGACCCGGGAGACGAGTGGTCCACGCCGCTCGGCTCGAAGACGACCCCCTCGTACGCCCAGCGCATGGGCCAGTCGACCTTCCAGACCAGCTTGCCGCGGTTGAACTCGTCGAGCCGGACCGTCTCACCGAAGCCGCAGGCGGTGCAGGCGTAGGTCAGCTCGGTCGAGTCGTCGTCGTAGGAGGTGACCGTCGTCAGGTCCTTCTCGCAGTTGCCGCAGTACGGCTTGTACGGGAAGTACCCGGCGGAGCCGGAGCTGCCGTCGTCCTCGGCGGCGGCGCCGGAGCCCTCGGCGGCCTCCAGTTCGGCCTCGTCGACGGGCTTCTGCGACTTCTTCGCGGGGGCCTTCTTGGTGCGGTACTGGGCGAGGATCGCGTCGATGTCCTGCCGGTGCTTCATGGCGTGCAGGATCTGCTCGCGGTAGACACCGGAGGTGTACTGCTCGGTCTGGCTGATCCCGTCGAACTCGACGCCCATCTCGGCGAGCGAGGCGACCATCGCGGCCTTGAAGTGCTCGGCCCAGTTCGGGTGCGGGGAGCCCTTGGGGGCCGGGACGGAGGTGAGCGGCTTGCCGATGTGCTCGGCCCACGAGTCGTCCACTCCGGCGACACCGGCCGGCACCTTGCGGTAGCGGTCGTAGTCGTCCCAGGAGATCAGGTGCCGGACCTCGTGGCCGCGGCGGCGGATCTCGTCGGCGACCAGGTGCGGGGTCATGACCTCGCGCAGGTTGCCGAGGTGGATGGGGCCGGAGGGGGACAGTCCGGACGCGACCACGATGACCGGAGCGGTAGCGAGTGATGTTTTCGCGCCCGGGGCACGACGCTCCGACTCGGCGATGACCTCGTCCGCGAAACGGGAGACCCAGTCGGTGGTCTCTGTGCTCTGAGCCACGATCGGCACGTCCTTCTTTCTGACTCGGGCAGCCGGTACGGTCGCACGGCTGACCGCTCCATTCTCCCAGCCCGGCCCGCATCCGCGAAAACCGCTTTTCACCGCGTGGGATACTCGGTTTCTGTACTACTTCCAGGAACCCGAGCAGAACGGCAGCCACTCCATGGCCTCGGTCACGTCCCTCACCGCCTCCGTCCAGCAGCAGCTCGCGTCCGCCCTCACGGCCACCCGGCCGGAGGCCGCCGGTGCCGACCCGCTGCTGCGACGCAGCGACCGGGCGGACTACCAGGCCAACGGCATCCTCGCCCTGGCCAAGAAGGCGAAGGCGAACCCGCGGGAGCTGGCGGCCGAGGTCGTCGCGCAGATCACGACCGGCGACCTGATCAAGGACGTCGAGGTCTCCGGGCCCGGGTTCCTGAACATCACCCTCAGCGACCGCGCGATCACGCAGAACCTCGCCGCGCGGCTCGCGGACGGCGAGCGCCTCGGCGTGCCGCTGAAGGAGGACGCGGGCATCACGGTCGTCGACTACGCCCAGCCGAACGTGGCGAAGGAGATGCACGTCGGCCACCTGCGGTCGGCGGTCATCGGCGACGCCCTGCGCGGCATGCTCGACTTCACCGGCGAGCAGACGATCGGCCGGCACCACATCGGCGACTGGGGCACCCAGTTCGGCATGCTCATCCAGTACCTGTTCGAGCACCCGGGCGAGCTGGCCCCGGCGGACGAGGTCGACGGCGAGCAGGCCATGTCGAACCTGAACCGGGTGTACAAGGCGTCGCGTGCGTTCTTCGACGCGGACGACGAGTTCAAGGAGCGGGCCCGTAAGCGGGTCGTCGCGCTCCAGTCCGGCGACAAGGAGACGCTCGAGCTGTGGCAGCAGTTCGTGGACGAGTCGAAGGTCTACTTCTACTCCGTCTTCGAGAAGCTCGACATGGAGATCCGCGACGAGGAGATCGTCGGCGAGTCCGCGTACAACGAGGGCATGCCCGAGACCGCCCGCCTCCTGGAGGAGATGGGCGTCGCGGTGCGCTCCGAGGGCGCGCTCGTGGTGTTCTTCGACGACATCCGCGGCAAGGACGACCAGCCGGTCCCTCTGATCGTGCAGAAGGCCGACGGCGGCTTCGGCTACGCGGCCTCCGACCTCACCGCGATCCGCAACCGGGTCACCGACCTGCACGCGACCACGCTGCTGTACGTCGTCGACGTGCGCCAGTCGCTCCACTTCAAGATGGTCTTCGAGACGGCCCGCCGGGCCGGCTGGCTGAACGGCGACGTCACCGCGCACAACATGGGCTACGGCACGGTGCTCGGCGCCGACGGCAAGCCCTTCAAGACGCGTGAGGGCGAGACCGTACGCCTCGAGGACCTGCTGGACGAGGCGGTGCAGCGGGCCGCCGAGGTCGTGCGGGAGAAGGCGCGGGACCTCACCGAGGACGAGATCCAGGAGCGGGCCGCGCAGGTCGGCATCGGGGCCGTGAAGTACGCGGACCTGTCGACGTCGCCGAACCGGGACTACAAGTTCGACCTGGACCAGATGGTCTCGCTCAACGGCGACACCAGCGTGTACCTCCAGTACGCCTACGCCCGGATCCAGTCCATCCTCCGCAAGGCCGGCGAGGTCCGCCCCGCCGCCCACCCGGAGCTGGAGCTGCACGAGGCGGAGCGCGCGCTGGGCCTGCACCTGGACGCGTTCGGGGACACGGTCTTCGAGGCGGCCGCGGAGTACGCCCCGCACAAGCTGGCCGCGTACCTGTACCAGCTGGCGTCGCTGTACACGTCGTTCTACGACAAGTGCCCGGTCCTGAAGGCCGAGACGCCGCAGCAGGTGGAGAACCGCCTCTTCCTGTGCGACCTCACGGCCCGCACCCTGCACCAGGGCATGGCCCTGCTGGGCGTCCGGACGCCCGAGCGGCTCTGAGTACGCCCCGGAGGTGAGGGCGGGCCCCCCGTCCTCACCGCAGCAGCGTCAGCCCCTCGGGGACGTCGATGCCGAAGTCCTCCGCCAGCATCCGGCGTGCCTCCGCCTCGTCCGCCGGCTTCCGCTCGGTGGCCGTGCCGTCGGCGCGGGTCGCGGTGAAGCGGTCGCCGTCGAGGGACAGGTGCGCGTCCGGGGTGAGGCACTGGACGTAGGGGCGACGGGAGAACGGTGAGCGGGGGTTCGTGGCGATGTGCCAGTTGATGACCTCGTAGTCGGGCTGCTCGAAGGGCTCCAGGGTGAAGGCGTACTGCGCCACCCAGCCGCCTCCCTCCTGCGCCTCGTGCGCCTCCAGCACCCACATCTCCAGCGGGCCGGGGTGCGGTGCGTGCACCAGCCGGTGGCGGCGTCCGGCGTCGTGGAACTCGGTGTCCGCCAGCAGCGGCACCGGTTCCAGCAGGGAGCCGATGGCGCCGAAGCCGACGTCGGCCAGATACGGCTGCGGATCGCCGGGCAGCTCGGCGAGCAGGGCCATGTGGGTGCGCGGCCGCTCCTCGAACCGCTCAGCACCGACGACGACCCGCGCGGCCAGCCGGGTCACCCGGACACCCAGCGCCTCCAGCGCCGCCGCGAACAGCGTGTTGTGCTCATAGCAGTAGGCGCCGCGCCGACGGCCGTGCACCAGCTTGGTCATCAGGTCGGCGAGGTCGAGGGAGGGCGCCGTCCCGCCGAGGGCGTCGAGGTTCTCGAACGGGATGGCCCTGAGGTGGGCGAGGTGCACACCCCGGAGCGTGTCCGCGTCCGGCCGGCGCTCCCCCTCCCAGCCGATCCGGTCGAGGTACGCGTCGAGGTCGAAGGGCGTCGTCGTCCGTGCGCTGTCAGCCATGGCGTCACCGTATGTGCGCCCGCACCGGCCGGCACTCGGCCATTGGGCCTAGGACCTGGACGGCAAGCTGCTCATCGCGCCCTTCGCGGGTGGCCCTGTCGACGGGGCGGGTAACCGAAGTAGCCGTGCGCCGAGGGCCGTCCGTCGAGAATGAGGCCGAGGAGCAGAATCGCGAAGGCGATTCCGAACCGTTTCTATTCAGTGTGCAGGAGTGAGTCCTGGACCCATTCCTGCGTACTGCGGACATCCCGAGCGGTGTTGGGTGTCCTGGTCGCCCGCGTTCGCGCCGTGTCCGGGGGCACGGATCGTGTCCGGGGATACGGGGGCGGGGTCCCTCACGCCCGGGGCTGTCCGGTCCGGTCTGGGCGGTCCGATGCCTGCATCCATCGCGCTGGTGGGTGCGGGGCGGTGCCGTCCGACGCCGGATGGGATGGCCCTGGGCGCGTCGCCCGATCGCGATGGTCGCCGCATCATGCCGGGTCGTCTTACGGGTGGGGGTGGTGAGGGGTTTCTGCCAGTGCTGGGCGCCCCGGCCTGCGGGCGACGGGCGGCTGGACGCAGGAGAAGCTGGAGGGCCTGGCCGTCGCCGGGAACGGCCGGGTCCACGCCGTCACCGACAACGACGGCCTGGACGACGCCACCGGCGAGACCGTCTTCCTCGACCTCGGCCGGAGCCGCCAGGTCTTCGGCCGCTGATCCCCTCCCCCGCGGTGGGCGGCGTCGCCTACGCCTCCGGCGTCGCCTCCCGCAGGGCCGCCCCCAGCCTCCGCAGCCCCTCCGCGATCTGCTCCGGCGTCTGCGTCACGAAGCACAGCCGCAGCGTGGCCCGGTCGGGCTCACCGGCGTGGAAGGGGGCGCCGGGGACGTACGCCACGTCGTGCCGGACCACCTCGGGGAGCAGGGCCGTGGTGTCGTACCGCTCCGGCAGGCGCGCCCACAGGAACATGCCGCCCTCGGGGCGGGTCCAGGCCGACCCTGCCGGGAGGGCGTCCGCCAGGCCCGCGAGCATGGCGTCCCGGCGTGTGCCGTAGGCGGCGGCGACGCGTGCGACGTGGGCGTCCAGGTCCCGGTCGGCCAGGTACCGGGCGGCGGCGAGCTGGTTGACGGTCGGGGTGTGCAGGTCGGCGGCCTGCTTGGCGACCGCGCAGGCCCGGCGCAGTGCGGCGGGCGCCCGCAGCCAGCCGAGGCGCAGGCCGGGGGCCATGACCTTGGAGAAGGAGCCCAGCAGCACGGTCCGGTCGCGGGCGCCGTCGTAGGAGGCGATCCACGGCACCCGCTCGCCCTCGAAGCGCAGCTCCCCGTACGGGTCGTCCTCGACGATCCACAGCCCGCACCGTCCGGCGACCTCGGCCACGGCGGCGCGGCGGGCGGCGGACATGGTGCGTCCGGTGGGGTTCTGGAAGGTGGGGACGGTGTAGAGCAGCTTGGGGCGCTCGCGCAGCACCAGCTCCTCCAGTGCCACCGGGTCCATCCCGTCCTCGTCCCCGGGCACGGCGACGACCCGGGCCCCGGCGAAGCCGAAGGCCTGGAGGGCGGCCAGGTAGCAGGGGCTTTCGACGAGGACGGTGTCGCCGGGTTCGAGCAGCGCGGTGGCGAGCAGGGACAGGGCCTGCTGCGAGCCGGTGGTGACGAGGAGGTCGTCGGGGTCGGTGGCCAGTCCGCGCGCCGTGGTGCGGGCTGCGAGCGCGGCCCGCAGGGCGGGTTCGCCCTCGGTGGTGGAGTACTGGAGTGCCCGCGCGGGCGCCTCGGCGAAAACGGCCCTGTACGCGGCGGCGATGCCCTCCGCGTCGAACAGCTCCGGGGCCGGCAGCCCGCCCGCGAAGTTGATCACCTCGGGGCGGGCGGTAACGGCGAGGATCTCCCGTACGGCCGAACCGCCGGTCGACCGGGCCCGCGCGGCGAGCGGGGGCAGGGGGGCGGGGGCGGTGGCGGGGGACGCGGTCTCAGTCACGGTCATGCCCGCACCCTAAAGAGGTACGTGCCGCCTACAAGAAACTTTCCGCGATCCGGACGCCCCTGCACCTGCCGCCGAGCTGCCGAGCTGCCGAGCTGCCGAGCCGTCAGCCCTTGGCCGCCAGCCCCCCGTACACGTTGATGTCGGCGTCCGTGACGTCGTTGATGTCCTTGTAGCGGACCTTCTCGATGTCGTCGAGGTCGGCCAGGTAGGACGTCTCCGGCTGCTCCGGCACCGGGGCGGCGTGGTCCGGGCGCCAGTGGTGGACCGGCACGACACCCGGGTCGGCGAGCTCCAGCCCGTTCTCCGTGAAGAAGCGCTCGACGTCCTTGCGGGAGCGCAGCACGAACGTGAAACCCCGCTCGGTGTACGTCCGTTGCACCGCGCGGATGTTCTCCGGGTTGAGGTCGTCGGTGAGGTGGCTGAGCACGAGCCGGCTGCCGGCGGGCAGCGCCTCGACCAGCTCGCGGACGATCGGATAGGCCTCCTCGTCCTCGACGAAGTGCAGGATGGCGACCAGGCACAGGGCGATCGGCCGGTCGAAGTCAAGGGTCTGAACGGCCTGTTCGAGGATCTGTGCCGGGCTCTTCAGATCGGCGTCGATGTAGTCCGTACGCCCCTCGGGGCCGCTGGTGAGCAGGGCGCGGGCGTGGGCGAGGACGACCGGGTCGTTGTCGACGTAGACCACCCGCGACTCGGGGGCGATGCGCTGGGCGATCTGGTGCACGTTCTCCGCGGTCGGCAGCCCGGTGCCGATGTCGAGGAACTGCCGGATGCCGTCCTCGCGCGCCAGCGTCGTCACCGCGCGCCGCAGGAAGTCCCGGTTGTGCCGTACGTCGAGGTAGCCGCGCGGGTTGGCGGCGAGCCCGGCGGCGGCCGCGTCGAGGTCGGCGGGGTAGTGGTCCTTGCCGCCGAGGAAGACGTCGTAGACGCGGGCCGGGTGCGCCTTGCTGCTGTCGATCCTCCTTCTCAGCTCCGCGGGGTCCTGGCTGAGGGCGTCACCGGGCATGGGCGTCTCCTGACGAACGAACCGTTGTCTGGTTAACAACCTATCTCCCGGCCGCATTTGACGGTGCCCGGCCTCACAGCCGGCTCACCGCCCCGCCCGGGCTCAGTCGCCCGGGAAGTACTCCCAGACGCCCTCGCCGCCCAGCATCTGCCCGTAGTAGGCGCTGCCCTTGGAGGCGCTGGTGCGGAACGGCTTGCCGTGGTCGTCGATCCGCATGATGCCCTGTCGGCCGCCGCTGGACCACTCCAGTTCCAGGTACCAGGTGACGTCGTGGTCGCTGGTGTGCGCATTGACGTAGAAGAGCTCGGGGTCGGACTCGGTGACCGTGTACGGGAAGGCCTTCTGCCCGGCGATCGGCATCGCCAGGGGGTTGCCCAGGTCCAGGGAGACGTCGAAGGACTTGGTGCTCGCGTCGCCGCCGCAGCCGATGCCCATGGCGTACTCGTTCCAGTCCAGCGGCTCTTTGCTGTCCACCACACGGACGTGCAGGTTCTCCAGGACCACGGTCTCCGGACCGGTGCCCTGCACGGTGAACACGGTCATCTGCCGGTCGGCGGCGACCGCGCCCAAGGCGGTGACCCAGCCGACCACGTCCGGCTGGGTGGGCGGGTTCAGCACGTTCTGCGGGCTGCGGTCCACCAGGAAGGACTGCTCGCAGGGGACGTCCCAGAAGTACGGGGTTGTCGACACGGTGAGCGCGGGGCCGCTGTTCCCCGGGGCTCGGCCGCTCGGCGTGGCCGTGCTCCGGCGCGTCGCGGACGGGGAGGGGACGGAGGACGCGGACGCGGACGGGGAGGCGGACGACGGGGACGGAGAGGCACTCGCGCTGGGCGACGCCGACCGGGTGCCGCTCCCGGTCACCGACACGGAGGTTCCGGCGGCGGCTCCGGCCGGATCGTGCTTCTCCCCTCCGTCGCCCGTGCCGGGCAGGAGGCTGACGGCGAGAGCCACGGCGGCGACGCCGGTGGCGGCGTAGAGGGCGGCGCGCGGTACCCGGCGACGCCGTTCGACGGGGGCGGAGGGTGCGGACGGTGCGTCAGGCGCGGGCAGTACGTCAGGCGCGGGCGGTGCGTCTTTCTCCGCGACGGAGACGCCGGGCACCTCCGGCACCTCGGCGGCCTCGGGCACGACGGCTTCCGCCGTGTCCCCCTTCGCCGTCCCGCCCTTTTCCGTCTCCGCCGTCTCCTGAGACTCCCGCGTCTCCTCCGGCCTCTTCACGCCGCGCAGAGCGTCGGCACGGATCCAGTGGCGGTGGAGTTCGAGCAGCTCCTCGGGGGTCGCCCGGCACGCCCGGGCGAGGCGTTCGACGGGCGCGAACTCGACGGGTACGACCTCCCCGCTGACGTACCGGTGGAGTGTGGACGCACTCATGTGCAATCGCTTGCCCAGTGTCCCGTAGCTGAGTCCGGACCGCTCCTTCAGCTCCCGCAGCAGCCCCGCGAAGTCGTCCCCCGCCACCGTTTCTCCCTCTTCCCGTATCCCCGTACAGCATCCCAGTGGGACACCGTTCCCGCAGGTCAGAGCCGTTCCCCGCGTCCCAGTATCCCGCATGTCCCGGCGCCCCTGGCGACTGGGACGGCTCCGGTCCCAAGCTGTGGTCATCCAAGCAGCCGCCCCCGGCGAACCGTCGAGCGGCTCACCTCAACTCCACCCGAAGGGGCATACCTCATGTCCGTACGCACCACCCGCACCCGCCTGTTCGCCGCCACCACGGTCGTACTGGCCGCGCTCGCTCTGACGGCCTGCGAGGGCGACGACGGAACGGACACGGGCGCCGCGGCCCCCTCCGCCCCGGCTTCCTCCGCCCCGGCCGGCGACCAGGCCAAGCCGTCCACCGGCGGGAGCGGCTCGGACGACAACAAGGGAACCGACGGCGCGAACGGCTCCAACGGCTCCACCGGCTCGGACAAGTCGGGTGGCGGCTCGTCGGGCTCCGGCTCGTCGGGCTCCGGCTCGAACGCCGGATCGAGCACCGGCGACCAGGACGACTCGGAGATGCCGGGGAAGTGCTCCGCGTCCGACGTGAAGATCACCGCGACGAAGGTGTCCCGCCCGATCAACCACCTGCTGCTGACCGCCACCGGCACCGGTTCGAAGACGTGCATGCTGCCGCCGTACCCGGTGGCGCGCTTCGGCGAGGCCCAGTCCGTGCCGCCGGTCGTCGAGGCGTCCCAGCCGCATTCGGTGGCCGGAGTCGGTCCCGGTGAGACCGCCTACGCCGGGGTGCTGCTGACGGCGGCCGACGGCAGCGGCGGGGAGGCCATCAGCGTGAACACCCTCAGGATCCCCTTCGACGACGACTCCATCGCCAACGTCGCCCTGCCCTCCGGCGTGGTCGTCGACAACAAGCTGTCGGTGACCTACTGGCAGACCAGCATCGACAACGCCCTCGAGCACTGAAGGGGTCCACGCACCCCCTGCACGAGGGGCCGGCCGAGAATGCTCAGCGCAGCGTGCGAGCGACCTCGGTGGCCCAGTAGGTCAGGATGTTGCGCGCGCCGGCCCGCTTGATGCCGGTGAGGGCCTCCAGGATGGCCCGGTCGCGGTCGATCCAGCCCTTCTCGGCGGCGGCCTCGATCATCGAGTACTCGCCGGAGATCTGGTAGGCGGCGACGGGCACGTCCACGGCCTCGGCGACCTTGGCGAGGATGTCGAGGTAGGGCCCGGCCGGCTTGACCATCACCATGTCGGCGCCCTCCTCCAGGTCGAGGGCCAACTCCCGCATGGCGTCGCGCACATTGGCGGCGTCCTGCTGGTAGGTCTTGCGGTCGCCCTTGAGCGAGGACCCGACGGCCTCGCGGAAGGGCCCGTAGAAGGCGGACGCGTACTTGACGGTGTAGGCGAGGATCGCGACGTCCTCCCGCCCGATCTGATCGAGGGCGTCACGAATGACCCCGATCTGCCCGTCCATCATCCCGCTGGGCCCCACCACATGGGCACCCGCGTCGGCCTGCACCTGCGCCATCTCGGCGTACCGCTCGAGGGTGGCGTCGTTGTCGACCCGCCCCTCGGCGTCGAGCACACCGCAGTGGCCGTGATCGGTGAACTCGTCGAGGCACAGGTCGGACATGACGAGCAGCTCGTCCCCGACCTCGGCCCGCACGTCCCGCAGCGCGACCTGCAGAATGCCGTCCGGATCGGTGCCGGCCGTCCCGGCGGCGTCCTTCTTCTCCTCCTCCGGCACCCCGAAGAGCATGATCCCGGAGATTCCGGCCTCGACCGCCTCCGCGGCGGCCTTCTTCAGCGTGTCCCGGGTGTGCTGCACGACCCCGGGCATCGCCGCGATCGGCACCGGCTCGCTCACGCCCTCGCGCACGAAGGCGGGGAGGATGAAGTCGGCGGGGTGCAGCCGGGTCTCGGCGACCATCCGACGCATGACAGGGGTGCTCCGCAGCCGCCGGGGCCGGGTGCCGGGAAAGGAACCGTACGTCGACATACCACCTACGCTACGCCCGCCCCACCCGTGCCTTTGCCGACGAAGAGTCGGCCCGGGACACGGCTTGACCGGCTTGACCTCAACCAAACTTCAGCTTCTACGGTCGAGGCCATGGAGTACTCACACACGGACACCGAACTGATCCAGCAGCCCATCGGCTACTGGAGCTGGGCCGCCTTCAAGGCCGTCGTCACCCGCACCCGTGCCGCCCTGGCCGAGCTCGGCACGACCCAGCCCCAGTGGTGGACCCTCGCCCAGATCGCCCGCGCGGACACCCCGAAGACCCGCGGCGAGATCTCCCGACTCCTGCGGAACTACCTCGACACGGGCCCGGAGGCGATGGAGGCGGAGATCGACGCGACCCTCACCCGGGGCTGGACCACCCAGACCCCCGACGGCCACCTGACCCTCACTCCCGAGGGCCGCGCCTTCTACGAGAAGGCGGCAGCCCTCCAGACCGACCTGTGGACGGAACGCCACGCCGGCATCTCCGACGAGGAGTACCTGACCACCCTGAAGGTGCTCCAGCGCTTCATCCACAACACGGGCGGCAAGGCCTGGCACCACTAGGGCCCGGCAGGAGGCCCTACCGGCGGCCACGGCACGTCGGCCAGCAACGGAAGCAGGGCCTCCTCCTCGTGGTCCAGGTGCGCGTTGAGCTGGGCGGACATCTCCTCCAGTTCCGTCCGGAAGCGCGACGGATCGGCGATCGCGATACCGCCCAGCAGGGTCGCCAACTCGCCCTGGATGCGGGCGACCGTGCGGTGCTCGTCGGCGAGCCGCTCGAAGACGTCGGCGAGGTGGGGGTGGTGCCGGGCGATCCCGGGGAACAGGTGCCCGTCCTCGCTCACGTGATGGAACTCCAGCGCCTGACAGAACGCGAGGCACCGCTGCCGGATCTGCAACCCGAGACCCGGCGACGCACCGGCCCCCCGGTCCGCGAAGTGTGCGTCGGTCTCGGCCCGCACCTGCCGCAACTGCCCCCGCAGCCAGGTGTGGACCTCCAGGAGCTTGTCGGCGAGCGTCCGGACTTCTCCCGGCCCGTCCCACCCCTCGGGCTCGGCCCGCTCCAGCACCACGACCGGCAGGACCCGCCGGGTCCGTTCCTGGTAGTCGCCGTACCCGGGCACGGCCCGCACGACGTACGCGAACAACTCCTCGCGCCGCGCTCCCTCGGCAGGAACGGCCAGCGCCTCGAAGCTCGAGGTGCCGACCTCCACTTGTACGACGGGATGCGCGAGCAGGTTGTGATACCAGCCCGGTTGCCGCGGGCCGCCGAGGTTGGACGCGACGACCAGCAGGGACTCCCCGTGGCGGACGTAGCCGAGCGGGGTGGTCCGCGGGAGTCCCGTCCTGGCGCCGGTGGTGGTCAACAGGAGCAGGTTTCCGTCTTCTTCGGCGACGGACTGCTGAGAAGACTGAAAAGACGTGGGCATACGGTTCTGTGCCTCCATGACGGCAGGCCGCGGCAGACGGCACGGTGCCGGAAAGGGATGAAGGAAGAAGAAGCAAGAAGAAGGACGACGACGTGCGGATGCGCTACGTCGTGTCAGGGTGCGGAGTATGAACCCATCACGTACCCCTTGGTGAAGGGCGCTCGCCCGATCGCCGGCCGGCCCACTGCTCTTTGACCGGCGCCACGCGGCACCGCCCTCATTACACGCACCCACCCACCGGGCTGTCAACGCCTCGCGGCCCGGCCCACCGGGCGTCCCCCTCAGTCGAAGCGGTGTACGGGCGCACTCACGGCCGGCCGGTACAGACGCACGATCGCGTCGGACACCTGGGCCGGGGACACGGCCCGCAGCCGGTCGGGGAAGCCGGCGATCGTCGACGCCCGCCAACCCGAGGGGCCGAAGCGCGCCAAGGAGTCGGCGAGGACCGAGGGGGAGTCGAACACGGCCAGCATCTGTGCGGCGCAGAACTGGGCCGCACGCCGGACGTCCGACGCGTCCGGCCCCTCGTCGAGCCGGTTCGTCACCGTCCGCAGCGCTGCCGGAAGCACGCCGGGCTCCGTGCCGGGCGCGTACACGCGGACCCAGGCTCGTGGCAGCCCGAGGAAGACATCGCGCCCGACACGGATGTCGTGGGTCACCGGCACGTCCCCATGGAGCGCCCCCAACGCCTTGGGCAGATGCGTACGAAGGTGCAGACCCAGCACGGCCGCCGCCAGGTAGCGTGCGGCCTCGTCCTCTCCTGCCTCGGGTTCGGGCGCGCACAGGAGTGCCCGGGTGGCGGCGGGCCCGTACTCGGATCCGCCGTGCCGCTCCCGGCGGACCAGGGCCGCGGCCTCCCACCCGGTGCCGTGCCGGTGATCCGCGGCAGGAACGGAACGGGCCTCGCCGGTGCGGCGCAGGGTGTCCAGCACCTCAGCGGGAGGTGTCGGGCCGACGACCGTCAGGCAGCCCGCGCCGGCCGTGAGCGGGATACCGGCCGGTGCCTCGGGAGGTCGTCGTCCGGCGAGCCGTCGTGTCGCCGTCGCGCACAGCAACGCGTCCATAGCGGCATCCGGTGTACCGCTGGACGTAGTCGCGTCCGGCGCCGTCGTCCCTGACGGGAGGGTCACCGCACCGAGCGCCGTGGTCAGCCCGGCCAGTGCGTGGAGCAGCGGGGCGAGGTCCGCCGTGGAGACGTAACCGGTGGCCTCGATCCACAGCCCGTCCGGGGTACGCCGGACCACGAGAGCCCGGTGCGCTTCGGCAGCCGGCGGCCATGCGGAGCGCACGAGCGTGTCGACCGCTGCCGGTGCGAGGAGCCCGGCCGGTCCGAGCGGCACCCGCAGCCGGATCTCAACGAGGGGGGCGCGGTGGTCCTCGACCACCGACACGAGCAGGCCCGTGCCGAGGACCTCGCTCGCGGCGGACGGGAGCACCGGTCCGCGCAGCGCACCCGGCGTCGGGAGGGGCACCGGACGCCGCGACGCCGGGGCAGGGGTTCGAGCGCCCGCCCGCACGTGTCCCAGGGGCTCTCCCCCGGCCTTCCGGACCTCCCCGGGCCTGTGGACCTCCCCGGCCGTTCGGCCGACCGGACGCGACCGCACCGGTCCCGGTTCGACGACCAGCACACCGCGCGGCGCCTTCCGGAGGCCTTCCGCCGCCTCGGCCACCTGCGAGGGCGTCACGGCCCCGAGCCGTGCGGGTATCTCGTCGACCAACTCCGCCCTGCCGAACAGCTGCTCCAGGCGGCCCAGGGAGCGGCAGCGCGTCGTCTGGTCGCCGTGGACCCGCGCGTGTTCGGAGGCGAGACGCAGACGCGTCCGTGCCACGGCGGGCTCCAGGGTGTCGAGGCCGGCCGGGAGGGCGTCCGAGACCGCGTCGACGAACCGTTCCGGTGACACCCCGTCCGGCAGCACACCCGTCGTGATGAGGGCATCGGGGCTCAGTGCGTCCAGCGGGCCGAAGAACCCGCAGCCGCTGCTCACTCGCAGGGCGCGCCCCGGAGCGGCGTACGCTCCGCGGTCCGCGACGACGCGCGCCATGACCATCGTGGCCAGGTAGCGGCCCAGGTCGGCATCGGGTCCGGGGAGCCGGTGTCCGAGGGCGACGACCGCGGCGGGCAGGTGAGGCTGTGTGCAGCGCAGCCACCGGTCCTCGCCGTCCGTGCACTCGGCCAGGTCCGGCCGCGGCGGGAGGGGACGGGCGGCCACGTCGCCGAAATGACGCGTCACGAGAGCGAACGCCGTGTCGGGCTCGAAGCCGCCGACGAGGGTGAGTACGGCGTTGCCGGGTGCGTAGTGCTGATGGAAGAACGTCGCGCAGTCCGCCTGCGTGACACCTCGCAGGCGGGAGATGTCACCGAAACCGTCGTGCGCGTTGGCGTGGAGGCCGAAGAGTGCCTGCGGGAGCAGCGGCCAGGGAACGTCTCCCAGGGGCCGGTCGAGAACGCGCTCCTTGATCTCCCGCTCCACACCCGCCAGTTGCTCGGCCAGCACGGCCTCGGTGAGCAGGGGGGCACGCATGCGGTCGGCCTCGGCGAACAGCGCGGGTTCCAGCGCCGCCGACGGCACCGTCTGGTAGTAGTCCGTGTAGTCCTGGTGCGTCGTTCCGTTCGCCTCGCCCCCCAGTGGGTGGATGTGGTTGTAGAACCGTCCCGGTGGCAGGTTCTCACTACCGCGGAACATCAGGTGCTCGAAGAGATGGGCCAGGCCTTCCTGCCCGGGTCGCTCCGAGCGGAAGCCCACGCCGTAGGTGACGCAGACCGAGACCCGGGGCGCGCCCGCGACGGGGTCCATCAGCACCCGTAGGCCGTTGGCGAGTCCGGCGCGCAGCGGGCCGGGCTTCGTCGCCGTTCCGGGCGCCTGTCTCCACGTGGTCGTCACTGTTTGCGTCACCGCGTTCCGTCACAGGGTGATGAGGTGCGAAAGAAAGCTCGCGTACCGGCGTATTTCGAGAGGGTTCAGCGCCACGTAGGCGCTGTAGTCGTGCAGGTGCAGTGCTATCCGGACCGCCGCCGCCCGGTTCCAGTGGGCGCCGAGGTCCCGTCCGTAGCCCTCGAACAGTGCGTCCAGCGCGGCCTGCCACTGGGCGTGGTCGTCACCGTGGTGCCAGGCCAGTTCGACGAGCTCGCCGACCAACCAGCCGAGGTCGGCGTACCAGGGTGCGAGGCAGAGGTTCTCGCCCGTCAGCAGGTGCACCTCATCGTCCGGCCCGGTGTGAATGACCGAGCCGAGCGTGGGTGCTCCGTGGGAGACGACCATCGACCGGGTGTCGGCCAGTGCTCCGGCGAGCCACCGCTGCGCCAGACGCCAGTTGTCCGCGCCCAGCTCGGCACGCAGCAGCTCTGCCGCGGTCGCGGACCGGCCGTTCGTGGTCCGGCCAGACCACCAGGACGTCAGTCTGTGCATGCCCGCCGAGCCGACGGGCAGCCCGCTGTCGGCGGCGTGGTGTTCCGGCAGCGCGTGGAACCGGCCGAGCAGAGCTCCGACGGCGTACAGGGTCTCGCCGAGTCCACGGCCCGGGCCCTCCCGTAATGCCCGTTCGGCCACTGAGGCTTCGCCGCCCACGCGGTAGACACGCGTCCGGTTCTCCTCCCGCCCCAGGACGCAGCATCCCGGCCCATCCTGCGACAGGGCCCCGATCGCTGCTGCCAGACCTGCGGGAACGGGCGTGAAGGGGGTGCGCGCGGACGGCCCGGGAGCCCGGCGCCACAGGTAACCTCCCGTGCCGTCGGCGTACACCTCGGTGGACAGCAGGCCGGTGCCGTAGCGGCGTACGCGCTCGGTCGGGCCGCCTTCGGTCATCGCAGCCGCTCGATGGCTCGCAGCGCGTCCGGCAGCAGGGCCGGCGACCACGCCTCCTGGCGGCCCGTCGTCCTGCTGACGCCCTGGAGGGGAGTGAGGACCTCTGTGTTGGGGCGGGCCGCGAGGGCAGTGACATGAGCGACGCAGGCGGGACTCTGCCACCCCCCCGGGGGCAGAGCGGGTGCCACGACCACAGGAGCGGTTGTGCACTGCGCCGCCAACAGCGCGGGGGAGTCTGCCAGGCCGAGGGCCAGCCGGGCCAGGAAATGGAAGGAGGCTGGGTACACCAGGACGGCCTGGGCCCACTCCCCCCATTCGACGTGCCGGGCGTGGGTGTCCTCCTCCGGCCAGGTGTCCGTGTGGACTTCACAGCCTTCCGACCCGGTGGACAGCGCGGACCGGGTGACGAACCGTCCGGCACTGCGGGTGAGGACGACGTTGGTCTGCAGGCCGGGATAGCTCATGCCCAGCCAGTTGAGCCAGAACGGCATGTGCGCGGCCGACACCGAGCCGGTGACCACCAGCAACAGCCGCTCGACGCCGAGGGCGGGAGCGCCGCCTTCCCCCGGCGGCCCGGACAGCGGAGTGGTCATCGCGCCGCCTCCCGGACGATCTCGTCGAGTTCGGCGAGGGTGGGCTGCAGTCCGTGCAGTTGGTGGACGCCGGACAGGTTCACCACGACCTCGTCCACGCCTGCGGCCCAGAAGTCACGGATCCGGTCGGCCAGTTCCGTGACCGTTCCGTACAGGAAGGCGCCGCCCGCAACCAGCGCCTTGGCTCCGTCCTCGACGTTCCCTGGGTCGGTGTCGACTCCGGCCCGCTTGAGCATGTCCTGGTAATGGGGCAGGCGCAGATGCCCGATGTTGCTGGCGAGCGCGATCCTGGCCGGGTCGCGGTCCGGTCCGCTCACCGCCATGGGAACGATGGCGGTCACCCGGGGCATCGCCCGGCCTTCGGCCTCAGCGCCTTCACGCAGCGCGGGCAGGACGTGGCTGCGCAGGTAGTCCGCGGGCGTCAGCCAGGTGATCGCCACGTCCGCGAGGGCTCCGGCGACCCGTGCCATGCCGGGACGCAGCACACCGAGGCCCACTTCGACGGGGGGCGTCGGCAGGGTGCTCAGCATCGTCCGCACCGAAAAGTACTCGCCCTGCTGCTCGACCAGGTCCCCGTCGAGCAGTTTGCGCACCACTCGCACGTACTCCCGAACGGCGGTGAGCTGGCTGGCGTACGGAGCGCCGAGCAGGCCCTCCTGGAACGACTTGGCCGCGGGGCCGAGGCCGGCGACCACCGGGTGCCCGGTCGCCGCCGCCAGGGAGCGGGCCTGCATGGCCGCGTCGTAGGGATGCCGCAGCGGCATCAGGGTGACTCCGGTTCCGGCCGGTACCCGGAATCCGGCGCCCGCGGCGAAGGAGAACGACTGGTGCGGGTCCACCAGCGTCGCCTGTCCCTGCCACAGGCGGTGCGCGGGGCTCCACTGGACGTAGGCGGCGAACGGCACGATCTGCTCCGGCCGGTGCGGAACGAAGGGAACAAGGACGGACACTGTGGTCACGGGTGCACTCCGGGTAGTCTGGCACTGCGACACGATCCGTCGCGTGGGCCCTCAGGTCCGCGCCGGTCATGCGGTCGTGCAGGAGCCGCCGCAGCGGGTGCCGCTTCTCTCGGCACCCGCTGCGGCTTTTTCGTATGCCGCAGCTTCGTACGATCGGACGTACGTCAGCTGTTGCGGTCGGCGGTCCGGACGGTCAGCAGCCGTCGTTGATGGTGGCCGACACGACCGTGGCGCTGGCGAAGCTGGCCGCGGCACTCTCGATGGCGCTGATGATGCACGCCGGCGTGGTGGCCGGCGCGTCGGACAGCGCGTCGACGGTCATGCCCTCGACGCTGACGTAAGCGCCGTAGCCGGCGACCAGGTCCATGGCGACCTTGTGCTGGGACATGGCTGGCTCACACTCCCTTTTCTCTTGAGCCCGGTTGACCGGGTAGATGACTGGCCGTTCAGTGACAGGCGGAGGTCAGCAGCCCTCGGCGATGGTGCCGCTGACGGCGCTGACGGCGGCCGACGCCGAGGCGGCGCAGCCGGCCGAGCTCTCGAGGCTGACCACGGTGACGCAGACCCACGTGGTCGCGGGGGCGTCGGAGACGGCGGAAGCGGTGAGCTCCGCGGTGTCCGCGTAGGCGCCGTAGCCGGCGACCAGGTCCATGGCGATGGCGTGGTTGTTCATGGTTCCCCTTTGTTGATGTAAGTGCTTCTTGGTGGCAACAAGCCGGTTTGGGGTGAAAACAGGAAGTGCGTGCACTCACTCCCTGCAAGCGCCTCAACTCGGCGGGACGGAGTTGTCCGCTGGGTCGGTCGCCGAAATGCCGGCTTCCGCGAAGTGGCGCGCGACGATCTCCGCCAGGTCACCGGAGGTCTTGCGGTGCTCGATCAGGGCCCCGGCGAGCGCGCCCGCCCGGTGCTGCCCGAAACTGAGTCCGCGCATGCCGGGCCGCCGGTCCGCGGGCTCCCAGGCTGCCGCGATCCCGGGCACGAGTTGCTTGGCGAACAGCGAGACGGTGTCCCCGAGCGCGGGCTGGCCACGCAGGGCCCGGGCCAAGTCGTGAGCCAGATCCCAGGACCCCTGCCGGAGATAGACGACCAGTGCGTCGCGCCGGGGGTACAGCGACCGGGCCGAGAGCACCTTCGCCCGGTAGTCCGCCTGCCGTTCCTCCAGGAAGCGGAGCGCGTTCGTCCAGACGCCGACGGCCGCCTCCGCACCTGTCAGGTGCACGTACACGCGGAGGAGGCCACCCGGCTCCGGCGCAGCCGGCCGCGCTCCGTCCACCAGGAAGAATCCCGGAGACAGGGCGGGCCGCGCGGCGGCGGCGGTCACGGTGACCCTCTGACCCGCAGCGAGCGGCCCGTCGTCCTCTATGTCCTCCGACGGCGTCCACACACGGACACCCTCGCGTTCCAGCAGGACATGGCCGTCACCGTCCGCCGGCACGGCAATGACCGTCGCCGACCGGGGCGTCGTCCGGTGCGGGACCGCCGCGGCCAGCTGCTCCTCGAAGCGCGGATCACGCAGGTGGAAGGGGACCGCGCCCGGCTCCTTCTCCACCATTCCGGCGTGCAGTTCCTCGTACAGGGCCATCGACAGCAGGCGCCGCAGTTCGCGGGGGTGTTCGGCGGTGAGCTCCCGGTCCCCCACGCGCGCGGCCATGAGGTCCTCGCTCACCCATGTCTGCCGCATCGCCTCCGTCAGGCGATCAGGCAGGAGGGCGGTCCGTGTCGCGGCGGTCATGCCGTCACCTTCGTTTCCATTCCCAGGGCCGGGGCGAACCTGGCGGGGTGGAGCAGGGCATTGCGTCCCACACCTGCCGCGGCCCGTTCGATGCCGGACAGCCGGGCGCTCCTGGCCGCACTGGCGATGAGCCGGTCGAGGGCGTGCCAGCCCGCGAACGCCGTGGCCCGTTCCCACAGTCCCGGGTCGGTGTGCGGGCGGACCTCCCGGTAGCCCCGGCAGAAGTTCTCGATACGCGGCCGGAGCCGTTCCAGCTTCTCGGCGCCGCGGGACACGATGAGGTCATGACTCAGTTCGAATTCGACGAGACCTTCGTCGCCCCGATGAGTCACAATATCCAGCACCGACCTGTAGAGCCATTCTCCGGCAAAACTTCCGATATCTCGCGCCGCATCGGCAAGTCGGAATTCTTCCCAGTCGGCGATGAATACGCCGTCGCCCCGTATCAAGAATTGATCGACCCTCAGGTCGCAATGGGACGGGACTTTAACAGATTCCTGCTCCGCTTTGAGCAGGGCGTCGATCCCGTCGGCCAGTTCACCGTCGCGCTGCATGAGGGAAAGAGCCGACAGCTGACCGAAGCTGGACTGCTCGAACATGCTCTGCGAGACTCCGCGGAGCATTTCCCGGGAGGGCAACGGCGGCACTTCCCGGTGGAGCTCCATCCCGGAGTGGTGCGACGCGTGGAGCCGGCCGACCGCCCGTCCCACGGTGTGCGCCAGGACGTCGTCAAAGGTTTCGTCGACCATGAGCTCCGCCCCGCTGCGGGCATCGTCCACCGCTTCGAAGACGACGAGTCGCGCCCGTTCGTCATGGCCGAGCAACCGCGGATACCGCAGCTCGCCAGCGGAGATCCGGTCGGCGAACCCCTGGAAGTCCAGGAGCCGACGCAGCCGCGCTCCGGTGTCACCGACGCCGCCGCGCAGGCGCTTGACGAACACCCGCTCGCCGTTCGTCGTCGTGCCGAGCCAGGCCTCGTTGCGCCCCGGGCGCGAGGTGACCGAGTCCCGGTCGAACCCCTCCAGGCCCAGACGGCCGAGGAGCTCGTCCACCTCAGGGAACGCGCCCAGATCCTGCGCGGCGATAGAGCTCATGTGTACATCCCCCGAATACCCCCGTCTGTTCCGGCCCGATGACGATCATGCACGGGCTCGCTGCCGGAAGCCAGGGAATCGCCTGACATTCCACTGCCAGGAGCATGGCATTCGGTCGCCAAGGAACTGACAGTCGACCGCCAAGGCGAACGATCCGGGTCGCGTACAGTCACGCCCGTCCCATCATCACGCCGAGGAAGACGCCATGCTGCGCCATATTCTCCACAGACAGCTGCGGCAGCACCGCGGCCGCCTTTCATTTCTCGTCCTGCTGCAATGCACACAGACGGCAGCGGCCCTTTATCTCCCAGACATCAACGCGGCGATCATCGATGACGGACTGCTCGCCGGCGACACCGGGGAAATATGGCGGCTGGGCGGGGTGATGAGCGCGGTCACGCTGCTCCAGGCCCTGTGCTCGCTCGGTGCCCTGTACCTGGGTGCCCGACTGGCGACGGACGTGGGACGCGCGCTGCGGGAGGAGGTCTTCGCGCACGTGCTCACGGTCTCCGCACAGGAGTCGGGCAGGTTCGGCGTGGCCTCGCTGATCACTCGGACCACCAACGACGTGCAGCAGGTCCAGGCGCTCGTCGCCATGGGGACGACCATGCTGGTGCCGGCGCCCCTCATGTGTGTCGGCGGTGTGGTGATGGCGCTCGACCAGGATGTGCCGCTGTCGTCGCTGCTGCTGGTCAGCGTTCCCGCGCTCGGGGTGGTGGCGGTGCTGATCACCCACCGTATGCGCGGTGTCTTCCGGGGGATGCAGGACCGGGTCGACGAGGTCAACCGTGTGGTGCGGGAACAGATCGCGGGTGTCCGTACCGTACGGGCCTTCGCGCGAGACGCCGACGAACGGCGCCGGTTCGGCCGGGCGAGCGCGGACCTGCGCGACGTGTCCCTGCACGCCGGGCGACTGGCGGCACTCATGCTTCCCGCCGTGATGCTGATCGCGAACCTGTCCTCCGTGGCCGTCGTCTGGTTCGGCGGCCACCGGATCGACGACGGCAACCTGCGGATCGGCGCGCTCACGGCGTTCCTGGGCTATCTGGCCCAGATCCTGGGCTCGGTCATGATGGCCACGCTCATCTTCATGCTCGTGCCGCGGGCCGAGGTGAGCGCCGAGCGGATACAGGAGGTGCTCGCCACGCGGCCCGCGGCCCGGCCGGGTGGCGGCACAGGCGGGCGCGGCGACCGGATGTCGGACGGGAGGAAGCTGCTGGAGATCCGCGGCGCCCAGTACCGGTACCCAGGCGCCCTGGAACCCGTGCTCAGGGACCTGGACCTGCGGGTCGGCGCGGGGGAGGTCACCGCGGTGGTGGGCTCGACAGGCAGCGGCAAGTCCACGCTCCTCGGGCTCGTGGCCCGGCTGTACGGCGCCACGGCGGGCACGGTCGAGGTGGACGGCATGGACGTACGGGACTTGGCACCCCGTTCCCTGGCCCGTCTGATCGGCTACGTCCCCCAGCAGCCGTATCTCTTCTCGGGCACGATCGCCTCCAACCTCCGCTACGGCAACCCCGAGGCGAGCGACGCGGAGCTGTGGCACGCCCTTGACGTCACCCAGGCCAGGGACTTCGTCACGGAGCTGGAACTGGGGCTGGACGCCCCCGTCGCACCGGGCGGGGCCAACCTCTCCGGTGGTCAGCGCCAGCGCCTGGCCATCGCCCGTGCCCTGGTGCCCCGCCCGAGGATCTTCCTCCTCGACGACACCTTTGCCTCCCTGGACTACAGCACTGCCGCCAGGCTGCGCGGCGCCCTGGCCGAGGAGACCGCGGACGCCGCCGTCGTCATCACCACCCAGCAGGTCTCGGCGGCCCGGCACGCCGACCGGGTCGTACTTCTCGACGAAGGAGCCGTCGTGGGCAGCGGAACCCATCCGGAGCTGATGCGCTCCTGCGAGGCCTACCGGCAGCTGGCCCTGTCCCAGTCCCAGTCCGAGAAGGAGGCCGTCGCGTGAGCGTGCGCACACCCCGGTTGCAGGAGACCGCAACGGCTCTCGGGAGCGCCGCGCGCCGGCTGTGGGGGGTCCTGCGGCCGCAGCGGACGCTCGTCCTGGCGTCGTCGGTCCTCGCCGCCGCGGCGGTGGCACTGTCCGTGCTCGGCCCCTGGCTGCTGGGCCGGGCCACCGACCTGGTGGTCGCCGGCATCATCGGCCGCCAGTTGCCCGAAGGCGTCAGCAAATCCGAGGCGGTCGTGGCACTGCGGGCCCAGGGGCAGGACTCCCTGGCGGACATGGTGTCCGCGCTGGACGTCGTCCCCGGCCACGGCACCGACTTCCAGGCGGTCGGTACGGTCCTGCTGTGGACCACCGCGGCCTACGCGGCCCTCGCGGCAGTCGGCTGGCTCCAGGCCCGCCTGGTCACCGCCCTCGTGCAGCGCTCCGTCTTCGCGCTGCGCGAGCGGATCGCCGACAAGCTGACCCGGCTGCCGATGGCGTATTTCGACCGGCAGCCGCGCGGCGAAGTGCTCAGCCGGACCACGAACGACATCGACAACGTCCAGCAGAGCGCGCAGCAGGTGCTGAGCCAGTTGCTGACATCCGTGCTCACGGTGACGGGGGTACTGGCGATGATGTTCTGGATCTCGTGGATCCTCGCGCTCGTGGCCCTGACCGTCGTTCCCGTCTTCGCGCTCATCGTGGTGTACGCGGGGCGCAGGGCGCAGCCGCAGTTCGCCGCCCAGTGGCAGAGCACCGGTCGGCTCAGCGCCCACGTCGAGGAGACATACACCGGACATGACCTGGTGAAGGTCTACGCCCAGGAGGAACGGGCGCTGCTTCGCTTCCGTGAGGAGAACGCCGCACTGAGCACGGCGGCGTTCGAGGCCCAGGTCGCCTCCGGGGTGATCCAGCCGGCCACCGTCTTCGCCTCCAACGTCAACTACGTCCTCGTGGCCGTCGTCGGCTGTCTGCGAGTGGCGTCCGGCTCGCTCACGCTGGGCGACGTCCAGGCGTTCGTTCAGTACGCACGGCAGTTCAGCCAGCCACTGACCCAGATGGCCACACTGACGACCCTTGTGCAGTCCGGCGCGGCCTCCGCGCAGCGGATCCTGGAGTTCCTGGAGGAAGAAGAGGAGTCGCCCGACGCCACGCCGCCCGGACCCGTCCCGGACGTCCGCGGCGGCATCGCCTTCGAAGACGTGTCCTTCCGCTACGACGAGTCCGCCCCGCTCATGGACAACGTCTCCTTCTCCGTGGCACCGGGGCAGACCGTCGCCGTGGTGGGGCCTTCCGGGGCGGGCAAGACGACGCTGCTCAACCTGCTCATGCGCTTCTACGAGCCGGCCGGGGGCCGCGTCGTGCTGGACGGTACCGACATCTCCGTCCTGCCCCGCGGAGAACTGCGCTCGCGGACGGGTCTGGTGGCCCAGGACCCCTGGCTCTTCGACGGCAGCATCGCCGACAACATCGCCTACGGTGTGCCGGGGGCCTCGCGGGAAGCGGTCGTGCGCGCGGCGAAGGCCGTCCGGGTGGACCACTTCGTCCGCACGCTGCCGGACGGATACGACACCGTGGTCGGCGAGAGCGGACTGGGTCTGAGCTCCGGGGAGAGGCAACTCGTCACCATCGCCCGGGCCTTCCTCGCCGATCCGGCCGTCCTGGTCCTGGATGAGGCCACCAGCTCGGTGGACACACGCACCGAACTGCTGGTGCGGCAGGCACTGGCACGGCTGCGCTCCGGCCGTACGTCCGTGATCGTCGCCCACCGGCTCTCGACGGTGCGCGACGCCGACCTCATCCTGGTCCTGGACGGGGGCCGCGTCGTCGAACAGGGCACGCACGAAGGGCTGCTGGCCCACGGCGGCGCCTACGCCCGACTGCACGCGGCGCAGTTCGACGACTCCGTGGCCGGCCGGCACTGAGCCGCCGCCCGCTTCGAGCGGACGGCGGCGGTTCGCGAAGGGGCCAGGACTACGTCTCGGCCGTGGGGGCCTCGTCGGCCCCCGCGCCCAGCGCCGCGGCCTGGGCAGCCAGACCGCGCAGCGCCTCGAGGTGCGCGAGGAGGGCCCTGCGGCCCTCCGGGCTCAGCCGCAGCCAGGTGCGCGGGCGCTTGCCCACGTATCCCTTGCGCACCTCGATGTACTGAGCGGCCTCCAGAGCGGCGACCACCTTGCTCAGCACCGAGTCCGAGATCTGGCACCCCTCCCGTACGGCACGGAACTCGGCCTCGGCACATCCGGACAGGAAAGCCATGACCGCCAGCCGGGTGGGGTGGTGAATGCGCTCGTCCAGTGCGGGTTGCACCTTTTCCTCGCCCTTCACGGCCGCTGGTCTCCCGCGCGTTCCCGGGTCAGCAGCCACCAGTTGGCCAGGCCCCCGCCGACGCCGCCGGCGATGAAGAGACCCGCCAGACCGAGGAACGCTCCCGCGCCCACGGCCACCACCAGCACGACGGCGTACGTCAGCATCACCGGCCGGCGGCCGGTGTGACGCGGAAAGGCCTGGATGATGCCGGGCTTCTGCTCGAAGCGCTGGGCGAGCACCACCTGGACGGCCACGAGCAGGGCACCCGCGAGGAGCAGCCCGACGGACAGCGCCAAGGGGCCGTCCACCACCCACCGCAGGCCGATCAGGACGAGTCCGACGGCCACCAGCCCGCCGTTGACGGCCGGGTACCAGGCAGGCAGGGCGGCACCCGGCCGGGCGGCCGCGTCCCGCGCGGCCTCTGCGGCACGCAGCGCGGCAGCGGCGTCGACGGCGCCGTGAGCGGGGGTGTCGTGCATCGGGTCCTCCAGACCATCGGGATCGGCATCTGATTGCAATACTCGCATTTACTTTCCGCACTGGCAAGTGCTACTTTCACGGAAAGAACAGGCCGTGACGGCAGGGCGCATCCCGCCCCCTCGGGCCGTACGCGCCGTGCGGGGCGTCGGGGCGTCCGAGGCGTCTCCCGACGCTCGGACCGTGACACGACACCCGGGCCATGGCGCGCGGCCACGACGCTTGACATCACTGGGGAGTTCGATGACTTTGCAGGAGACGGCACCGGAGGCCGACCGGGCCTCCACGCCGCAGCCGGCGATCCGCGTCCGCGGGCTGCGGATGCGCTACGGCACACGCGATGTGCTGAGCGGGCTCGATCTGGAGGTACGCAGGGGCGAGCTGTTCGCGCTGCTCGGCCCCAACGGCGCGGGGAAGAGCACCACGATCGAAATCCTGGAGGGCTACCGCGCCCGCTCCGGCGGTGACGCCGAGGTCCTGGGACACGACCCCGCACACGAGGACGCCACCTGGCGAGGCCGCCTGGGCATCGTCCTCCAGGCCAACCGCGACCACGGCCGCTGGCGGGTCGGCGACCTGCTGGGCCACTTCGCCCGCTACTACACGCGCGCCTTCGACCCGGCCGAACTGCTCCGACTGGTGGGCCTCACCGCACAGGCCACCCAGCAGGTGAGCACACTCTCCGGGGGCCAGCGACGACGCCTCGACGTCGCCCTGGGCATAGTCGGCCGGCCGGAACTGCTCTTCCTCGACGAACCCACCACCGGCTTCGACCCAGAAGCACGCCGCGACTTCCACGACCTCATTCGCGGCCTGCGCGACAGCCTCGGTACGACGATGCTGCTCACCACCCATGACATGAGCGAGGCTCAACAGCTCGCCGACCGCATCGGCATCCTTCAGCACGGTCGCATCACCGCCTGCGGCACCCTCGCCGAGCTCTCCGCCGCCGCCAGGACCCGGTCCGAAGTCGTCTGGACAGAGCCGGACGGCCTGCCGCAGCGGCGGCTCACCGCGGACCCGTCGAAGGTCGTATGGGAATTGCACCAACGACTCCAGGGGCCGATCCCCGAGCTGGAGGTACGCCGTCCCACGCTGGAGGACACCTACCTCCGCATGATCGCGGAGGACAAGGCGTCAGCCGCGGACGCGACGAAGGAACACAGGCCGGACACCGCCGTACCGTCCGCCGCCCACCACGAGGAGGCAGCTGCGTGAACCCCTACCGACTCGGCCTGTCCCGCGGCGCCATCGAACTGCGTCAGGTCCTGCGCAGCCGCAAGGACATCTACTCCTACCTCTCGACACCGCTGCTGTTCCTCGCCGTCTCCTACTGGCAGTCGCGGGACGGCGACGACGCCACGACCCAGCTCTCCCTGGCCGGCGGCATCGCCTCCACCATCTTCATGTTCGGTCTGCTGACCGTGCCGCAGTTCCTCTTCGGGGACCGCGAGGACGGCACACTGCTGCGCCTGCGCGGTGTACCGGGCGCGATGACCGTCTACGTGACCGGGAAGACCCTCTTCGTCCTTGTGAACATCGCGGTGTCCATCACGTTGCTGCTGTTGGGCGGTTGGGCTCTACTGGGGATCGAACTCCCCGACACACCCCAGCGCTGGCTCACGCTCCTGTGGGTCGTCACCCTCGGCATCATGGCCGTCGTACCGATCGGCGCGGCTGTCGGATCGCTGCTGCCCGCCGCCCGGGAGGCGCTCGGCATCTACATGCTGCCCATGATGGGCCTGATGATCGCCTCCGGCACCTTCTTCCCGCTGCGCGACCTGCCCGCGTGGCTGCAGAACGTCGTGTCCGTCTTCCCGCTGCGCTGGATCGCTCAGGGACTCCGTTCCACGCTGCTGCCCGACAGCGCCCAGGCACTCGAGGTGTCCGGCGCATGGCAGCACCTGACCGTCGCGGGCGTGCTCGCACTGTGGGCCGTCGCCGGGCTCGCGCTGGCTCCGCGGCTGCTCCAGCGGATGACCCGCCGTGAATCCGGAAGCCGGCTCTCCGCGCGCGAGCGGCAGCGGATGGCCAAGACGGCCTACTGACCGTGCTCCCCGCCGTGTTCTCGTACGACGCACGGGATGCGAACAGTCCAGCGGCCTCGGCCCGAAGCTCCGCGTGTCGCCGCGGGAGCACGGGCCGAGGACCTGGCCTCAGGTCAGCGGCGTCCGCCGAAGTAGGCCTAGGCGCCGACGTCGGCGTGGCCCGTCTTGGGCGTGTCCCATCGTTGGGGGGCGGAGTGCGGCACACCGCTCATGCCCACTTCGGAGTCCACGGGCAGCACGCGGTAGTCGCGGGCCACGAGTGCGGCCTCCGCCCGATTGCCGATGCCGAGCCGTTCGTAGAGGTCCGCGACCCGGCGGTGGAACGTCCGTACGGAGACGCCCAGTTCGCGGGCGCGGAAGACATCCTTGCCCGGGCTGATGATGAGGGCGAGCAGCCGACGGTCCTCCTTCTGCAGCCCGACCTGGCGGTCGGCGAACGTCCTCAGATCCGCCGCCCCCTCCCATGCCTGCTGGAACAACGCCGACAGACTGGCGACCACGCCCCGTTCCTCCATGACGAAGCCCTCCTCGGCCCACGGGCCTCCGCGATGCGACACGATCGCCGTTCGTCCGTCACACAGCAGCAGAGCGTTGCCGGGGCCGTCGGTGACCCGTACCTCAGCCCCCTCCCTCCTCATCCGCCCCAGGTAGGACAGCGCGACGGCGTCGTCGAGCGCGGCCCGCGAGACAAGCAGTCTGAGAGCGACGCCCCGGCGCAGGCTCATGAGGGTCAGGTAGTGGTAACAGTCGAATTCTTCCGGCCCCCACTTTCCCGGGTCGATACAGACCAAGGCCTGGTACCGCGTGCGGGAGGCCAGCTTCTCGACCTCCCCTCTGATCGACTGCGCGCCGTTGAGCACCTCCACCCCGACCTGCCCCCCGTCCGGTCGTGACAGGGACTGGTCGGCCGATGTCGCTTCGCGAATTTTCATGCGTTTCCCCGTTCGAAGCTGTCCCCACCCCTGGGGTGCGCAGACTGCGCCTCCGTCGGTCCCCGCCGGAGCGCGCCCTCCCGGTTTCCGGTTGCACCGTGGGGCGTTGCCATCTTGATCGCTTATTGATCGTAGGACCACAGCAAAGTCACGGTATGCCCATCCGGGCCGCACATCGTTGGCTCTCTGTGTGCGCGACAAACACCAAAACCCACCAAAGGTGACCAATGCCCACGCGGTGATCACGTTACGCACGAGTAGCATGTGACACGTGTCACTACACGTGGGAAGAGACTCGCTCCCGCGACCACTACCCACCCGCCATCCAGAAGCTATGCCTATGCAACGTACCGACACCGCCCACTTGGAACTTAGGAGGCTGTCTTCTCGATTGGAAACATTTCTTCGGATTACGGACATCGGCCTGCTACGGGCCGACACATGGCACCCTTGACGAGGATGGCCGCGCACCGGCGTTCAGGCAGGGCGGGCGACCGAAGAGAAGAACACGGTGGACGACGTCGGCCGTGGCCTGTTTTGTGTCACCCAGCGTGTTCATACGTACATCAGCCGTGAAGACGGCCGGCCCCTGCGGTCGATGGCTGTCCGTGGTGCGTCCGGTTCCGTCCGGGCTGCCCGGGGCGACCGGTAACGAAGGTCGGAGGTTGGTCCGGGGAAGGGCGCTCGGCGGGAGGGCGGCGGCATGAGCAAGTGGGAGGCGGTGCTGGACGACGAAGAGGCCGGAGCGGTGATACGCACGGTCGCAGCAACGACCTTCAGGCGCTGCCCCTGAGCCGCGAGGAGAACTCGGGGCTCGACGGCTCGTTCAGGACACTCAGGCGCGGGGACGGCACCACAGTTGGTCATGTCGAAGTGGCGCACATCAGCCACGTGATCGCGGAGCCGAAAGAGCTGCAGCTCCTGGACATCCCGTACGGAATCATCCTGGAGTGCACAAAGAGAGCAGTTTCAGCACGTCCAGCGGCCCCGACTGCGTCGGAGTGGCCACCCCGGACGAGAAACACGTCTTCGTCCGCGACTCCGGGAACCCGCAGCCCCCGCATGGACGACCTTCCTGCCGTACGCCTCCGGGCACTGACGGAACAAACACCGTCGGCCCGCGCAGCCTGGAGACCCCCAACAATCCGATGCCCGGCGTGGGAAAAACGCCCCACAGTCCAAGAGAGCAGGGCGCCCCGCAAGGAGCGCCCCGCATCACCTCAGGTCGAAGACCGCCGCCTCCGCGCCCCCGGCCGCCGCTCGCTCGGCCGCGTCACAGGATCCCCGGCCTCCACCGCCGCCGCGCGGCGCCGCAGGCCGAAGTCGGCCAGGGCCTCCGCCAGCTTGTGGACGGACGGCTCGGGAGCCATGACGTCGACCCGCAGCCCGTGTTCCTCGGCCGTCTTGGCCGTCGCCGGGCCGATGCAGGCGATCACCGTGACGTTGTGCGGCTTGCCGGCGATGCCGACCAGGTTCCGCACCGTGGACGACGAGGTGAACAGCACCGCGTCGAAGCCACCGCCCTTGATCGCCTCCCGCGTCGTGGCGGGCGGCGGCGAGGCGCGCACCGTCCGGTAGGCGGTGACGTCGTCGACCTCCCAGCCCAGCTCGATGAGCCCGGCGACCAGGGTCTCCGTGGCGATGTCGGCGCGCGGCAGGAACACCCGGTCGATCGGGTCGAAGACCGGGTCGTACGGCGGCCAGTCCTCCAGCAGACCGGCGGCCGACTGCTCGCCGCTCGGCACCAGGTCCGGCTTCACGCCGAAGGCGATGAGGGCGTTCGCCGTCTGCTCGCCCACCGCGGCGACCTTGATGCCCGCGAAGGCACGGGCGTCCAGCCCGTACTCCTCGAACTTCTCCCGGACCGCCTTCACCGCGTTGACCGAGGTGAACGCGATCCACTCGTACCGGCCCGTCACCAGGCCCTTGACCGCCCGCTCCATCTGCTGGGGCGTGCGCGGCGGCTCGACCGCGATGGTGGGGACCTCGCTCGGCACGGCCCCGTACGACCGCAGCTGGTCGGAGAGCGACGCCGCCTGCTCCTTCGTGCGCGGCACGAGGACCTTCCAGCCGAACAGCGGCTTGGACTCGAACCACGACAGCTGGTCGCGGCGGGCGGCGGCGGAGCGCTCACCGACCACGGCTATGACCGGCCGGCCACCGTCCGGGGACGGCAGCACCTTCGCCTGCTTCAGCGTCTGCGCCACCGTGCCGAGCGTCGCCGACCAGGTGCGCTGCCGCGTCGTCGTACCGGCGATCGTCACCGTCAGCGGGGTGTCCGGCTTGCGACCGGCCGACACCAGCTCCCCGGCGGCCGCGGCCACCGAGTCCAGCGTCGTCGACACGACCACCGTGCCGTCGGAGGCGCCCACCTCGGTCCAGCAGCGGTCCGACGCCGTACGCGCGTCCACGAACCGCACGTCGGCGCCCTCGGCGTCGCGCAGCGGCACACCGGCGTACGCGGGCACACCGACGGCGTTCGCGATGCCCGGGACGACCTCGAAGGGCACCCCGGCCGCGGCGCACGCCAGCATCTCCTCGGCGGCGTCCGCGTCGAGCCCGGGGTCCCCGGTCACCGCACGCACGACCCGCCTGCCGCCCCGCGCGGCCTCCATGACAAGATGTGCGGCATCCCGCACGGCGGGGACACCGACGGCCGTTGACGCACCGTCAACAACCGTCAGCTGGGGCGTGCCTGCGCCCGGATCCGACGGATCGGCATCCGTGTGCATCTCGGCGACGCCCTGCCGCGCATGCGTGCGTACGACGTCGAGCACCTCGTGCTCGGCGACGAGGACGTCCGCGTGCGCCAGCGCCTCCACGGCGCGCAGAGTCAGTAGTCCCGGATCTCCGGGTCCGGCACCCAGGAAGGTGACGTGCCCGTGTTCCGGACCGGCGGGAAAGGTGGTGGGGCTCAATGTGCTCGCTCCCCCATCAGACCGGCCGCGCCCTGGGCGAGCATCTCGGTGGCGAGTTCGCGACCGAAAGCCAGCGCCGCCTCGTGCGTCTCGGGCACGGGACCGGTGGTGGACAGCTGCACCAGCGTCGAGCCGTCGGTCGTGCCGACGACGCCGCGCAGGCGCATTTCCTTGACAATCTGCCCGTCGGCCAGAAGGTCGGCCAACGCACCCACGGGTGCGCTGCAACCGGCCTCCAGGGCGGCGAGCAGTGACCGCTCGGCCGTCACGGCGACCCGCGTGAACGGGTCGTCGAGCTCGGCGAGCGCGGCGACGAGGTCCGCGTTGTCCGCGGTGCACTCGATCGCCAGGGCCCCCTGGCCGGGAGCCGGCAAAACCGTGTCGACCGACAGGAAGTCGGTCACCTCGTCGATGCGGCCCACCCGGTTCAGCCCGGCGGCGGCCAGCACGACGGCGTCGAGCTCGCCGCTGCGGACGTACCCGATGCGCGTGTCGACGTTGCCCCGGATCGGGACCGTCTCGATCTCCAGCCCGTGGGTACGGGCGTACGCGTTCAGCTGCGCCATGCGACGCGGCGCCCCCGTACCTATCCGCGCCCCGCGCGGGAGGTCGGTGAGCTTGCGCGCGTCCCGGGCGACGACCACGTCCCGCGGGTCCTCACGCTCCGGCACGGCGGCCACGACGAGGCCCTCGTGCTGCGCGGTCGGGAGGTCCTTGAGCGAGTGAACCGCGAAGTCCACCTCGCCCCGCAGCAGCGCCTCGCGCAGCGCGGCCACGAACACACCCGTGCCGCCGATCTGCGCCAGGTGCTCCCGCGACACATCACCGTACGTGGTGATCTCGACCAGCTCAACGGGCCGACCGGTCACCTGGCTCACGGCGTCCGCCACCTGCCCGGACTGGGCCATGGCGAGCTTGCTCCGCCTGGTCCCCAGCCTCAGTGCCTTCTCAGTCATGCCGGCCCTCGGTTCTTCTCAGTGCTGTTCTCGGCGCGGGAGACGGAGGCCACCGTCTCGGGGTCGAGGTCGAACAGGGTGCGCAGCGCGTCGGCGTACCCGGCACCGCCGGGTTCGGCGGCGAGCTGCTTGACCCGCACCGTCGGCGCGTGCAGCAGCTTGTCGACCACACGCTTGACGGTCTGGGTGATCTCGGCGCGGTGCTTGTCGTCGAGCCCCGGCAGCCGCCCCTCCAGCCGGGCGATCTCGCCGGCCACGACGTCGGCGGCCATGCTGCGCAGCGCGACGACGGTCGGCGTGATGTGCGCGGCCCGCTGGGCGGCACCGAACGCGGCGACCTCGTCGGCGACGATACGGCGGACCAGGTCGACGTCGGAAGCCATCGGCGCGTCCGCGGAGGCGTCGGCGAGCGACTCGATGTCCACCAGGCGCACCCCGGCCAGCCGGTGCACGGCGGCGTCGATGTCGCGCGGCATCGCGAGGTCGAGGAGGAAGAGCACGGGCTCGGGCCGCGGCACCTCGGCGACCGGCTCGGGCCGGCGGCGCTCGGGGATCCGGCCGACACGCGTCGCCGTCGCGGCGAGCGCGCCGATCAGCTCGGCGTCCGCCTCGGCGCCCGGCCGCCCGGTCTCGCGCGGCCGGTCCACGGCCGTACCGCCCGCCGCCCAGGCCCCGTGCTGCTCCAGCGTCGCCGCGTCCAGGCCGGCCACGGCGGCCTCCCCCATGACGGAGAAGCCGGACGGCACGGAGGACAGGTCCAGCGGGCAGTTCTCGTCGGCACCGGCACTCGGCAGTGCCGTTTCCGCACCCGTCCCCGCGGCGGTGGGACGGGCGTCCTCGGCCACGGAGACGGACACGGCGACGGGGGCACCCGTCCGGCCCTCCACCGTCGCCGCCACGGCGTCCGCCGTGAGGACGAGCCCGGTCGCACCGGTGCAGGAGACGGCCACGTCGGCACGTGTCAGCTCGACCGGCACCGAGTCCATCGGGACCGCGCGGGCCCGTACGTGGGTGTCGTCACCCTCGGTCAGCCGTGGTCCAAATTGCTCTTCGAGCAGGGCCGCGAGGCGCTCGGCTCGCTCGAAGGTGCGGTTGGCGACCACGATCTCGGCGACACCGGCCCGCGCCAGCGTCGCGGCGGCCAGCGAGGACATCGAGCCCGCGCCGATGACCAGGGCCTTCTTGCCCGCGGCCCACTGCTTCACGTCCGCCCCGGCGGCCAGCTGCTCCAGGCCGAAGGTGACCAGGGACTGCCCGGCGCGGTCGATGCCGGTCTCGGAGTGGGCGCGCTTGCCGACCCGCAGCGCCTGCTGGAACAGGTCGTTGAGGAGCCGGCCGGCGGTGTGCAGGTCCTGCGCGCGGGCCAGGGAGTCCTTGATCTGGCCGAGGATCTGGCCCTCGCCGACCACCATCGAGTCGAGCCCGCAGGCCACCGAGAACAGGTGGTGGACGGCCCGGTCCTCGTAGTGCACGTAGAGATAAGGAGTGAGCTCCTCCAGGCCGACCCCGCTGTGCTGCGCGAGCAGCGTGGACAGCTCGGCGACACCGGCGTGGAACTTGTCCACGTCGGCGTAGAGCTCGATGCGGTTGCAGGTGGCCAGCACCGCGGCCTCGGCGGCCGGTTCGGCGGCGACCGTGTCCTGGAGCAACTTCAGCTGCGCGTCCGCGCTCAGCGAAGCCCGCTCCAGCACACTCACGGGGGCGCTGCGGTGGCTCAGTCCGACGACGAGGAGGCTCATGCCGGCATCACGGCGGGCACGTCCCCGTCGGGTCCCTGGTCGGCGGAGTGCTGCTTGCGGGCCACCGCGGGCGGCACGACGCCGGGGTCGGCGGCGGCCTCCTCGCCGGCCTTGCGCTGCTCGTGGAAGGCGAGGATCTGCAGCTCGATGGAGAGGTCGACCTTGCGCACGTCGACGCCCTCGGGGACGTTCAGCACGGTCGGCGCGAAGTTCAGGATGGAGGTGACACCGGCGGCCACGAGCCGGTCGCAGACCTGCTGGGCGGCACCGGCGGGGGTCGCGATCACACCGATCGAGACACCGTCGTCCTGGATGATCTTCTCCAGCTCGTCGGTGTGCTGCACCGGGATGCCCGCGACGGGCTTTCCGGCCATCCCCGGATCGGCGTCGATGAGCGCGGCGACCCGGAAACCACGGGACGCGAACCCGCCGTAGTTGGCGAGCGCGGCGCCGAGGTTACCGATTCCTACGATCACAACCGGCCAGTCCTGGGTGAGCCCCAGCTCGCGGGAGATCTGGTAGACGAGATACTCGACGTCGTAGCCGACGCCCCGGGTCCCGTAGGAGCCCAGGTAGGAGAAGTCCTTGCGCAGCTTCGCGGAGTTGACTCCCGCCGCGGCCGCCAGCTCCTCGGAGGAGACCGTGGGCACCGAGCGCTCCGACAGAGCGGTGAGGGCTCGGAGGTACAGCGGAAGCCTGGCGACGGTGGCCTCGGGAATCCCTCGGCTGCGGGTCGCCGGTCGGTGTGTTCGGCCAGTTGCCACGGTGCTCCTGCGGGTAGAGCGGGGCTGTAGGCGGTCATACGTCCCTACATGACCGCCCCGTCGAATGCAGGCTATGTCTTTGTGAACGCGTGCACAAAGATGGTGTCCGATTTGCCCGGCCAACGTGACCGGGCTCACGCGCCCCCGGCGCACGAACCGGGAACCGGCGCACGCGTACACGCGTTCCTCTCCCATCGGGGGCAAAGCCGCCCACGCTCCTCATGATCAACGCCCCCGAGACCAAGTCGCCATCGATCCTAAGCGACCATCCGGACTACTTGGACTGCTCGGTCAGTGCCTTGCGCAGCCGTTCCTCGTTCACACGCCAGAAGGTGTGCTGCCTGCCGTCGACCAGGACGACCGGGATCTGCTCCCAGTACGCGTCGTGGAGTTGGCGGTCCTCGGTGATGTCCTTCCCCTCCCAGGGGACACCGAGGTCGGCACACACCCTCTCGACGACGAGCTGTGCGTCATCACACAGATGACAGCCGGGTTTGCGGATGAGGGTGACGAGATGGTTCTCGGAGGACTGAGAGGGCTGAGGGGACTCAGAGGGCTGAGCGGCCTGGGAGGACTGCGTGGCCTGAGTGGTTGGCGGGACCTGCGGGGCCGACGCGGGCTTTCGGCGGAAGAGGGGACTCATGCCGGTCATTCTCGCGCGCACGGCGCCGCGGGCCGACCCCCCGGCGGCGAGCGGACCGCCTGCCGGGAAGGCACGCCGACGCGCCCGTGGCGCGGGCCCTTTAACGCCGTGGCCGCCCAGAGTTCACAGCCTCCGAACCTCTCGGCTCCGAAGCCTCCGAACAAACTGGCTATGCTCACGGACATGGCCGCTCTCGGATGGCTCTCTCCCCGTAGGCGCTCCGCCACGGCGCGGAGCGTGTTGGCTGGCGAGGCCTCTGCGGAGGCAGCGCGCAAGTCCACCCAGGAAGAAACCGGAACCGTCACCGTCTCCGGCGAGGAGCCGGACTTCCCGGTCCACGGTGACGAGAGAGCAGCCGCCTTCTTCGACCTCGACAACACCGTGATGCAGGGCGCCGCGCTGTTCCACTTCGGCCGTGGCCTGTACAAGCGGAACTTCTTCGAGACCCGCGACCTCGCCCGGTTCGCCTGGCAGCAGGCGTGGTTCCGGCTCGCCGGGTTCGAGGACCCGGAGCACATGCAGGACGCCCGCGACTCCGCCCTGTCGATCGTCAAGGGCCACCGCGTCTCCGAGCTGAGGTCGATCGGCGAGGAGATCTACGACGAGTACATGGCCGAGCGGATCTGGCCGGGCACCCGCGCTCTCGCCCAGGCCCACCTGGACGCCGGGCAGAAGGTCTGGCTGGTCACGGCGGCACCGGTGGAGATCGCCCAGGTGATCGCCCGGCGCCTCGGCCTGACCGGCGCGCTGGGCACGGTGGCCGAGTCGATCGGCGGCGTCTACACGGGCAAGCTGGTCGGCGAACCGCTGCACGGCCCCGCGAAGGCCGAGGCGGTCCGGGCGCTGGCGGCGGCGGAGGGCCTGGACCTGTCCCGCTGCGCCGCCTACAGCGACTCCCACAACGACATCCCGATGCTGTCGCTGGTGGGACACCCGTACGCGATCAACCCCGATTCCAAGCTGCGCAAGCACGCCCGCGAGCTGGAGTGGCGCCTGCGCGACTACCGCACCGGTCGCAAGGCGGCCAAGGTCGGCATCCCCGCGGCCGCGGGCGTCGGCGCGGTGGCCGGCGGCACCGCGGCGGCCATCGCGCTGCACCGTCGCCGCCGCTGAGCCATCCATGTGACGTACCCCCGGGACAGGCACAGGACACCCTCTCCAGCCCCCTTTACTCACATCGGCCACAACACGCTCTGCAGTCACCAGGAATCCGAACCGTTCCGGTCATCAACCGATCACTCTGACGCATCTGATCGAGCGTCAATCGGGCACAGAAGCGACGTAATCGATGATTTGAGCAACTGGGCGTAGCAGTGCCTGCACTAAGCGTTATTCTCCTCAGACGCATTCCGGTGCCCCACCTTCGCTACGACGGGTGAATGGTTCCGTACTGCACGTGATGGAAGCTCTGCCTCTGGGAGTCCCGTGTACCCACACGTCGGGGTTGACGCCTCGGGCCTGGCTACGCTGCGCGCAACGGTCAAATCAGCCCAAGAACTGTTGCGCGGCTTCGTCCCCACCGCGTATGCCGTCCCCGCCCTCGCCACGGCCACCGCCCCCGTCGGCCCGTGCTATGCCCTGGCCGAGGGAAGCGCCGCCGTCGGCCGACGCGCGCGGTCCTCCTCGCCGGGGGCCGCCACCACCCACCGCCGCCCCGCCGCCGACAGCGACAGTGCCCGCATGATGGACCTGGTCGAGCGCGCCCAGGCCGGCGAGGCCGACGCCTTCGGCCGGCTCTACGACCAGTACAGCGACACCGTCTACCGCTACATCTACTACCGCGTCGGCGGCAAGGCGACCGCCGAGGACCTCACGAGCGAGACCTTCCTGCGGGCCCTGCGCCGCATCGGCACCTTCACCTGGCAGGGCCGCGACTTCGGCGCCTGGCTCGTCACCATCGCCCGCAACCTGGTCGCCGACCACTTCAAGTCCAGCCGCTTCCGGCTGGAGGTCACCACCGGCGAGATGCTCGACGCCAACGAGGTCGAGCGCTCCCCCGAGGACTCCGTCCTCGAATCCCTCTCCAACGCAGCCCTGCTCGACGCCGTACGACGGCTCAACCCGCAGCAGCAGGAATGCGTGACCCTGCGCTTCCTCCAGGGCCTCTCCGTCGCCGAGACCGCCCGCGTCATGGGCAAGAACGAGGGCGCCATCAAGACGCTCCAGTACCGGGCCGTGCGCACCCTCGCCCGACTGCTCCCGGACGACGCCCGCTGACCTCCCGGCGCCCCCGGGCGCCCAACCCGTCGCACTCCGTCGCAACTCTCCGCATCCCCCAAGTCACCAGCAGTGAAAGTCCGTTGAGTCCGCGGTCCAGGCATCCAACGTCCGTAACCCAAGTGCCGCGCCGCTCGTTGTGCGGGATGCAGGCTCCCTGTGGTCACCCCCTGGCCGACCCCGATCACACGATCGGATGATTCCGATCAGGGTGTGCAACCCTCAGGACCCCCTGGGGAGTCGACCGTCATGACGAGAGGAGGTGCCGCCAGTGATCGCGAACGTATCGGCACACCGGCGGGCGAGCGCCTTCGCCCAGGCTCTGGAGGAGCAGTCCGATCCCCGGGCGGCGGCCGAGCAGTCCGAAGCACCGGCGGCCACGGGGGCCACCGCGGAACAGACCGAGCAGGGCCGTCTGCTGGCCCTCGCCACCGGCCTGGAGACGCTACCCCGGCCCGAGCTGGATCCCGAGGTCAAGGTCGTCCAGCGGGCCCAGTTGGTGGCCGCGTTCGAGGCCATGCTTCAGGAGGGCACCGCGGGCGGCGGAGCGCCGGACACTTCGGTGCCGGAGCAACGCCGGGCGCGCGGCACCCACCGGGCGACCCCGCTGAAGAGGTTCCGGCCACGCTCACGGCTGGCCAAGGGCCTCACCGCGGGCGGACTGAGCGTGAGCGTCGCCGCCGGAGCCTTCGGCGGAGTCGCCGCCGCCAGTTCGGACGCCCTGCCCGGCGACTCGCTCTACGGCCTCAAGCGCGGCATAGAGGACTTCCGCCTCGGTCTCGCCGACGGGGACGACGAGCGCGGCCGGGCCTACCTGGACCTGGCGTCGACCCGGCTGAGCGAGGCACGCCGGCTGATGGAGCGCGACCGCGGCGGGCCCCTCGACCACGAGTCCCTCGGCGAGGTCCGCCGAGCCCTGTCCGGCATGCGCCACGACGCCTCCGAGGGCCACCGCCTGCTCAGCGCGGCCTACGCCCGCGACCCCGGCTCGCTGGCCCCCATGCAGGCCCTCTCCTCCTTCTCCCGCTCCCATCGGGAGACCTGGGGAGCCCTGCGCGAGCGGCTGCCCGTGCAGCTCGGGGACGTCAGTGAGCAGGTGTCGTCGGTGTTCGACGCCATAGAGGACGACGTGGCCCCGCTGCAGTCCATGCTGCCGCAGCCGCAGACCGAGGACGCCGACACCGGTGAGGGCGGCGGGCAGACCGGCTCCGAGTCCGCGACCACCAACACGCCCGACACCGGCGCCTCGTCGGCCCCCGGCACCGCCGGCACACCCGACGCCGGGCGCACCGACAGCGGCCGGCCCAGCGAGTCCGCCGACTCCGGCCAGGAGAACGACGGCCTCATCGGCGGCGACACCGGCGACCTGCTCGACCCGCCCCAGGGCACCGGCAGCGCCTCCCCGTCCACGGGCGGCAACACCCCGCCCCCCAAGCCGGACGTCACCCTCCCGCCCCTCCTCCCGGGCCTCCTTCCCGGCCTGGGCATCGAAGCGGAGGACGCGGAGCGAGGCGAGTGAGACGGTGGGGTGCCCCTGATACAGGGACACCCCACCGCCGTACCGCCAGAAGCCGGAGAACGCCGCGTCAGAAGAACACCGACCGCCGCTGCACCAGCAGCTTGTAGAGCGTGTGCTGGATCTGCTCCCGCACCTGGTCGGTCAGGTTGAACATCAGCATCGGGTCCTCGGCCGCCTCCGGCGGATAGCCGTCCGTGCGGATCGGCTCCCCGAACTGGATCGTCCACTTCGTCGGCAACGGCACCGCACCCAACGGACCGAGCCACGGGAACGTCGGCGTCAGCGGGAAGTACGGAAAGCCCAGCAACCGCGCCAGGGTCTTGGCGTTGCCGATCATCGGGTAGATCTCCTCCGCCCCGACGATCGAGCAGGGAATGATCGGCGTGCCCTGCCGCAATGCCGTCGAGACGAAGCCGCCGCGCCCGAACCGCTGGAGCTTGTACCGCTCGCCGAACGGCTTGCCGATCCCCTTGAAGCCCTCCGGCATCACCCCGACCAGCTCCCCCTGCGCGAGCAGCCGTTCGGCGTCCTCCGCGCAGGCCAGGGTGTGGCCGAGCTTGCGGGCCAGTTCGTTGACCACCGGCAGCACGAACACCAGGTCCGCCGCCAACAGCCGCAGATGCCGGTCGGCCGGGTGGTGGTCGTGCACGGCGACCTGCATCATCAGGCCGTCCAGCGGCAGCGTCCCGGAGTGGTTGGCGACGATCAGCGCGCCGCCCTCGGCCGGGATGTTCTCCACGCCCTTCACCTCGACCCGGAAGTACTTCTCGTACACCGGCCGCAGCAGGGACATCAGCACCTGGTCGGTGAGCTCGGCGTCGTAGCCGAAGTCGTCGACCTCGTAGTCGCCGGTGAGCCGGCGGCGCAGGAAGGCCAGACCGCCCGCGATACGGCGCTCCAGGCCGCCGTCCGTGCCCTCCGCCCGCGCCTCGGGCTCCCCGGCCGCCTCGGGCGTCACGGGGGCCTCGTCCTGCGCGGCGGCCCCCCGCACGGGCAGCGGCTGCACCTCGCGCACCGGCACGGACTCCGCCGTGCTCTTGCGCCGGCTCCCCGCGCCGCGGCGTCGCGACGGGCGCTGTGCCGCACTCCCGCCGCTCCCGCCACTCCCACCACTCCCCCGTGACCGGTCGTCGTCGAACGGAATGACCTTGGCGTCCGCCATCGTTGATGCGCTCCTCAGTTGGCGCTCTGCGTCGGGAGGTGGCCGCTGCCCCGCAGGGTCAGCTCCGCGATCCGGTCGACGGCCCCCGCGAGGGCCTCGGGCGGCAGCAGTCCGGCCCCACGACCCCGCGCGAAGTCCGCGAACGTCTCGGCCGTCGTGTACTTCGGCCGGAAGCCCAGGGTTTCGCGCATCTGCGTGGTGTCCACCACCCGCCCGTGAGTGAGCAGCCGGATCTGCTCGGGGGAGAAGTCCGTCATCCCCAGCGTACGCACGAGCGAGCCCGCCCAGGTGACCGCGGGCAGCAGCAGCGGCACCGTGGGGCGGCCCAGCCGACGCGAACACTGGGAGAGCAGCAGAACGCCGTCGCCGGCGATGTTGAAGGTGCCGCTGTTCAGCGTGCCCCGCCGCGGCTCGTGCGAGGAGATCCGCAGCACCTCGATCACGTCGTCCTCGTGCACGAACTGCAGCCGCGGGTCGTACCCGAACACCGTCGGCAGCACCGGCAGCCCGAAGTACGAGGCGAGCGGCGTCTCCGCCCCCGGCCCCAAAATGTTGGCGAACCGCAGCACGGTCACCGCGACGTCGGGCCGACGGCGCGCGAAGCCCCGCACGTACCCCTCGACCTCGACCGCGTCCTTGGCGAAGCCGCCGCTGGGCAGCGACTTGGGCGCCGTGGTCTCGGTGCAGACGGCCGGGTCCCGGGGCGCGGACCCGTAGACGTTCGTACTGGACTTCACCACGAGCCGCTGCACGGTCGGCGACTTCTGGCAGGCGCCCAACAGCTGCATCGTGCCGATGACGTTGGTCTCCTTGACCGACGTCCGGCTGCCGCTGCCCAGCGGCGTGCCCGTGACGTCCATGTGGACGACCGTGTCGGCGCCCGTCTCGGCGAGCACCCGCCCGATGGCGGACTGCCGGATGTCCGCCTGGACGAACTCCGCACCGCCCAGATGGTGCTCCGGCGCGACGGCGTCCACGGCGACGACCCGGTCCACGTCGGGATCACGCTGGATGCGCCGGACGAACCGGCCCCCCAGCTGACGGGCCACCCCGGTCACGAGCACGACCTTGCCCAAGATCCGCGCCTTCCTTCCGACCTACTCCGTACCCTGCCGCGTTCCCCACCTGCGGGCCAACTTAGCCGGTGGGTGTTGCGCTGTGATGACCACCGGATGCAGCACGTGACGAGAAATCGCGGGTCGTCACCCGTCCCGGACCGGGGATACGACTGTGGCCCCCCACCGGATGCGGTGGGGGGCCACAGGACACGCTGACGGCGCAGCGACGCTTACTTCTTGTTGCGACGCTGAACGCGCGTGCGCTTGAGCAGCTTGCGGTGCTTCTTCTTGGCCATCCGCTTGCGCCGCTTCTTGATAACAGAGCCCACGACTACCCTCGCTCACTTCTCATCACTCGGTTGTTGGGCGCCATGGGCCCACACGACCTACGAGGGGCTAGCCTACCCGTCCGAGAGCTGAGGTCGTAATCGAGGGTTGTCAGGCCGTTTCCACCCCCACATAGCTCTCGCGAAGGTACTCGTGAACCGCTTGCTCCGGGACACGGAACGACCGTCCCACCCGGATCGCGGGCAGATGACCGCTGTGCACCAACCGGTACACGGTCATCTTGGACACGCGCATCACCGAGGCGACCTCCGCCACGGTAAGGAACTGAACCTCGTTCAGAGGCCTTTCGCCAGCTGCAGCCATGACACACCTGAACCTTCCGCACTCGACGGCCACCGGCTTCCCCTTCCGGTGACTCTTCGTCGTTGCGTGCTCACTCCCCAATGTAGGGGCGGGTGATGCGAATGGGGAAGAGGTGCACCCATCGCTTCCCTACCGTGACAGACACGCCCGATTGAGTACGTAGCGGGTAAGCGGCCGGTAGTACTCAGACCGCACAGCGTCATCAAGTGGAACGGCGACGGACACGGACCCCTCTGCCTCCCCGACGAAGAGCGCGGGATCGTCCGTATCGGCCGGCCCGACGGCCTCAAGCCCCAGCTGACCTGCACCGCAGACCCAGCCGTGGTCCCCGATCACCAGCTCGGGAAGCGGCCCGCCGGCCTCGGCCGCGACGGCCAGCGCGGTACGAACCGGGAGCGGGGAATGCGTGTGTGCGCCGGGCTCACCACCGGCGCGTCCCGCGGCGGGTTCCCGCACCAACGCGACTCCCCGGACGTAGTCGAGGTTGTAGGTGCGTAGGCCGAACCGGGTCGTTATGTCGACACGGTGGCCCTGCGCCGGAGTGAGGACGGCACATCCGGCCGCCGACAGCGCATCGGCCAACGCGGCGTAGAAACCGAGCAGTCGGTGCGGGTGCCCGGTGCCGAGGAGCACCGGTCCGCGACGCTGAGCAACCGCGGCGAGCCGATCGGCGAAGGCGTCGAGGGCGGCCAGGGTGCGATCGGGATCGATCACATCCTGGCCCGAAGTGTCGTCCGGATCGGCCGAAACCCCGCACCTCTCCGCCATCAGCCCGAGCAGCTCCCGCTGCCCCCACTCACCCTCCGGGTCGATCCCGATCAGCACCCGCGGATCCCGGGCGGCGAACAAGCGGTAACTCCGCAGACTCACCTCCCGGGAAGTCGCCACGACCCCGGCAAGACGCACGTCCAGAAGATGAGCCCGAAGAGCTCCACGGGTCAGCACAGAACCGATGCTGACGCATCCCCCACCCCCACACGGAGAAACCCACAAACCTACCCACGGTCGGCGTAACACCCCGCCGTAGCCGCGGGCAGTCGTGCCGTCGTAGCTGCGGCAGTCGTGCCGCTGGGGCGGCACGGGTGGGCGCAGGCGGCACCCCGCAGCGCCGGGCCGCGTCACCCACCCTTGGTCGACACCAGCGGCGGGCCACCTACAAGCGCCGGCCACCCAAGAGCCACCGCCCCGTCAAGCCAAAAGCCCCCGCAACGGAAACACCGCCCGCCGAGCCGCGACCACCGCCTGATCCAACCGATCCGCGGGGTCGTACCCCTCCTCCCAAGAGGCCCACGACACCGGCCACCGCCCATCAGTCATCCGCTGAGGCCCCAACTGCCGCGTCCGCGCATACACCTCCTGCCGCCACCCCTCAGGAATCACCGTCTCCGGCTCCACCGGCCGCCCCGCCGCGATCCCCACCAGATGCGTCCACGACCGCGGCACCACCTCCACCACGGCGTAACCACCACCCCCCAGCGCCACCCACCGCCCGTCGGCGTACTCGTGCGCCAGCTCATGACACGCCACCTGCACCGCCCGCTGCGCGTCCAGCGACACCGCCAGATGCGCCAGCGGATCCTCGAAGTGCGTATCCGCCCCGTGCTGCGTCACCAGCACCTGCGGCCGGAAGTCCGCGATCACCTCCGGCACCACCGCGTGGAACGCCCGCAGCCACCCCGCGTCCCCGGTCCCGGCCGGCAACGCGACGTTCACCGCAGTCCCCTCCGCGCACTCGGCGCCCGTCTCCTCCGGCCACCCGGTCTGCGGGAACAGCGTCCGCGGATGCTCGTGCAGCGACACCGTCAGAACCCGCGGATCCTCCCAGAACGCCGCCTGCACCCCGTCCCCGTGATGCACGTCCACATCGACGTACGCGACCCGCTCGGCCCCGAGCTCCAACAGCCGCGCGATCGCCAGCGCCGCGTCGTTGTACACGCAGAACCCGGACGCCGCGCCCGGCATCGCATGGTGCAGCCCGCCCGCGAAGTTCACCGCGTGCAGCGCGTCCCCGCGCCACACCGCCTCCGCCGCCCCCACCGACTGCCCGGCGATCAGCGCGGACACCTCGTGCATCCCCTCGAAGGCCGGATCGTCGACCGTCCCGAGCCCGTACGCCCCGTCCGCCGCCCCAGGGTCCACCGACGCCGCCTTCACCGCGTCGATGTAGTCCTCCCGGTGGACGAGCCGCAGCGTCGACTCCCCGGCCGCCCGCGCCGCGACGACCTCCACCTCCCGGTCCAGCCCCAGGGCACCGACCAGACTTCGCGTCAGGGCCAGCCGGACCGGATCCATCGGATGCTCCGGACCGAAGTCATACCCCGTTACTGCCTCGTCCCACATCAGCTGTGCGCGGCCGCTCATGCCCGCCACCGTATCGGTCCGGTTGAGCCTCGAACGACCTGGCGTACACGAGCGTCACCAGCACCAACACCATCGGTACGAGCATGGCCCCGCGGTAGCTCCAGGCGTCCCCCAACGCCCCCACCAACGGCGAACCGACCAGGAACCCCACATAGTTGAAGACGTTGAGCCGCGCCACCGCCGCATCGGACGCCCCAGGACCGTGCCTGTCGTCGGCGAGCCGCCCCGCCGCGGCGAACGTCTGCGGCACCAGCACGCACAACCCGAGCCCCAGCAGGGTGAACCCGAGCATCCCCACCCACGCCCCCGGCGCCGCCGCCACCACGGCGAACCCGCCCGCCGCCACGACCGCCCCACCCCGCACCACCGCCACGGCCCCGAACCGCCGCACCCCGAAGTCCCCCACGGCCCGCCCCACCAGCGTGGTCACCATGTACACGTTGTACGGCACGGTGGCCAGCTGCTCGGAACTCCCCAGCACGTCCTGGAGGTACTTCGCGCTCCAGTTGGAGACGGTCGAGTCCCCGATGTACGCGAAGGTCATCACGAGACACAGCGGCAACAACACCTTGAACCCGACGCCGGCTGCTTCCCCCTTCCTCGACCGCTCCTCGGCGCTCTTCCCACCCACACCGTCCCCGTCGACGTACCACCGACTCCCCGCCAACGCGGCCGGCAACAGCACCACGACAACCGGCAGATACGACACCCACAACGCCAGATCCCCGTGCGCCCCCACCCACGCCAGCGAGGCACCCAGAATCCCGCCGAGGCTGTACGTCGCATGAAACCCCAGCATGATGCTGCGCCCGTACGACCGCTGCAGACTCACGCCGAGCATGTTCATCGACGCGTCCAGCACCCCCACGGCCAGCCCGAAGGCGGCCAGCGCCACCGCCAGCCCCGCCATCCGGTCTCCCGCACCGACGCCGAGCAGCGCCAGGAGCACCACGGGCTGGGACCAGCGCAGCAGCCGACTGGGCCGGACCCGCCGCACCAGCCGCTCGGTCGCCACGCTCCCTACGCCGGCCAGGATCGGCACAGCAGCGAGGAAGACCGGCAGCAGCGCGTCGGAGACGCCGTACCGGTCCTGGATGGCCGGGATACGCGTCACGAGCAGAGCGAAGGCGACACCCTGCGCGAAGAAGCCGAAGGCGAGCGAGGCCCTGCCGCGCCGCAGCACATCAGTCATGGCGGGAGCGTAGGGCCCTGGCTTACCCGTGGGTAGATCCAGCCAAAGGTGAATTTCACTCACCTTCACCGGGCTTGGCGCTACCACCCCAGGCCCGGCGTCATACCAGCAGGTCAGCCAACTCCCCCATGTCACCGAAGAGCTGGGTGGCCTCGGCGAGCTGCGCGGCCGGCGTCATCGCGGTGAACCCGTACACATCCATCCCGGCAGCCACAGCCGCCCGCACCCCGAGCGGGCTGTCCTCCACCACGACACACCGCTGCGGCGCGACCCCCATCCGCTCGGCCGCGTGCAGGAACAGATCCGGCGCCGGCTTCCCCCGCCCCACATCCTGGGAACTGAAGATCCGCGCGTCGTCGAACCACCGGTCCAGCCCGGTCTTCCGATGCCCCACCCGAATCCGCTCATGGCTCCCGGAGGAAGCCACGCAGTACGCCACCCCGTCCGCCGCTAGCTTCTCCAGCACACCACCGGCCCCCGGCACCGGCTCGAGGTCCCGTTCGAAGGCAGCGAACACCCGCTGGTGAAAGACGTCGTCGAAGTCCTCCGGCAGCCGACGCCCCGTGCGCTCCAGAACGAGGTCATGGACCCGGTGCATCGCGGACCCCATGTAGTCCCGAAGGGAGTCGTCGTACGACGTCGGATGCCCCAGCTCGGTCAGGTAGCCGGCCAGCAGCCGATTCGAGATCGGCTCACTGTCGACGAGGACGCCGTCGTTGTCGAAGATAACCAGGTCGTAGCGCATACAGAGACAGTAAACGCAGAAAACCCCGCACCGTGACGGTGCGGGGTTTTCTCGCAATATTTGTTCGGCGGCGTCCTACTCTCCCACAGGGTCCCCCCTGCAGTACC
>NZ_JBITXB010000006.1:0-521885 GCF_044544295.1 Streptomyces sp. NPDC053750 | reverse complement strand
GCGGAGCGCGACCAGCCTGCGGTGGACACGGCGCTGGCGGCCCTGAAGAAGGCCGCCGAGGGCGAGGACAACGTCCTCTACCCGATGAAGGACGCGCTGCGGGCGCGGGCGACGGTGGGTGAGGTGTGCAACGCGTTGCGGGAGGTGTGGGGCACATACGTGCCGTCGGACGCGTTCTGACGTTCTGACCAAAACCCGGAGGACGGAGTGCCGGGCTCCCGTGCGACACTCCGTCCATGTTCGGCGTCATAGACCTCCCCACCTACCTCGCAGGCCTCGTCCTCATCGTCCTGCTCCCCGGCCCCAACTCGCTCTACGTCCTCTCCGTGGCCGCCCGTCGCGGTGTGCGCGCCGGGTACACCGCCGCCGCCGGTGTCTGGTGCGGGGACACGGTGCTGATGACGCTGTCGGCCGCCGGCGTCGCCTCGCTGCTCCAGGCCAACGCCGTGCTGTTCGGGATCGTGAAGTACGCCGGCGCCGGATATCTCACCTGGCTGGCCATCGGGATGATGCGAGCGGCCTGGGGGATGTGGAAGACGCGGCGGGAGCAGACCGCGCAGGACGCCGCCGCCTCCGTGACCGGTGACGAGCGGCCGTTTCGGCGGGCCCTGGTCGTCAGCCTGATCAACCCGAAGGCGATCCTGTTCTTCGTCGCCTTCTTCGTGCAGTTCGTCGATCCGGGCTACGCCTACCCCGCCCTGTCCTTCGTCGTGCTCGGCGTCCTCGCCCAGCTGGCCAGCTTCCTGTACCTCAGCGTGCTGATCTTCAGCGGCACCCGGCTGGCTGCCGCCTTCCGGCGCCGCAAGCGGCTGTCGGCGGGGGCGACCTCGGCGGCGGGCGCGCTGTTCCTGGGCTTCGCGGTGAAGCTGTCGCTGGCGAGCGCGTAGCCACCCGCGCCGTCCGCCGTCCGCTGTCGGCGGCCGGCAGCCGGTCAGCGCAGGCCGACCCCGCTCAGGTACTCCGTGAGGCCGTCCGTCGTCTCGGCCGCCCATCCGACGTAGCCGTCCGGGCGGACCAGGAACACGCCCGTGCCGTACGGAGTCGGGGCCGGCCCGTGCACCACCCGCACCGGTCCGAGGTCGTCGCCGGGGGCGTCCGTGCCCAGCGCCAGCAGTGTCCAGTGCGGCCCCCGGAAGGCGTCGAAGAGCCGTACGCCGGCCACCCTCCCGTCGGGCGCGCGGTCGCCGGCCCGCAGTGCACCGGCCGGGGCGCTGCGCGTCTGAGCGGTCAGGGACGACTCCCGGTAGTGCAGCCCCAGCTGCCGGGTCGCCTCCCCGCGCCGCACCTCGCCGCGGTGGACGCCGGTCGAGAGGCCGAGCACGTGGGCGGCGATCGGGCGCCGCTCCTCCTCGTAGGTGTCCAGCAGAGTGGCCGGGACGCTGCCGGTGAGGACCGCGCCCAGCTTCCAGCCCAGGTTGTAGGCGTCCTGGACGCTGGTGTTCAGGCCCTGGCCGCCGGCCGGTGAGTGCACGTGCGCCGCGTCCCCGGCGAGGAACACCCGGCCCACCCGGAACCGGTCGGCCAGTGCCGCGCGCGGCCGGAAGTCGGAGGCCCAGCGCACCTCGGTCACGTCCTCGGCGGCCAGGTGCGTGCGGGCGGCGACGACCTTCCGTATGCCGTCCGGGGTGAGGTCCACCTCCGCGTCCTCGGGGAGCCGCGCGACCAGCTGGAAGTCCTCGGTGCCGGCCAGCGGGCAGAGCGCGAGGAAGCCGCCGTCCTCCCCGGGCGGGAAGACATGCCAGTTGTCGCGGTCCAGGCCGTTGATCCGGACGTCCGCCACCAGTGTCGGGCTGGGATCGACCGTCTCGCCGGTCATGCCGACGCCGAGTGCCTGCCGCACGCCCGACCGGCCGCCGTCGGCGGCGACCAGATAGCGGGCGCGGACGGATGCGCCGGAGGCGAAGTGCGCACTCACGCCGTCCGCGTCCTGAGCGACGCCGACGACCTCCCGGCCGAAGGCGACCGTGCCGCCCAGCTCCTCCAGCCGGGCCAGCAGGATCTCCTGCGTGCGCCACTGCGGCACCATCCACGCCTTGTTGTACGGCGCGTCCTCGCTCGGCTCGGCCGGTTCGAACATCTGGTGCTCGCCGACCCGTTTCCCGTCCTTCCAGACCATGCCGACCGGGTAGTCCCCACCGGCCGCGTGGATGGCGTCGAGGACCCCCAGGTCGTCGAAGACCTCCATGGTGCGGGGCTGGAAGCCCTTGCCGCGCGAGCCGGGGAACAGCGTCTGCCCCCGCTCCACGACCAACGCGTCCACCCCGCGCCGGGCCAGGTCGATGCCGAGGGCGAGGCCGGTGGGGCCCGCGCCGACGATCAGAACGTCCGTGTTGGTTCCGTTCATCCCGTTCTTGTCCATGCCAGTCTCCTTAACGTTGTTAAGTCGCTGCTGGCTCCGAGCATGTCCTTAACGGCGTTAAGGTGTCAAGCTGTCCGCGTGGGAACGGAACGACGCGCCCCCCTCGACCGCCGACGGGTCGCGGACACGGCGCTGAAGCTGCTGAACGAGGTGGGTCTGGACGGCCTCACCCTGCGCACCATCGCCAGGGAACTGGACGTCAAGGCGCCCGCCCTGTACTGGCATTTCAAGGACAAGCAGGCCCTGCTCGACGAGATGGCCACCGAGATGTACCGCCGTATGGTCGCGGGCATCCCGCTCGATGCGGACGACACCTGGCGGGAGCGGCTGCTCAAGGCCAACCGGGGCCTGCGCGCGGCGCTGCTCGGCTACCGCGACGGCGCGAAGGTGTTCAGCGGCTCACGCTTCACCGGCGCGGAGCACGCCGAGCAGATGGAGGACAACCTGCGCCTGTTCACCGCCGCGGGCCTCAGCCTCGCCCAGGCGGTGCGGGCGACCACGACGACGTACCTCTTCACCCTCGGCTTCGTCACCGAGGAACAGGGCGTCCAGCCCCTGCCCGGCGAGCGCCGGGAGGGGTTCGAACTGGACGCACGTGCCCGCCTGATGGCCGACTTCCCCCTGACGGCCGCGGCGGGCACGGAGATGTTCACGGACTTCGACCGGCACTTCGAGGAGGGGCTGGAGCTGGTGATCACCGGGATCGGGGCGCGCTACGGCCTCGACTGACCCGCCCCGCCGCTCGCCTTCGCCCGCTGCGCCGCCCGGTACCGGCGCACCGCCCGGGTGACGACCGGCGGGAACAGGTCGAGGGCGAGCCGCCGGGCCCGGCCGCGGGGAAACGCCCCTCGGGCGGGGGACGGCCCGGTCCGCTGGCCCTGCTTCGTCTGCTTCGTCTGTCCCGGCAGTGACGGGGTGCCCGGCGCGGTCTCCGTCTGTGGCGTCTGCGGTGTCTGTGGCGCCTGCGGCGAGGGCTGTGCCGCCGCGGGCGTCCGGTGCCGCGAGGGCGGCAGCGACGGCGGCCGCATGCCCTTGCCGGCCCGGACACGGACCAGTCGGTGCCCGGCGGCCTCCTCCACCGTCACCCCGCAGTCGTCGCGCCCGCGCAGCGCGGCGAGCAACCGCTCCTGGACGGGCTCGGGGTCGCCCCAGGTGCCGTAGAGCTTCTGGGTGCTCAGGCAGACGGGGCGCAGCCCCCGGTTGACCACGGCCTCCCAGGTGGCGGCGGCGACACCGGGGGTGTGCTCGCTGCGGAAGTCGTCGAGGACGACGATGCCGTCGGGCCGCAGCAGATCGCGGGCCGCGCCGATGTCGGCCTGGACGTGCTCGTACAGGTGCGAGGCGTCGATGTGGACGAACCGGCAGGTGCCGGGCGCGACCGTGTCCGTGATGGCGGAACTGGGGGCCTGGATCACGGTCGGCAGGGTGTCGTGGAAGGAGAGGTAGTTCCGCTCGAAGGCCTGCCGGGTGAGCGTGGAGTACGACCGCGCCAGCTCGGCCCGGTTCGCGTCGTCCGGCGCGTCGGCCCCGAACAGGTCGCAGACCGTCAGCGTCTCTCCGTCCCGCAGGTGGTGCCCCAGCAGGATCGCGCTCTTGCCCAGATAGGCGCCCAGCTCGAGCAGGTCGCCGCGGGTGTCCCCGGCCTCCTGCCACTCCAGGAACCAGGAGAACAGCACCTGGTCCAGCGGCCAGAACCAGCCGGGGACGTCGTTCAGCTCGCCGGGGTGCTCGTGCGTCTCTTGCGCAGTGGCCATGAAGCGAGGATGCCCCTTCGGCGGGTGTAACGCGACGGGCTCGCGCGATCTGATGGACGTAAGATCACACGAATCGCCCAGCGTGCCCGGACGCACACCTTCCGGAGTCGGAGGCGTTCGGTGCTCAGGACGCCCGCAGGTACGCCGAGCGGGCCGCCTTGCCCAGGTAGGCGAAGCGGGTGTCGCCCTTCAGATGGTCGTCCAGGGCCTCCTTGATGCCCGGCCAGCTCGGGTCGCCGTAGTCGTCCAGGACGACGATCGCGCCGGGCGCGGCGATCTCCTCGGCCCACTCGAGGTCCTGGGCGACGCCCTTGGCCGAGTGGTCGCCGTCGACGACGATCACGCCGTAGCTGCGGTCCGAGACGGCCGCCCGGGTCTCGGGGTCCTCGGAGAAGCCCTGCCGGATGCGCGCCGCCGCGCCCGCCGGACCGGCGAGGCCGAGGTTGGTGCGTACGGCGTGCTCGTCGACCGGCGTCCCGGTGGGGTCCTGGCGCTCGTCGGTGCCGGGCTGGAGCTGCACGCCGGCGAAGGGGTCGACGATGGTCAGGTTCGGGCTGCGGCCGTCGCGCTCCATCATCCGGACGAGCCCGGCGGAGAACATGCCGTACAGCGTGCCGATCTCCAGGATCTCGTCGTTCGGCGGGTCCAGCAGCGGGATCGTGCCGAGCTTGCCGCAGATGTTCATGGTGCCGCCCGCGATCCGGCCGACGCCCAGCGACTCCAGCGCGACCAGCAGCCGGAAGGCGGAGGCGACGTTGCGCTCCGCCGCGTCCCGGTCGCCGGACATGGCCGCGACCTCGGTGTACAGGTGCTCCAGCGAAGCCTCGCCCACCATGCGGGAGACGCCTCGACCGTGGGGGCCGACCAGCAGCTCGAAGGTGAGCTGCCGACGCCTGAGCTGCTCGACGTCACGCACCAGCTGCTCGGTGTCCGGGCGGGCCGGCGCCGCCTGGGCACCGGTGCGGCGGACCGTCGAGCGGACCTGTCGCTCGATGCGCTGGTCGATGAGGTCGGCGACCGGGCGCAGCAGACGCCGGGAAACCGAGCTGCGGAGCAGGGAACGGCTGTTCATGGGGAAAGAGCCTCTATCCGTCGCGGAGTGATACGGGAGTGCGAGGAACAGGTGGGGGGTGGCTGGGGCAAAGGCTAGGCATATGCCCGGCAGGGAGAAGAAGGGGGAGCGGGCCATCAGGCGAACTTCTGCGGAACTCCACGTGTCCGGCCGGGGCGGTCCGGCCCCGGCGCATTACCTCTCCGTTTCGCTTCTCAGTCCCGTCTCATCGATTTTCCGCACTGTTTCGCCTCACCGCACGGCTCACCGTTTGATCGAGCGCCGAATGGCCCGGGCCCGTCGGACCACCTTGCGCGCCGTGGAATTGTGCGGCAGGAAGGCCAGCCGCTCCGGAATTCCGCCGGGCAGCCCCAGCGAGGTGAGCCGCCGCTTTTTGAAGTACCGGCGGGTGCGGGCGTTCAGGTTGCCCCGCAGGTACTCCTCGGCCGCCGGTCGCAGCTCGGGCAGGATCTTCGGCTGCATCGCGAACCCGACGGCCCGCACCAGCGCGGCGAGGGCGTCGGTGTCCAGGCTCCGCCGCCCCTCGGTGACGGCCTCCCGGTCGGCCGGCTCGGGCAGCAGCGCGTCGACGATGGTGACCGGGACGCGGTTGCTGTTCTCGTACGGCGTGAGCCGGTCCAGCAGGGTCTCGGTGCCGACCCGGGCGACCGGCAGTCCGTACAGCGCGGAGGCGGTCAGCAGGGCCGTGGAGAAGCAGCCGACGACCAGCGCCGGACGCATCCGCTGGTACAGCACCTCCGCCAGGACCGGCGTGTCCAGCACGGTGAGCTCGACGCCGAGCTTCTCGGCCTCCTGCTCCAGGGTGCGGGCGAAGCGGGCCGGGGCGGTGGGGTGCGGCTTGAACACCACGCGGGAGTGACCGAGCCCGACGGCGCCCGTCAGCATCTCCACGTGCAGGCTCTCCTCCTCCTCGGCGGAGAGGATGCCCAGCGCCGACAGGTACTGGCCCAGCAGCAGCGCCGGCTGATCGCCCTCTTCGGACAGCCCGGCGTCGGTGTCCGCCAGCTCGGCCAGCACCTTGGTGAACGCCGGGGTCGGCACGATCTCCGCCGGGACGTCGAACTCGGTCAGCAGCAGGGGCGCCAGCCCCGGGACCAGGTCGAGGTGGAGCAGCCGTTCCACGCGGGTGCCGACCAGCGGGTCGAGCTTGTTGCGGGTGGGGCCGTAACTCATCAGGCCGTCGGCGTACACGGTCAGGGGCGCGTCGGTGAAGATCTGCGCCACGCCGAGCGCGGGGTGCACCTGGATCGACTCCACGGCGAGCTCCACGTCGTCCTCGCCCAGGTCCCAGGCCAGCCGCAGATACCGCTCCCACATGGGCGCGTCCTCCACCCGCGGGGACCAGCCGCCGGGGTGGAAGGGGAAGATCGCCTCGTTCCACGACAGTACGTCGTCGAACCGCGACCGCAGCCGCTCGAACCCGGGCATCTCGGCCGGCGACGGCGTCGTCTCGGGCGTCGCCGCGTTGTTGGAGACCAGCAGGATCCGCCGGTCGGCCGGGGCGAAGCAGCCCGCGTCCAGGGCCGCGGCGAGCGTGGCCGTGCCGTACAGCGTCGACGCCAGGAAGATCTGCGTGCTCACGCCGCCACCTCCGCACCCGGCAGCGCACGGCGGCGCAGTCGGCGCAGCAGCGTGGCGCGCTCGGCGTCCATCGAGCCGAGCACCTCGTCGAGCGCGTCCTGCGGCATCCGCCGCAGGGCGGCGGCGCTCATCGCCTTCAGTTTGCGGGCCACGGCAGGCTCGAACCTTTCGATGGAACCGAGATGGTGGGAAATGATCGCGCAGTACGTGCGCACGGCCTTCGGCACCAGACGCGCGGCGTCGACGTCCTCGGCCGCCCCCGCGACGACCTCGTCGAAGGCGCGGATGAAGTCGAGCTGGCGGACATCACCGATCTGGGTGAGCGAGGACGCCACGCCGCGCCGGTAGAAGACGCCGAGCAGCCCGGTCACCGCGAACGACTCCGCCTCCCGGTGCAGCTTCCAGATCCACGGCCGGTCCTCGGCCGTGCGCAGCCCGTCCGTGAAGTGCAGCAGACCGCGCTCGACCAGCCGGCGGTGGTAGACGCCGGCCCACGCGTAGGCGTAGTCGACGGAGGTGGACCGGTGGGCGGGCAGGATCGCGTCGCGCGGGCGCTGCACGACGCCCCGGCGGCCGTGCGGCACCCGATGCACGACACGGGCACGGGCCGTGCACTGGACGTGGTCGGTGCGCACGAAGTCGCAGCCCAGCTCCTCGATCGCGGCGACGAGCCGGCCGTAGTAGCCGCGCGCCAGCCAGTCGTCGCCGTCCAGGAACGTCAGGTACTCGCCGCGTGCCCGGTCGATGCCGGTGTTGCGGGCGGTGGCCAGACCGCCGTTCTGTTCGTGTCTGACCAGCACCGCCCCCGGCAGTTCGGCCTCGGCCCGCGCGAGAAGGTCCGCGGTCCCGTCGGACGAGCAGTCGTCGACGAGAATGAATTCGAAGTCGTCCCGCGCGTTCGCGCGCAGACTCCGCAGAGTGTCGGGTGCGTATTGCCGCACGTTGTAGAACGGCACGATGACGGAGAGCTTTGGCACGTGAACGACGTTAGGCGCCGGCCCGGCACCGGGCTTTACCTGAACCTTGATACGCGGTGAACGAGGCGTGGCGAAGCCGTGAAGCGCGCGCTGTTCCGGGCGCCGGGCGGCCCGATTCTCCATTCGGCGATGTGCTGTTCACCGTTTGTTGGATTCCGGTTGGGCGGTTCCTAGAAAAGCCTTTTTAGCGTCTACGACGTGCCAGCAAGTGCAACGAAGGCCCTGCGAGTAGCCGTCCTGGCGGACTCCGACACCCGGTGGAAATGGGGCGCGCTCACCGCGACCCGCATCTCCCCCGAGAAGGCGGACATCCACCTCGACGGTTTCCTCCTGCGAGGCCGAGCCACCCCCACCGCCCGCCAGCTGCGGGAAGTCGGCGTCACCGCGGACTCGCTCCGCGAGGTGACCGCCGTCGAGTTCCTGCGCACCATGGGTGAGGCGACGGGCGAGGAATCCTACGACGTCCTCGTCCTCGCCCTGGTCGGCGGCGGCGTCCAGGCCGTGCTGCACGGTCTGCGGCACGTGTGGCAGGACCGCACCGACCGGCCCGTCGTCGTCACCGGCTACGTCGGCGTCGTCTACGAGAAGCTCGCCGACGGCCTGCTCCTGCGCCACGGCGCCGACCTCGTCCTCGCCAACTCCCGCCAGGACGCGGACCGTTTCCGCGCCGTGTACGAGGGGGTCGGCACCGACGCCTCCGCGGTGACCGAGGTCGCCCTGCCCTTCCTGGGCGGCGCCGCCTACACCGGCGAACCGGACGGGGAGGGCCGGCCCTACACGGTCGTCTTCGCCGCCCAGCCCTCCGTCCCGGACAGCCGCAAGGACCGTACGTACCTGCTGGACCGCCTGATCCGGCACGCCCGCCGGCACCCGGAGCGCGAGGTGCTGCTCAAGCTGCGCTCCAAGCCCGGCGAACACACCACGCACATCGAGGAGCTGCCCTACCAGAAGCTGGTGCAGCGGGCCGACCCGCCGCCCAACTTCCACCTGGTCTACGGACACATGGGCGAGGTCCTCGACCGCACCGACCTGCTGGTGACCGTCAGCTCCACGGCCGCCCTGGAATCACTGCACCGCCGTGTCCCCACCGTCGTGCTGACCGACCTCGGGGTGCGCGAGGCGCTCGGCAACCACCACTTCGTGGGCTCCGGCTGCCTCGCCTCCTGGGACCAGCTCGACGAGGGCCACCGCCCGGTGCCCGACCCCGAGTGGGTCGCCCGGCAGGGCGTGGCGGTGGACGGCGGATACGCCACCGCCTTCGACCGGGCCAGCGCCCGCATCGCCGAACTGCTCGCCCGGCCCGGCGGCCTGCCCCCGCTCACCCCGTACTACACACCCGTCACCGCCCCCGGCTATCTGCCCGGCATCCTCGCCCGCCACCACCTCGGCCCGGACGGCACCCCGCTGCCCGGCGCGCCCGCCGCCGACCGCGACCCCGGCCCCGTCCGGCAGATCGTGCGCCGCGCGGCCCGCGGCGCCTACCGGCACGGCGTGCAGCGGGTCGCCCCGGTCATCCGGCGGATGGGGGAGCTGTGACCGGCCCGAACCGTCTCCAAGGAGTACAGCCCATGTCCCAACCGGAAGCGGGCCGGGGCGCCGACGTGCGCCGCGTGCTCGCGGTGATCCCCGCGCGCGGCGGCTCCAAGGGCGTGCCCGCGAAGAACCTCGCCCCCGTCGGCGGCGTGCCCCTCGTGGCCCGCGCGGTCCGCGAGTGCCGGGCCACCCGCCTCGTGACGGACGTCGTGGTCTCCACCGACGACCAGGCCATCGCCGCCGTCGCCCGCGAGGCCGGCGCCGAGGTCGTCCTGCGGCCCGCCGCCATCGCCGGGGACACCGCCACCTCCGAGGCCGCGGTGCTGCACGCGATGGACACCCACGAGGCCCTGCACGGCGCGGCCGTCGACGTGGTGCTCCTCGTACAGTGCACCAGCCCCTTCCTCGTCCGCGAGGACATCGACGGGGTGGCCGCGGCCGTCGTCGAGAACGGCGCGGACACGGCCGTCACGGTGGCCCCGTTCCACGGCTTCGTATGGCGCGACGCGGACGACGAGACCGAGGGCGGCCACGGCGTCAACCACGACAAGTCCCACCGCCCGCGCCGCCAGGACCGCCCCCAGGACCTGCTGGAGACCGGCGCCGCCTACGCCATGGCCGCCCCCGGCTTCCGCGCGCACCGGCACCGCTTCTTCGGCCGCACCGAACCGGTCCGCACCGACCCGGCCCGCGTCCTGGAGATCGACGACCCGCACGACCTGGCCCGCGCCCGCGCCCTGGCGCCCCTCTTCGACGCCGCCCGGCCCGGCGCCCTGCCGACCGCGGCCGACATCGACGCGGTCGTCCTCGACTTCGACGGCACCCAGACCGACGACCGGGTGCTGATCGACTCCGACGGACGGGAGTTCGTCTCCGTGCACCGCGGCGACGGACTCGGCATCGCGGCCCTGCGCCGCAGCGGCCTGCGGATGCTGATCCTGTCCACGGAACAGAACCCGGTGGTCGCCGCCCGCGCCCGGAAGCTGAAGCTCCCCGTGCTGCACGGCATCGACCGCAAGGACCTCGCGCTCAAGCAGTGGTGCGAGGAGCAGGGCGTCGCGCCCGAGCGCGTGCTCTACGTCGGCAACGACGTCAACGACCTCCCGTGCTTCGCCCTCGTCGGCTGGCCGGTGGCCGTCGCGAGCGCCCACGACGCCGTACGCGGCGCCGCCCGCGCGGTCACCACGGTCCCCGGCGGCGAAGGCGCCGTACGGGAGATCGCGACCTGGCTCCTGGGCCCCGCACTGGACGCCCTCGACGCCCCCGCAACCACCCTCGAATCCCCCACGCTCACCCAGTCCAAGTAAGGAACCCCTGCCATGAGCACCACCTCCCGCATCCGCTCCTTCGGTTCCCGCGAGGCCGGCCCCGGCCGCCCCGTCTACGTCACCGGCGAGATCGGCATCAACCACAACGGCGACCTCGACAACGCCTTCAAGCTGATCGACGCCGCCGCCGAGGCCGGCTGCGACGCCGTCAAGTTCCAGAAGCGCACGCCGGAGATCTGCACCCCGCGCGACCAGTGGGACATCGAGCGCGACACCCCCTGGGGCCGGATGACGTACATCGACTACCGCCACCGCGTGGAGTTCGGCGAGGACGAGTACCGCCAGATCGACGAGTACTGCAAGACCAAGGACATCGCCTGGTTCGCCTCCCCGTGGGACACCGAGGCCGTCGCCTTCCTGGAGAAGTTCGACGTCCCCGCCCACAAGGTCGCCTCCGCCTCGCTCACCGACGACGAGCTGCTGCGCGAACTGCGCGCCACCGGCCGTACGATCATCCTCTCCACCGGCATGTCCACCCCGAAGCAGATCCGCCACGCGGTCGAGGTCCTGGGCAGCGACAACATCCTCCTGTGCCACGCCACCTCCACCTACCCGGCGAAGGCGGAGGAGCTCAACCTCCGCGTCATCAACACCCTCCAGCAGGAGTACCCGAACGTCCCGATCGGCTACTCCGGCCACGAGACGGGCCTGCAGACCACGCTGGCCGCCGTCGCCCTCGGCGCCACCTTCGTCGAGCGCCACATCACCCTCGACCGCGCCATGTGGGGCTCCGACCAGGCCGCCTCCGTCGAACCGCAGGGCCTGACCCGCCTGGTCCGCGACATCCGCACCATCGAGGCCTCCCTCGGCGACGGCGTCAAGAAGGTCTACGACTCCGAGCTCGGCCCGATGAAGAAGCTGCGCCGCGTCACGGGCGTCGTCGCCGAGGCGGAGATCGCCGCGGCGGCGGGCGAGCCGGTCACGGTCTGACCCCACCCCCACCCCCACCACCACGGGACGGTCGCACACCGATGAGCCCCCGCGCCGGGACCGCCGGCCCCCACACTCTCGCCTTCGTCGAGAGCCCGGTACAACTGCTGAACGTGCTGGAGTGGGCGCACACCCGCGCACCCGGCGCGGAGCTCACCCTCGTCGTCCTCTCACCCGTCGACCCGATGACCCGCGGCCAGCTGCGCCGCATGTCCGAACTGGCCCGCAAGGAAGGCCACCAGGTCCGCTGGGAGGAGGCACGAGGCGGCGCCACCGCCCCCTTCCGCACGGTCGGCGGCCTGACCACCGCCCTGCGCCAGGCGGACCGGATCGTCATGGGCGACCCGTTCTCCCGCTACGTACAGCTGCTCCTCACCATCACCCGCGCCCACGACCTGGTCGTCGTCGACGACGGCACGGCCACGATGGAGTTCGTCACCCAGCTCGCCCACGGCGAACGCCTGGTGCGCTGGCACCGCAAGGGCAGCCGCCCCGGCCCCCGCGACCTGCTCTTCGCCCCGGTCTCCGGCTCCGCGCGGCGCCGCCTCACCCCGTCCGGGAACCGCCTGGTCTCGGTCTTCTCCTCCATGCCCATCGAGGACACCCCCGACGGCGTCACCGTCACCCCCAACGACTTCGCCTGGACCCGCGCCCGCTTCGGCCCGCCCCGCATCACCAAGGGCGCCGACATGGTCGGCACCTCCCTGGTGGAGACCGGCGTCGTCGACGGCGACCGCTACGTGGACGCCGTACGCTCCCTGGCCAAGGCCCACGGCGCGGCCCGCTACTTCGCCCACCGCCGCGAGAGCGCCGAGAAGCTCCACCGGCTGGCCGTGGAGACGGGCCTGCAGATCGTCCGCCCCGACCTCCCCCTGGAGCTGATCGCCCGCCGCGGCCCGATCGGCCGCACCATCCTCAGCTTCCCCTCCACCGTCGTCCACACCCTCCCCCTCGCCCTGGCCGGCACCGAGGTCCGCATCGCCGTCTGCGACATCGACCCCACCTGGCTCACCGACTCGGCCTCCCCCCGGGCCCGGGGCTTCCTGTCCGGGGTGACGGGGTCGGCCCGGGGGGTGCACCGGCTGTCGGCGGTGGCGAGCGGGGGTTGACATGCTCCTCGCCCTGAAGGGGCGAGGATTCTGGCCTTCTCGACTGGACGCCGTGCCGCTACGCGGCACGGCGTCCAGTCGAGAATCCGTGGCTTCCTGTTTCTTCGCGCTGTGCCGGGATTGTTCCCGGTCTTACCGGCGCTCCGCAGGCCGATACCGCCAGTCCGGCGGCCTGTTTGATGTTGAGTGCGGCGTTGGTGTCCCGGTCGTGGACGGTGCCGCAGGCGGTACAGGTCCATTCCCGCACGTTCAGGGGTTTGGGTCCGTCCACGGCGCCGCAGGTGGAGCAGGTCTGGGACGTCGGCTCGAACCGGCCGATCCTGATGAAGGTGCGGCCGTACCGCTGGGCCTTGTACTCCAGCATGCTGAGGAACTGTGCCCAGCCCGCGTCATGGACGGACTTGGCCAGCCTGGTGCGGGCCAGTCCGGCCACCGACAGGTTCTCCACGGCGATCCCTTGGTTCTCGCGGATCAGCCTGGTGGAGAGCTGGTGGTGAAACTCACGGCGCGCGTCAGCAACTTTGGCGTGGGCGCGGGCGACCTTCTCGCGGGCCTTGGCCCGGTTCTTCGATCCCTTCTGCTTGCGGGACAGCTCCCGCTGGGCCTTCTTCAGCTTCTTCTCCGCGCGCCGAAGGAAGCGCGGGGAGTCGATCTTCGTGCCGTCGGACAGGACCGCGAAGTGGGTCAGGCCGAGATCGATACCGACGGTGTTCTCGGTTTCGGGCATGCGGACGGCGTCGGCGGCGGAGTCGGTGTCGATGACGAAGGACGCGAAGTATCTGCCCGCCGCGTCCTTGACGACGGTCACGGAGGACGGTGTGGCGGGCAGGGCGCGGGACCACTTCACCGCCACCGCACCGATCTTCGGCAGGTCCAGCCGTCCGCCATCGGTGATCTTCCAGCGGGCGTTGGCGGTGAACCGGATCGACTGCCGGGCGTCCCTGCGGGACTTGAAACGGGGCGCACCCAGCTTCGGTCCCTTGCGGGTGCCCTTCAGGGAGGCGAAGAAGTTGCGGTAGGCGGCCTCCACGTCGCGCAGAGACTGCTGCAGCACCACCGCGGACACCTCGCCCAGCCAGGAACGCCCGGCCGTCTGCTTCGCCTCGGTGATCAGCTTCCGGGACAACTCTGCGGCGGTCGGGAACGGCCGCCCGGCCGTACGGGCGTCCTCACGGGCGCGGACCGCGTCGTTGAACACGACCCGGGCGCACCCGAACGCCCTGGCCAACGCGGCCTGCTGGACGGTGTTCGGGTGCAGCCTGAAGGCGTACCGAAGCTGCATGACGATCACACTAGGCACGTCGAACTCACGCCGTCACCGGGAACATGTGAGCGACATGTCACCGTCGCGCAGCAGAGTCCGGCTCCGCCGGAGCGCCACCGCGACGCTCCGCGTCGCGCCCCCCGGATTCGCTTCACCCCCGGCCTGAAAGCCGGAGCACTGCGAATGAATCCCGGTAGCCGGTCCCTCAGGGCACCCGAGGCCGCCGCACCTCACCCCTCGAAGTCGTACTCCAGGATGTACGCGAAGGCGTCCAGCACCATGTCGTTCACCTCGACCGCCAGGCCGCCGGCGTCATAGGCGGTCCGGGCCACGAGTACAACCGGCACCCCGGGCGGCAGGGCCAGCCTGTCGGCCTCCTCGCCACTCGGCATCCGGCAACGGATCTCCTCGCGGAAGCGGATCGGCCGGTGCCCCAGTTCCTCAAGCCTGGCGTACGTGCCACCGGGCCCGGTGTCAGGCTGTGCGATCGGGGTACCGGCCACCAACTCCGCCGACAGGTAGGAGGTGGACAGCAGTACCGGCTTGCCATCGAGCAGGAACCGACGCCTGCGCACACAGACGCGCGCCTCTTCCGCGAGATTCAGCACCCCCGCGACCACAGCCGGTGCCTCCGCCTCGGTCACCTCGACCGAGTCGACGACCAGTTCGCGGTCCTCGGCGTCGGCTGACCAGATGGACTGCCCCGTTCCCCAGCGCGCATGGGCGAGACGTTGGATGCCGCGTCGCCGTACCGGCCTGAAGTCGCGCACGAACACACCAACGCCTTTGCGTGCCTCGACGACGCCTTCCGCCTGCAGGACCGCGAGCGCCTGACGGGCCGTCATCCTTGCCACGCCGTGCTCGGCCATGAGGTCGTTCTCACCGGGCAGCCGTTCCCCGGGCCCGTAGTCTCCGACCTCGATGGCGGCGCGCAACTGCGCTGCGATGCGCTGGTACTTGGGCTGACGCCGTCCGTCCCCGTCGCTCATCCAGGCCTCTCCTCCGATCACCTCTGGTCATCTTAGGTCCCAGGGTCACGGCCTCACGTCGAGACGCATCCACGATCGAGTGGACATCTCTAGAGATCTATTGAACCTGCCGGTGTGGCGCGCTTCACTGGCAACGTCTCTAGAGATGCATCGCCATCTCGCCTCTCCTCTGTCGCGGAGGTATTCGTTGTCACCACACAGTGCGTCGTCGCAGCCCGAAGGTCTCGACAGGCAGGAGGCTCAGTGGCGACTGCCCCGCAGGCCGCGCAGCGCGGGACATGCCCGTGCACTGCTGCGCGAGCAGCTCACCGAGTGGAAGATCGACGGTGATGTCGTCGATGCCGCCGCCTTACTGCTCTCGGAGCTGGTCACCAATTCCGTCCAGCACGCGAGGGTCCCGGCCGGGCGGGAGATCGGCGTACGCATCGCCCGGTACGACGGCTGCCTACGAGTGGAGGTCGCCGACGCCGACAGCACCCGCCCTCAGCCGAGACCGGCGGCCGTCGAGGATGAGCGGGGGCGCGGCCTCGAACTCGTCGCAGCGCTCGCGCAGCGATGGGGATGCTGCCCACGCCGATACGGCATCGGCAAGGCCACTTGGGCCGAGCTCGCGCTGCCTCGGTGAACAAGGTGTGTTGCTACGGGCGTGGCGTTGATCTTGGCGTTCCGGTAAAGATGCGGAAGCGTGATCTTGTTCCGTGCAACCCTGGCTAAACGTCGGGTACCGCACACAGGTTTCCGGAACTTGGAATGGTGATGTCCGTTTCCGTCCCGTTGACCTGGGGTTCTGTTGGGGCGTTAGTTACTCCTGGCTACTTTGTGAATCTTGTGGGCGGGGTGTGGCGGGGATGTGGACTTGGATGCGAGGTGGGCGCGAAGCGCTGCCCACGCCGGAGGTCCGTGCAGGGAGACCTGGCGGAAGACGTGGCCACAGGGCTGCCGCGGGCATGACTGCGGTCGTGTGCGCGGCGGTCATCGCGGCTCTCGTGCCTGGCCCGATGGCCTCTGCGGCGGGTGACGAGGCGGCTGATGCGCCGTTGTCGGAGGGGCAGAAGGCACTTGAGGCGGCGCAGGAGTCCGGTCAACGGGTTGAGGTGACCGGGGAGCGTACGGCGCGGACCACGGTGTTCGCCAACCCGGACGGTCATACGTTCACGCTGGAGGAGTCGTCGGTCCCGGTACGGGTCCCGGCTGCTGGTGGCGGCTGGCAGGCACCGGACGCGACGCTGGAGAAGCGGGCGGACGGCACGGTGGGGCCGAAGGGGGCTGCCGTGCAGATGGCGTTCTCCGGCGGCGGCGACGAAGCCCCGCTGGCGCGAATCGAGGACGAGGGCCGCTCACTGGCGCTGGACTGGCCGGGCGAGCTGCCTGCCCCACGCCTGGACGGGCCCAGCGCCGTGTACCCGCAGGTGCTGCCGGACATCGACCTGCAGGTCACCGCCACCCCGGAAAGCTTCAAGTACGTCCTCGTGGTCAAGACACCCGAGGCGGCGGCAAGCGAGGAGCTGGAGAAGCTCACCTTCGGACTGGACACCCAGAACTTGACGGTCCGCAAGGGCGCGGCGGGCAATCTGACCGCGGTCGATGGCAATGGCACGACGGTGTTCAAGTCTCCGCCGGCCCGTATGTGGGACTCGGCCGGTCAGACCGCTACCAGCGGCACGCAATCGCAGATGGTGACCGTGCAGGCCGCCGACACCCCGGCAGGTGCCCAGGTGGGCGAGCCGTCGGATCCGGCCGAGAGCGCGCCGTCCGGCTCCGGGCGGGAACCGGGCCAGGGCGACACGGTGGCCCGGATCGACGTCGAGGTCGCCAAGGACTCGCTGTCGGTGATCCCGGACACCGACATGCTGACCTCCACCGAAGAGTCGGCGTTCCCGGTGTTCATCGACCCGCCGGTGACGTGGGACGAGTCGGAACGCACCCTGCTGCGCAGTGACGGCTATGAGTCCTACGGGTGGGGCAACGGTGACGACGGCCTGGGCAAGGGCGCGGGCAAGTGCGGATCCTGGTCCGGCTACTACTGCGGCCCCGGCTATGTGCAGAAGCTGTACTTCGAGTTCTCACCGCAGGCGCTGAATGGCAAGTAGGTCCTGGACGCCACCTTCCGGGTCACGGAGCCGTGGGCGTTCCAGTGCGATCCGCGCTGGGTGGATCTAGTCCGCACGAACAACATCTCCTCGTCCACCACTTGGTCGTCGCGGCCGAAGGAGCTGGACTGGATGGGCGACCGGTGGGTGTCGGCCGGCCGCGGCTCGCTGTGTGATCCGGACTCACCGGACGCACCGATCGAGTTCAACGACAATCCCGAGGAGTCCAATGAGAACCTGACCTCGACCGTGCGGAACTTCGCAGCGGGCAAGTTCTCCCGTCTGACCCTGGAGATCCGGGCGCACGACGAGTCGGACACCTCGGCATGGAAGCGGTTCAAGAACGACGCGGTCCTGTCGGTGGACTTCGTGGGCCTGCCGGACAAGCCGACCGAGGTCGGCCTGCAGGGCGGCGGAACCAGTAAGGCCCCGGTTTGCGAGCCCAACGCGAGTGATCCGGCGATCATGTCCGACCCCACACCTTTGCTGAAGGCGACCGCACGTACGAAGTCGGGCGGAGGGGACGACGCCCAACTGCGGGTCTACTTCGACGTCGATGTACAGAACGCCGACAACACCTGGACGGATGTCACCCCTCCGGCCAGCGGTTCCCTGAGCCCCTCCACCGGATATGTCGGCGACGGACGTGCCTTGTCGTTCACGTGGTCGAAGCTCGCGGACGGCAAGCTGTATCGGTATCACGCGTGGACTTGGTCGTACTACGGCTCCAGCTACCTGAGCAGTGCCCCCTCCGACGGCTACTGCTACTTCCGCATCGACTCCCTGCCGCCCAAGGAGCCGCAGGTCACCATCGCCGCCCCGTACACCGAGTGCACCAGTGATGCCTGCGTGGCCGGTGGTGGGCCGGGTGTGGCTGCGTCGCTCACGTTCAAGCCGGCCACGGGGGACACCAACAGCGCCTACCAGTACAAGCTGTCCTCCGATGCGGCATGGTCGGCCGAGCTGACGGGCAGCACGGCCACGGCCAAGGTCACGCCCGGCCGCGGGGAGTTGTACCGCGTGTACGTGCGGGCCAAGGACAGCCTCGGCTGGGGCGGTCAGTCCGTGACCGACTTTCTCGTGGACTCGGGTGACGCCCCGGTCGGCCAGTACCACTTCGACGAGGCGTCAGGAGCCGGAGTCGACTCCGCCACCGTGGACGGGCGCGACGACGCGGCCCTCTACGGGCAGGCGGCACGGGACGACCGTGGCCGCCGCGGTGTGATCACCCATGACACCGCGGGCAACGCGCTTGAGACGCCGGTCACGGACAAGGGCCTGATCCTGAACGGAACCACCGACCATGCGGCCACCAGCGCGGCAGTAGTGGATACCCGGGCCTCGTACACGGTCTCTGCCTGGGCCATGCTCACCCCCGGCGTGGCGCACAACCAGACGGTCCTGGGCCAGGACGGCGGCTTCTACAGCGGCTTCTACCTCACCTACCGCGAAGCGGACAAGACGTGGTCGCTGAGCACGTCACCCCGCGACGACACCAACGGCAACATCACCGAGCAGAAGGTGACGGCCACCCAGCCCGCGGCACAGGGTGTGTGGACGCATCTCGCAGCCAAGTACGACGCCGGAAACAAGCAGATCAGCCTGTATGTGAACGGCCGTCTGCAGGGCAGTGACACGGTGTCCGCGGCCTGGGCAGCAGAGGGCCCGCTGCAGATTGGCCGGGTGCTGTGGCGCGATGCCTACACCGACTACTTCGCCGGCTCCATCGACGAGGTCAAGGTCTATCAGCAGGCGCTGACCGACGACCTCATCGCCGATGACGCCCGGCTGGTGAACTCTCCGGACCGCGCGGCGGTGGAGCTGGTCGCCGACTGGTCGGCCGACCGCGGCAGCGGCACCCTTGTCCAGGACACCACCTCCGGCTACGGCCGGTCGCTGTCCCTGTCCGGCGGTGCGGCACTGGACGGTGCGGCGATCGTGTTCGACGGCACGGACGACGCAGCTGTCGCCTCAGGCCCGGTGGTCGATGACACGGGATCCTTCACGGTCACCACTCTGGCGGCGCTCGACTCGGCCGCACTCGCCTCCAAGCCCGTCGGTTACACCGGGCAGGTCCTCGGGCAGCGCACCACGGACAGCTCGGCCTGGGGCATCTGGTACGAGCGGACCGGCAGCACGACCGTGGTCGACGAGGGGACGCTCGAGGAGAAGACCGTTCCTGAGGGCTTCTGGCGTTTCGGCCGGCTGAACGCCGATGGCACGTTTAGCGCGGTCGCCTCCAGCGAGGCAGCGGTGATGGACGGCATGGTCCGCCTGACCGGTGTCTTCGACGCCCAGGCCGGGACGATCAGCCTCTATCTGAGCCGCAGCCTCAACGGAGATCCGCAGGCCTTCACGGCGAAGGTGGGCTCGGGGGACTTCACTCTCGGCAAGGGCTTCAGCAAGGACAGCTGGCAGCACTTCCTGCCCGCCAGCGTTGCCGAGGCGCGCGTATGGGCGGGTGCGATGGCCACTGAGGAGCAGGTCGGCGAGACCGTGGGCGACTGACAAGCCGGGCGGTGGGGACAGCCGCCGACGCGGTTGTCCCCACCAGACGCAGACGCGGCAGACCCAGTGGCGGGCTGCGAACGGCGTGCGGAACTTTTCGAGATCCAGGAACTGGGTGGGGCGAGATCGATGGTCTTTGGCATAGGCACCTCAAGATGGCGTGGCGATGCACCACGCCGCACGGGCCGGCTGCTGGCGCAGTCGCTGGCTCTGGCGCTCGTCGTGCCCACGGGTCTGGCCCAGGTGGCACAGGCCGTGGAGACAGAGGGTCTGGGGCGTCCCGACACGCCCAGGACACCGTCGACCAAGGTAGAGGCGTTCGACGGGCCCGGCGCGAAAAAGGCACGCGCCAAGGTCACCAGGGAACGCAAGGCCAACGCCGCACAGGCCAAGCAGGCCACAGGAGAACGGAAAGCCGACTGGCCAGAGCGCGGCGCCGCTTCCCTCACGCTCACGCCCGGCGCACAACGCACTGCCGCACCGGCCGGTGTCCCCGTCACCCTGAAGCCGGAAACGCTCGCCAAGCAGCGTTCTACGGCTGCCTCTGCTGCGGCATCCGGTGATGCGCAGATCAACGTTCTGGACCAGAAGGCAGCCCGCCGAGCAGGTATCACCGGCGTTCTCCTGACGGCGGCGGCGCAAAGTCCGGGCACGGCAGGCCTGAGCATCGACTACTCCACGTTCGCGTCGGCCATCGGCGGTGGCTGGTCCCAGCGCCTGCGGATCGTGCAACTGCCGGCCTGCGCACTGACGACTCCGAACAAGGCGGAGTGCCGTAAGCAGACGCCCCTGCAGTCGGACAACGATCTCAAGAACCAGACTATTTCGGCTCAGGTCCCCCTTACCCAGGCGGCACCGGGCGCCCAGTCCACGCAGCTCCTGAGCCAGCCGGACAGTGCCACGACCAGCGCCACGGTGCTGGCAGTGACCGCCGCCTCGGCGGGTTCGGGTCAGTCACCCACGGGAACGGGTGACTATTCGGCGACGAAGCTGTCGGAGTCCTCGTCCTGGCAGGCGGGGGGCAGTTCCGGCTCTTTCACCTGGTCCCACGACTTCACCATGCCGCCGGCCGCGGCAGGCCCGGTGCCGCCGCTGTCCCTGTCCTACGACTCGGGTAGCGTTGACGGCCGTACCGCCACGACCAACAACCAGACCACGAGCGTCGGTGAGGGTTTCACCCTCACCGAGTCGTACATCACCCGCACCTACGGCTCCTGCGACGACGACGGTCACGACGATGTCTACGACCAGTGCTGGAAGTACGACAACGCGAGCCTGGTTCTGAACGGCAAGTCGACCCGCCTGGTCAGGGACAACAGCACCGGCGCCTGGCACCTGGAGAACGACGACGCCTCCACGGTGACCCGCTCCACCGGAGCGGACAACGGCGACGACAACGGCGAGTACTGGACCGTCACCACGGGCGACGGCACCAAGTACGTCTTTGGCAAGAACAAGCTCGACGGTGCCGCGGACCAGCGCACCAACTCCACGTGGACCGTCCCGGTTTTCGGTGACGACTCCGGCGAACCCGGCTACAGCAGGGGCGACGCCTTCGCCGACCGGGCGTTGACCCAGGCCTGGCGCTGGAACCTCGACTACGTCGAGGACACCCGCGGCAACGCGTCCACGTACTGGTACACCGCAGAGTCGAATTACTACAAGAAGAACAAGGCGACCAAGGCCGACACCCCCTACACCCGTGGCGGCTACCTCGACCGCATCGAATACGGCCTACGCAAGGACGCCCTGTTCACCGACAAGGCCGACGCCAAGGTCACCTTCACCTACAAGGAACGCTGCACCGTCGCCGACTGCGGCAGCCTGACCAAGGACACCGCGGAGAACTGGCCGGACGTTCCGTTCGACGCGATCTGCTCCAAGGACGACGACGAATGCAACGCGGCCGGCCCGTCCCTCTTCACGCGCAAGCGGCTGACCGGCATCGACACCTTCTCCTACACCGCCACCAGCACCGCCTACGACCCGGTGGACTCCTGGGTCCTGACCGAGGAGTACCTGGACGGCGGTGACATCGGCGACAGCTCCGACCAGGTCCTGGCGCTGACCTCGCTGCAGCGGACTGCGAAGGCCGGCGACACGACCATCAAGGTCGACCCGGTCACGTTCACCTACCAGTTGCGACCCAACCGGGTCGACGCCACTGACGACATCCTTCCCCTGACCCGCCCGCGCATCTCCACCGTCACCTCCGAGACGGGCGCGATCACCGAAGTGACCCTGACGCTGACGGAGTGCAAGCGCAGCGAGGTCCTGGGCGCGGCACCGGACACCAACACTCGTTCCTGCTATCCGCAGTACTGGCACATCAACGGTTCCGAGGACGCGGGGATCGACTGGTTCCACAAGTACCGCGTCACCGCTGTCGGTGTGCACGACGCCGCCGCCGCGAACCCGGCCGTGGAATACGCCTACTCCTACAGCGGCGCGGCCTGGCACCACAACGACGACCCGTTCATCCCGAAGGACGAGCGGACCTGGTCCGACTGGCGTGGCTACCGCCAGGTCACCGCCTACACCGGCGCGACCGGCGGCACCCGCTCCAAGACCGTCTCGCTCTATCTGCAGGGCATGGACGGCGACAAGAACAAGGACGGCACCACCAAGTCCGTCACCGTGTCCCCGCTGCTGGACACGGACGTCGACTTGACGAACGCGGTCGACAGCGACCGCTGGAAGGGAAGCCTGCGCCAGCAGGTCACCTACGACGGCAGCCAGCCCATCAGCAGCGTCTTCCACAACTACACCTACAAGAACACCGCCACCCAGACCGTCCCGGACGCCGCCGACCACACCGCCCTGTGGGTCCGCAACTCCTCGACGTACGCCAGCACCTACCTCACCGGCTCCAAGACCTGGCGCACCCACACCACCGGCCAGGCTTACGACGACCTTGGCATGGTGTACGCCGCGGACGACTGGGGGCAGGCCGGCCTGGGCGGCGACGAAACCTGCACCCACACCTGGTACGCCCGCAACCCCGACGTAGGCATCACCAGTCTGGTGTCCCGCACCCGCACTGTCGCCAAGCAATGCTCGGTCACCGACGCCAGTCTGAACCTGCCCGCCAACAGCACCGCCTCCGGTGACGTCCTCGCCGACACGGCAGCCGTCTATGACAAGGCGGACACCACGACCTGGCTGGCCACCCAGAAGCCCACCAAGGGGCAGGTCACCTGGACCGGCCGCGCCACCGGTTACTCAGCCAGCGCCGCGAGCGATGGACAGCGCCCGCCGTCCGGCTGGCAGACCGTCGCGACCACCACCTACGACGCTCTCGGGCGCCCCCTCGCCGTCACCGACACCGCCGGCCGCACCACCTCCACCGCCTACACGCCCGCCGACGCCGGCCCACTGACCAGAACGCTGTCGACCGATCCCAAGGGCTATCGCTCGGTCATCTACCTCGACCCGCGCCGCGGCCAGGCCTTGCGCAGCTACGACATCAACTCCAAGAAGACCGAGCAGAAGTACGACGCGCTCGGCCGGCTCACCGATGTATGGCTGCCCAACCGGTCCAGCAGCAGTCAGAGCCCGAGCGCCAAGTTCGCCTACCACCTCGACAACGGCGAGCCGTCCTGGGTGTCGACCTCGACACTGACCAACGCCGCCGACACCTACAACACGAGCTACGCGCTCTACGACTCTCTCCTGCGGCCGCTGCAGACCCAGACGCCGACCCCAGAGGGCGGGCGGTTGCTGACCGACACCCGCTACGACACCCGCGGCCTGGCCTACGAGACGTACGCCGACATCTTCGACAGCACCCGCACACCCAACGGCACCTACACCCGCGCTGAATACGGTCGCGCACCCCAGCAGACCGAAACCGTCTTCGACGGCGTCGGCCGTGCCACCACCAGCACGCTGTATGTGCTCGGCGTCAAGAAGTGGGCCACGACCACCAGCTACACCGGCGACTCCACCGCCACCACCGCCCTCGACGGCGGCTCCGGCCAGCGCACCATCACCGACATCCGCGGCCGCACCACCGAAACCCGCACCTACGCCGGTGAGAGCCCCGCCGACGCCGACTTCGGCACCGGGCCCGGCACCGGCTACACCTCCACCACGTTCGCCTACGGCCTCGACGGCCGACAGAAGACCATCACCGGCCCCGACGGCGCCACCTGGTCCTACGGCTACGACCTGTTCGGCCGCCAGACCAGCACCGACGACCCCGACAAGGGCAAGGCGACCACCGAGTACAACGCGCTCGACCAGGTCATCAAGACCACCGACTCCCGCGGCAAGTCCATCCTGAGCGCCTACGACGAACTCGGCCGCCCCACCGGCACCTGGGCCGGCTCGAAGACAGACGCGAACCAGCTCACCGGCTACACCTACGACACCCTCCTCAAGGGCCAGCCCACCACCTCCACCCGCTACGTCGGCGGCACAACCGGGACCGCCTACACCCAGGCCGTCACCGCCTACGACACCATGGGCCGCGCCATCAACACCGAACTGCGCCTGCCGGCCGACGATGCGTTCGTCAAGGCGGGCCAGCCGGCCACGCTCAAGTTCGAGACGGGCTACAACATCCCCGGCGCGGTGCAGAGCACCAGGGAACCCGCGCTCGGCGGCCTGGACGACGAGCAAACCTCGTACAAGTACGACGGCCTGGGCAACCTGACGGCGATCGGCAGCTACCTCACCGACATCGACTACTCCGCCCTGGCCGAACCGCAGACGCTGACCCTCGGCACAGGCGACACCAGCGTCTACATCGCCAACACATTCGAAGCCGGCACCGGCCGCCTGACCCAGAGCTACGTCCAGGATCAGATCCACCCCTACCGGCCGCAGGACCTCACCTACACCTACGACCAGACCGGCAACGTCACCCAGATCCGCGACAACACCACCCTCGGCGGCACCACCAGCGCCGACACCCAGTGCTTCACCTACGACGCACACCAGCGCCTGACCGAAGCCTGGACCCCCACCACCGACTGCACCGGAACCCCCAGCGCCACCGCACTGTCGGGCCCGGCCCCGTACTGGACCAGCTACACCTACAACACCGCAGGCCAGCGCACCACCGAAACCCAGCACACCAGCACCGCCACCACCAAAACCACCTACTGCTACACCAACACCAATCAACCCCACACCCTCACCGGCACCACCACCGACACCGACTGCACCAACCCCGAACGCACCTACACCTACGACACCACCGGCAACACCACCCAACGCCCCGGCGTCGCTGACAACGCCACCCAGAACCTGACCTGGTCGGAAGAAGGCAAGCTCACCCGCCTCACCGAGGGCGACCAGTCCGCCGACTACCTCTACGGCGCCGACGGCACCCTCCTCATCCGCACCACCGAGAACGGCGAACGGGTCCTCTACGCCGGCGCCACCGAACTCCACCTCCGCGCCGACGGCACCACCTGGGCCCAGCGCTACTACGCCGCAGGCGGCATCACCGCCGCAATGCGCTCCAACCAGACCGGCGGCGCCCCCAAGGTCACTTACCTCGTCAGCGACCACCACGGCACCTCCCACCTGGCCATCAACCGAGACAGCACCCTCACCTTCACCAAGCGCTACACCACCCCCTTCGGCGAAGACCGCGGCAAACCCCAGTACGGCCCCTGGCCCGACGACAAGGGCTTCCTCGGCAAAACCCGGGACGCCACCACGGGGCTCACCCACATCGGTGCCCGCGAATACGACCCAAGCACCGGCCAGTTCATCAGCGTTGACCCACTGTTGGAGGCTGACAGACCCCAGACCCTCAACGGCTACAGCTACGGGGCACAGAACCCCCTCGTCTTCTCCGACCCCACCGGGATGGGCCTCGCCTGCGGCGGAGCAGGCGGAGCTTCGGAGGGCTGCCCGAAGCGACCTGATGGCTCGAAGGGCAACGGACGCCCCAATGAAGCCGTATCTGGTCCGCCCAAGACCCAGCACCCCTGCAACAGCAACTGCGACAGCGGATGGACTGCATCCCATGCGCCGACGTCGAACGACGCCAACCAACTCATGACTTGGTTCTCCGAGTACAGCCCCAATGGGCGTGCTCCGGACGGCGACTACTGGTCCACTCCGATCATCCAGAACAACGGACCGGGCCAGGCGTGCTTCGGGCGGGAAGGCTGCCGCCAGGCGTGGCTGTACCTGACTCGGGGCGGCGAAGACCTTGCCAAGGCCAAGCACATCGCCGCGACCTACTGCCTGGACAACGCCCAGGCGTGTGTTGACGACGCCGAGGCATACGGCCGGGGAAAGGTCCTCGAAAGTCTCATCTACATGGCGATCGGCGGCGGCAAGAGCAACCGGGTAGCAAAGTCGCTTGGATGCAAGTGCTTCTTGGCCGGAACCGACGTTCTTATGGCCGACGGCGAGACGAAGGACATCGAAGACATTCGGCTCGGCGACGAGGTCATGGCCAAGGACCCGGAGACAGGTGAGGAAGGGCCGAGGAAGGTCACTCGCCTCATCAGGACCGAGGACGACAAGCACTTCAACGTCCTGTCCATCACAACCGAGGACGGCGTCGAAAAACTCACAGCCACCCACGAACACCCGTTCTGGTCTCCGTCCGAAGGCTCCTGGATCGAAGCCGGCGACCTCATCCCCGGCATGACTCTCCTCACCGACGACGGCGACACCGTCATCGTCACGCGCAACCACGCCTACACCAGCCACGCCACCACGTACAACCTCACCGTCGATGACCTCCACACGTACTATGTGCTGGCGGGCGAGACTCCGGTCCTCGTTCACAACTCAAACTGCCAGTTCTGGTCGCGGACCGACTACAACGGCCAGCGTATTTATCAGCGGGACGATCTGGTGAATCCGAGCTTTGTTTCGCCTGCGGACAAGTACGGTCGAAGCAATCTCAAGAGAATGAAGCAGGGCCTCGCCCCGATGGGCCCGGACGGCAAGCCGATGAACCTCCATCACATGCTCCAGACGCAGGACGGGCCGATTGCCGAGGTGACACACTCGATGCACTTCGGGAACTACAATCAGCTGCACTGGAAGGCGGGCACCAAGATCCCCAGCGGAATCGATCGAGATGCCTTCAACGCCTGGAAATCCCAGTACTGGAAGGACCGAGCGGCAGGATTTGGTGGATGATGAACGCTGTCGAGGCGAGTGAGCGACTGATCGAGCTGGTTCGCGGGAACGATGACATCGCGAACCACGCCGACGGCTGTGACGCAGGTAGGATGGCCGCCGCCGAGAATGATCTGAGTGTGGCTTTCCCTCCCTCGTACCGCCGTCTGATCGTAGAGTTCGGAACCTGGGATATCGCTGGTGAAGAATTTCTTGGCGTATATCAGACGCCCGCCATGGGGCAGAAACTATTGGGCTCCGTAGCGGAAACCCTGGATGCTCGCAGTCAGTACGGAATGCCATCCGATCTGATTGTTGCGATGTTTGATGGAATGGGTGGACTGGTTGTCCTCGATTCTTCTCAAGTGAATCAGGAAGGCGAGTATCCCGTCCTCGTCTGGAACCCCGGAATTGTGGACCGCGAGAGCATGGAGAGGCTCGGGGATGATTTCGGGTCCTTCGCATTCGCGCTGTGCCAGCGCGCTGTAACGCGCTGGCGAGAGTCCGACTGAAGCTGAAAATCAGGAGAAAAGCGAGAAGCCTCGCCAGGTGTTCCTGGCGAGGCTTCTGCGGTTCTTGACGGCAACGCTGACGGCAACGTCAGCGGACGACGGCTGCGGCGGATGGGTCTTCGGGTTCGTCGTCGTCCTGGCCGAGGGTGTCGATGGCTTGGCGCTGGAGGCGGAGTCGGACGTGGGCGTAGACGCCGGCGGTGACGCCGATGTGGGCGTGGCCGAGGAGTTCCTTGATCACGACGAGGTCGACGCCCTGTTCCAGGAGCAGGGTCGCGGTCGAGTGCCGGAGATCGTGAAAGCGGATGCGGCGGAGCCCTGCCCGGCTGAGGAGTCGGCCGAAGCGGCGGGTGAGATTGGTGGGGTCGAGGGCGGTGCCCGTCAAGGTGTGGAAGACCAGCCCGCTGTCCGTCCAGTTGGTTCCGGCGTCCTGGCGTTCTTCCTGCTGGCGTTCCCGGTGACTCTTGAGGGAATGGACGCACTCGGTCGGGAGGGCGATGCGGCGTTCGGAGGCTCGCGTCTTGGTGTGCAAGGTGGTCAGGCCGCCGGTGCGGGTGCGCTGGAGAGAGGGCGGGGTTGATGTTGGTGAGCTAGCAGCCCGTCACGGTGTGAGTCGCTATACCATCACCGATAGATGGCGTTATTGGTGAACAGAGCTGCCGCTCAATGTTCCCTTCTGTGATCTGCGGCCTCCTCGGCTTGTGTCGAGGAGGCCTCAACGGCGTCTGACGGCAGTAGTTGACGCAGTTGCAACGTCAGCGGACGAGGACGGTGCAAGGTGGTGGTTCGACGCCCTTGGAGCTGGCCGTCTCGGTGATCCCACCACTGCTGAGTGTGGGGCTGCGAGTGCCGTGGGCGCTTCGCTGGAGGTCGAGTCGGACGTGGGCATAGGCGGCTGCGGTGACGCTGATGTGGGCGTGCCCGCCCGGAATCCCAGTGTGACCTCGTCAGGCGGTACCCGGCGAGCCTACGAGGGTTACCTCTGCTGACGCCGCCCACTGATCAAGGGACGCGACCGTTACTGCCACGGTGCGCGTGGGGCGGTCGTTGCGTGGTACCCGTAGGTTCAAGGACGGGTGCCGTCGAGTGGTGGGACCGCTTGCGGTGGATCTCTCATGATCGGCTCGGTCGGAAAGGCGGGCGAGTTTACCCAAGCGAGTCGACAGCTATGCGTAGGGCGGCCTAGTTTTCTTCCCCTAACGGGCTGAATTTTTGTTGATCGTGGGTCAACCGGCCGGTCGGGCGCCCTACTCTTCAGAGGGTGAAAGCGTTGATGTCCCCAGAGTCCGAGGCCGACACTCCCGGTGAGACCGCGCTGCCCGGCGCATTGCCGGAGGCGCTGCGCGCCGAGCTCGTCGCCTTCCGTCGCGACCTGCACATGCACCCCGAGCTGGGCAACCAGGAGTTCCGCACCACCGCCGCGATCAAGGAACGGCTCGAGAAGGCCGGCCTCAGGCCGCGGGTGCTCCCCGTGGGGACCGGGCTCATCTGCGACATCGGCACCAACACCGAGTCGGGGCAGTGGACCGGCGGGCCGCGCATGCTCGCCCTGCGGGCCGACATCGACGCCCTGCCCATCCCGGACACCAAGAGCGAGTGCGCGTACCACTCGCGCGTGCCGGACCGCGCCCACGCCTGCGGGCACGACGTGCACACCACCGTCGTCCTCGGCACCGGACTCGTGCTCGCCGCCCTGCACGAGCAGGGCCTGCTGCCCCGCCCCGTGCGGCTGATCTTCCAGCCGGCGGAGGAGGTGCTGCCCGGCGGCGCCGCCGACGCCATCGAGGGCGGCGCGCTCGACGGGGTGCGCCGCATCCTGGCCGTGCACTGCGACCCCCGGGTGGACGCCGGGCGGATCGGCCTCAGGGTCGGTCCCATCACCTCCGCCTGCGACCGGCTGGAGATCGCCCTGAACGGGCCCGGCGGACACACCGCCCGCCCGCACCTCACCACCGACCTGGTCACCGCCACCGCCCGCGTGGTCACCGACGTGCCCTCGCTCGTCGCCCGGCGCGTGGACAGCCGCAGCGGCCTCGCCCTGACCTGGGGGCGGATCGAGTCCGGCCACGCCCCGAACGTCATCCCGCAGCACGCCGAACTCGCCGGGACCGTGCGCTGCCTCGACCTCGACGCCTGGCGGCAGGCGCCCGACCTGGTGGTCGCCGCCATCGACGAGATCGCCAACCTGTACCGGGCCAAGTCCGAGATCACCTACGTCCGCGGCGTGCCCCCGGTCGTCAACGAGGTCACCAGCACCGAACTGCTCCAGGCCGCCATGGTCGCCCGGCGCGGCACCGACGCCGTGGAGACCACCGAGCAGAGCCTCGGCGGCGAGGACTTCTCCTGGTACCTGGAGCAGGTGCCGGGCGCCATGGCCCGCCTCGGCGTCCGCCCGCCCGGCGAGCGCACCATCCGCGACCTGCACCAGGGCGACTTCGACGTGGACGAGCACGCCATCACCGTCGGCGTGGAGATGTTCACCGCGGCGGCGCTCATCGACGCCGTGTAGAAGCGGGTCTCGCCGGGGTTGCGGCCGCGGCGGGCCGGAGGCAGCCTGATGCCCAGGCGCACCAGGCTGCGCGGCACCCCCCGGGCACCCCATTCGCTCCCGTTCGGTCGGGTGGTTCACAGGGCCGTAACCGGCCTGCGGCACGAATGGGTAACGGCACCGCGGAACCCCGTTCCCAGGAGTTTCTACGCGCGTTAATCTGCGCCGAACCGAGCGCCCGCTGCGGGGCTTTGGAGAATGGGGAACTTCAGATGCGTCGGATATCGAGACTGACCCGTGCCGCGGTGGGGGTCGCGTCGCTCGCGCTCGCCGCCACGGCCTGCGGCAGCACCAGCGGCGAAAGCGGCGGCGACGGCAAGAAGGACGACAAGGGACTCGCCATCGCGTACGACATCGGCGGCAAGGGCGACCAGTCCTTCAACGACGCCGCGTACGCCGGTCTTGAGAGGGCGAAGAAGGAGTTCGGCTACGAGACCGCCGACATCGAGCCCACCGACGGCGAGACCGACGCCGACAAGGAGCAGCGCCTCACCTCGCTCGCGAAGCAGGGCTACAACCCTGTCATCGGCGTCGGCTACGCCTACGGCACGGCGATGAAGGCCGTCGCCGAGAAGTACCCGGACACCACCTTCGGCATCGTGGACTCCGTGGTCGAGGGCAAGAACGTCGCCTCCCTCGTCTTCGCCGAGAACGAGGCCTCCTACCTCGCGGGCGTCGCCGCGGCCAAGGCCACCAAGACCAACGTCGTCGGCTTCGTCGGCGGCGTCGACGTACCCCTGATCCACAAGTTCGAGGCCGGCTACAAGCAAGGCGTGCAGGACACCAACCCCAAGGTCAAGGTGATCCCGCAGTACCTGACGCAGACCGCGGAGGAGGGCGGCTTCTCCAGCCCGGACAAGGGCCGCGCCGCCGCCGAGGGCCAGATCGAGAAGAAGGCCGACGTCGTCTACCAGGCGGCCGGGCTGTCCGGCCAGGGCGTGATCGAGGCCGCCGCGAAGGCGAAGGTCTGGGCGATCGGTGTCGACTCCGACCAGTACCAGCAGGAAGCCCTCGCGAAGTACAAGGACTTCATCCTCACCTCCGCCCTCAAGGACATCAACGGCGCGGTGTACGCGCTGGCCAAGTCGGTCGAGGACGGGAAGCCGCTGACCGGCACCCAGACCTTCGACCTCAAGTCCAACGGTGTGGGCCTGTCCGAGGCCAACCCGAAGTACGCCGGGATCGCCGGCCTCACGGATGCCGTGGCCAAGGCCAAGGAGGGCATCACCTCCGGCTCCATCAAGGTCAAGACCGAGTAGGCGCAGAACCACACGAAGCGGGCGGGCGCCCCGAAGCGCCCGCCCGCTTCGGCATGCCCCGATCCGGCGCCCCGGCGTCACCCTCCGCCACCCTCCGTTTGCGTCCGGCAAGCCCCGCGCCCCCGTCCGCGCCCCCTTGCTCACGGCCGGATAACAAGAAGGACAGAAGGGGTTTTCAGGCAGGTCTACGCGCGTTAATCTGCGGCGAAGCCAGCGCCGAAGCCGAACCGTCCGGCGCTTTGTACGACAGGAGCACCAGACATGCGCCGGATTTCCCGGATCACGGTCGCAGGCGCAGCGACCGCCTCCCTGGCCCTCGCCCTCTCCGCCTGCGGCGGCACCTCGACCTCCTCCGGGTCGGAGTCCAAGGGCGACAAGGGTCTCGCCATCGCGTACGACGTCGGCGGCAAGGGCGACCAGTCCTTCAACGACGCGGCGTACGCGGGCCTGGAGCAGGCGAAGAAGGAGTTCAAGTACGAGACGGCCGACGTCGAGCCCACCGACGGCGAGACCGACGCCGACAAGGAGCAGCGCCTGGTCTCCCTGGCCAAGCAGGGCTACAACCCGGTCGTCGGTGTCGGCTACGCGTACGCCGCCGCGCTGAAGAGCGCCGCCGAGAAGTACCCGGACACCACCTTCGGCATCGTGGACGACGCCACGATCGAGGCGAAGAACGTCGCGGACCTGGTCTTCAACGAGGAGCAGGCCTCCTACCTCGCCGGCGTCGCCGCCGCCAAGAGCACCAAGACCAAGACGGTCGGCTTCGTGGGCGGCGTGGACATCCCGCTGATCCACAAGTTCCAGGCCGGCTTCGAGCAGGGCGTCAAGGACACCGACCCGAAGGTCAAGGTCATCTCGCAGTACCTCACGCAGACCGCGGAGGAGGGCGGCTTCTCCAGCCCCGACAAGGGCAAGACCGCCGCCGAGGGCCAGATCGAGAAGAAGGCCGACGTCGTCTACGCGGCAGCCGGTCTCTCCGGTCAGGGCGTCATCGAGGCCGCCGCCGCCAACAAGGTCTGGGCGATCGGCGTCGACTCCGACCAGTACAAGCAGGAAGCCCTCGCGAAGTACAAGGACTCCATCCTGACTTCGGCCACGAAGGACGTCGCGAAGGCCGTGTACAACCTTGCGAAGTCGGTCGAGGACGGCAAGCCCGAGACCGGTATCGTTCGGGGCGATCTGAAGTCCGGCGAGGTCGGCCTCTCGGTCTCCAACCCGAAGTTCGCGGACAACGCCGAGCTCCAGGCAGCCATCAAGACGGCCAAGGAGAAGATCGTCAGCGGCGAGATCAAGGTCAAGAGCAGCTGATCAGCTGAGCAGCAACACCTCGAACAGCGTGTAACCGCGCCGGCCCGGCCGCTCGGCGGGGTACGAGGGGAACGCCCCGCAGGTTCCCTTCGTACCCCGTCGTGTCGATGTGCCGCCGCTTTTAGATGCCGTAGGGGCGCTACGCGCGTAGACGGCCCCCGTCCCCAGGAGAGTGCGTCATCAACGCGTCCAGCAGCCCTCCGGCCGGAGCGGCGGTCAACGAATCGGTGACCGCCGTCGAACTCGCCGGGATCACCAAGCGTTTCCCGGGCGTCGTGGCCAACCACGACATCCACCTGACCGTCCGCAAGGGCACCGTCCACGCCCTCGTCGGCGAGAACGGGGCCGGCAAGTCGACCCTGATGAAGATCCTCTACGGCATGCAGAAGCCGGACGAGGGCACCATCACGATCGACGGCGAGCAGGTGAGCTTCTCCTCGCCCGCCGACGCCATCGTCCGCGGCATCGGCATGGTCCACCAGCACTTCATGCTCGCCGACAACCTCACGGTCCTCGAGAACGTGGTCCTCGGCAGCGAGAAGCTGTACGGCATCGGCGCCAAGGCCCGACGCAAGATCAAGGAGATCTCCGAGCGCTACGGCCTCGGCGTGGAGCCCGACCGCCTGGTCGAGGAGCTCGGCGTCGCCGCCCGCCAGCGCGTGGAGATCCTCAAGGTCCTCTACCGCGGCGCCCGCACGCTGATCCTCGACGAGCCGACGGCCGTCCTGGTGCCGCAGGAGGTGGACGCCCTCTTCGACAACCTGCGCGAGCTGAAGGCCGAGGGCCTGTCGGTCATCTTCATCTCCCACAAGCTCGGTGAGGTCCTCTCCGTCGCCGACGACATCACCGTCATACGGCGCGGCACGACGGTCGGCACGGCCGTCCCCGCCGAGACGACGCCGCGTCAGCTCGCCGAGCTGATGGTGGGCAGCGAGCTGCCGACGCCGGAGACCGCCGAGTCCACGGTCACCGACCGCCCGGTCCTCACCGTCGACACCCTGCGCCTGGTGGCGCCGGGCGGCAAGGCCCTGCTCGACGACGTCTCCTTCACCATCCACGCCGGCGAGGTCCTCGGCATCGCCGGCGTCGAGGGCAACGGCCAGACCGAACTGGTCGACGCGCTCATCGGCCTCAAGCACGCCGACTCCGGCACCATCCACTTCCTCGACCAGGACATCACCGCGCTGCCCACCCGCAAGCGCCGCGAGCAGGGCGTCGGCTACATCCCCGAGGACCGCCACCGCCACGGCCTGCTCCTGGAGGCCCCCCTCTGGGAGAACCGCATCCTCGGCCACGTCACCGAGAAGCCCAACAGCAAGGGCGTCTGGCTGGACCCGAAGGGCTCCCAGGAGGACACCCGCCGCATCGTCGAGACGTACGACGTCCGCACCCCCGGCATCGACGTCACCGCCGCCTCCCTCTCCGGCGGCAACCAGCAGAAGCTGATCGTCGGCCGCGAGATGAGCCACCAGCCGCGCTTCCTCATCGCCGCCCACCCCACCCGCGGTGTGGACGTCGGCGCGCAGGCCGCGATCTGGGACCACATCCGCGAGGCCCGCCGCGAGGGCCTGGCCGTGCTGCTGATCTCCGCCGACCTGGACGAGCTGATCGGCCTGTCCGACACCCTGCGGGTGATCTACGACGGCAAGCTGGTCGCGGACGCCGACCCGGCCACCATCACCCCCGAGGAACTGGGCTCGGCGATGACCGGCGCCGCCTCCGGACACCTCGAACACGAAGAGACCCGGGCCGACGGCGGCCAGGGTGCGGAAGACGAGGCCCGCTGATGAAGAAGTTCGACAAGGAGCGCGTGCTCCTCGCGGTGGCCGGACCGGTCATCGCGCTCGCCGTGGCCTTCGTGCTCAGCGCGATCGTCCTGATCGCCTCGGGCAAGAACCCGGTCGAACCGTTCGCCCTGATGTTCGAGCAGGCCGGTTTCTCCGACATCCAGGTCCTGATCATCAACCAGGCGTCGATGTACTACATCGCGGCCCTCGCGGTGGCCATCGGCTTCCGGATGAACCTGTTCAACATCGGCGTCGACGGCCAGTACCAGCTCGCCGCCATGATGGCCGCGATCGTCGGCGCCCACGCCGACCTCCCGGCGTTCCTCCAGATCCCGCTGCTGCTCCTGACCGCCGTGTGCACCGGCGCCTTCTGGTCCGGCATCGCCGGTGTCCTCAAGGTGACCCGCGGCGTCAGCGAGGTCGTCGCGACGATCATGCTCAACGCCATCGCCACCTCCGTCATCGGCTACCTGTGGCTGCCGGACGTCTTCGGCGTCAAGATCGGCAACAACAACACCACCGGCGAGATGCACGAGTCCGGCTGGATCCCCGGCATCGACATGGGCGCGGCCGGCGAGATCTACGGCCTGGTCGTCCTGGCCGTACTGCTCGGCATCGGCTACTGGGTCACACTCAACCGCACCCGCTTCGGCTTCGACCTGCGCGCCTCCGGTGCCTCCGAGTCCGCCGCCGCGGCCAGCGGTGTCGACCCCAAGCGCATGGTGCTCACCGCGATGCTGCTCTCCGGCGGCCTCGCCGGTCTCGCGGGCCTGCCGATCCTGCTCGGCGACACCCACACCTACAGCCTCAACTTCCCCACCGGCATCGGCTTCCTCGGCATCGGCATCGCCCTGCTCGGCCGCAACAGCCCCGTCGGCATCGCCTTCGCCGCCCTGCTGTGGGCCTGGCTCGACAAGGCCTCGCCCGAGCTGGACTTCCACGGCTACGACAAGGAGATCGCGGTCATCATGCAGGGCCTGATCGTCCTCTCGGTCGTCGTCTCCTACGAGGCCGTCCGTGAGTGGGGCCTGCGCCGCCAGCAGCGCCGGGTCGGCGCGGAGCTGGCCGCCGGTCACGTCCTGGGCGCCACCGACAACTCGAAGAAGGAGGTGGCCGGCCGATGACCGCTCCGACCACAGCGACCGACGTCAACCAGCCCTCGCTCCAGCCCGGGGCACCGACCGGCCGCCGCATGTCGCTGCCCGTCCTGATGCTGGTCATCGCCGGAGCCCTGGCACTGACCTCCCTCGTCCGCCTGATCACCGGCGCCGACGGCATCACCAACGTCAGCCAGATGTCCACCGCCCTCCAGCTCGCCGTGCCGATCGGCCTCGCCGGCCTCGGCGGTCTGTGGGCCGAGCGCGCGGGCGTCGTCAACATCGGCCTCGAGGGCATGATGATCCTCGGCACCTGGTTCGGTGCCTGGGCCGGCTTCCAGTGGGGCCCCTGGACCGGTGTCCTGGTCGGCATCATCGGCGGCGCGATCGGCGGCCTGCTGCACGCGATCGTGACGATCACCTTCAACGTCAACCACATCGTCTCCGGTGTGGCCCTCAACATCCTCGCCCTGGGCGCCACCCGCTACCTCGCCCCGCTCGCCTTCGAGGGCCACCAGGGCGGCTCGGCCAAGCAGTCCCCGCCGGTCGACTCCCTCGGCCACTTCACGGTACCGGGACTCTCCGACGGCCTGGTCAGCCTCAACGACAAGGGCTGGTTCCTGATCTCGGACATCGCCGGCCTGCTCGGCGGCCTGGTCACCAACGTGTCCTGGCTGACCCTGATCGCCGTCGCCCTGATCCCGGCCACCTGGTACATCCTGTGGCGCACCCCGTTCGGCCTGCGGCTGCGCTCCTGCGGCGAGAACCCGGTCGCCGCCGAGTCCCTCGGCGTCAACGTCTACAAGTACAAGTACCTGGCCGTGATCATCTCCGGCGGTCTGGCCGGCCTCGGCGGCGTCTTCCTCTCCATCGTGGCCAACCCCTTCTACCTGGAGGGCCAGACCAGCGGCCGCGGCTACATCGGCCTCGCGGCGATGATCTTCGGCAACTGGATGCCGGGCGGCCTCGCCGTCGGCGCCGGCCTCTTCGGCTACACCGACAGCCTCAACCTGCGCGGCGGCTCCGCCAACGTGCACGCCCTGCTGCTGCTCGGCGCGCTGCTGCTGGTCGCCGGCGCCATCTGGCTGGCGATCCGCAAGCAGTACGTCAAGGCCGCGGTCACGCTGGTCGTCGGCGCCCTGGTCTTCGCCTGGTACGCCGGCACCGACGACGTCCCCAACCAGGTCGTCTCCGCCACGCCGTACGTCGTCACCCTCGTCGTCCTCGCGCTGTCCGCACAGCGCCTGCGCATGCCGAAGGCGGACGGCATGCCGTACCGGAAGGGACAGGGCAAGTGACCGACGTCGACTGGGGCGCGCTGCGCACGGCGGCCCGGGAGGCGATGGCCCAGGCCTACGCCCCCTACTCCGGGTACGCCGTCGGCGCCGCCGCCCTGGTCGACGACGGCCGCACCGTCACCGGCTGCAACGTGGAGAACGCCAGCTACGGCATCGGCCTGTGCGCCGAGTGCGGGCTGGTCTCCCAGCTCCAGCTGACCGGCGGCGGCCGGCTGACGCACTTCGTCTGCGTCGACGGTCACGGCGAGGTCCTCGTCCCGTGCGGCCGCTGCCGGCAACTGCTGTACGAGTTCGGCGGCCCGGAGCTGCTGCTGGAGACCCCGGCGGGGATCGTCCCCCTCTCGGAGATGCTCCCGCAGGCCTTCGGCCCCGACCACCTCACCAAGTAAGGAAAGCCAGGTATGGCCATGGACGTCATCTCCGTCATCCGCACCAAGCGGGACCGCGGCGAGCTCAGCGGCGCGCAGATCGACTGGGTCATCGACGCCTACACGCGCGGCGAGGTGGCCGACGAGCAGATGTCGTCGCTCGCGATGGCGATCCTGCTCAACGGCATGAACCGCGGCGAGATCGCCCGCTGGACCGCCGCGATGATCGCCTCCGGCGAGCGCATGGACTTCTCGTCCCTGTCCCGCCCGACCGCCGACAAGCACTCCACGGGCGGCGTCGGCGACAAGATCACCCTGCCGCTCGCCCCGCTGGTCGCGGCCTGCGGCGCTGCCGTCCCGCAGCTCTCCGGCCGCGGCCTCGGCCACACCGGCGGCACCCTGGACAAGCTGGAGTCGATCCCGGGCTGGCGCGCGCTGCTCTCCAACGAGGAGATGCTGAACGTCCTGGACGGGGTCGGCGCGGTGATCTGCGCGGCCGGCGACGGCCTCGCCCCCGCCGACAAGAAGCTCTACGCCCTCCGGGACGTGACCGGCACGGTCGAGGCGATCCCGCTGATCGCGTCCTCCATCATGTCCAAGAAGATCGCCGAGGGCACCGGCTCCCTGGTGCTGGACGTGAAGGTCGGCAGCGGCGCCTTCATGAAGACGATCGAGGACGCCCGCGAGCTGGCCTCCACGATGGTCGGCCTCGGCACGGACCACGGCGTGAAGACGGTCGCGCTCCTCACGGACATGGCGACCCCCCTCGGCCTCACCGCCGGGAACGCCCTGGAGGTCCGCGAGTCGGTCGAGGTACTGGCGGGCGGCGGCCCGGCGGACGTGGTCGAGCTGACGCTGGCCCTGGCCCGCGAGATGCTCGACGCGGCGGGGCTGAAGGACGCCGACCCGGCGAAGGCCCTCGCCGACGGCTCCGCCATGGACGTGTGGCGCCGCATGATCGCGGCCCAGGGCGGCGACCCGGACGCGCCCCTGCCCACGTCGAAGGAGCAGCACGTGGTGAAGGCGGGCGCCTCCGGCGTCCTGACCCGCCTCGACGCCTACGACATCGGCGTCGCCGCCTGGCGCCTCGGCGCGGGCCGCGCCCGCAAGGAGGACCCGGTGCAGTCCGCCGCGGGCGTCGAACTCCACGCCAAGCCCGGCGACACGGTCACCGAGGGCCAGCCCCTCCTGACCCTCCACACGGACACCCCGGACCGCTTCGCGTACGCCCTCGATGCGGTGGAGGGCTCCTACGACGTCGCCCCGGCCGGCACGGACTTCACCGCCTCGCCGGTGGTGCTGGAGCGGATCGGCTGACGGGAGGCCTGCCTCCCGAGCGGAAGGGACCGGTGGCCTCCACCGGTCCCTTCCGGCGTCCGTGGCCGCCCAGGGCTGTCACCCCAACACCGCCGCCACCCCCACCAGCACCGGTACCGACACCACCGTCGACACCAGGATCGCGTCCCGCGCCAGCCGTTCGCCCACCCCGTACGTCGACGCGTACGTGTACAGGTTCTGTGCCGCGGGCAGTGCCGACGTCACCACCACGTCCAGAAGTTGCGCGCCCCGCAGTCCGAACACCCCGGACGCCAGCGCCCAGGCCACCGCCGGCTGGCCCACCGCCTTCAACGCCACCGCCAGCAGCACCGGCTGACGCTCCGAGCCCCGCAGGGGCATCGTGGAGCCGCACAGGGAGATGCCGAAGGCGAGCAGCACCGCGGGGACGGACATGTTGCCGATCAGGGTCAGCGGGTCCATGACCGGGTCCGGCACCCGCAGCCCGCTCGCGGCCACCGCGACACCGGCGAGTGAGCCGACGGCTATCGGATTGCGCAGCGGCGTCAGCAGCCGTCGCCACAGCGGGCCCTTCTCCTCCCCGCCCGACAGGTCGAGGATCGTCACCGCCACCGGCGTCACCAGCACCAGCTGGAAGAGAAGCACCGGCGCGACCAGCGACGCGTCACCCAGGACGTAGACGGCGATCGGGATCCCCAGGTTGCCGGAGTTGACGTACCCGGAGCACAGCGCGCCGATCGTCGTCCGGCCTACGCCCCAGCCCCGTACGGCACCCACCGCGACGAAGACCCCGGCCACCGCGACCGTGCTCAGCGCCGTCACCAGAAGCCGGCTGGAGAAGACCACCGACAGGTCGGCCCCCGCCAGCGTGGTGAACAGCAGGGCGGGAGAGGCCACGTGGAAGGCGAGCTTCGTCAGGACCTCGCGCCCCTGGGGCCCGAGGTGGCCGCGCAGGCCCAGCACATAGCCGACGCCGATGACGACCGCGATGACCGCGAAGCCGGTCAGCACCCCCTGCACGACGACGCCTCCTCGGCCGGCAGGCGAGGGGCGTCGGGCAGCGCGTCGGGACCAGGTGCATGGGGCATGCAGCCAACCCTCCGTGCTGGGCCGCACCAAGGTCAATGTGATCCCTGACGGCCCCCGCACCGATGAGTTCCGCCGACCCGCCCGGTCTACCGCACGTGGACGCCGTGACACCCGCCGTACTCGTGCTGCCGGGGCCCGTCTCCCGAGGGGAGACACCCCGGCTCTGCGACGAGGTGCGCGCGCTGATGGAAAGCACCCGGGCCGGGGTGGTCGTCTGTGACGTCGGCGGGCTGGGACCGCCGGGGCTCGCCGTCGTCGACCTGCTGGCCCGTCTGCAGCTCACCGCCAAGCGGGCCGGGGGCCGGATCCGGCTGCGCGATCCCGATCCCGCCCTACAGGCCCTCCTCGACCTCGTCGGTCTCCGCTTCGAGTCGGAGCGGCAGGTCGAACAGCGGGAACCACCGCTTGGTGTCGAGGAAGCAGTGGAACCCGGTGATGCGGCCGTCTGAGATCTCCAGCACCTGGACCGCCCACGGCGCGTACCCGCCCGCCTCCGGGTCCGGCTTGTAGTGCGCGAAGGCCGGCAGCCCGTTGGCCTCGACCGGCACCAGCCGCGAGTTGGCGCACGCGGCGCCGAGCGTCGTCATGAAACCGGTGATGTCCGCCGGACCGGCCAGCCAGAGGTCGAACGGCGGCATCGTCATGACGGCGTCCTCGTGCAGCAGCGCCGTCAGCGCCGTCATGTCGTAGCCCTCGAAGGCCGCGACGTAGCGCTCCAGGAGCTTCTGCTGCTCCTCGTCCAGCGGGTCGGACACCGCCGCGCCCTCGCCGCGCTCCTCCCGCTCGGCGAGGGTCGCGCGGGCGCGCTGCAGGGCGCTGTTGACCGATGCGACCGTGGTGCCGAGCAGCTCGGCGACCTCGCTCGCCTTCCAGGCCAGCACCTCGCGCAGGATCAGCACCGCCCGCTGCTTGGGCGGCAGCTGCTGCAGCGCGGCCATGAAGGCGAGCCGCACCGACTCCTTGGCGACCGCGGCCTCGGCCGGGTCCGCGGTCGTGGGCAGCACACGGGCGTCCGGCATGGGCTCCAGCCAGGTGTTGTCCGGGCGGGGGGACAGCGCGGCCTGGGCCAGCGGCGTCGAGGCGGTCAGATCCATCGGGCGGGCCCGCTTGTTGCCCGCGGTCAGCATGTCCAGACAGACGTTGGTCGCGATTCGGTAGAGCCAGGAGCGGAGGCTGGAACGGCCCTCGAACTTGTCGTAGCTCCGCCAGGCGCGGACCAGGGTGTCCTGGACCGCGTCCTCGGCCTCGAAGGAGGAACCGAGCATCCGGTAGCAGTACCCCGTCAGCTCGACCCGGTGCTTCTCCAGCGCGGCATCCAGCTCCGTCGTCACGGTGCCGTTGGTCATCGTCCACCCACCCCTGTGGCGTCCCGTCGTGCGCGTCTTCGCGCCTCGCACTTCGGAAGCTACCGCAGGGGACTGACAATGGCCCGTGCAGTCGGAAAAAGCGCAGCTCGGCGGACCCCGTCCCGGCCCGCACGGCCGCCCTCGGTCCTGCTCCCGCCGCCCCCAGCCGCGCCCGCACCCGCGCCGGCCTGCTCAGCCACACACCCGGACCCGGGGCCCGCTCGGCCGCACCCGGGCCCCGTGTTGGCCCGCGCGGTCGCCCTCGGGCCCGTGCCGGCCTGCTCAGCCACACACCCGGGCCGGCGCCGGCCGGCCCAGCCGCGCCCGCGCCGGCCCGCTCAGCCGCACGCCCGCCCCCGGCCCCGTGTTGGCCCGCTCGGCCGCCCTCAGGCCCCGGCCGGCAGGCTCCGGGCGGTGCGGCGTGCGGCCAGGGATCCGGAGACCGTGATCGTCACGACGCCCAGCACCGCCAGCAGGCCGACCCCGACCGTCCCGGCCCAGCCGCCGGAGTGGAAGGCCACCGCGCCGACCGTGCTGCCCGCGCTGGAGCCGATGTAGTAGGCGGACTGGTACAGGGCCGAGGCCTGCGCCCGGCCGTGCGTGGCCGTCCTGCTGACCGCCGAGGACGCCACCGCGTGCCCGGCGAAGAAGCCCGCCGTGATCAGCACCAGCCCCAGCAGGACCAGTGGGAGGGAGGGGGCGAGGGACAGCAGCAGCCCCGCCGCCGTCGTGCCGCCGCCCAGGTACAGCGCCCCGCGGCGGCCGAGCCGGCCCACCAGCCGGCCCGCCGTCGACGCCGAGACCGTGCCGACCAGGTACACCAGGAAGATCGAGCCGATGACGCCCTGCGGCAGCGAGAACGGCGCCTCCGTCAGGCGGTAGCCGATCACCGTGTAGACGCCGCCGAACACCGTCATGAACAGCGCGCCGATCGCGTACAGACGGCGCAGCAGCGGGTCGGCGAGGTGGTCGCGGACCGTGCGGGCCAGGACGCCCGGCCGCAGCGAGCCCGGCGTGAAGTGCTTCGGCGCCGGCAGCAGCATCCGGAAGGCCACCGCGCACGCCACCGCCACGGCACCGATCACGCCGACCGCGATCCGCCAGCCCCACTCCTGGGCGACCCAGCCGGTGATGACCCGGCCGCTCATCCCGCCGACGCTGTTGCCCGCCACGAACAGGCCGATCGCGGTGACCAGCGCCTTCGGCGTGACCTCCTCCGCGAGGTACGCCGTCGCCGACGCCGGCAGCCCGGCCAGCGCCGCGCCCTGCACCGCCCGCAGCGCGACGAGCGCCGGCAGCGAGGGGGCGAAGGGGACCAGCAGCCCGACGGTCACCGCGACCGCCAACGACGCCGTCATGACCGTACGCCGTCCGAAGCGCTCCGACAGTGCGCTCATCGGCAGCACGAACACCGCGAGGCCACCCGTCGCGGCGGCCACCGTCCAGCTCGCGTCGCTCGCCGTGACCCCCATGTCGCCGGAGATCAGCGGCAGCAGGGCCTGGGTGGAGTACAGCAGCGCGAAGGTCGCGACGCCCGCGAGGAACAGGGCGAGGCTCATCCGGCGGTAGCCGGGCCCGCCGGGGGCCATACGCGAGTCGGAGGCGCCCGGGGCGCCGGGAACGGAGACGGAAACGGCGGCGCCCACGGTCGTGGACGCCCCGGTATCGGCGGGAGTCATACCGTGACCGTACGGAGCCCGCGACTCATCCGTCCAATGCACGGAACGGCCATAATCGTTCCCATGGTGCATCAGCAGAGCTCACGGGCCCGCCTGTCACCGTCCGGTGACACAGAAGACATCGTCGCGCTGCTCGCGCCGCGCCTCGCGCACTTCGCCGGCGTGGCCCGTACCGAGCACGTCACCCGGGCCGCCCAGGAGATGAACGTCCCCCAGTCGACCCTCTCCCGCGCGCTGGTCCGCCTCGAAGAGGACCTGGGCGTCGACCTGTTCGTACGCCGCGGCCGCACGCTCGCGCTGACCGTCGCCGGACGCACCTTCCTCGGCTCCGTCGAACGCGCCCTCGCCGAGGTGGAGCGCGCCGCCGACGAGGTCCGCGCGGACGCCGACCCGGCCACCGGCAAGGTCGCCTTCGGCTTCCTGCACACCATGGGCGCCGAGACCGTCCCCGGCCTGCTGCACGCCTTCCGCGCCGACCACCCCCGCGTCCGCTTCAGTCTCGTCCAGAACTACGGCGAGGCCATGCTGGAGCGCCTGCGCGCCGGTGAACTCGACCTCTGCCTGACCTCCCCGGTCCCGGACGCCCCCGACCTGGTCGCCCGCCGCCTCGACGAGCAGAAGCTGCGCCTGGTCGTGCCGGCCGACCACCCCCTGGCCGGCCGCCGGCGCATCCGCCTCGCCGAGGCCGCCGACGAGACCTTCGTGACCCTGGAGCCCGGCTACGGCCTGCGCCGCATCACCGACGCCCTGTGCAAGGAGGCCGGTTTCCGGCCGCGGGTGGCCTTCGAGGGGGAGGAGGCGGAGACGCTCCGCGGTCTGGTCGCGGCGGGCCTGGGCGTCGCCCTGCTGCCGCCGCCCGCCGTCCCCCGCCCCGGCGTGGTCGAACTGGCGGTGACCGCCCCGCGCGCGGCTCGCGAGATCGGCGTGGCCTGGCTGGCGGGCCGCACGGACACACCCCCGGTGGCGGCCTTCAAGAAGTTCCTGCTCTCGCGGCGGGGCCACCTGCTCCCCACCTGACCACACCCCCCCCGGCACCCGTCCTCCGGCGCCTAACGCCGTAACGACTGCCCGAACCCCACCGCCAGCGGCATCCGCAGCCCGAGCGGCGGGGGAGCGGCCAGCGCGTCCTCCACGGGACGCGAGAAGGGCTGTCCGAACAGCGCGCCCAGGACGAAGTCGGCGGCCAGCGCGGCGACTTCGTCGCGGTACTGCCGCAACGCGTGCCCGTCGGAGTGCACTTCGAACCGGCACACGTCACGGTTCGCCTTCTTCGCCCGCGAGGCCAGCCGGAACGACAGCTCGGGATCGCAGCGTTCGTCGTTCGTGCCGTGCACGATCAGCACCTGCCGCCCGGCGAGCTGCTTCACCGGTTCGGGTGGCGCGGCCACGTCCTCGTCGGGCAGCCAAGGGGCTATCGCCAGCACCGAGTTGACGGCCTCGTGCCCGGCCGCCCGCAGCGCGGCCCGCCCGCCCATGCCGACGCCGACGAGGCAGACCGGGACGTCACCGTAGCGCCGTACGGCCTCCGCGGCGGCCCAGTCGGCGTCCCGGGCGAGGTGGGCCTCCGGCCCGTTCCAGCCGCGCCAGCGGTAGTGCACGACATGCGTGGCCAGGCCCTCGTCCCGCCCCGACCGCGCCAGCCGGCGCCCCAACGCGCGTACGGAGGCCGCCGCCAGCAGCGGAGACGGCCTGCGGCTGGAGACCTCGTCACCACCGGGGAGCAGCAGCACCACACCGCTCACCGCCGCCCCCTCGGGACCGAGCGTCCGCCCCAGCCGGGCCTGACGGACCGGCGTCGCTTGCTGTGCCATGACAGAACATTCTCAGAAGACCAGGTGTACGCCACCCGTCCTCGCAGTCACCGTTACATATCGACGGCTCCGTACACGGGCACCCCACCCCTCTTCTCCCCACCCGCACAAACCCCGGCTTTCTACGCGCGTAGGGGCTACAGTGCGGAAATGACGAGCCAGAGCACCCCGAAGACCCCGACGCCGGACCAGATCCGCCGGGCGCCGAAGGTTCTGCTGCACGACCACCTCGACGGCGGACTGCGCCCCGGCACGGTCGTCGACCTCGCCCGGCAGACCGGCTACGCGAACCTGCCCGAGACCGACCCCGACCGGCTCGGCGCCTGGTTCCGCCAGGCCGCCGACTCCGGATCGCTGGAGCGGTACCTGGAGACCTTCTCCCACACCGTCGGCGTCATGCAGACCCGCGACGCCCTCGTCCGGGTCGCCGCCGAGTGCGCCGAGGACCTCGCCGAGGACGGTGTCGTCTACGCCGAGGTGCGCTACGCCCCCGAGCAGCACCTCGAACAGGGGCTGACCCTCGAAGAGGTCGTCGAGGCCGTCAACGAGGGGTTCCGGGAGGGCGAGCGCCGGGCCCGGGCGGGCGGTCACCGCATCCGCGTCGGTGCCCTGCTCACCGCGATGCGGCACGCCGCCCGCTCCCTGGAGATCGCCGAGCTCGCCAACCGCTACCGCGACCTCGGCGTCGTCGGCTTCGACATCGCGGGCGCCGAGGCCGGCTACCCGCCCACCCGGCACCTGGACGCCTTCGAGTACCTGAAGCGGGAGAACAACCACTTCACCATCCACGCCGGCGAGGCCTTCGGGCTGCCGTCCATCTGGCAGGCCCTCCAGTGGTGCGGCGCCGACCGGCTCGGGCACGGGGTGCGCATCATCGACGACATCCAGGTCCACGAGGACGGCACGGTCAAGCTCGGACGCCTCGCCTCGTACGTGCGGGACAAGCGCATCCCGTTGGAGCTGTGCCCCAGCTCCAACCTCCAGACCGGGGCGGCCGGCTCCTACGCCGAGCACCCCATCGGGCTGCTGCGCCGACTGCACTTCCGTGCCACCGTCAACACCGACAACCGGCTGATGTCCCACACCGGCATGAGCCGGGAATTCGAGCACCTGGTCGACGCATTCGGTTACACGCTCGACGACATGCAGTGGTTCTCCGTCAATGCAATGAAATCGGCGTTCATTCCTTTCGATGAACGGCTGGCCATGATCAATGACGTGATCAAGCCCGGATACGCGGAGCTGAAATCCGAATGGCTGTTTCAGCAGACCGCCTCCACCAGCGGTTCTTCCGAAGATGAGGGCTGAGGAGGGACTCGGCGGAATGTGGAAATGCGGACGGGCTTTCACAATTCGTCCGCATTTCTGGGTTTGCCGCGGGCGGGCTCGCATGTTTACGGTCGAGAACCGCTCACATCCCCGACATTCCATTTCGAGGACGCATTTCATGAAGCAGTCTGCTGTCAAGACCCTCGGTGTCGCCGCCCTCGGTGCCGCCTTCGCCGTCGCCGGTGCGGGTGCCGCCAACGCCGCCCCGACCGCTCAGGGCTCCGTCAAGGCCCTGGACCAGGTCACCCGGACGCTCCCCACGGGGAACGTCTCCCAGGTGGTGCCGACCGCGGGCGACACGCTGGAGCAGGCCCCGACCGACCAGGTCACCGGTCTGCTCGGCGGAGTGCCGGCGAAGGGCCTGCCCGCGAACGTCGCGGAGGTCAACGGCGTGCCGCTCGGCTGAGCCGCACCCGTCACGACGCGCCGATGGGGCGCACCCGATCACCGGGTGCGCCCCATCGGCGTACGCCGCTACCAGGCCGTCCGCGCGGCCTTCGCCTCGGACGGCAGCAGGAGCCACAGGGCGAGGTAGAGCAGGAACTGCGGGCCGGGCAGCAGGCAGGAGACCAGGAATATCACCCGCATCGTGGTGGTCGAGGTGCCGAAGCGCCGGGCCAGCGCGGCGCACACTCCGCCGATCATGCGGCCGTTGGTGGGGCGGGCGAGGCGGGACATCGCGGCTCCTTCGTGAGCGTGTGGTCGGGGCTGCCGGACGGCTTCCCCTTCATCTGCCCTCCACGCTACGGAGACGAACGGAACAAAGCGTCGCTCTACGGGGCGATCCCGACCCTGGGAATCGTCGGGGTCCGACCCTGAGCGAGCTCCCCCTGAAGGACGTCCTCCCGCGGCTCCCGCCCGAACCTGCGGCGGAGCCGGGCCCGGCCCGCGGGGACGAGGGCGAGGTGCGCGAGGGCCACGCCCACCGTGTTCAGGAGCAGCGAGTCGATGTCCACGACCTGACCGGGCACCCCGGTCTGCAGCAGCTCGATGCCCGACGACAGCAGCGCGCCCGCGGCCGTCGTGCGCAGCAGGGACGCCAGCGGCGAGACGGCCAGCCTGCCGCCCGCCATCGGGAGCAGCACACCCAGCGGCGCCAGCAGGGCCAGCGAGCCGCCGAGGGCGCGAGCCGCCGCGGGCCAGCCGAGCGCCAGGTCGGCGCGGATCCCGGCGAGCGGCTGGACATTGGGCGGCAGCACCCACGGGACGTCCAGGGGACGCAGCGTGTACCAGGCGACGAACGCGAGATGTGCGACCAGGAGGACGCTTCCTGTCACACGGATGCGGAGCGCGGCGCTGCCGCCGAGGAACCCATGACGCTGCACGTCCCCCTAGACGCGCCCGCCGCCACACGCGGTTCCGGCCTGTCCCACGCAAGGGTGAGGCTTGCGCCACACGGGCCAACCGGCCGTCAGTCGTCGGTGACCTCGCTGGACGGCGGTTCGTTGCTGCCCGGCCGGGCGCGGACCTCGTCCGTGCAGGTGTAGCGGCGCACGGACCGGTCGGTGGGACCGGCCAGGACGACGGAGCCGTCGCCCTCGGCCGCGGCCGAGTCGGAGAAGGTGCACACGACCTGGGCGAGGGCGTACGAGGTGAGGTCGTCCGGGTCGGTGCTGAGGCGGAGCGTGTCCTCGGGGTCGCCGGAGCGCGGGCCGGTCACCTCGATGCCACGGCGTACGTCCGTCGTGTAGCCGGACTCCTTCTCCGCGCCCGACGGCTCCGACGCGAGCTGGTCCAGCAGCCCCTGGGCCACCAGCACCCGCCGCGCGGAGTCCGCCGCGCCGTCCTGGACCCGTACCGTCCGGTCCACGGCCACCAGCGACGAGCCGCACAGCAGGAACACCCGCACCGGCACGCCGGGTTCGGCCCGGCTCGACACGTCCGGCTCGGCGAGCGAGCAGCGCACCCGCGAAGGTGCGGGACCGTAGTCCGTCGGCACCTCCGTGGCGCGGATGCCGCACCCGGCGAGCAGCGCGGCGAGCGCCGCCAACCCGGCCAGCTGCGGGAGTCCCGGCAGACGGCGTACGGTCCGGCGTACGGTCATCAGGGCTGTCCCTTCCCGTCCGTGTCCTTGCCCGTGTCCCGGCCCGTGCGGTTGCTCTCGTCCCCCGCGGCGGCGTCGGTGTCCTCCTCGGCCGGCGGCGACGGGTCCTGCGGCAGCCGCAGTGTGAACACCGCGCCCCCGCCAGGAGCGTTCTCGGCGGTGATCTCGCCGCCGTGGATGTGCGCGTTCTCCAGGGCGATGGACAGGCCGAGCCCGCTTCCCTCGGAGCGCGGCCGCGAGGCGCTCGCCTTGTAGAAGCGGTCGAAGACGTGCGGCAGGACGTCCTCCGGGATGCCGGGGCCCTGGTCCCGCACGCTGATGACGACCTCGTGGTCCGCCCGCGTCACCGAGACCCGCACCGGCGATCCGCCGTGCTTGAGCGCGTTGCCGATCAGGTTGGCCAGGATGACGTCCAGGCGGCGCGGGTCGAGGCGGGCGTGGATACCGCGCTCGGCGTCCAGCTCGACGGCGTCCAGCCAGGCGCGGGCGTCTATGCAGGCGGTGATCTGGTCGGCGACGTCGACGTCGTCCAGGACCAGCCGGGCGGTGCCCGCGTCGAAGCGGGTGACCTCCATCAGGTTCTCCACCAGGTCGTTCAGTCGCCGGGTCTCGCTCACCACCAGCCGCACGGCCGGCTCGATCATCGGGTCGATGCCGCCGCCCTCGAACTCCAGCTCCTCCTCCAGCACTTCCGTGACGGCGGTGATCGCCGTCAGCGGCGTACGCAGTTCATGGCTCATGTCCGCCACGAAACGCCGCGAGGCCTGCTCCCGGCCGGCCATGTCCGCGACCCGCTTCTCCAGTGCCTCGGCGGCGCTGTTGAACGTCCGGGACAGATCGGCGAGCTCGTCGGTGCCGGACACGCGCAGCCGGGTGTCCAGCTTGCCCTCGCCGAGCCGCCGCGCCGCGACCCCGAGCCGGTGCACGGGCTTCAGCACGGTCGTCGCCAGGGCCTGCGCGAGCAGCGCCGAGCCCAGCAGGGCGAGTGCGGTGGCGATCCCCAGCGACCAGGCGAGCGAGTTCAGGTCCTTCGCCTCCGGTTCCAGCGACTTGCGCATGTAGCCGGTCGGCCCGCCGCCGATCACCTTCGTGCCGGCCACGAGGTAGGGGGTGCCGTCCTCGGTTATCCGCTGCCAATACAGGTGGTACGGGTGCTTGTTGGCCGAGGTGACCTTCTGTTCCTTGTTCACCGCCGTGCGCAGGGACTCGGGCACCTCGGTCAGCGAGAAGCCGCCCAGCCCGCCGGAACTGCCGTAGACGGCCTGCCCGTCGGCGGTCTCGGCGACCAGCAGCACGCTGAACCGCTGGCTGCTGTTGGCCATCTGCCCCGCGGTGTGCTGCAACTCGTCCTGCGTGGGGTGCTCGGGCAGCGCGCCCGCCCGGTTCTGCATCTCCTGCTCGAAGTCGCGCAGCACGGCGTCCTGGGTACGGGTGAGCACCGCCTCGCGGTTCAGCCAGTACGCGATGCCGGACGCGGACACGGCGGCGGTGAGCGCGACCAGACCGAAGACGAGGACCAGCCTGAGGCGCAGGCTGGTGAAGCGCAGCCAGGACCAGACTCCCTTGCGAGCCGCGGTCCAGCCGCGTGAACCCCCTTGGTGTTCCTGTGTCACTGAGGCGGATCCAGCCGGTAGCCGACACCCCGCACGGTACGGATCAGGGTCGGGGACGACGGCACGTCCTCGACCTTGGCGCGCAGCCGCTGCACACAGGCGTCCACCAGCCGGGAGTCACCGAGGTAGTCGTGCTCCCACACCAGCCGCAGCAACTGCTGCCGGGACAGCGCCTGCCCCGGCCGCCGGCTCAGTTCGAGCAGCAGGCGCAGCTCGGTCGGCGTGAGCTGGAGGTCCTCGCCGTTCTTCGTCACGGTCATCGCCGAACGGTCGATGACCAGGCTGCCGAAGCTCGCCGAGTCGCTGGACTCCCGCTCCCCGCGCCGCAGCACGGCCCGGATCCGGGCGTCCAGCACCCGGCCCTGCACGGGTTTGACGACGTAGTCGTCGGCGCCCGACTCGAGACCGACGACCACGTCGATGTCGTCGTTGCGCGCGGTCAGCAGGATGATCGGCAGCTGGTCGGTGCGCCGGATGCGACGGCACACCTCGAAACCGTCGATGCCGGGCAGCATCACGTCCAGCACGATCAGGTCCGGCCGCTGCTCGCGCAGCAGCTTCAGACCGTCCTCACCGCTGGCAGCGGTGGCCACCCGGTGGCCCTGGCGGGTCAGGGAGAGCTCCAGGGCCGTGCGGATGGCGTCGTCGTCCTCGATCAGCAACAGGGAAGGCACGGGCTCATTCTGGCCCATGGAGGGGGTGCGGTTCGACCTGTGGGTCCGGATGCGGCCCCAGCCTGCCGCCGGACCCTGTGAAGGAACGGTGCTGCAGCCGTGACGGACCCCTGTGACAGGTCTGTGACAGTCGACGGACACGGCCATGAAGTCGCCCCGGCAAGCTTTTCGGCACAGGCAACACAGCACGACGCAGTACCGAAGCAGAACACCGGAAGTCCACGACGGGGGGCGCGAGATGAACACGCTGCACGGCACCAGCACCAGCGCAGTGGTCACGCGTCTGCACGACGTGCACACGCACCGGGGTTCCGAGAAGTCCGGTGCCGTGAGCGGGCGGGGGTGCGCTCGCGGCACCGGGCGGCAGCACACCGCCTACATGTCGGTGGTCGACACGCGTCAGGGGGAGACGCACGGGGGGGACGCGTACGGGGAGGCAGAGGGGGAGCGTCGCTCACTGTCGGAGGTGGAGTTCACCGCCTACGTCCAGGAGCGCCGCGCCTCTCTGTACGCAACCGCCTACCACCTGACCGGCGACCGCTTCGAGGCCGAGGACCTGCTGCAGAGCGCGCTGTTCTCGACCTACCGGGCGTGGGACCGGATCAGTGACAAGGCGGCGGTCGGCGGATACCTCCGCCGCACCATGACCAACCTGCACATCAGCGCCTGGCGGCGCCGCAAGCTCAACGAGTACCCGACCGAGGAACTGCCGGAGACGCCCGGCGACACGGACGCGATGCGCGGCACCGAGCTGCGCGCGGTCCTGTGGCAGGCGCTGGCCCGGCTGCCCGAGCTCCAGCGCACCATGCTGGTCCTGCGCTACTACGAGGGCCGCACGGACCCGGAGATCGCGGACATCCTCGGCATCAGTGTCGGCACGGTGAAGTCCAGCATCTGGCGGTCGCTCCGCCGGCTGCGCGAGGACGAGGTCCTCAGCTTCGGCCGTGACCAGGAGGACGCCTTCGGCGAACTGGTCGCCTGAAGGTACGGGGGGTCGGGGGGCCCGTGAAAAAAAGTTCGAGCCGGGGTGTATCAGGGGGAGGGTGCCGGGCTCTTACTCACGGGGAAGCACCACGGGGGAACGACCCGGGGGGGACCGGGGGGACGGGGGAAACACGGGGGAACGGGTAACACGGGGGAGCACGGGGGAGCACAAGGAAAAGCGGGACTGGAGGGCCGGGGGGTCCGTCCAGTCCCGCTCTTCTGTGTGTGGGGGTGTGTGCGCGGGGCCGCGCTAGGCGGGCGTACGCGCCGTGACGCACCGCCCCGCCGCGGCCGCGGCCAGGCGGCCCATCGCCTCGTCCCGGTCGCAGGCGTGGGCGCCCAGTGCTGTCTGCCGCGCGATGACCGACCGCTCCTGCCGCATCAGCCGCCAGCCGCGGCGCAGCAGGAACGGCACCGACTTGCGGCCCTCCCTCAGGTCCCGCAGGAAGCGGCGGCGGAAGGTCGTCAGCGGGCCCCGGCTCAGGCACAGCGCGTCGGCCAGGACACCCAGGTCCCGGCAGCGCGTCACGAGTTCGGCGGCGAAGATGCCCTCCGCGAGGAACAGCGGGGTCCGCCCGATGTCGACGGTCTCCTCGCCGGTGCGGGCGCTGAGCGCGAGGTCGTAGACGGGCACGGGCGTACGGCCCCCGCGGCACAGCTCGGTGATGGCGGCGACGGCCGCGTCCGCGTCCCACGAGTCCGGGTGGTCCCAGTCGATGTCGGAGCTCCCGGGCACCAGGGGCAGCGTCGCGTCGGTGCCCTCCTTGTAGAAGTCGTCGAGCCGCAGCACCGGAAGACCGGAGCGGGCGGCGAGGAGGGACTTGCCGGAGCCGGAGGGGCCGCAGAGCAGCACGACTCGTGTCGGTATGGGCGGTTGGGAGCTCACGGGGCACCTTATCGTGCTGCTTCCGGTCGGTGCGCAGAGAACCGCGCCTCCCCCGGACGGAGGGGAGGCGCGGCTCTCGGCGTGGAAGCGCGGTCAGGTCGGGTCGGGTCAGTACGACGAGCCGGACGTGCCCAGGGCGCCCGTCGGGTGCCAGACCGTCTTGGTCTCCAGGAATGCCGTCATGCGGTCGGTGCCCGGCGTAGCCGACCAGTCGTCCACAGGCTGTGGACGCAGGACGCGCTTGAGGTTGTCCGCCGCCGCGATCTCCAGCTCCTTCGCCAGTTCCTCGTCGGCGCCCGCGAGGTCGATCGCGTTGACGTCCTGGTGGGCGGCGAGGGGGGCCGCGATCTCCGCCGTACGCCCGGAGAGGATGTTGACCACGCCGCCGGGGAGGTCGGAGGTGGCCAGGACCTCGCCGAGGGAGAGGGCGGGCAGCGGGGACTTCTCCGACGCCACCACGACCGCCGTGTTGCCGGTCGCGATGACCGGGGCGACGACCGAGACCAGGCCCAGGAAGGACGACTCCTGCGGGGCGAGGACGGCGACCACGCCGGTCGGCTCCGGGGAGGAGAGGTTGAAGAAGGGGCCCGCGACCGGGTTGCCGCCGCCGACCACCTGGGCGATCTTGTCGGTCCAGCCCGCGTACCAGACCCAGCGGTCGATCGCGGCGTCGACCTGCGCCGCCGCCTTGGACTTCGACAGGCCCTCGGCGTCGGCGACCTCCGCGACGTACTGGTCGCGGCGGCCCTCCAGCATCTCGGCGATGCGGTACAGGATCTGGCCGCGGTTGTACGCCGTAGCGCCGGACCAGCCGCCGAACGCCTTGCGCGCGGCGACCACCGCGTCACGGGCGTCCTTGCGGGAGGAGAGCGGGGCGTTCGCCAGCCACTTGCCCTTTCCCGCCGCGTCAGCGGCTGATGTCCTCGTGGTCACCTCGTACACCCGGCCGCTCTCGGAACGCGGGAACTTCCCGCCGACGTACAGCTTGTAGGTCTTCAGTACGGAGAGTCGGTCAGACATCGAGGTATGCCTCCAGGCCGTGGCGGCCGCCCTCGCGGCCGAAGCCCGACTCCTTGTAGCCGCCGAACGGCGAGGTCGGGTCGAACTTGTTGAACGTGTTGGACCAGATCACGCCCGCACGGAGCTTGTTCGCGACCGCCAGGATGCGCGAACCCTTCTCCGTCCAGATGCCCGCCGACAGGCCGTACGGGGTGTTGTTGGCCTTGGCGACGGCCTCGTCCGGTGTGCGGAAGGTGAGGACGGACAGGACCGGGCCGAAGATCTCGTCGCGGGCGACCGTGTGCGCCTGCGTGACGTTCGTGAAGAGCGTCGGGGCGAACCAGTAGCCGGACGAGGGGAGTTCGCACGCTGGGGACCAGCGTTCGGCGCCCTCCGCCTCGCCCTGGTCGGCGAGGGCGGTGATACGGGCCAGCTGCTCGGCCGAGTTGATCGCGCCGATGTCCGTGTTCTTGTCCAGCGGGTCGCCCAGGCGGAGGGTGGTCAGGCGGCGCTTGAGGGAGTCGAGCAGCTCGTCGTGGATCGACTCCTGGACCAGGAGGCGGCTGCCCGCGCAGCAGACCTGGCCCTGGTTGAAGAAGATACCGTTGACGATGCCCTCGACGGCCTGGTCGATCGGGGCGTCGTCGAAGACGATGTTGGCGCCCTTGCCGCCCAGTTCGAGCGTCAGCTTCTTGCGGGTGCCCGCGACCGTGCGGGCGATCTGCTTGCCGACGGCGGTGGAGCCGGTGAAGGCGACCTTGTTCACGTCCGGGTGGGCGATCAGCGCGGCGCCGGTGCGGCCGTCGCCGGTGACGATGTTGACGACGCCCTTGGGGAGGCCGGCCTGACGGCAGATGTCCGCGAAGAACAGGGCGGAGAGGGGGGTCGTCTCGGCGGGCTTCAGGACGACCGTGTTGCCGGTCGCGAGGGCCGGGGCGATCTTCCACGCCAGCATCAGGAGCGGGAAGTTCCAGGGGATGACCTGGCCCGCGACGCCGAGCGGGCGCGGGTTCGCGCCGTAGCCCGCGTGGTCGAGCTTGTCGGCCCAGCCCGCGTAGTAGAAGAAGTGCGCGGCGACCAGGGGGAGGTCCGCGTCGCGGGTCTCCTTGATCGGCTTGCCGTTGTCGAGGGTTTCCAGGACGGCGAGCTCGCGGCTGCGTTCCTGGATGATGCGAGCGATGCGGAAGAGGTACTTCGCGCGCTCGGAGCCCGGAAGCGCCGACCACTTCTCGAACGCCTTGCGGGCGGCCCTGACGGCGCGGTCGACGTCCGCCTCGCCGGCCTCGGCGACCTCGGAGAGGACCTCCTCGGTGGCGGGGGAGACGGTCTTGAAGACCTTGCCGTCGGCGGCCTCGGCGAACTCGCCGTCGATGAACAGGCCGTACGAGGGCGCGATGTCGACGACCGCGCGGGACTCGGGTGCCGGGGCGTACTCGAATGCGGATGCGGATGCGGGTGCCATGGTGATCAGTCCACCGTCACGTAGTCGGGGCCGGAGTAACGGCCGGTGGCCAGCTTCTGTCGCTGCATCAGCAGGTCGTTCAGGAGGGAGGACGCGCCGAAGCGGAACCAGTGGTTGTCCAGCCAGTCCTCGCCCGCGGTCTCGTTGACCAGGACCAGGAACTTGATCGCGTCCTTCGCCGTGCGGATGCCGCCGGCCGGCTTCACGCCGACCTGGACGCCGGTCTGGGCGCGGAAGTCGCGGACCGCCTCCAGCATGAGGAGCGTGTTGGCGGGCGTGGCGTTGACCGCGACCTTGCCGGTGGAGGTCTTGATGAAGTCGGCGCCCGCCAGCATGCCGAGCCAGGAGGCGCGGCGGATGTTGTCGTACGTCGACAGCTCGCCGGTCTCGAAGATGACCTTCAGGCGGGCGGACGTGCCGCAGGCCTCCCGTACGGCGACGATCTCGTCGTACACCTTCATGTAGTTCCCCGCGAGGAACGCGCCGCGGTCGATGACCATGTCGACCTCGTCGGCGCCCGCGGCCACGGCCTCGCGCACGTCGGCCAGCTTGACCGCGAGCGAGGCGCGGCCCGCCGGGAAGGCGGTGGCGACCGAGGCGACCTTCACGCCGGAGCCGGCTACGGCCTCCTTGGCGGCGGGCACCATGTCGGGGTAGACGCAGACGGCCGCCGTCGTCGGAGCCGTGCGGTCGGTCGGGTCGGGGTGGACCGCCTTCGCGCCGAGCGCCCGGACCTTGCCCGGGGTGTCCGCGCCTTCCAGCGTCGTCAGGTCGACCATCGAGATGGCGAGGTCGAGCGCGTACGCCTTCGCGGTGGTCTTGATGGAACGGGTGCCGAGCGAGGCGGCGCGCGCCTCCAGGCCGACCGTGTCGACGCCGGGCAGCCCGTGCAGGAAGCGGCGCAGCGTGCTGTCGGACGCGGTGACGTCGGCGAGTCCGGGTGCGGGTGCGGCGGACCTGGCGGGGGCGGCCGACGCGGCGGGTGCAGCGGATGCAGTGGTGGGCATGGTCACCAGGCGAGCATATCTACGCGCGTAGCGGCTGTACAGTCCCGGCGCTCTTCTCGTTCACCGGCACCGCGGACGAGCGCCGTCCGGCGCGTCGGGCACAATCGGCACCATGACGAGCCCCGAGTCCCAGTCACCTCCGCCGCAGCCGCCGGTACCCGCGTCCCGGGACCGGGTCTACCGCTCGCCCGCGGGCATCGCCGGCGGGGTCCTGGTGCTCGCGCTCGCCCTGTGGCTCGGCATCGACGCCGTGGTCGCGGGGGAGGGGAGCACCCCCTGGAAGGCGCTCGCGGTGCTGCTGTTCCTCGTGCCGCTCATCGCCGCCTACACCGTGCGGCCCGCCGTCTTCGCGAACGAGGACCGGCTGCGCGTGCGCAATCCCTTCCGGGTCGTCGTGCTGCCCTGGGGGCAGGTCGACTCGCTGCGGTCCGGTTACTCCAACGAGGTCTTCACCGAGTCCGGCGCCAAGTACCAGCTGTGGGCCATTCCCGTCTCGCTGCGGGCCCGGAAGAAGGCCGCGCGGCAGGAGGCGCGGCGGGCGGCCGGGGGCGGCCGGCGCGGGGGTGCGTCCGGTGACGCGGTGGCGGCCGCCGCCGCGGCCGACGGGCCGGTGCGGGCGGAGACCGACAAGGCCGTGGACGACCTGCGTGAGCTGCTGGAGACACGGAAGTCCGCCGAGGCCTCGCAGGGTGAGGTGACGGTGCGCTGGGCCTACGAGGTCGTCGCGCCGGTGGTGGTCGGTGTCGTGTTGCTGGCGGTGTTGCTGGCGACGGGCTGACGGTCCGGGGGCGGGGGCCTGCAGAACACCCGATGGGGCGCCCCACCCTGGGGCGCCCCATCGGGTGTTCTACCGGCCCCGTGCGGTCAGATGCCTGCCGCCGTCGACAGGTCCCGCTTGAGTGCCGTGAGCAGGTCCGTCGCCTTCGCGCGGGCCTCGGGGAGACCGGCGTGCCCGGCGACCGGGACGACCACCTCCAGGTAGCACTTCAGCTTGGGCTCCGTACCGCTCGGGCGGACGATGACGCGGGCGCCGTCGAGGGTGTAGCGCAGGCCGTCGGTGGGCGGCAGCGTGTCCGTGCCCCGGGTGAGGTCCTCGGCGTTCGTGACGGGCAGGCCCGCGAGGTGGGCGGGCGGCTGTGCGCGCAGGCGGTGCATCGCGGCGGCGATGAGGGAGAGGTCCTCGACGCGTACCGAGAGCTGGTCGGTGGCGTGCAGGCCGTGCTCGACGGCGAGGTCGTCCAGGAGGTCGAGGAGGGTGCGGCCGGCCTCCTTGAGGGTGGACGCCAGTTCCGTGACCAGGAGGGCCGCGGTGATGCCGTCCTTGTCGCGTACGCCCTCCGGGTCGACGCAGTAGCCGAGGGCCTCCTCGTAGCCGTAGCGGATGCCGTCGACGCGGGCGATCCACTTGAAGCCGGTGAGGGTCTCGACGTGCGGGAGGTTCGCCTTCGCCGCGATGCGGGCGAGGAGGGAGGACGAGACGATCGACTCCGCGAACGTGCCGTGCGCTCCGCGGGTGACCAGGTGGGCGGCGAGGAGGGCACCGACCTCGTCGCCGCGGAGCATGCGCCAGTCGGTGCCGTCGTGGACCGCGACGGCGCAGCGGTCGGCGTCCGGGTCGTTGGCGATGACCAGGTCGGGGGCCGTTTCGCGGGCCTTCGCGAAGGCCAGGTCCATCGCGCCGGGCTCTTCCGGGTTGGGGAAGGCGACGGTGGGGAAGTCCGGGTCGGGGTCGGCCTGCTCGGTGACGAGGGTGGGCTGCGGGAAGCCGGCCCGTGCGAAGGCGGCGAGGAGGGTGTCCTTGCCGACGCCGTGCATCGCCGTGTAGACCGTGCGGGCGGTGCGGGGGGAGTCGGGGGCGAGGACGGCGTCCGTGCGGGCGAGGTAGGCGTCGAGGACGGCGTCGTCGAGGGTCTGCCAGCCGGTGCCGGGGCGGGGGACGTCGTGCAGGGAGCGTACGGCGTCGATCTCCGCGGCGATCTCGGCGTCGGCGGGGGGCACGATCTGGGAGCCGTCGCCGAGGTACACCTTGTAGCCGTTGTCGCGGGGCGGGTTGTGGCTGGCGGTGACCTCCACGCCGGCGACGGCGCCGAGGTGGCGGATGGCGAAGGCGAGGACGGGGGTGGGGAGGGGGCGGGGGAGGACGGCCGCCCTGAGGCCTGCGCCGGTCATGACCGCGGCGGTGTCGCGGGCGAAGTCCTCGGACTTGTGGCGGGCGTCGTAGCCGACGACGACCAGGCCGTTGGTGTGGCCCTGCTTCTTGAGGTACGCGGCGAGGCCGGCGGCGGCTCGGATGACGACGGCGCGGTTCATGCGCATCGGGCCGGCGCCGAGTTCGCCCCGGAGGCCGGCGGTGCCGAACTGGAGGGTGCCGGCGAAGCGTGCGGTGAGTTCGGCGTGGTCCTCGGCGTCGATGAGCCGGGCGAGTTCCGCGCGGGTGTCCGCGTCGGGGTCCTCGGCCAGCCATGCCTTGGCCCGGGCGAGGAGGTCGTCGTCGTGCACGTCGGTCAGCCTCTCGTGTGTCGGTGGTTGAGCGGGGGGTGGTGCCTGCGGCGGCCTGTGCTGGGTCGGTGGGGGTGCGCGTTGCGCGGTGCGTGGTCCTGTGGGGCGGGGCCGCGCCGGGGGGTGTCCGTCCTCGGAACGGCGCGGAATCGGTCGGCCACAGAAGTGACCTCCGTTGACGCGCCAACCGCTGCGGGCGGACACCCCCCAACACGGCCCCTTCCCGCCGTACGCGGCTACCCGTCCACGCGGGGCGAGCACCCGGGTACCCGACCGCGCCATCCCGCCGGCCTGCGGGCCGTCCCCGCTACGCCGCCAGGTTGCGGGCCGCCGTCCCGCGCAGCTGCGGGCAGTCGTGCCGCTGGGGCGGCACGGGTGGGCGCAGCGGCACCCCGTGGCGCCGGGCTGCGCGACCCACCCCCGACGCCCGCACCCACGCCGGTGCGACGGGGACACCGGGCGACGTCACCGACGCCGGCCGTAAAGGGGAAGCAACGCCTACAGCCGACCCAGCACCTGCGTCAGCAGCGCACCCATCCGCGTGGCGGAGTCGCGGCCTGCCTGCAGGACCTCCTCGTGGTTCAGAGGCTCGCCCGTCATGCCCGCCGCCAGGTTGGTCACCAGCGAGATGCCCAGCACCTCCGCGCCGGCCTCGCGCGCCGCGATCGCCTCCAGGACCGTCGACATGCCCACCAGGTCGGCGCCGATGACGCGGGACATGCGGATCTCGGCCGGGGTCTCGTAGTGCGGGCCGGGGAACTGGGCGTAGACGCCCTCCTCCAGCGTGGGGTCGACCTCCTTGCACAGGGCGCGCAGGCGGGGGGAGTAGAGGTCGGTGAGGTCGACGAAGTTGGCGCCGACGATGGGGGAGGTGGCGGTGAGGTTGATGTGGTCGCTGATCAGGACCGGCTGGCCGGGGCGCATGCCCTCGCGCAGGCCGCCGCAGCCGTTGGTCAGGATCACCGTCTTGGCACCGGCGGCCACGGCCGTGCGGACGCCGTGGGCGACGGCGGCCACCCCGTGGCCCTCGTAGTAGTGGGTGCGGCCCAGGAAGACCAGCGCACGCTTGTCACCGATGGAGTACGAGCGGACCTTGCCGCCGTGGCCCTCCACCGCGGGCTTCGGGAAGCCGGGCAGCTCGGTGACCTGGAGATCGGCCTCGGGGGCGCCCAGGGCGTCCACGGCCGGTGCCCAGCCGGAGCCCATCACGAGGGCGACGTCGTGGGTCTCGGCGCCGGTGAGTTCGCGCAGGCGGGCCGCGGCGGCGTCGGCGGCGGCGTGGGGGTCGCCCTGGATGTCGTCCGGAAGAAGAGATGCGTTCACGCCGAAGAGGGTAGCCGGTTTACGCCTACGCGCGTAGATGACAGAGGTCACGGGATTGTGTTTGTTGCTTTGGTGTTTCCGACGAGGGCGCGACTCAGCAGGGGCGCTTGCGGAGTTCCATGACGTAGTCGTGCGGTGCGCCGGCCGACTCCGCCGCGTCCGCCACCTCGCCCAGGTAGCGGGCGGAGGGCAGGCCGCCCTCGTAGGCGTTCAGGACGTACGTCCAGGCTCCTTCCTCGCCGTCCAGGGTGTGGACCCGTACGCGCGTGCGGCGGTATATGTCCAGCCCCACGCCCTCCCAGCGGTCGAGCGAGTCCTCGTCCATCGGGGCGATGTCGTACAGCGACACGAAGACCTGGGAGAAGGGGTCCTCGACGAGTGTTACGAGGGCGCCCTCCCAGCCCATGTGCTCGCCCCCGAAGGTCAGCCGCCACCCGTTCAGCCAGCCGGTGGCGCGCAGCGGCGAGTGCGGGGCGCGGCGGGTCATCAGCCGCGCGTCGAGGTTGCCGGCGTAAGCGGCGTAGAGCGACATGGGGAGAGGGTACGGCAGCCACCGGGCGTCACTCTGGTAACGAGTGAGCCCCCGGGCGGCCCCGCGTTGAACGGTGCGGGACAATGGAGTACGTGACTCGGATCGTGATCATTGGCGGCGGACCCGGCGGATACGAAGCGGCGCTGGTGGCCGCGCAGCTCGGCGCGGAGGTGACCGTCGTCGACTGCGACGGTCTGGGCGGGGCGTCGGTGCTGACCGACTGCGTGCCGTCCAAGACCCTGATCGCCACGGCCGAGGTGATGACCACCTTCGACTCGTCCTACGAAGAGCTGGGGATCATCGTCGCCGACGACACCCCGCACATCGAGCAGGCCGCCCGGGTGGTCGGCGTGGATCTGGGCAAGGTCAACCGGCGTGTCAAGCGTCTGGCCCTCGCGCAGTCGCACGACATCGCCGCCTCCGTGACGCGCGCCGGCGCGCGGGTCGTGCGCGGGCGCGGGCGGCTGGAGGGCATGCAGGCCCTCGACGGGTCCCGGAAGGTCGTGGTGCGGGCCGCCGACGGGAGCGAGGAGACGCTCACCGCGGACGCGGTGCTGATCGCGACCGGTGGGCATCCGCGGGAGCTGCCCGACGCGCGGCCCGACGGTGAGCGGATCCTGAACTGGACCCAGGTGTACGACCTGGACGAGCTGCCCGAGGAGCTCATCGTCGTCGGGTCCGGTGTGACCGGTGCCGAGTTCGCCGGTGCCTATCAGGCGCTGGGGTCGCGGGTCACGCTCGTGTCGTCACGGGACCGGGTGCTGCCCGGTGAGGACCCCGATGCTGCCGCCGTGCTCGAGGACGTCTTCCGGCGGCGCGGTATGAACGTCATGTCGCGGTCCCGGGCGCAGTCCGCCAAGCGGGTGGGGGACAGGGTCGAGGTGACGCTGTCGGACGGGCGGGTCATCACCGGGTCGCACTGTCTGATGGCCGTCGGTGCCATCCCCAACACCGAGGGGATGGGGCTCGAGGAGGCCGGGGTCAAGCTCAAGGACTCCGGGCACATCCGCACCGACCGCGTGTCGCGGACCTCGGCTCCCGGTGTCTACGCCGCCGGTGACGTCACCGGTGTGTTCGCCCTCGCGTCGGTGGCCGCCATGCAGGGGCGGATCGCCATGTACCACTTCCTGGGCGACGCGGTCACCCCGCTGAACCTGAAGACCGTCTCCGCCAACGTCTTCACCGACCCCGAGATCGCCACGGTCGGGTACTCCCAGGCCGACGTCGACGCCGGCAAGATCGACGCCCGCGCGGTGAAGCTGCCGCTGCTGCGCAACCCGCGCGCCAAGATGCAGGGCATCCGGGACGGCTTCGTCAAGATCTTCTGCCGGCCCGGCACCGAGATCGTGGTGGGTGGAGTCGTCGTGGCGCCGCGTGCCTCGGAGCTCATCCATCCCATCTCGATCGCCGTCGACAACAACCTGACGGTCGAACAGATCGCGAACGCCTTCACCGTGTACCCGTCTCTTTCGGGGTCGATCGCGGAGGTGGCGCGGCAGCTGCACACGCGGAAGGCGGAGGGGATCGCCTAGGCTCCCGGTCCGCGTGCGGGTGGGCGGCCGGAATCGACTCCCCGGTGGTTACGGGGAGTTGCGTCGCTTGCGGGCGGCATAGGCGGCCGGAGTAGGCGTGTATACCACTTCCCGGTCTGCCGTGCGAACAACTTCTGTTATTCGGCGCATACTGCTGAAAGCAGACGGTCGTTGGGGTTACTGTCAGTTTCGTGTTCGCTGCAGAACGTCGCCAATTGATCCTCGAAATGGTGCGAGCGAACGGGGCCGTGTCGCTCCGTGAGCTCGCCCGCGTCGTCCAGACCTCCGAAGTGACCGTACGGCGGGACGTGCGCGCACTGGAGGCAGAAGGACTCCTCGACCGCCGGCACGGCGGTGCGGTACTGCCGGGCGGGTTCACGCGAGAGTCCGGCTTCCCGCAGAAGTCCCATCTCGCGACCGCCGAGAAGACGGCCATCGCCGATCTCGCCGCGAGCTTCGTCGAAGAGGGCGAGGCCATCGTGGTCGGGGCGGGGACCACGACGCAGGAGCTGGCCCGCCGGCTCGCGCGGGTGCCCGGGCTGACCGTCGTCACCAACTCGCTGCTGGTGGCCCAGGCCCTGGCCCATGCCAACCGGGTCGAGGTCGTGATGACCGGTGGCACGCTCCGGGGGTCCAACTACGCCCTCGTCGGGTCGGGGGCCGAGCAGTCCCTGCAGGGGCTGCGGGTGTCCAAGGCCTTCCTGTCCGGGAGCGGGCTGACGGCGGAGCGGGGCCTGTCCACGTCCAACATGCTGTCGGCCTCCGTCGACCGCGCGCTGGTGCAGGCCGCCGCCGAGGTCGTCGTCCTGGCCGACCACTCCAAGCTGGGCACGGACACCATGTTCCAGACCGTGCCCACGGATGTCATCACCCGCCTGGTCACGGACGAGCCGCCCGCCCACGACGACCGGGCCGGCACCGAGCTCCAGGCCCTGGCCGACCAGGGCGTGCAGATCGCCGTGGCCGGGGCGTCGGGGGGTGCTACGGGCGACTCCGGGGCCTCGGGGACCGCGGGGGCCCCGGGGGGTGATTCCGTCCCGGCGCGTCAGCAGCGTCGGGACGTGCCGCTTCCGGGGCCACGCCGTCAGGTCCCGGGTGCGGCGGCGGGGCTGCGGTCGGCCACGGCGCTGGGTGAGCAGGGCGCCGGGGCGGAGCGGACGCGCGTCGCGGATCTGCGCCGCCGCTGAGCCGCCGTACGGTCCGTCGCGTCCCCGGCACCGACGACGGGGCGCCCGGCGGACCGGTTGCCCTGGTCCGCCGGGCGCCCCGGTGGTCTCGCGGTCGTGCGGGTGTCAGTCCTTGATCTCGCAGATCGCGGCGCCCGACGTGACGGACGCGCCGACCTCCGCGCCCAGGCCCTTGATGGTGCCGGACTTGTGGGCGTTGAGGGGCTGCTCCATCTTCATGGCCTCCAGGACGACGATCAGGTCGCCTTCCTTGACTTCCTGGCCCTCCTCCACGGCGATCTTGACGATGGTGCCCTGCATCGGCGAGGCGAGGGTGTCGCCGGAGGCCGCCGGGCCCGACTTCTTGGCAGCCCGGCGCTTCGGCTTTGCGCCGGCCGCCAGGCCGGTGCGGGCCAGGGACATGCCCAGCGAGGACGGGAGGGAGACCTCCAGGCGCTTGCCGCCGACCTCGACGACGACCGTCTCACGGCCCGCGTCCTCGTCCGCCTCCGCGTCGGCGGGGGCGGTGAAGGGCTTGATCTCGTTGACGAACTCGGTCTCGATCCAGCGGGTGTGGACCGTGAACGGGTCGGCCGAGCCGGTCAGTTCCGGTGCGAAGGCCGGGTCCTTCACGACCGCGCGGTGGAACGGGATGGCGGTGGCCATGCCCTCGACCTGGAACTCCTCCAGGGCGCGCGCGGCCCGCTGGAGGGCCTCCTTGCGGGTGCGGCCGGTGACGATCAGCTTGGCCAGCAGGGAGTCCCACGCCGGGCCGATCACCGAGCCGGACTCGACGCCCGCGTCCAGGCGGACGCCGGGGCCGGTCGGCGGGGCGAAGCTGGTCACGGTGCCGGGGGCGGGGAGGAAGCCCCGGCCCGGGTCCTCGCCGTTGATGCGGAACTCGAAGGAGTGGCCGCGCAGCTCCGGGTCGCCGTAGCCGAGCTCCTCGCCGTCGGCGATGCGGAACATCTCGCGGACCAGGTCGATGCCCGCGACCTCCTCGGTGACCGGGTGCTCCACCTGGAGGCGGGTGTTGACCTCGAGGAAGGAGATCGTGCCGTCGAGGCCGACCAGGAACTCGACGGTGCCGGCGCCGACGTAGCCGGCCTCCTTCAGGATCGCCTTGGAGGCGGAGTACAGCTCGGCCATCTGGGCGTCGGAGAGGAACGGCGCGGGGGCCTCCTCGACGAGCTTCTGGTGGCGGCGCTGGAGGGAGCAGTCGCGGGTGGAGACCACGACCACGTTGCCGTGCTGGTCGGCCAGGCACTGCGTCTCCACGTGGCGGGGCTTGTCGAGGTAGCGCTCGACGAAGCACTCGCCGCGGCCGAACGCGGCCACCGCCTCCCGCACGGCGGAGTCGTACAGCTCGGGCACCTCTTCGAGGGTGCGGGCGACCTTGAGGCCGCGTCCGCCACCGCCGAAGGCGGCCTTGATCGCGATCGGCAGGCCGTGCTCCTTGGCGAAGGCCACGACCTCCTCCGCGCCCGAGACCGGGTCCGGGGTGCCCGCGACCAGCGGCGCGCCGGCCCGCTGGGCGATGTGGCGGGCGGCGACCTTGTCACCCAGGTCGCGGATGGCCTGCGGGGGCGGGCCGATCCAGATCAGACCCGCGTCCAGGACCGCCTGCGCGAACTCGGCGTTCTCGGAGAGAAAGCCGTAGCCGGGGTGGATGGCGTCCGCGCCCGACTCGCTCGCTGCCTTCAGTACCTTGGCGATGTCCAGGTAGCTGCCGGCGGGGGTGTCACCACCCAGGGCGAACGCCTCATCAGCGGCGCGGACATGCAGAGCGTCCCGGTCCGGGTCCGCGTAGACGGCCACGCTCGCGATCCCGGCGTCCCGGCAGGCCCGGGCCACGCGGACAGCGATTTCGCCACGGTTGGCGATGAGCACCTTGCGCACGATTGAGGCTCCCTCCTTGAAACAAGCCGAGTTTAGGGACTGCCGACACGGCACTTCGACCCGTCCCCAATGGTGAGCTTGCCCACACGGAGCGTGATTCGAGGCTCGCTCGACCCGCGAAATCCCTTGTCTGTCCTTGATACACAGGACTCCTCCGGGAAACCCTAGCCCTCCTATGTGGTCAAGGTCTCTGTGAGAGCGTGCCGCGCGCCACTCCGTTTCTTTGTGGAGTCCCTACGAATGGCCCAATGATTCTTTGCCCGTGGCAGACCTCTTGTCGCGAGGTTTACCCGTTAGTAGCGTTCGCGATGTCTCGAACGTACTTGGGGTAACAGCTGTCGGATGCGGCAGCGGTCGAAAGTGGGTGGGGACCGGTGGCAGTGCGCAGGCCGGTGGCGTGGATCGTGGCGCTCGTGCTCTTCGTGGAGGCACTCGGCGTCGCGGCGCTGAACTGGTTCCTGGGAATCGTCGTCGACCGGCAGGACATGTCCCTGGCCGGTCTCGACCCGGACATGATGTCCCTGTCCTCGAAGATCGGTGGAGTCGTCTTCGGGCTCTACTTCGCGCTGTGCGGGCTGGTCGCGCTGCTCGTGGCGCTGCGCAACCGCCCGCCCGCCGGGCTCGGCCGGGTCCTGCTGATCAGCGTGGCCGTGGTGCACGGGCTGCTCGGCGCCGTCACCTGGGGGCTGGTGGGCCCGGAGGCCTTCCTGTTCGTGATCGTCGTGCTCGGCCTCGTCGTCCTGCTGCTGATGACCTACGACGTCCGCGAGGAGCCCGCGCCCGGGCAGCCCGGGGACGGCAAGGGCGACGGCGACGGCTCCCCGGTCAGCCCTCCGCCGGCGCCCACAACTCCGTGATGCCGACCCCGAGTTCGGAGAGCAGTCGGCGTACGAGGGGCAGGCTGATGCCGATCACGTTCCCGTGGTCGCCGTCGATGCCGTCGATGAACGGGGCCGAGCGGCCGTCCAGGGTGAAGGCCCCGGCGACGTACAGGGGCTCGCCGGAGGCCACGTAGGCCGCGATCTCCTCGTCGGTCGGCTCGCCGAAGCGGACGACGGTGGAGGCGGTGGCCGAGACGTGGCGGCCGGAGGCGGTGTCCCAGACGCAGTGGCCGGTCTGCAGCGTGCCCGCCCGGCCGCGCATCGCCTTCCAGCGGGCGGTGGCCTCCTCGGCGTCCGCCGGCTTTCCGAGGGCCTGTCCGTCCAGGTCGAGCACCGAGTCGCAGCCGATCACCAGGGCGCCGTGCACCTCGGGCTTGGCGGCCACGACGGAGGCCTTGGCCTCGGCGAGCGCGAGGGCGAGCTCGGCCGGGGTGGGCGCGCTGACGGCGTCCTCGTCGACGCCGCTGACGAGGACCTCGGGGTCGAGTCCGGCCTGGCGCAGCAGCCCGAGCCGGGCCGGGGACTGGGAGGCGAGGACGAGGCGCCTGCGACGCTGAGGAGTCATGGGGTCAGGTTAGCCACCCGGGTGGCGCGGGCTCACCTCGGACCGATCACGATCATCGCGAGAATCATGGCCGCCGCCAGGAAGACGCTCAGCCGCCGCAGCATGGCCTGCATGTCGCGCAGTTCCTTGGGCGGCTCGTTCTTGGGGTCGGACCACAGCATGCCCCTAAGCGTGGGGCTTGGCGGAGGGGCGGCGCTTGAGTACGGGTACTCAAATCGGGGCGCGGGGTTTCAGTGCTGTGCGCCCACGCGGCGGAGCCGCATATCGACACAGCCCCGCGCCCCTGGGTGGGCTGTTCCTAGCTCGGCCAGTAGGTCCGGCCCCACGACGCCGGGCCTGGCTGGGGCAGGTGGTGGCCTGCGATCCGAGACGGGTCGGACCATGCGTCGCGTGGGCCCTGTGCGCCGGGCGGCCCTGTTTCTGCCGTCGCGGCGCGGGCTCGGACCACCGCCAGGGCGGCGGCCAGCTCCTCCGGGGTGGGGTTGCCCCGTACGACCTTGATCACGCCGGGCTCCTTAGAGGGGGATGTTGCCGTGCTTCTTCGGAGGGAGGGATTCCCGCTTGGTGCGCAGCTGACGCAGGCCGCGGACGATGTGGCGGCGGGTGTCGGACGGCATGATCACCGCGTCGACGTAGCCGCGTTCGGCCGCGACGTAGGGGTTGAGGAGGGCGTCCTCGTACTCCTGGATCAGGCGGGCGCGGGTGGCCTCGACGTCGTCACCCGCCTCGGCGATGGTGCGGCGGTGCAGGATGTTGACCGCGCCCTGCGCGCCCATGACGGCGATCTGGGCGGTGGGCCAGGCCAGGTTGAGGTCGGCGCCCAGGTGCTTGGAGCCCATGACGTCGTAGGCGCCGCCGAAGGCCTTGCGGGTGATGACCGTGATGAGCGGGACCGTGGCCTCGGCGTAGGCGTAGATGAGCTTGGCGCCGCGGCGGATGATGCCGTCGTGCTCCTGGTCGACGCCCGGGAGGAAGCCGGGGACGTCCACGAAGGTGAGGACGGGCACGTTGAAGGCGTCGCAGGTGCGCACGAAGCGGGCCGCCTTCTCGGAGGCGGTGATGTCCAGGCAGCCGGCGAACTGCATCGGCTGGTTGGCGACGATGCCGACCGGACGGCCCTCGACCCGGCCGAAACCGGTGAGGATGTTCGGCGCGAACAGCGGCTGGGTCTCGAAGAACTCGGCGTCGTCGAGGACGTGCTCGATGACGGTGTGCATGTCGTACGGCTGGTTCGCCGAGTCCGGGACGATCACGTCCAGCTCGCGGTCCTCGTCCGTGACGGCGAGGTCGGCCTCCTCCGGGAAGGCCGGGGGCTCGGAGAGGTTGTTGGACGGCAGGTACGACAGCAGCTGCTTGACGTACTCGATGGCGTCCTTCTCGTCGCCCGCCATGTGGTGGGCCACGCCCGAGGTGGAGTTGTGGGTGCGGGCGCCGCCCAGCTCCTCGAAGCCGACGTCCTCGCCGGTGACCGTCTTGATGACGTCGGGGCCGGTGATGAACATGTGGCTGGTCTGGTCGACCATCACCGTGAAGTCGGTGATCGCCGGGGAGTAGACCGCGCCGCCCGCGCACGGGCCGACGACCAGGCTGATCTGCGGGATCACGCCCGAGGCGTGGGTGTTGCGGCGGAAGATCTCGCCGTACGCGCCGAGCGAGGCCACGCCCTCCTGGATGCGGGCGCCGCCCGAGTCGTTGATGCCGATGACCGGGCAGCCGGTCTTCAGCGCGAAGTCCATGACCTTGACGATCTTCTGGCCGTAGACCTCGCCGAGGGCCCCGCCGAAGACGGTGAAGTCCTGGGAGAAGACGGCGACCGGGCGGCCGTCGACCGTGCCGTAGCCGGTGACCACGCCGTCGCCGTAGGGGCGGTTGGCGTCCAGGCCGAAGTTGGTGGAGCGGTGCCGGGCGAACTCGTCCAGCTCGACGAAGGAACCCTCGTCGAGAAGGAGGTCGATGCGCTCCCGGGCCGTCAGCTTGCCCTTGGCGTGCTGCTTCTCGACGGCGCGTTCCGAACCGGCGTGCGTCGCTTCCTCGATACGGCGCCTCAGGTCCGCGAGCTTGCCCGCGGTCGTGTGGATGTCGGGCTGCTGCTCTTCCGGCTCGGACATCGGGATGCGGCTCCCTGCCTGCTCAAAAGGGGGGACGGTTACTCATCCGTAGAGTAATAGGGGGCCTTGCGATCGGCAGTGCGGTGTTTCCCACACCTAGTGTGGGTTGCATGACGCCCCGAGATGCCTCCGAACCCTCCCACAGCCGCTGGTCCGACCTGGACCGGCCGCCCCTCAACACCACCGCGCTGCGCCGGGGGCTGGTACGGGAGGGAGGGCTGTGGCGGCAGGTGGAGGTGGTGCAGAGCACCGGCTCCACCAACTCCGACCTCGTGGCCCGTGCCGCCGCGGGGAAGGCGGACGAGGGGACCGTCCTCGTCGCCGAGGAGCAGACCGCCGCGCGGGGCCGCCTGGACCGGCAGTGGACGGCGCCGGCCCGCTCCGGCCTCTTCTTCTCCGTACTGCTGCGGCCCGCCGAGGTGCCCGTGGCCCGCTGGGGCTGGCTGCCGCTGCTCACCGGCGTCGCGGTGGCCACGGGGCTGTCCCGGGCCGCGGGTGTCGATACGGCCCTGAAGTGGCCCAACGACCTGCTGGTGACCGTCGGCGACGAGGAACGCAAGGCCGGCGGCATCCTCGCCGAGCGGGCGGGCGACGACGGGGTGGTCATCGGCGTCGGCATCAACGTCACCCTGCGGGCCGACGAACTGCCGGTGCCCCGGGCCGGGTCGCTGGCGCTGGCCGGCGCCGTGCGCACGGACCGCGATCCGCTGCTGCGGCAGGTGCTGCGGTCGCTGGAGGACTGGTACGGGAAGTGGCGGGAGGCCGGGGGCGACCCGGCGGTGAGCGGGCTGCAGGAGACGTACGCGGCGGGGTGCGCGACGCTCGGGCGGATGGTGCGGGCGGAGCTGCCGGGGGAGCGGTCGCTGGTGGGGGAGGCGGTGGCCGTGGACGGGGACGGGCGGCTGGTGCTGGCCACGGAGGCGGGGGTGCAGGAGCCGGTGGGGGCGGGGGACATCGTGCACTTGCGGTTGGCGTGACCTGTGCCGGGGCGTTGGGGTGCGGCTGGGGGTGTCGCAGCCAGGCGGTGCGGGGTGCCTCCCCCACTCTCGGCTTCGCTCGAGTGAAGGGACCCCCACCGCCCACCCGTGCCGCCCCCGGGGGTACCTCCCAGGCCGTTCAGGCACTGGGGGAGGCACGACTGCCCGCAGGCTGCCGCAGGCTCGCGGGAGTGAGCTGGGGCACACCTGACGTAAAGTTGGGGCCGGTCGAACCTGACCGCGGCAGATCGGAAGGGCAGCAGGCGTGACCGTCGACGACACGGGCTCCGGCGCGGACGGGGACGGCCGGGTGGACCCCGAGCCCGCCCCGGACGCCGCCGACTCCGGCGAGGACCCGCTCGCACTGCGCCTGGAAGGGCTCATCCTGGGCGCCGAGCGCCGGTACACCCCCTTCCAGGCCGCCCGCAGCGCGGGCGTCTCCATGGAGCTGGCCTCCCGTTTCTGGCGGGCGATGGGCTTCGCCGACATCGGCCAGGCCAAGGCGCTCACCGAGGCGGACGTCCTCGCCCTGCGGCGGCTGGCCGGTCTGGTGGAGGCGGGGCTGCTCAGCGAGGCGATGGCCGTGCAGGTGGCGCGGTCCACCGGGCAGACCACCGCCCGGTTGGCGGAGTGGCAGATCGACTCCTTCCTGGAGGGGCTGACCGAGCCGCCCGAGCCCGGCATGACGCGCACCGAGGTGACGTACCCGATCGTCGAGCTGCTCCTGCCCGAGCTGCAGGAGTTCCTGGTCTACGTCTGGCGGCGCCAGCTCGCCGCCTCGGCCGGCCGGGTCGTCCAGGCCGGTGACGACGAGGAGATGGTGGACCGGCGTCTCGCCGTCGGCTTCGCCGACCTGGTCGGCTTCACCCGGCTGACCCGCCGGATGGAGGAGGAGGAGCTCGGCGAGCTGGTCGAGGCCTTCGAGACCACCGCCGCCGACCTGGTGGCCGCGCGCGGCGGACGCCTGATCAAGACCCTCGGCGACGAGGTGCTGTACGCCGCCGACGACGCCGGTACGGCCGCCGAGATCGCGTTGCTCCTCGTCGAGACCATGGCGAACGACGAGACCATGCCGGAACTGCGCGTCGGCATAGCCTTCGGCACGGTGACCACCCGGATGGGCGACGTCTTCGGCACGACCGTCAACCTGGCCTCCCGGCTCACCTCCATAGCCCCCCGCGACGCCGTCCTGGTCGACGCCGCCCTCGCGGAGGAGCTGATCCGCACGCGGGACGCCCCGGCCTCGGAGGCCGCCGCGGCCGAGGAGGCCGCCACCGCGGAGAAGGAGGGCGAGGAGCCGCCCACGTACCGCTTCGCGCTTCAGCCGATGTGGCAGCGGCCGGTGCGTGGTCTCGGCGTGGTCGAGCCCTGGCTGCTGACGCGACGGGGCGGCGGCGAGGAGTCGTAGCGGGTCAGCCCTCGTCGGCGAGCAGGTCCACGCACAGGCCGACCACCGGCACGCACAGTCCGGGGCGGTCCGGGTCCGGGGTGTCCGGGGCGGGCGCCGACGGCGTACCGCGTCGTGGTGGCGGGGTGGGGGCGGGGTCCGGGGCGGGGGTGTCGGACCGCGGTGGGCGTGGCGCGTCGGGTGAGTGCGGCGGCTGCGGTGACGGCGGTGTCGACTGTGGAGTGCGGGGGCCCGGCGCCCCCTCGCGGGGGTCCGGGGCGTCGGGGAGGGGCGTCGTCGAGGCAGTGGCGGAATGCGCGGCTGGGGAACCGCCCGGGGAGAGCCCCGGTATGAGGTTCCGCCCGTCCGTCCCCGGAGATCCGCTCAGCCCGCCCATGGCGGAAGTGGCCGACGGGCTCACCTCGGGCCGGCCCGCGGTGCTCGCGGCGGCGGGTGTCGCCCGGTCCGTCGCGGTCTCCCGCTTCCCGCCCGTCTCCACGCGTGGCCCTGCCTCGGTGCCGAAGCCGTCCGCGTCGCCGCCACCGGGGCCGGGCGCCAGACGTACGAGGCCCAGGGCGCCGGCCGCCAGGGCGAGGCCACCCGCGGCGAGCAGCACCTTGCGGGGGCGGGGCCGGCGGTGTCGGCCGCGGTGACTCCACGGGTGCCGCGGCTTCGACGGTGTGCCGCTCGTGTCACTCGTGCCGCTGGTGTCACTCGTGCCGGTCGCGTCGCTCGTGCCGGTCGTCGTCATGATCCCTCCCCGGTGCGCACGCGCCCCCCGCTGCGCCATGGCGGGGCGACGCTACGCGCTGCCGTCGGCCGGTGTGCGGTGGTTGGCGGGATGTCACTCGAACGGGTAAGCGGGGCGAAGTGGGGGGCGAGCGCGTCCGGCCTTTCGCCGCGTCGGTCCACCTGCGATGATCGGGCGGTCGAGTTGTTAACCCGCGTTAACCGGAGGGCGTCATGAGCGAGGAGCGGTTCGGAGAGTTCGTCCTGGTGCGACGGCACGGGGACGGGCATGTCGCGGAGCTCGCCCTCGACCGGCCGAAGGCGATGAACGCCGTCTCGACCGCGATGGCCCGGTCCATCGGCGCGGCGTGCGCGGCGCTGGGCGAGGACCGTGACGTACGGGTGGTGGTGCTGACCTCGACCCACGAGCGGGCGTTCTGCGTCGGGGCCGACCTGAAGGAACGCAACTCCTTCTCCGACGCCGATCTGCTGCGCCAGCGGCCGGTGACCCGGGGCGCGTACACCGCGGTGCTGGAACTGCCCGTGCCGACGGTCGCGGCCGTGCACGGGTTCGCGCTGGGCGGCGGCTTCGAGCTGGCGCTGTCCTGCGACGTGATCGTGGCCGACCGTACGGCCGTGGTGGGGCTGCCCGAGGTGTCCGTCGGGGTGATTCCGGGCGGTGGCGGTACGCAGCTGCTGCCGCGGCGGGTGGGCGCGGCGCGCGCCGCCGAGCTGGTGTTCACGGCGCGGCGGGTGGAGGCCGGGGAGGCGCGCGAGATCGGGCTCGTGGACCAGCTGGTGGAGGAGGGACGCGACCGGGAGGAGGCGCTGGACCTCGCCGCCCGGATGGCCGCGAACTCGCCCGTGGGGCTGCGCGCGGCCAAGCGGGCGCTGCGGCTCGGGCACGGGCTGGATCTGCGGGCCGGTCTGGAGGTCGAGGACGCGGCGTGGCGTTCGGTGGCGTTCTCCGGGGACCGGGCGGAGGGGGTGGCGGCGTTCAACGAGAAGCGGGCGCCGCGGTGGCCGGGGGAGTAGGGGGCCGCAGCTCACAGAGGGTTCAGCAGGGCGCGCAGTCCCCGGCGGGCCGCCCGCCCGCCTCCGCGCAAACGGCCCAACCGCCGGAGGCTCGTGTCCACCTTCTTCATAAATCTCCCTAGCCTGGAGTGATGGGTGAGGACGCACGGCTCACGGCCGTCGTGGCGTTGGCGCAGGGCATGGCCGCCGCGCACAGCTCGCGTGAGGCGTGGCGTGCGGCGGCCGTCGGCGCGTGCCTCGCGCTGGGCGGCAGCTTCGCCGCGCTGTCCGTGTGGGAGCGCGAGCTGGGCCGGCTCCGGGTCCTGGTGAACGTCGGCCGGCGCGCCGAGGACGAGGAGGAGTTCCCCGAGGACGAGTCCTACCCGGTGCACCAGTTCGCGGAGATCACCGAGTTCCTGCACGAGCGCTGGGCCGGTGGCGGTGAGCCCGACGCCTGGGTCGAGACGGCCCAGGGGCCCGCGACGGGGCGTCCCGGGTACGTGCATCAGCGCGTCGCCGCCCTGCGCCGCCGGGGCCGCGGCTGCTGCGTGGTCGCGCCGATCGTGCTGCACGGCCGCGCCTGGGGCGAGCTGTACGTGGCCCGCCCGGTGGGGGAGCGGGTCTTCGAGCGGGCCGACGCCGACTTCGCCACCGTACTGGCCGCGGTCGTCGCCGCCGGGATCGCGCAGACCGAGCGGCTGGAGGAGGTCCGGCGCCTCGCGTACACCGACGCGCTGACCGGGCTGGCCAACCGCCGTGCCGTCGACGCGGCGCTGGACGAGGCCGTCGAGCGGCACCGCAAGGAGGAGGTCGTCGTCAGTCTCGTCGTGTGCGATCTGAACGGTCTCAAGCGGGTGAACGACACGCACGGGCATGCGGTGGGGGACCGGCTCCTGGAGCGGTTCGGGTCGGTGCTGTCGCTGTGCGGGGCGATGGTGCCGGGGGCGCTGGCGGCGCGGCTCGGCGGGGACGAGTTCTGCCTGCTCGCGGTCGGGCCGCCCGCCGACGAGGTGGTCGGGGCGGCCGAGGAGCTGTGCCGCCGGGCGGCCGTGCTGGAGCTCGGCGACGGTGTGGCCTGCGGGGTCGCGTCCACGCAGGATCCGGTCGGGCCGGTGCGCTCGGCCCGCCGGCTGTTCCGGCTCGCCGACGCTGCGCAGTACCGCGCCAAGGCCGAACGGGCGGCCCGGCCGGTCGTCGCCGGCCGTGAGGGGCCGGACGACCCCGTCGTACGGCTGGCGGACGAGCCCGCCCGGGAGGGGGACGGGGAGCGCAGGCGGTTCCGCGGGCGGCATTCCCCTTGACGTCGCTCGGTAAGGGGCGCCACCGGCGCGCATCTGTGACGTACTCCCTCGTGACATCATCGAATTCACTGCGTACGCTCCTGAATATGAATATGCACACTGTGGTGGTGGGGACGTCCGGGGTCACCGCGTCCGACGTTCTCGCCGTGGCGCGGGACGGCGCCCGGATCGAACTCTCCGACGACGCGGTCGCCGCCCTGGCCGCGGCGCGCGGGATCGTGGACGCGCTGGCCGCCAAGCCGGACCCCGTGTACGGCGTGAGCACCGGCTTCGGCGCCCTGGCGACCCGGCACATCAGCCCCGACCTGCGGGGCCGGCTGCAGCGGAACATCGTCCGTTCGCACGCCGCCGGGATGGGACCGCGCGTCGAGCGCGAGGTGGTGCGCGCGCTGATGTTCCTGCGGCTGAAGACCGTCTGTTCCGGGCACACCGGCGTCCGGCCCGAGGTCGCGCAGACCATGGCCGACGTGCTCAACGCCGGGATCACCCCGGTCGTGCACGAGTACGGCTCCCTCGGCTGCTCCGGCGACCTCGCGCCGCTCTCCCACTGCGCGCTCACCCTCATGGGCGAAGGGGAGGCCGAGGGCCCCGACGGCACCGTACGGCCGGCCGGCGAGCTGCTCACCGCCCACGGGATCGCCCCCGTCGAGCTGCGCGAGAAGGAGGGCCTCGCCCTCCTCAACGGCACCGACGGCATGCTGGGCATGCTGATCATGGCCCTCGCCGACCTCGACACCCTCTACAAGTCCGCCGACGTCACCGCCGCGCTGACCATGGAGGCCCTGCTCGGCACCGACAAGGTGCTCGCCCCCGAACTGCACGCCATCCGCCCGCACCCGGGGCAGGCCGCCAGCGCAGCCAACATGCTCGCCGTGCTCAAGGGATCGGGTCTGACCGGGCACCACCAGGACGACGCCCCCCGCGTCCAGGACGCCTACTCGGTGCGCTGCGCCCCGCAGGTCGCCGGCGCCGGTCGCGACACCATGGCCCACGCGGGTCTCGTCGCAGAGCGCGAGCTGGCCGCGGCCGTGGACAACCCGGTCGTGCTGCCCGACGGACGCGTCGAGTCCAACGGCAACTTCCACGGCGCTCCGGTCGCCTACGTCCTGGACTTCCTCGCCGTGGCCGTGGCCGACCTCGGCTCCATCGCCGAGCGCCGCACCGACCGGCTGCTGGACAAGAACCGCAGCCACGGTCTGCCGCCGTTCCTCGCCGACGACGCCGGCGTCGACTCCGGGCTGATGATCGCGCAGTACACGCAGGCCGCGCTGGTGAGCGAGCTCAAGCGGCTCGCCGTACCGGCCTCGGCGGACTCGATCCCGTCCTCCGCGATGCAGGAGGACCACGTGTCGATGGGCTGGTCGGCGGCGCGCAAGCTGCGCACGGCCGTCGACAACCTCACCCGCGTGATCGCCGTCGAGCTGTACGCCGCCACCCGCGCCATCCAGCTCCGCGAGGGCCTCACCCCGGCCCCGGCCTCGCAGGCCGTCATCGACGCCGTACGGGCGGCCGGCGTCGAGGGCCCCGGGCCGGACCGCTTCCTGGCGCCCGACCTCGCCGCGGCGGACGCGTTCGTGCGCGCCGGGCACCTGGTCGCGGCGGCGGAGACGGTCACCGGGCCGCTGCGGTGACGGTCACCGGTCCGCTGCCGTAACCCGAGGGGTCCCGTCGGAAGGACGGGGCCCCTCTGTGCTGCCTCGGGACGGTCAAAAAAGCCAAAAGAACGTCAAGCGCGCTCAAAAATCGAGGCGTTCCCGGCGCACCGAGTACCCGACGAAGCCGACGCCGAGTCCGAGGCAGAGGGCGCCGCCGACGACGTACGGCGTGCTGTCGAAGCTTCCGGTGTCGGCCAGCCGGGTCGTGCCGTCGGCGGTGTCCCCTGTGCCCGTGGACACGGCTCTGGCCTGCTCGGTGACCTGCGGGGACGAGGTCGCGGCGGCGGTCCTGAGCGCCGGTGCGTCGGGCGTCGCGTTGGCGGACGGGACGAACCACAGGGCGCACAGCAGGCCGCCCGCGGCGGCGGCGGTCAGCAACGGACGGCGAGCGGATGACACGGAATATCGATCCCCTTGTGGCGCTGGCGAATTGGCCGTGTGGGCTGATGTTAGTGAAAATCGCGGGTCACAGGAAAGTCACGGGAGCGGTCGGCCTTACGCTCCGGGCATGAGCACTCCAGAGACATCACGTTATGTACGGATTCGCGTCGAGCTGGTCCTCGCGGTCGACGACGAGGAGGCCGTCACCGGGTTCGCGCTCCAGTCGCTGGCCGACGACACCGACCTGCCCGACGCGGAACGGGCGCACGCCGAGCAGGCTGTGACGGAGGACACCGCCGAGGCCCTGGCCCACCTCGTGGACCCGTTCGACCTGGTCAGTGCGGTGCCCGGGATCGAACTCCAGCAGGCGTCCTGGAGCAGTGAGCGGATCGACTACGACCCCGACTCGCCCGAATGGGACCTCGACGAGGATGATGACGACGAGAACGACCCGGAAGACGATGAAATGAGGGTCGGCTGACGCCGTGTGGGGAAAAACGTGACCCCGGGCGGCAACCACCGTCCGGGGTTTCGTCGTCTCACGGTGCGCACTGACCGACCCCCCCCGCACCGCTCGCACCACCTTCCGGCTGCGCGTGAACGTGGTATGTCCCACACCTGAGGGCGATGTGGAACGGGACGAACCGGTCGTAGCGTTGAAAGTTATTGACGGGGTATCTCGGGGTTTCGGGAATCGGCAACGATGGAGAAGCGTGTGATGACGGACGGTAAGCGGCGCAAGGGCCTGATGGCCGCGTCCGCACTGCTCGGCGGTGTGCTGGTGCTCTCGGCATGTTCCAGTAGCGACGCCGACACCTCCGGGGGTGGGGACGGCAAGACGTCACAGGCCGAGGTCGACGAGGCGGCGGCCAAGAAGACGTCCGAGGCCCAGATCAAGATCACGCCCGAGGACGGCTCGGACAACGCCTCCATCAACAACTCCGCCGGCGTCACGGTGAGCAAGGGCACGCTCACCGAGGTGAAGATGACCGCCTCCGACGGCACCGCGGTCAGCGGCGAGATATCCGCCGACAAGACCAGCTGGAAGCCCAGCGGGCAGCTGGAGCGGGCCACCACCTACAAGCTGACGGCGACCGCGCAGGACTCCGAGGGCCGCGCCGCCCACGAGAACGCGTCGTTCACCACGGTCTCCCCGCAGAACAGCTTCATCGGCACCTTCACCCCGGACGACGGCAAGACCGTCGGCGTCGGGATGCCCGTGTCGATCAACTTCGACAAGGAGATCACCAACAAGGCCGCCGTCCAGAAGGGCATCACGGTCAACACCAGCAGCGGCCAGGAGGTCGCCTGCCACTGGTTCAGCACCCAGCGCATGGACTGCCGCCCGGAGAAGTACTGGCAGGAGAACTCGACCGTCACCCTCAAGCTGGCGCTCGACGGAGTCGAGGGCGCCGACGGTGTCTACGGCGTCCAGCAGAAGACGGTCACCTTCAAGATCGGCCGCAACCAGGTCTCCTACGTCGACGCGAAGACCAAGCAGATGACGGTCACGCAGGACGGCAAGACGATCAAGACGATCCCGATCTCCGCCGGCTCCCCCGAGAACAAGACCTACGAGGGTCAGATGGTGATCTCCGAGAAGTTCAAGGAGACCCGGATGGACGGCTCGACGGTCGGCTTCACCGACGACGACGGCAAGGGCGAGTACGACATCAAGGACGTGCCGCACGCCATGCGCCTGAGCACCTCCGGCACCTTCATCCACGGCAACTACTGGGGCAAGGGCATCTTCGGCAGCGCCAACACCAGCCACGGCTGCGTGGGCCTGGAGGACGCCAAGGGCGCGAACGACCCGAACATGCCGGGCGCCTGGTTCTACGACAACTCGATCATCGGTGACGTGGTCGTCGTCCAGAACACCGGCGACAAGACCATCGCCCCGGACAACGGCCTCAACGGCTGGAACATGGACTGGGCCCAGTGGAAGGCGGGTTCGGCGGTCTGACGCCGAACTCCCGCCGGGCCGACGCCACTTCGCACGGGCGCCCGCCACCCCTCGACCGGGGCGGCGGGCGCCCGCCGTTTCCCCGGCTTCTCATCCTCCTCTTACGCGACCCTTATCCCTTCATCACAGGCCGTCCCTACCTTGCGGCCATGTTCTTCACCTATCTGAGGCGCGAGCTGCGCCGCCGCAGAAAGGCGGCCCTCGTCGTCGCCTCCGGCCTGGCGCTGGGCATCGCGCTGGTCATCGTCGTCGACTCCGTCTCCTCCGGCATGAGCCGGGCGCAGGACAAGGTGCTGCAGTCCCTGTACGGGCTCGGCACGGACATGACGGTCACCAAGGCCGCGGAGGCCCCCTCCGGCTCCACCTCCGAACGGCCGCGCTTCCGCTTCGACGCGCAGGAGGACGGCTCCGAGGAGGAGCAGAGCACCGACCGCGTCATGGTGCAGGGCCTGCAGACGCTGGCGGGTTCGACCGTCGGCAAGGTCGCCGACCAGAGCGGTGTCGCCGACGCGGTGGGCGGACTGAGCCTCCAAGTAGTCAAGGTCAGCGGTGAGTTCACACGGGGTCAGTTCCAGCAGGAGGGCGGCTCGGGCGGGCAGAGCCAGGGTCAGGGCGGCGGACCGGGCGGCGGCGGACAGGCCCCGCAGGGCCGCGTGCAGGGCGGCGGCGCCGACTTCGACGTCAACAGCTACTCCGTCTACGGCACCGACGTCACCGAGCCCGCCCTCGGCCCGCTGACCACGTCCACCATCACCAGCGGCCGCACCTTCAAGGAGACGGAGGCCGATGCCAAGGTCGCCGTCGCCGACGCGGCGTACGCCAAGGAGAAGAAGCTCAAGACCGGCAGCACGGTCACCGTCAAGGGCACCGAGTTCGAGGTCGTCGGCATCGCCACGGCCGACAGCGGCGACGCCGCGGCCAACCTCTACGTGCCGCTCAAGCAGGCCCAGACGCTTGGTGACGCGAAGGACAAGGTCACCACGATCTATGTCAAGGCGACCGACTCGCAGCGGATCGACGGCGTCAAGTCCGCGATCCAGAAGAACATCTCGGGTACGACGGTCACCACCTCCGCCGATCTCGCCGACACCGTCTCCGGGTCGCTGTCCACCGCTTCCTCCCTTGCCGCGGGCGTCGGCAAGTGGCTGTCGATCGTCGTCCTGGCGGCCGCCTTCCTCGTCGCCGGTCTGCTCACCTCCTCCGCCGTCTCCCGCCGGGTGCGCGAGTTCGGCACGCTCAAGGCGCTCGGCTGGCGCTCGGGCCGGGTCACCCGCCAGGTGATCGGCGAGGCCGTCGTCAACGGCCTGGTCGGCGGCGCCCTCGGCATCGCGCTGGGGCTCGCGGGCGCGTACGTCGTCACGGCCGTCAGCCCCACGCTGCAGGCCCAGCTGGGTGGCGGCACGGGCGGTGGCGGGGGTGCGGGCGGCCCCGGGGGCTTCGGTGGCGGCGGCATGGGCGGTCCCGGCCGGCAGACCGCCGCGAAGACCCTCGACATCGCGCTGACCGCCCCCGTCAGCCTCACCACCATCGCCCTCGCGGTCGCCCTCGCCGTGGCCGGCGGCCTCGTCGCCGGAGGCTTCGGCGGCTGGCGCGCCTCGCGACTGCGCCCGGCGGACGCCCTGCGCCGCGTCGAGTAACGCCACCCTCCCCCCCCGTACTCCAGGAGTTGCCCCATGTACGAACTCAGCGGCGTCACCAAGCGCTACACCCGCGGCAAGGACACCGTGCACGCCCTCGACGGCGTCGACCTGACCATCCCGGACGGCGACCGGCTGGTCATCCAGGGCCCCACCGGCGGCGGCAAGTCCACGCTGCTCCAGATGCTCGGCGCGCTGGACCGCCCCACCTCCGGCGCGGTCGTCCTCGACGGCACCGACCTGGCCAGGCTTCCCGAGGCCCGGCTGACCAGGGTGCGCAGCGAGAGCATCGGCTTCGTCTTCCAGTCCTTCAACCTCATCCCGACCCTGACCGCCCAGGAGAACGTCGAGACCGCCCTGGTCCCGCTCGGCGTCAAGGCGAAGGAGCGGCGCGAGAAGGCCGCCGAGGCCCTGGCCTCCGTCGGCCTCGGCGAACGCCTCGGTCACCTCCCCGGCGAGATGTCCGGCGGCCAGCAGCAGCGCGTCGCCATCGCCCGCGCCCTGGTGAAGCAGCCGAAGGTACTCCTCGCCGACGAACCGACGGGCAACCTCGACGAGTCGACCCGCGACGAGATCATGGAGGTACTCGACCGCATGTGGAAGGAGTTGGGCCTCACCTTCGTCATGGTCACCCACGACTCGGCCATCGCCAGGAAGGCCCCCCGCGTGGCCACCATCCGCAAGGGCCGCATCACCGTGAAGGAGAACGCGTCGGCCTGACACCGGGCGGGTGGGCCGCCGGTTCACCAGGGCCGAGCGGGCGGCCCGCCGGAAGCAGCGCGTCCGGCGGAGCTCCGGTCCGCCTGCACCCGAGCCGCCGTCCACCTGGCGGCCGCCGCCCCAGTGCGTCGAGTACGAGCGGGCGCGCTGCGGGGAGGACCCCGAGTATCACGTCCTGCCCATCACCTGGACGTGCACGCGCGACCCCACGGAGGGCTTCCGCTCGTCGGAGCCGTAGCGGGCGTGCTTCGCCGAGATCCGCCCGTACGTCGGTGCCGTCGAGGAGATGCGCCTCTACCGGCCGACCCCGGTGCGCGGCCCGGGCGCGGCCGTCCCCACCCTGTACGGCGTGGGCGGGCGGCGCGGAGACCTTCGCCTCGGCCTCAGGGTCGGAGACCTCGACGTAGCCCGCGTTCTTGTCCGGCTGCTCCGGCTCGTAGTGGATCGGCACCGCGTACCGGGTGTCGAGGATCTCCGTGGCCGCGGCGGCCGCAGGTGCGGTGTGTCGACCACCGCGCCGTTGGCGGGCAGGAACACCGCGTCGAACGGGCTGAACCGGCGCGCGACGAGCCACCAGTAGCCGTGTGCGGGCGGATCCGACGGCGGCGAGTTGCCCGCCGGGTTCGACGTCGACCAGGCGTTGTTCGAGATCGTCGTGGCCGGACCGGCGCTCAACGCGGCCATGCGACTCCAGCACGACCGGACGGCCGCGGACCGGGCCCGCCGTGCGATCGAACGGGCCTGGACCAGTCCTGACCGTCACCGACCGCCCCGGACCACCGGGACGGCGGGTTCCTGAACGCCGCCGATTGGTGGCTCTCCGGCGACCTCGCACCAGACCGTCTTGCGGTCCGCGCACTGCTCCACGCCCCACCGCAGCGCCAGCGCGTCGAGGAGGGCGAGGCCTCGCCCGGACTCGTCGGTGGCCGTGGTCGGCCGGACGAGTACGGGCAGGGCGCGCGGATCGGGGTCGGTGACCTCCACACGGGTGCGGCCCGCGCCGATGCCGGTCACGCGGACCGTTACGGGTGTGCCCTCGCCGAGGTGGTCGACGACGTTCGTCAGCAACTCGCTCGCGCAGAGGCGGACGTCGTAGTCGTGGTGGCGGAGCAGGTGGCGGAGTTCGGGTACGGCCTTCGGTGTGGCGAGCAGGCTGAGTTCGAAGGCTGTCACGGGGCCGCCTTGCGGAGGACGGCCGTGAGCGCGCGAGCCGTGACGGCGTTGCAGTTCCCGAGGGCGACCAGCCCCCCGGGCGGCGCGTAGGTTCCGGCGAAGGTCGGCAGGTCCACCCGGAGGGAGGGGAGCGTGATGCCGTGCAGGGTGAGGGCGGCGCGGAGTTCCTCCACGCAGCGGGTCAGGTCGTCTTGCTGGGCGGGCGGCATGGACGGGCACCTTTCCGTGTGCACTCTGTGACGAACTGCTCACGCAGTGGCGTCCGGTGCCCTACCGTGAAAGGGATCTCGCGTCGGCAGCCCGGAGTGCGGAAGGGGTTGTGCCATGGCGCAGCGCAAGGACATCGACGGTTCGACCAGCGTCCCGACCTTCTACGGCAAGGAGTTGAGGTACCAGCGGGAGCGGGCCGGGCTGTCGCTGGAAGCGCTGGTCGAGGGCAGCTTCTACGGCAAGTCGCATCTGAGCGACATCGAACGCGGGGAACGGCGCATGCCGTTGGACCTGGCCCGGCACGCGGATCAGGTGCTGGGGACGGACGGGTTCTTCGAGCGGCGGTGTGAGGATGTGCGGAAGGCGCGGCGGGGGCCGCACGCCGCGTACTTCGAGAAGGTCCTGGAGGCGGAGCGGCACGCCGAGTCCATCGAGGAGTGGTGCCCCAGCACGTTCCCCGGCCTGCTCCAGACCGCTCCGTACGCGCGGGCTCTCGTGCGCGCCGCCCACCCGCAGGCCGTCGACGAGTGGGTGGAGGAGAAGGTGCAGGCCCGGCTGGCCCGTGCCCGTCTCTTCGAGGACGACCACGCCACCCCGGAGTACTGGGCGATCCTGCACGAGTCGCTGCTGCTCGACCCGATCGTGCCGCCGGGGGAGATGGCCGCGCAGCTCGACCGAATCGTGGAGCTGGCCGGGCGGCGCCGGATCACTCCGCAGATCGTGCCGCGGAAGTGCGGGGCGTATCCCCTGATGGCCGCCTCCATCATGGTCATGACCTTCCCGGACGCGCCGCCGCTCGTCTACACCGAGGCGTCGTACAGCGGGGACACCATCGACGATCCGGCCCTCGTGAAGCAGTACCGCAAGGCATACGATCGGCTCAGGGCCGTCGCACTGTCACCGAAGGCGTCCCTGGCCCGGATCGAGGCAGCGGCAGGGGATTACCGAAATGGCGAGCAACCGGATCGACTTGAGTGACGCGCTCTGGGCGAAGAGCAGCTACAGCAACGGTGACGGCGGCAACTGCGTCGAGGTCGCCGACGGCATCCCCGGGCTCGTCCCCGTCCGGGACTCCAAGGCCTCTGGTGACGGTCCCGTCCTCCTCCTCACCGCCCGCGCCTGGGCGCCCTTTGTCGCTGCGCTGAGGCGGGGCACCTTCACGGTGTGAGGGTGCTGCCGAAAAGCGTGAACACTCCGACGTCCTTTGTCCTCGCCCCGCTCACCTGAGCGGCCAAATGGCACTCTCCGCGGATTGTCCGCGCTTTTCGGAAGGCCATGCGCCCTCCACGACGTACTCGACCGCGCGTATCAGCCACGGTGGCGCCGCCCCAGGTCCGCCACCAGCCGTGTCGCGAGAGGGACGGAGACGCCGTGCCGACGAGCGGCGCGCAGAAGCGCGCCTCCAACAGCGTCGAGCTCCAGGGGACGCCCGGCTTCGGCGTCCCGCTGCATCGATGACCGGGCATCGCGCGGGAACGCCTCGTACAGTGCCAGGAACCGTGTGACGTCGATGGACGCCCCACAGGCTTCGCCGACCGCGGCCGCCTCCCGGACCAGAGCGGACAGCTCCGCGCGGCGCTCGGTGCGGACCTCGCCGATCGTCGTCCCGTACCACGTCGTGAGCAGCGCGAACGGCGCGAGAAACGCCAGCTTGGTCCAGAGCAGCGCGGACTCGTCACCGGCCACCTGGACCATCACGCCCGCGGCCCGGAGGACGTCACGCAACTCCCCGAGCCGTTCGGCGGGCCCCGCCACATCGATCTCGGTGAACGGGCTGCCGTGTTCGACGGCTCCCGGTGCGACGCGAGTCGACTCCACCCGGATGACACCCGCCACCACCCGACGCTCCCCGAAGTGCCGGCGCAGCCCCGCGAGATGCTCGACGCCGTTCAGGAGCGGCAGCACGAGCCCTCCATCGAGCATCTGGCGCGGGACCCTCTCCAGGGCCGTCTCCAGGTGGGTGCTCTTGACCGTCACCAGGCACAGGTCGACCGGCTCCCGTAGCTCAGTGGCCGCCTCCACCGGAGCGGAGAAGTCGTCGAACTGCGCGCTGCGCACGCGAATCCCGTCCTTGCACAGGGCAGCCGCCGTGGCCGGGCCCGCCAGGCAGATCACCCGGTGCCCCGCGTGGGCGAGCAGCGCGGCCAGCAGCCCGCCGACCCCACCGGGGCCGAGTACGGCCACGGTCCACGGGGTTGTGGAGGCGGCCGTGTCCGGACGAGTGGGGGAGGCGGTCATGGGCGAGGTCCTTCCGGCGGTTGGGGCCTCCGGCTGCGCGGCAGACGGGGCGGCACAGCGGTCGCCAGGTCGGCACCCGGACGGTGCCGTCGCCCGCTCCGGATCCGCGCGAGGGCACCGGACGGGTTGCCGCCTGGACCGCAACACGATCCTGGTGGCCGGCAACACCCCAGTCAATCCTGGGGATTGCTCTCTTCCTCCAAGCTGTACCTTGGGTATGTGACCTTGGACGATCTGCGCGTGTTCGTTGCCGTGTGCCGGGCCGGGAGCCTCAGCGCCGTGGCCCGGGACCTGGGCTGTACTCAGTCGGCGGTGAGCCAGCACGTGAAGCGGCTGGAGCGCGAGAGCGGCGCGAGCCTGCTGGAACGTCAGCCACGCGGGGTCGTACCCACGGCCGCGGGGCGGATCCTGTGTGAAGCCGCCGCCGACGGGATCGCCGGTCTCGATCTCGCGCTGCGCCGCCTCGGCGACCTCGTCGACGGAGACGGCGGCTCGGTACGGGTCACCACCGGCGGCACGACCGTGCAACACTTCATGGCCGAGGCGATCGTCTCCTTCCGTCACCGGTACCCCAAGGTGAGCCTGGAGTTCCGGACCGAGACCTCCAGCCGGGACTGTTTCGACGCACTGCTCTCCAGCGATCTGGACCTGGCTTGGATCACCGTCGCCGGTTCGGTGCGCGGGATAGAGCAGCGGCCCGTCTTCGACCTGCCCTGGGTGCTCGCGGCCCGGGCGGACGACCCGCTCGCGGCCCGCGCGCACATCGAGGTGTCCGACCTCGCGGACAGCCACCTCGTCCGCCTCCCTCCGAACTCGACCTCGGGTGGCCTGCTGGAGGAAGCCTTCAGAGAACTGGGCGTCGGGGCCGGATCGAACACGAGCGTCGCCGACTGGGACACCGCCCTGCTGCTCGCCGAACTCGGCCTGGGACACGCCGTCGTGCCCGCCGTACCGGGTCTGCCCGCCGCCACGGAGAACGGGCCGCTGCGCCTGGTCCCGATTCCGTCGTTGCCGCCGCTGTCGGTCGGCTGGGCGGTACGCCGCTGGGACGCGCTGTCGCCGCCGGCCCGTGCCTTCGCCGACATCGTCGCCCGGGGCACGGCGGCCGAGCCCGTTCTTGCGGGAGACGTGCCTCAGTCGCGGCGCTGAGTCAGGGCACGCTCACGGCGTGACCGTGGTGGTGGCCGTCGCGTCCGACCCCCAGCTGGCCAGCAGCCGCAGCCCCTCCGCCGACGGCGAGCCCGGCTCGGCGTGGTACGTCACGAAGCACTGCTCCTCGTCGTCGACCAGGCGGAACGTCTCGAAGGACAGGGTCAGGTCACCGACCAGCGGGTGCCGCATCCGCTTGACGCCGTGGCTCTTCTCCTTGACGTCGTGGGTGGCCCACAGCCGCCGGAACTCCTCGCTCTTCACGGACAGTTCGCCCACCAGCGCGGACAGCCGCGGGTCGTCCGGGTGCCGGCCCGCGTCCATGCGCAGGAAGCTGACCATGTCGTACGCCTTCTGGTCCCAGTCGACGAACAGCTCGCGGTAGTCCGGGTTCAGGAAGACCAGCCGCGCCCAGTTGCGCTCGGCGGTCGGCAGCTTGCCCCAGTCGCCGAAGAGGGCCGCGGCCATCCGGTTCCAGGCGAGGATCTCCGAGCGCCGGCCGGTCACGTACGCCGGCACCGTCTCGATCGACTCCAGCAGCTGGAGCAGCCCCACCCGCACCGGCTGCTGCTGCGTCCGTCCCGCCGACGACGACCGCCTGCGCTGCTGCTTCGGCTTCGCCAGGTGCATCAGGTGGGCCTGCTCCGCATCGGTCAGCCTGAGCGCGCGGGCGATCGCGTCCAGGACCTCCGCCGACACGTTCTGCCCGTTGCCCTGCTCGAGGCGCGTGTAGTACGCCACCGACACCCCGGCCAGCTGCGCCAGCTCCTCGCGGCGCAGGCCGGGCACCCGGCGCTGCCGCCCGAACGACTCCAGCCCCACGTCCTCGGGCTTCAGCCGCGCCCGCCGGGTGCGCAGGAACTCGCTCAGTTCGGCACGCCGGTCCAGCTGTCCATCCATGCTTCCAGTATCGCCGGACGTATTCCCGGTCGTACGCACAGGAGCCTGTCCCTGTCAGTGGTACGCACGCTGGACGTACGCAAAGGCGTGGTCTGGGTGAATCCGCAGGTCGCAGGCACGCTGGAGACATCACCAGTCAATGCCAAGAGAATTCCGGAGAACCCGGCATGACCACTGTCGCCGCGTACGCAGCACCCGCCGCCAAGGCTCCGCTGGAGCGCACCACCATCGAGCGGCGCGAGGTGGGCGAGCACGACGTCCTGATCGACATCAAGTTCGCCGGCATCTGCCACTCCGACATCCACCAGGCCCGCGAGGGCTGGGGCGAGGCCATCTTCCCGATGGTCCCCGGACACGAGATCGCCGGTGTCGTCGAGGCCGTCGGTCCCGGCGTCACCAAGTTCAAGGTCGGCGACCGCGTCGGCGTCGGCTGCCTCGTCGACTCCTGCCGTGAGTGCGAGAACTGCGAGGCCGGCATGGAGCAGCACTGCCTCAAGGGCAGCGTCGGCACGTACAACGCCGTCGGCTACGACGGTGAGCCCACCTACGGCGGCTACGCGCAGAAGGTCGTCGTCGCCGAGGCGTTCACCGTCCGCATCCCCGACGGACTGGCGCTGGACGTGGCCGCGCCGCTGCTGTGCGCGGGCATCACCACGTACTCCCCGCTCAAGCACTGGGGCGCCGCCCCCGGCAAGAAGGTCGCCGTGATCGGCCTGGGCGGCCTCGGCCACATGGGCGTCAAGATCGCGCACGCGATGGGCGCCGAGGTCACCGTCCTGTCGCAGTCGCTGCGCAAGAAGGACGACGGCCTGAAGCTGGGCGCCGACCACTACTACGCGACCAGCGACGAGCAGACCTTCGAGGAGCTGGCGGGCAGCTTCGACCTGATCCTCTCCACGGTCTCCGCGCCGCTCGACTTCGGCTCCTACCTCGGCCTGCTCAGGACCGGCGGCGCCCTGGTGAACGTCGGTGCCCCCGAGGAGCCGATCGCCCTGAACCTGTTCTCGCTCATCGGCGGCAACAAGACCCTCGCCGGCTCCATGATCGGCGGCATCGCCGAGACGCAGGAGATGCTGGACTTCTGTGCCGAGCACGGCATCGGCGCCGAGATCGAGCTGATCGCCGCGTCGGAGATCAACGAGGCGTACGAGCGGGTGCTGGCGAGCGACGTGCGGTACCGCTTCGTGATCGACACGGCGACGATCTGACCGGCGGGGAGATTTTTTTCTCCCTCCCTGTCACACGGCTGCCCCGCCCCGGGTCATACCGCCACGGACACACAACGGCGGACGTCCGGGCGGGGCGGCCTCATACCCGCTCCCCCCGGACGCCAGGACCCCGGGAGCAGACATGACGTACCCCTCGACCCCCACCACCCCCCTCCTGGTCACCGGCGGCACGGGCACCCTCGGCAGCCACGTCGTCCCGCTGCTGCGGGCGGCCGGTCACGAGGTGCGCATCCTCACCCGGCGGGCCCGTCCCGCCGCCGACGGCGTCACGTACGTCACCGGCGACCTCCTCACCGGTGAGGGCGTCGAGGCCGCCGTCGACGGCGTGCACACCGTCCTGCACCTGGCGGGCGGCCCGAAGGGCGACGACCGGGCGACCCGCACCCTGGTGGACGCCGCGGCCCGTGCGGACGTACGGCACCTCGTGTACATCTCGGTCGTCGGCGCGGACAGCGTGCCGCTGGCGTGGCTGCGGACCAAGCTGGAGTCGGAGCGGGCGATCGCCGACTCGGGGATCGGGTGGACGGTGCTGCGGGCGGCCCAGTTCCACGAGCTGACCCTGACGATGATCGAGAAGATGACCGGGCTGCCGGTCCTCCCCGTCCCGGGCGGACTGCGGCTCCAGCCGGTCGACTCCCGCGAGGTCGCCGCCCGCCTGGCCGAACTGACCCTCGCGGCCCCGTCCGGCCGGGTCCCCGACATGACCGGCCCCGAGGTCCACGACCTGGCCGCCCTGGCCCGCCCGTACCTCGCCCTGCACGCCAGGCGCCGCCGCCCGACGCTGCCGGTCCGCATCCCCGGCAAGGCGGGCCGCGCCTACCGCGCGGGCGCGAACCTCACGCTGGAGGGGGCGCTGGTGGGCCGGCGGACGTGGGAGGAGTTCCTGACGGAGCGGGCCGGTCGGGGGATGCCGGCACCGGCTGCCACGCGCCGCTCGTGACCAGCCCCGCTTCGACGGTCAGCGGCGCCGGAGCGACGGGTCGAGCAGCGCGGGCGGGGTGTCGAACTTCTCGTGCGCGGCGAGATCGGTGCCCGGGGCCACGATGGCGTCGATCGCGTCGAGGACATCGGCGCTCAGCACGGTGTCGGCGGCGGCGAGCTGCGCGTGCAGGTGGTCCAGGGTGCGGGGGCCGATGAGCGCGCTGGTCACGGCGGGGTGCGCGGTCACGAAACCGAGGGCCAGCTGGATCATGGTCAGGCCGGCCTCGTCGGCGACCCGGGCCAGCTGCTCGACGGCGTCGAGCCTGGCCCGGTTGACGGGCAGGGACATGTCGAACCGGTCCGGCAGTACCGCCGAACGGTGGGTGGCGATCTCCCGCCCCGCGCGGACCGCGCCCGACAGCCAGCCCGAGGCCAGCGGGCTCCACGCCAGCACACCGAGGCCGTACTCCTCGGCCACCGGCAGGACGTGGCTCTCGATGCCGCGCTGCAGGACGGAGTAGCTGGGCTGCTCGGTGACGTAGCGGCCCAGGCGGTGCTCGCGCGCGGCCCACTGGGCCTGCACGATGCGGTACGCGGGGTAGGTCGAGGAGCCGAAGTAACGGATCTTCCCCGCGCGCTGGAGGTCGGTCAGCGCCGACAGCGTCTCCTCGTCGCTCGTGGCCGGGTCCCACCGGTGGATCTGGTAGAGGTCGACGTGGTCGACGCCGAGCCGGCGCAGGCTGTTGTCCAGCTCCGTGACCAGCCAACGGCGGGAGGCGCCCCGGTGGTTGCGCTCCTCGCTCATCGGCATGCACGCCTTCGTGGCCAGCACGATGTCGTCGCGGCGGCCGGCGATGGCCTTGCCGACCATCTCCTCCGACTCGCCGTTGCCGTACATGTCGGCGGTGTCGATGACGTTGACCCCGCCCTCCAGGGCGGCGTCCACGACGGCGGTCGCCTCGTCCTGGGTGGTGCGCCCGATGCTGCCGAAGTTCATGGCGCCGAGTGCGAGAGCGCTGACCTGCACTCCGGTGCGGCCCAAGGTGCGGTACTGCATGACCGTGTTCCTCCATTGACCTGGTGACGCATGGCTTGGTGACGGACATCCGCTCTGGCATCATGAATAAGCGGAACGCCGTCCCGTTTGACGATACGGAACAGTGTCCCGTTTAGCAATGCCGGTGACGGAGGCACGAAGGGAACGACACGGTGAAGAGCAGCGGAGAGGGCAGCGGAGAGGGTGGCGGCGGGAGTGGTGGTGAGGGCGCGGGGCGCGCCGCCCGGCCCCGGCGGGCGGACGCCCGGCGCAACCAGCAGACCCTGCTCGACGCGGCAGCCAAGGTCTTCGTCGCCTCGGGCGTGGAGGCGCCGGTGCGCGACATCGCGGCGCAGGCCGGCGTCGGTACGGCCACGATCTACCGGCACTTCCCGACGCGCGCGGACCTGATCATCGCCGTCTACCGGCACCAGGTGGAGGCCTGCGCGGAAGCCGGCCCGGCCCTGCTGGCGAGCAGTCCGAGCCCGCACGCCGCACTCGCCCGATGGATCGACCTCTTCGTCGACTTCCTGGTCACCAAGCACGGACTCGCCGCCGTACTGCAGTCCGACAACGCCGGCTTCGAGACGCTCCACGCGTACTTCCTCGACCGCCTCGTGCCCGTGTGCACCGATCTCCTCGCCGCCGCGGGCGCCTCCGGCGAGATCCACTCCGACCTGTCGGCCTACGAACTCATGCGCGGCGTGGGCAACCTCTGCGTCGGCGCGGAGACCGACCCACGCTACGACGCCCGCCGCGTGGTCGCGCACCTGGTCGCGGGGTTGCGTCGGCCCGAGTGACCGCGCGTCGGGCGCGCCCTGGGGGCGGGTCGCGTGCGCGCGGTGTTCAAGGGCGCCCTGACTCTGCCCGATTCGCGGCGAGTTGTCTTGCTCGCGCAGTGGGCCGTTGCTAAGCCTTGGGCACCCGACTCCAGGGAGTACGCCGTGGATCGACAGCCCCCTCTTCCCGTCCCTCCGCGTTCACGCGTCCGCGGACTCGTCTGCGCCGCAGTGGCACTCGCGCTCGTGACGCTCACCGCCGCGACACGTCCTCCCGACGGGGACGCCCGGACCGCGGCGGACCCGGCGGCCGTGGTGCGCGAGTGGAACGCCATCGCCACCGACACGATCACGACCAGCCTCGGCCCACGCCCCTCCGGGCAGGTGGCGATCTGGCAAGGGTTCGTCTCCGTCGCCGTGTACAACGCCGTGGTGGGGATCGAAGGCGGCTACGCCCTGTACAAGTGGCGCCAGCGCGGTCCGGCCGAGGCATCCTCCGAGGCAGCCGCCGCCACAGCGGCCCACGACGTGCTGCTCGCCTACTTCCCTTCCTTCAAGGAGCGGCTCGACACCGCCTACGCGGACTCGCTCGCCGCGCTTCCGGCCGGCCGGGCCAGGGACCGGGGCGTCGACTACGGGCAGCGCGCCGCCGCCCGCATCGTCGAACTTCGGGAAGGGGACGGAAGGTTCGCGGACGTTCCGTTCACCGCTCCCCCGGCGCCAGGGGTGTGGCGGCCCACACCGCCCGCGTTCCAGCCCTTCATCGACACCTGGCTCGCCCGGCTCCGTCCCCTCCTGCTCTCCTCCCCACGGCAGTTCCGCCCCGCCGGACCCCACGCCCTCTCCTCGGCCGCTTACGCCCGGGATGTCCAGGAGCTGAAGGTCATGGGCGCGAAGACCGGCTCGGGCAGGAGCGCGCGGCAGACCGAGACCGCCCTCTTCTTCAGCGGCAACCTCGTCGAACAGGTCCAGACGGCCGTACGGGACCACGCCGCCCGGCACCGGCTCGGCATCGCCGAGACGGCCCGGCTGTTCGCCGCGGTGAACGCGTCGGCGACCGACGCCGTCGTCACGGCATGGGACGCCAAGCTCCGCTACGCCTCCTGGCGGCCGATCACGGCCATCCGCCTGGCCGACACCGACGGCAACCCCGCGACGACGCCGGACCCGGCCTGGGAGCCGCTTCTCCTCACTCCGCCTCACCCGGACCACATCGCCGGCCACACGACCGTCACCGCTGCCGTGGTACGCGCCCTGACCGGCGTCCTCGGCACCTCGCGCATCGACCTCTACGTCCCCTCCCAGGTCACCGGCACCACGCGGTACTACGGAACCGCCGACGCCCTCAACCGGGACGTCGTCGACGCCCGTGTGTGGGGCGGCGTCCACTCCCGCACGGCGGACACCGTCGGCTGCCGGACCGGCACCCAGGTGGCCACCTGGGCCCTGGACCACTACTTCCAGCCGTCCCCGCCGGCCCACACGGCTCGACAGAACAGGTCCGCCGAGCCGGGGTGCGGCGACGGCACCGACTGAGCACCGAGTCAGCGGGTGGACTCTTCCCTTGCAGGCCGCGCCCCTCTCCGCTTCATCACGGCCCCGTCAGCCGTCAGCCGTCAGCCGTCAGCCGTCGGCCGTCGGCCGTCGGCCGACGGGCGGGGGGCGGCGGGCGGGGGGCGTAGGACCCGTTGGGCGGAGGTGGAATCGGCGGGAAGTCTCGCGTGTTGACCAGGGTGGGCGTGAGATGCCGGTGTGTGAGCCGGGTGGCCCGTGTGACCGTGGTGACAGATGTTGGAGGGCGAACGATGGCTGCGCAGACGCAGAGGGCCGTGCTTGCGGGGGGATGCTTCTGGGGGATGGAGGAGCTGATCCGCCGGCTTCCGGGCGTCACGGCGACCCGGGTCGGTTACACCGGGGGAGACGTGCCGAACGCGACGTACCGCAACCACGGCACGCACGCGGAGGCCATCGAGATCCTCTTCGACCCGGAGAAGACCGACTTCCGCACACTCCTGGAGTTCTTCTTCCAGATCCACGACCCGAGCACCAAGAACCGCCAGGGCAACGACATCGGCCTCAGCTACCGCTCGGCGATCTACTACGTGGACGACGAGCAGAAGCGGATCGCCGAGGACACGATCGCGGACGTGGACGCCTCCGGACTGTGGCCCGGCAAGGTCGTCACCGAGGTGGAGCCGGTCGGCCCCTTCTGGGAGGCCGAGCCCGAGCACCAGGACTACCTCCAGCGTTACCCCGACGGCTACACCTGCCACTTCCCGCGCCCGGGATGGCGGCTGCCCGCCCGCGCCGAGGGCTGACCGCGCCACCGGCAGGCGGTCGGCGGGATTCCGCCGGCCGCCGCGTGCGGGTCGGGCCGCTCAGTGGGGCAGCGTCGCAGGGCTGCCGCCGTTCGCCTCGTAGCCGGCCACCGCCAGGGCGCGGTACACCGCGAACTCCGCCGCCGGATCGGCGGACAGGGTCCACGGCAGGGCACCGACGTGGCCGTCGATGAGTATCAGCTGGTTCATGGCCTCGGCCCAGCGCTCGCCGCGGACCAGGAAGAAGACCAGCAGATGGCGCACGTGCGCCTGCATCGGGTCGTCGGGACGGGCCGAGTGGACGGCGTGCAGCGCGCCGTGGACCGCCTTGGTGACGACCTCGCTCTGGTAGAAGCCGCTGACCAGATTGACCTCCGGCAGGTGCTCGAAGACCGCGAAGAGGGGCATCGCCGCGAGGAGCGAGCCCTGCGGGGCGCGGGCGGCGGCGGCCTCCGCGAAGGAGTACGCCAGCTCGCGGGAGCCGTGCCACTTCTCGCACCAGTAGTGCAGGGCGGCCAGATGCGCGCCCATGTGGTTCGGGGCGCGGTCGAGGATCTTCAGCCAGAGCTGTTCGAAGTCCTCGCGCGGATAGCCGAGGCCGCGCGCCACCGACAGCTCGGTGATGTACGGGACCGGGTCGCCGGGGGCGAGCAGCGCCGCCTCGCCGCAGGCCGCCTTCGCCTCCTCCATGATGATCCGGAACTCGTCCGTGCCTCGCGTCGCCGTCCGCCACGCCTGCTGCACCAGGAACTCGGCGTGCACCGCGGCACCGCCCGCGTCCTTGGGGGCCTCGGCCCGCCACACCCGCAGCCACTGCCCGCCCGGCGTGTCGCCCACGCCGCCGGGCCGCTGCGCCAGCTCCAGCGACGCGGCGCCCGCGAAGGCCTGCACGCGCTGCCAGCGCCGCTCGCCCTGCGCCTCCGTGCCCGCGAGGAGCTGCTGTGCGCCCCGGTAGTCCTGCGTACGCTGCACCAGGTCCAGGACGTCCAGCAGGTCCTGGTCGGGGCCGGGCATACGGATGTCCAGCTCCTCCTCCCGGGCGAAGCCGTAATGGGCGGGGTCCGCCGCGTCCGGGTGGCCGGGGGGAACCAGACCGACCGCGCTCCGCCGGCGCCGCAGAACGGGGAGCAGCACGAAGGCCAGCATGACCAGTGCTATCAGCACCCAGAGAATCTCCATGTCTCAAGCGAACCAGACGGCGCCGACAATTGGCCAACCTGTGCCGTGAGCCTGTGGAAAACGCGGGAAGCGCCCCGCGCCGCTACCCTCGGTGCCCATGAGCGACAGGCACATCAGTCAGCACTTCGAGACGCTCGCGATTCACGCGGGCAACACCGCCGACCCGCAGACGGGCGCGGTCGTCCCGCCGATCTACCAGGTGTCGACCTACAAGCAGGACGGCGTCGGCGGACTGCGCGGCGGCTACGAGTACAGCCGCAGCGCGAACCCGACCCGTACGGCCCTGGAGGAGAACCTCGCCGCCCTGGAGGGCGGCCGTCGCGGCCTCGCGTTCGCGTCCGGACTGGCGGCCGAGGACTGCCTGTTGCGTACGCTGCTGCGCCCCGGTGATCACGTGGTGATCCCCAACGACGCGTACGGCGGTACCTTCCGGCTCTTCGCCAAGGTCGCCACCCGGTGGGGCGTGGAGTGGTCCGTGGCCGACACGAGCGACCCCGCCGCGGTGCGGGCCGCCCTGACCCCGCAGACCAGGGCCGTGTGGGTGGAGACGCCGTCCAACCCGCTGCTCGGCATCACCGACATCGCCGCCGTGGCCCAGGTCGCCCGCGACGCCGGGGCCCGGCTCGTCGTCGACAACACCTTCGCCACGCCGTATCTGCAGCAGCCGCTGGCGCTCGGCGCGGACGTCGTCGTGCACTCGCTGACCAAGTACATGGGCGGCCACTCGGACGTCGTCGGCGGCGCGCTGATCGTGGACGACCAGGAGCTGGGGGAGGAGCTGGCCTTCCACCAGAACGCGATGGGCGCGGTCGCCGGGCCCTTCGACTCCTGGCTGGTGCTGCGCGGCACCAAGACGCTCGCGGTGCGCATGGACCGGCACAGCGAGAACGCCACCAAGGTCGCCGAGATGCTCACCCGGCACGCGCGCGTGACGAGCGTGCTGTACCCGGGGCTGCCGGAGCACCCCGGGCACGAGGTCGCGGCCAAGCAGATGAAGGCGTTCGGCGGCATGGTGTCGTTCCGCGTCGAGGGCGGCGAGGAGGCGGCCGTCGAGGTCTGCAACCGCGCGAAGGTGTTCACGCTCGGCGAGTCCCTGGGCGGCGTCGAGTCGCTGATCGAGCACCCGGGCCGCATGACGCACGCCTCCGCGGCGGGCTCGGCCCTGGAGGTGCCCGGCGACCTGGTGCGGCTGTCGGTCGGTATCGAGAACGTCGACGACCTGCTCGCGGACCTTCAGCAGGCCCTGGGCTGAACCGGGGGAGCCGGAGGGCCTCACCAGCGCTCCCAGCCCGTCACGGGTGGGGTCGTCTCCGACGGCGGCTCCACCCAGGGCTGGACGGTGACCGCCCAGACGGTGAAGGCCACGGCCGCGGCGCACAGCAGCAGCCACAGCAGCCGACGGGCGGCGATCCGGCGCCGCAGCATGCGGCCGCCCCGGCGTACGGCGTCCGCGTAGAGCTCGGGCGGCACCCGCGGCGGTGACTGCTCCATGAGCCGCCGCGCGGCGGCCTCGCGCTGGAGGCGGTTCACCATGGCCGCCTCCCCGTTCGCAGCCTCCCCGTCCCTCGCCTGCCCGCCCTCCACGCGCGCGTGCCGGCCGGCGTGCCCGTCATGACGCCGCCGCCTTCGCCACCGGCCGGGCCGACCCGGTGGACGGGCGCAGCACGGCGACCGTCGCCCGGTCGCAGAGCGCCCGGACGCGTTCGACGGGAAGGCCCAGCAGAGCGGCCGCCTGCTCCTCGGCGACGCCTTCGTACAGCCTGAGCACCAGGATCAGGCGTTCCTGCGGGACCAGCCCGCCCAGGGGGCCGACGGGGGGCCGACGGGACCGGCCGAGGCCGCCGCCGTACCGGTGCCAGGCCTCGCGGGCGAAACGGGTGGCCAGGTACTGGCGGGCCAGGTCGTACGGGTCCTCGCCGCGCAGGCGGTCCCAGCACGCGTAGGTGTGGGCGAGGGACAGGGCCAGCAGACGCCGCGCGCGCGGGTTGTCGTCCGGCGGCTCGGCGGTGAGCAGGGTGGCGGCGTGCAGCAGCCGCCCTCCCGCGCCCGCGACGAACGCCTCGAATTCCCGGGCCCGGCGGGCACTGCGGGACGCATGCCGTTCTCGCATCGCGCCTCCCGCCCAGAGGGGCGACGGCCCCTGAGTCCCGTACGACGACCCTTGAGGTCTCATATCAGGCCAGGGGCGGGCCGCCGGTCAAGAGTCCGGTGCGATCCGGCGCGGAAAGCCGGGGAAGGCGCGGACGGTCGTTCAGGAGGCCGACGGCGACTGCGGACCCGCCGCGCCCTGGGGGGCCATACGGGCGGACAGGGCGCCGTTGAAGCGCGCGAGGAGCGTGCAGAACGCCTCGCGCTCCTCCGGTGCCCAGTCGTGGGTCAGCTCGGCCATGAGCTGACGCCGGGAGGACCGGACCTCCTCCAGCCGCGACACGCCGCGCGGGGACAGCTGGAGCACCACCGCGCGGCCGTCCTCGGGGTGCGAGGTCCGCTTGACGAGTCCGGTGTCGACGAGCGGCGCCACTTGACGGGTCACCGTCGACGAGTCGATTCCCATGCTGGCGGCGAGCGCCTTGACACCCATCGGGCCCTCTTTGTCGAGGCGGTTGAGCAGCAGGTAGGCGGCGCGGTCCATGGAATTGCGCACCTGCCCCACCCCGCCGAGCCGGGTCTGTTCGGCGCGACGGGCGAAGAGCGCCACCTCGTGCTGGAGCGTCTCGAGAAGACCGGTGTCACCGGCGGTCGTCATGTCCATCGACATTTCAGGTGTTGTGGGCATGGCCGGGGGCTCACTTCGTGGAGGGCTGCTAATTGGGGGACAGGGTACGCGGCCGGGCGCCGAGGCGTACCGGGGCTGGGCAAAGCCGGTCTCGGAGGTTGGTCACAACAGCCCCGAGCGCCCGTGAACTGCGATGCTGGAGGCATGAGCTACAGCACGGCCGCCCTGATCGGACCCGTCACCCTCGACGATGTGCGCGGGGCCCGGAAGATGCTCTCGGGTGTGGCACGGGTGACGGCGATGGAGGGCAGCAGGCACCTGTCCCAGCTGGTCGGCGCGCCGGTCCACTTCAAGTGCGAGAACCTCCAGCGGACGGGTTCGTTCAAGCTGCGCGGCGCCTACGTCCGGATCGCCGGGCTGCTGCCCGAGCAGCGGGCCGCCGGTGTGGTCGCGGCGAGCGCGGGCAACCACGCGCAGGGGGTGGCGCTGGCGTCGTCGCTGCTCGGCGTGCGCTCCACCGTGTTCATGCCGAAGGGCGCCCCACTGCCGAAGATCAGCGCGACCCGGGACTACGGCGCGGAGGTGCGGCTGCACGGTCAGGTGGTCGACGAGACGCTGGCCGCCGCGCAGGAGTACGCGGAGCGGACGGGCGCGGTGTTCATCCACCCCTTCGACCACCCCGACATCATCGCGGGCCAGGGCACGGTCGGGCTGGAGATCCTGGAGCAGTGCCCCGAGGTGCGGACCATCGTGGTCGGCATCGGCGGGGGAGGGCTGGTGGCCGGGATCGCGGTCGCGGTCAAGGCGCTGCGGCCGGACGTGCGGATCGTGGGTGTACAGGCGGAGGGTGCGGCGGCGTATCCGCCGTCGTTGGCCGCGGGACGCCCGGTGGCCGTCGAGAACCCGGCGACGATGGCCGACGGCATCAAGGTGGGGCGGCCCGGTGACGTGCCGTTCGGGATCGTCGGCGAGCTGGTGGACGAGGTCCGCACGGTCTCCGAGGACGAGTTGTCCACCGCGCTGCTGCTGTGCCTGGAGCGGGCCAAGCTGGTCGTGGAGCCGGCCGGGGCGAGTCCGGTGGCGGCGCTGCTGAGCGATCCGGGCGCCTTCGAGGGGCCGGTGGTGGCGGTGCTGTCCGGCGGCAATGTGGACCCGGTGCTGATGCAGGGCGTGCTGCGGCACGGCATGGCCGCGCAGGGCCGTTACCTGGCGGTCCGGCTGCGTCTGACGGACCGGCCCGGGGCCCTCGCCACCCTGCTCGGGGTGCTGTCGGTGGTGGACGCCAACGTCCTCGACGTGAGCCACGTCCGTACCGATCCGCGGCTCGGCCTGACGGAGGCGGAGGTCGAGCTGCACCTGGAGACGAAGGGCCCGGAGCACTGCGCCGAGGTCGGCCGGGCGCTGCGGGAGGCGGGCTACCCCGTCATCGGCTGACCGGCCGACGCCGTTCTCGGCACTCGCTTTCCGGCACTCGTGTCACTCGTTCGTGGTCTTCCGGACCGTGGCCGTGCGCAAGTACCGCTCGGCCGGGCATGACGAAGCCCCGGCGTCACCAGGACGCCGGGGCCGGTCGGGAAGGAATGGGGGCCGGGTGCACCGGCCGGGAGACCTGCTGGTCAGCCGTTGTACGGCTCGGCCTTGAGGATCTTCACGGAGGCGGGCTTGCCGTTGGGCAGCTCGTACTGCGCGTCCTCGCCGACCTTGTGGCCGATGACGCCCGAGCCCAGCGGGGACTGCGGCGAGTAGGTCTCGATGTCCGAGCTCGCGTACTCGCGCGAGGCGAGCAGGAAGGTCAGCGTGTCGTCCTCGTCACCGTCGAAGGCGATCGTGACGACCATGCCGGGCGCCACCGCGCCGTCCGCGGCCGGAGCCTCACCCACCTTGGCGCTCTCGAGCAGCTGGGTCAGCTGGCGCACGCGGAGCTCCTGCTTGCCCTGCTCCTCCTTCGCGGCGTGGTACCCGCCGTTCTCGCGCAGGTCCCCCTCCTCGCGCGCCGCGGCGATCTTGGCAGAGATCTCGGTACGCGCGGGACCAGTAAGGTATGCAAGCTCCTCCTTGAGCTTGTTGTACGCCTCCTGGGTCAGCCAGGTGACGTTCTCGCTGGTCTGGGTCACGGGTGCTCCTCGTCGGTACTGGGAATACAAATCAACGCCCTACCCAGAAGGATGTTCCTTCACGGAAGGGCGAAACCACGAGCCTAACAATTGAGTGGCCAAAGGGGGAGGACATAAGCCACCAGATTCATGTCACCCCAGGTCAGAGGTGACGGATTCGTACCGCCGGACCTCCGCGACGGCCTCCGTCACCGACCCCGGCGACGTCACTCGGCGTGACAGCCGAGCAACTCGGCGGTCGTCCCGGGGGCCTTCGTCCGCAGGGTGACGACCTTGTCGACGCGCGTGTCGTCCCCGGTGAAGCGGAAGTCGGCCCGGCCGACCTCGTCGCCGTCCTCCGCCTGGGAGCGCACCGTGCAGTAACCGGAGGTCCCGGCGTCCTTGCGGACCTCCAGGTGCACCTGCACCGAGTCCTCGGCGAGCTCGAAGCCGATCACCTCGCCGCTGATCTTGTTCTGGCCCACGTAGTGGTAGCCGAACCAGCCGATCACCACGAGCAGGACGGCACCGAGCACGGCGCCGACGACCTTGAGCGTGCGGTCCGCCTGTTCGTCCGAGGAGCGGCCGTACCGGCTCTCGGGCGTTCGCGTGGTCGCCGTACTCATGATCGTCCTCTCGGCAGAAGCCGGTCCCACCGGGCTCCGGAATTATTCCGCTCCCGATTCGGTCACTATAGAAGCCTCCCACCCGCCACCCGACCGCCGCCCCTCAACGACGCCCCTGCGGGGCGGCCCCTATAAATTGCGCCGATGCACACAGGGCGCCGACTGACCGAGGATTGAGTCTTGACTGACCAGCTGCGACTGATGGCCGTCCACGCCCACCCCGACGACGAGTCGAGCAAGGGCGCGGCCACCATGGCGAAGTACGTGTCCGAGGGGGTGGACGTGCTGGTCGTGACCTGCACGGGCGGGGAACGCGGCTCCATCCTCAACCCCAAGCTGCAGGGCGACGCGTACATCGAGGAGCACATCCACGAGGTGCGCAAGAAGGAGATGGACGAGGCCCGGGAGATCCTGGGCGTGGGGCAGGAGTGGCTCGGATTCGTCGACTCCGGCCTGCCCGAGGGCGACCCGCTGCCGCCGCTGCCGGAGGGCTGCTTCGCCCTGGAGGACGTCGACAAGGCGGCCGGCGAGCTGGTGCGCAAGATCCGCGCCTTCCGTCCCCAGGTGATCACCACCTACGACGAGAACGGCGGCTACCCGCACCCCGACCACATCATGACCCACAAGATCACGATGGTGGCCTTCGAGGGCGCGGCCGACACCGAGAAGTACCCGGAGGCCGAGTACGGGGAGGCCTACCAGCCGCTGAAGGTGTACTACAACCAGGGCTTCAACCGCCCCCGCACCGAGGCGCTGCACAACGCGCTGCTGGAGCGCGGCCTGGAGTCGCCCTACGGGGACTGGCTCAAGCGCTGGTCGGAGTTCGAGCGCAAGGAGCGCACGCTCACCACGCACGTGCCCTGCGCAGACTTCTTCGAGATCCGCGACAAGGCGCTGATCGCGCACGCCACGCAGATCGACCCCGACGGGGGCTGGTTCCGGGTGCCGATGGAGATCCAGAAGGAGGTCTGGCCCACGGAGGAGTACGAGCTCGCCAAGTCCCTCGTGGACACATCCCTCCCCGAGGACGACCTCTTCGCGGGCATCCGCGACAATGCCTGACATGAGTGCAAGCGCAAGTCTGGCAATGACGCACCTCGTCACTCTCGCCGAACTCGACGAGGACAAGGTCACCCCCGGTGTCCTCGGGTTCATCGTCTTCGCGGTGATGGCTCTGGCGGTGTGGGGGCTGATGAAGTCCATGAACCGGCACATGGGGAAGGTCGACTTCAAGGAAGCGCCGGAGGCCTCCGGCGGTGAGGCGGGGGAGCCGGGGCGGGGGTAGGTGACGCGGCCCGGCGCCGGCCGGGTGCCTCCCCCACTCTCGGCTTCGCTCGAGCGGGGCCCCCACCGCCCACCCGTGCCGCCCCAGCGGGCACGACTGCCCGCGGCTAGGTGACCGTCACCCCCATCACCTCCCGGGCCTGGCGGTCCGGGGTCATGCCCAGGCGCCAGGCCTGCCAGCCGGACTCCAGTTGGACGCCGCGTGCCAGGAGCAGCTGGTAGGCCTCCACGTAGTCGTCCAGCTTCGCGTCCCGTGCCGGATGGCGGGCCCGGGCCAGCTGGGCCAGCTCCTCCTGCGCCACCGCCGTACCGACCTCCACGCCACCGGGGGCGGCATACGGCAGCAGCGTGCAGCGCAGGAAGCGGGCCCAGTCCTCGCCCCGCAGGTCGCCGTAGGCCGCGAAGAGCGCCGCCGCCTCGTCGCACAGGGCCAGCGCCTGCGGCGTACGGGCGTTGCCCGCGTCCACGACCGCCAGCTCCAGGCAGGTCCACGCCTCCCCGTGGCCGACGCCGATGCGCTGGAAGTCGGCGCGGGCGTCCACCAGGAGCTGCCGGGCGAAGCCCGAGTTGCGCAGGGAGCCCGTCTGAGCGGCGCGCTGGTCACGCGTCACCCGCGCCGAGTGGTGCCGGGCGCAGGCCAGGCCGTACACGTCCCGCATCCGGGAGAACATCGTGCGGGAGCGTTCCAGCGCACGCACCGACTGGTCCAGGGCGCCCGTCTCCTCCAGCGCCTGCCCCAGGTAGTAGATGCTCCACGCCTTGCCGCGCGTGTCCCCGTTCTCCCGGTGCCGGGCCGCCGCCCGCCGCAGCTCCTCCACCGCCACGGACACGTCCCCGTCCATCAGCCGGGCCCGGGCCAGCTGGGTCAGCGCCCAGGCCTCGCCACGGGCGTCCTGGGTACGGCCGTACAGCTCCAGGGCCTCGCGCAGGTCGGCCTCGGCCCGCGGGACGTCCCCCATGCGCAGGCGCAGCTGGCCGAGCTGGAAGTGGGCCCACGCCTGGCCGTGCACCGACTCGCCCGCGCGGTGCAGCACCAGTGACTCGGTGAGCAGGTCCAGGGCCTCCGCGAGCCGGGCCCGGTCCCGCTGCACCGCCGCCAGCGCGTGCAGCGTCCACGCCCGGTCCGTGGCCAGCTCGGGCGGGGCCTGGAGGTCCAGCGCCTCCCGCAGCTTGGCCGCCGCCTCCGTCAGGTTGCCCTGGTGGTGCAGCGTGATGCCGAGCGAGCACAGGGCGCGGGCCGCCCCCGCGTCGTGGTGAGCCTCCATGTACAGGTCGACCACGGAGGTGAGCGTCGTACGCGCCTTGTCCAGCTCGCCGAGCTGCCGGGCGGCGATACCGGTGCGCCACTGGACCGAGCGCACCAGCAGCCCCTGGTCCACGGACTGCGCCAGCTCGCTGATCTCCCCCAGCCGGTACAGGTCGCCGCGCAGCAGGCAGTAGTCGCACAGCGCGCCCAGCAGGTTCAGCACCGCGCCCTGGTCGACGCCCTCCGCGTGCCGCAGCGCCGCCGTGATGAAGCTCGACTCGTCGTCCAGCCAGCGCAGCGCCTCGTCCAGCGAGGCGAAGCCGTGCTGCCCGAACCGGTCCGAGCGGGTCGACATGTTGCCGTCGACCAGGCGCAGCACCGAGTCGGCCAGCTCGGCGTAGTTCGCGATCAGCCGTTCCTGCGCCGCCGTACGCTCGCCCGGCTCCTCCTCGTCGGCGAGCCGGGCCCGGGCGAAGGCGCGCACCACGTCGTGCAGCCGGTAGCGGCTGCCGCGGACGTGGTCGATCAGACCCGCCCGCGACAGCGCCGCCAGCTGCCGGACCGCCTCCGACTCGTCCGTGGCCAGCAGCGCGGCGGCGGCGGGCGGACCCAGCGAGGTGCGCCCCGCCAGCGCCAGCCGGCGCAACAGCCGCCGGGCCGGCTCCGGCTGGTCGGTGTAGCGCAGCCACAGCGCCCGCTCGACCGGCTCCACCGGCCCGTAGGCGTCCAGGTCGGTCGCCAGGGCGCGTGGCGAACGCGGACCCAGAGACGAGCCCGCGATGCGCAGCGCCAGCGGCAGCCCGCCGCACAGATGCCGGATCCGGTCGGCGGACTCCGCGTCGTACGGTCCCGACGCGTCCTGCGCGGTGGCCCCCAGCAACTCCTCCGCGCCCGGCTCGTCCAGCGCCTCGACGGGCAGGTGGTACACCCGCGCGGGCAGGTCGGGCGGCAGCTGCAGCGCCTTGTGCGCGGTGACCAGCACCAGGCTGTCCGACCGCTCCGGCACCAGCGTGCGTACCTGCTCGGCGTCCGAGGCGTCGTCCAGGACCACCGTGACCGGCACGCCCGTCAGATGCTGGTGGTAGAGCTCGCTGAGCCGCTTGACCTGCTGGTCCGCCGAGGAGCGCTCGCGGAACAGCAGCTGCTCGCGCGGGGCCCCGAGCCGGTTCAGCAGATGCAGCAGGGCGTCCCGGGTGCTCAGCGGCGACTCGCCCGTCGACGAGGCGCTGTCGCCGCGCAGATCGACCAGGCACGCCCCGCGGAAGTAGTCCCGCAGCTCGTGGGTGGCGCGCACGGCGAGTGCCGTACGGCCGCTGCCGGGCACCCCGTGCAGCACCACCACCGTCGGCTTCGTCTCCGTGCTCGCGCGGGCCGCCTGCACCCACTGCCGCAGCTGCGCCATCTCCTGCCGGCGGCCCGCGAACGCGCCCACCGGCTCCGGCAGCTGCCCGAACGACTGCTCCAGCGCGCTGCGCCCCCGGGCCGCCGCGCTCTTGTCGGCACCCCGCAGCTTCGGGCCCGCCGTCTTCGGCCCGGTGGACGCGGCGAGCATCCGCTGCTGGTCCAGGAACGGCCGGATGCCGCGCACCTCCAGCGCCGTCAGCCACTGCAGCCGCAACTGCTCGGGCCCGCCGGGCTGGCTCACGGCGCCGGCGCGGTGATGGGCGGCCGGCACATGGGACCCGACCACCTTCACCACGGTCGCCGCGGCGCCGACGACCCCGACGGCCACCCCCGCGCCCACCGCCGTGCCCGTGCCCGTGCCGAGCGCCAGGTCGGCCACCACCGCGGCGACCGCCGCCACCGCGGCCACCAGCAGGGGAGTGCCGGCACCCTCCCGGGCGTACCGCTGGCGGAAGGTGAGCTGACCGGCCGCCGCCTCGTCGAGGGCGCGGGTGTAGGCGTCGTACTCCTCGGCGGCCGTCCCCGCCATCGCGTCCAGCGCGCCGCGTGCCCTGGACAGCAGTACGTTCCCTTCGGTACGCCCGCCGGAGCGCCGTACCTCCTCCTCCACGGCCCGCGTCAGCAACCGCTCGGCGTCCGCCCGATGACTGTCCCGCATGTCGCGCCCCCTCCGGCGGCATCGGTATCACCCGGGTGTCCCCCGACCTCGCCGGGGCTCTCCCGGCCCATCCCCGGGTCCTTCCCCTGTTATGCATCGGTCAAGTGTCCAGCGAGGGGGAGACCTTGGGGGCGTCGCGGGCGCCGTCAGCGCGACGGGTCCGACCGCACCGGGCCTCGCCGAGCTCGGCGACGCACCTTCCGGCCGAGCAGGACAGAGGGTCGAGGGCTGTCGACCGGGAGTTCGCCGACCTGTTGTCGGCGTCACTGTCCGAAGAGGCCGACCCGGCGAAGGCCATCGCCGCCCGCGCTCTCGCCTGCCACACCTGGCCCGGCTCGTCAAACAGGCGTTGACGGTGGGCGTTGTCTACGGTGCCGTCGGCAGCGACTTGGGTGGGTAGCTGCGCAGGACGAGGGAGGTGGTGACCGGTCCGTAGCGGGCGAGGGAGTCCACGATCTGCTCCAGGCGTTCGGCGTGGGAACAGTGCACGTCGAGCACCAGGCAGTCCTCGCCGGTCACACGGAGGGTCGACACGACCTCGGGAGTCCGGGCGGCAAGGGTGAGCGCTTGGGCCAGCTGTGCGTGGGTGGTGCGTAGCCGGACGACGGCATGGATGTTCAACCCGACTGCGGCCGGGGCGACGACGGCGCGGTAGCCGATGATGGTCCCGTTCTTCTCCAGGCGTTGGATGCGGGCCCCGGCTGCCGGCTGGGACAGCCCGACCCGGCGTCCGACCTCGGCTCCGGTGAGCCGGCCGTCGGCCTGGAGCAGGTCCAGGATGGCTCGGTCGATCTCGTCGAGTGATTCCATCGTTGTCGCCCCCACTTTCTTTGAGATCACTTGCTGAGCCCGGTCATGGGCGCTGATCCATCGAGAATCGCCCCAGGGCGTCCCGGCGAAGTGCGGGGGCCACGATGGGAACGGCGGTGGACGATGGTCGCGTACGTCATCATCCCCGGGATCGACGGTTCGGATGAGCGGCACTGGCAGAGCTTGTGGGAGAAGCGATGGGGGCCCTCGGCGGTCCGGATCGCGCCGGCGTCGTGGAGCAGGCCGGACCTGCCGGACTGGGTCGCCGCAATCCAGGCTTCCTACGAGATCGCTTCCCGGCGTGACGACCAGGTGGCACTGGTGGCTCACAGCCTTGGCTGCTGGGCAGCCGCGCACTGGCTGGAGCGGGCGCGACCCGACGCGGTGGCGGCGCTCCTGGTCGCGCCTCCCGATCCCCGGGGGCCGGCGTTCCCACGTGAGGCCGCACCGACGTTCCTGGGCCTGTCCGCTCGGCCCTTGCCGTGCCCGAGCCTGATGGTGGCCGGCGACGACGACCCCTACTGCGACCCGAAGACGTCCGCATCCTTCGCGCGCGAGTGGCGGGCGCAAGGCCACCTCGTCGAAGGCCACGGCCACATCAATTCCGCCAGCGGCCTCGGTGACTGGCAGGCGGGCCTGGAACTCCTTCGCGGGCTCGTCGACTGCTGAGCCGACTCGGGGAAGGCCCCGCCAGGACATCCTGCCCGCGCAGGACGCTCGGCACGGCGGCGGCCCCTCGCCTCCTGGTACGGCACGGCGGGCTCAGGCGGCCTCAAGGGAGTCGATCCAGGCGATCAGGCGGGCGCCCTCACGGTCCATGACCCCCGGGTCTCGCAGGGCGTTGGCCAGCAAGGACATGCCCTGATAGGCGCCCACCAAGGTAAGGGCCAGGCCCTCGGGATCCAGCTGGCCAAGCTCGCGGAACTGATCCTCCACCCAGGTCAGCAGGGACCGGACGACCCTGCCCGCTTCGACGTCCAGGCCACCCTGGTCGCGTTTTCCCAGCTCCGCGGCGAGAGTGCCGGTCGGGCAGCCGTAGCGGACGGCGAGGTCACGCTGACTCACCCAGCCGTCGATCAGGCCTTTGAGGCGCTCACGGGGATCGGGGAGCCGGCCCAGGTGGCTGACGAGCTGGTTCAGGTGTCGCTCGTGCTCGGACAGTGCGGCGGCGACGAGTTCGTCCTTGGTCTTGAAGTAGTAGTACACGTTGCCCACCGGTACCTCGGCCGCGCGCGCGATGTCGGCGATGGTGGTGCGCTCGGCGCCCTGCCGGTGGACGACGTCGGCCGCGGCTTCCATGAGTCGCCGCCGCTTCGCGCCGGCGACCCGGGCACGGGCAGGCTCCTTTGAGTAAGTCACCTGACTAACTATACGGCGAGGACTCGTGCTAGCCTCCGAGTCAGTCAGCCAACTAACTCACGCGCTCTGATTCGAGGAACCTCGCATGATCGTTGTCACGGGTGCCACCGGAAACGTCGGCCGCACGCTCGTCCGTCTGCTGACCGAACAGGGACACGAGGTGACCGCAGTTTCGCGCCGCATCACCCAGGCCGATGTCCCGCCCGGCGTGCATGCCGTCGCCGCCGACCTGGCCCAGCCGGTCGCCGACCTGCCCGCCACGGCGGATGCGGTCTTCCTGCTCGTCGGGGGAGACCTCATGATGACCGGCGACCCCACCGCCGTTGTCGCTCCGTTCGCGAACTACGGCAGGATCGTCCTGCTGTCCTCCCAGGGGGTGGCCACTCGCCCGGACTCCCTGTCCCACGGACAGGCCTTCGCCGCCTACGAGCAGGCCGTCATGGACTCCGGCACCGACTGGACCATCCTGCGCCCGGGCGGTTTCGCCTCCAACGCCTACGCCTGGGCGTCATCGGTCAAGGCGAGCCGGACCGTCGCCGCGCCCTTCGGTGACGTCGGCCTCCCGGCCATCGACCCCGACGACATCGCCGCCGTGGCCGCCGCCGTCCTGACACAGCCCGGCCACGCCAGGGCCGGCTACGAACTCACCGGCCCCGCGTCGACCACCCCGCTCCAGCGCGTCGCCGCCCTCGCCGCCGCCATCGGCGAGCAGGTCACCTTCATCGAACAGAGCCGGGAGGAGGCCCGCGCACAGATGCTCACCTTCATGCCCGCCCCGGTCGCCGACACCACCCTTGACATCATCGGCACCCCCACCCCGCGCGAGCAGGCCGTCAGCCGCGACGTCGAGAAGATCCTCGGCCGCCCCGCCACCACTTTTGCCGACTGGGCCAAGCGCAACGCCGCCGCCTTCGCGTGACGGACGGCGCCGCACTCGGCCTCACGGCCGGCTCGCCGGCCTGGTTGACGGGGGAGTCCGAGATTCTTCTCCTCGTGAGCACACCACCAGACGGATTGCCTGTGCACAGAGTCCTGACCGGTCCGGACGAGCCGACACTGCGGTAGCGGCCTTGGGAGCAGTGGTGGTCGTGATCGGCCCGTGACGTGAGAAGGGCCGCACGGGTTGGGTGAGTTGTGAGGCTTACCTGGGCCCGTGCGGCCTGTTTCCATGGCAACGCAGATCGACGGCGCTGAGGGGCAGGTCCGCCGTCCGAACGGTGTGCCGTCCGGCGACGCGCGGGTACTGGGGCAGGATGGACCCCATGTCGAACCGACTGGCGCACGAGACGTCCCCCTACCTCCTGCAGCACGCCGACAACCCCGTCGACTGGTGGCCCTGGTCGGACGAGGCGTTCGAGGAGGCGCGGCGGCGGGACGTACCGGTGCTGCTCAGCGTCGGTTACAGCAGCTGCCACTGGTGCCACGTGATGGCGCACGAGTCGTTCGAGGACGGGCCGACGGCCGAGTTCCTCAACTCCCACTTCGTGAGCGTCAAGGTCGACCGCGAGGAGCGCCCCGACGTCGACGCCGTCTACATGGAGGCCGTGCAGGCGGCGACCGGGCAGGGCGGCTGGCCCATGACCGTGTTCCTCACGCCGGACGCCGAGCCGTTCTACTTCGGCACGTACTACCCGCCCGAGCCCCGGCACGGCATGCCCTCCTTCCGGCAGGTGCTGCAGGGCGTGCACCAGGCGTGGGCCGAGCGGCGGGACGAGGTCACCGAGGTCGCGGGGAAGATCGTGCGGGACCTCGCCGGGCGGGAGATCTCCTACGGCGACGCGCAGCCGCCGGGTGAGGCGGAGCTCGGGCAGGCGCTGCTCGGGCTGACCCGGGAGTACGACGCGCAGCGGGGCGGGTTCGGCGGGGCGCCGAAGTTCCCGCCGTCGATGGTGGTCGAGTTCCTGCTGCGTCACCACGCCCGCACCGGCGCCGACGGCGCGCTCCAGATGGCGGCCGACACCTGCGAGCGGATGGCGCGCGGCGGGATCTACGACCAGCTCGGCGGGGGTTTCGCGCGGTACTCCGTGGACCGGGAGTGGGTCGTGCCCCACTTCGAGAAGATGCTCTACGACAACGCCCTGCTGTGCCGGGTCTACGCCCACCTCTGGCGGTCCACCGGCTCGGACCTCGCCCGCCGCGTCGCGCTGGAGACCGCCGACTTCATGGTGCGTGAACTGCGCACCGCCGAGGGCGGTTTCGCCTCCGCGCTGGACGCCGACAGTGACGACGGCACGGGGAAGCACGTCGAGGGCGCGTACTACGTGTGGACGCCCGCGCAGCTCACCGAGGTGCTCGGCGCCGAGGACGCCGAGCTCGCCGCGCGGTACTTCGGGGTGACCCAGGAGGGCACGTTCGAGCACGGTTCCTCCGTGCTGCAACTGCCGCAGCAGGAGGGGGTCTTCGACGCGGAGCGGATCGCCTCGGTCAGGGAACGGCTGCTGGCCGCGCGGGCCGGGCGCCCCGCCCCGGGCCGGGACGACAAGGTGGTCGCCGCCTGGAACGGCCTCGCGATCGCCGCGCTCGCCGAGACGGGCGCGTACTTCGAGCGTCCGGATCTGGTGGAGGCCGCCGTCGCCGCCGCCGACCTGCTGGTGCGGCTGCACCTCGACGAGCAGGTCCGGCTCACCCGCACCAGCAAGGACGGCCGTGCGGGTGGCAACGCCGGGGTGCTGGAGGACTACGCCGATGTGGCGGAGGGCTTCCTCGCGCTCGCGTCGGTCACCGGGGAGGGGGTCTGGCTGGACTTCGCCGGGCTGCTGCTCGACCACGTCCTCACCCGCTTCACCGACGACTCGGGCTCCTTGTACGACACCGCGGCCGACGCCGAGCAGCTGATCCGGCGCCCGCAGGACCCCACCGACAACGCCACCCCGTCCGGCTGGACGGCCGCCGCGGGCGCCCTGCTGTCGTATGCCGCCCACACCGGCTCCGAGCCCCACCGCACCGCCGCCGAGCACGCCCTGGGTGTGGTGAAGGCGCTCGGTCCGAGGGTTCCGCGCTTCGTCGGCTGGGGGCTCGCCGCCGCCGAGGCGCTGCTCGACGGCCCGCGTGAAGTGGCCGTCGTCGGACCGGGGCCGGCGGACAGTGCGGCAAGGGGGCTGCACCGTACGGCACTTCTGGGGACGGCGCCCGGAGCGGTCGTCGCCTTCGGGGTCGAGGGGAGCGACGAGTTCCCGCTGCTCGCCGACCGTCCGCTGGTGGGCGGGGCGCCGGCCGCGTACGTCTGCCGCAACTTCACCTGTGACGCGCCGACGACCGATCCGGAGCGTCTGCGGGCCGCACTGAACAGCTGAAACGACATATACGGAAGCATCCGGAACGCGACCGGCGGGCAAACTGTTCAGACCCGGTCCTCATTGTGAGGAAACACGCTCTTCACTTAAACACCTTATGTGTTTCACAGGTTACCCCTAGTCTCTTCACCGTTGCCGTGCGGAGCGGACGCCCGGGTTCGGGTGCGCCGCCCCGCGGCGGGGGGATTTCAAGATCTGGGGGGATCTTTGCTCACGTCCGTCTTCATTGCTGCCGTTTCCCTGGCGCTCTTCTGGATGGCGGCGTTCACGCTGTGGTGGCAGATGCACGCCTGGCGTACGCCGGAGGTTCTCGCCTCCACCCGGTTCAGCAGTCCGGACGGGGACGAGCACGTGTCGTTCTCGCTGCTCCTGCCCGCACGGCACGAGCAGGCCGTGCTCGACCACACCATCCAGCGGCTGCTGACCTCGTCCCACACCGACTTCGAGATCATCGTGATCGTCGGACACGACGATCCGGAGACCACCGCGGTCGCCGAGCGGGCCGCCGACCGTGACCCGCGGGTGCGGGTCGTCGTCGACACCCACGAGAAGAAGAACAAGCCGAAGGCCATGAACACGGCGCTGCCGCACTGCCGCGGCGACGTCGTCGGGGTGTTCGACGCCGAGGACCAGGTCCACCCGGAGCTGCTCGCCCACGTCGACCACGCCTTCCGCACCACCGGCGCCGACGTCGTGCAGGGCGGGGTCCAGCTGATCAACTTCCACTCCAGCTGGTACAGCCTGCGCAACTGCCTGGAGTACTTCTTCTGGTTCCGCTCCCGGCTGCACCTGCACGCGCAGAAGGGCTTCATCCCGCTCGGCGGCAACACGGTCTTCGTCCGCACCGACGTGCTGCGGGCGGCCGACGGCTGGGACCCGAACTGCCTGGCCGAGGACTGCGATCTCGGCGTCCGGCTCTCCAGCACCGGCAAGAAGGTCGTCGTCGCCTACGACTCCGACATGGTGACCCGGGAGGAGACCCCGGGCACGCTGGTCTCCCTGCTCAAGCAGCGCACCCGCTGGAACCAGGGCTTCCTCCAGGTGTACCGGAAGAAGGACTGGAAGCAGCTGCCCACCTTCACCCAGCGGCTGCTGGCCCGCTACACCCTGATGACGCCGTTCCTCCAGGCCTTCACCGGTGTGATCATTCCGCTCAACGCGGCGATCGCGCTCTTCCTGGACGTGCCCGTCGGCATCGCCTTCGTCACCTTCCTGCCGGCCGTGACCGCCCTGGTCACCTTCGTCTTCGAGGTCGTCGGCCTGCACGACTTCGGCAAGCAGTACGGCCTGCGGGTCCGCTTCCCGCACTACCTGAAGCTGATCGTCGGCGGCCCCTTCTACCAGGTCCTCCTCGCCGGGGCCGCCGTCCGCGCCGTATGGCGTGAGCAACGCGGCCGCAACGACTGGGAGCTGACCAGCCACGTGGGCGCCCATCTCGCACCCGCGGACCGAGAGGACGTACCCGCGTGACCTCCACCCTTCCCGCGGCGACCGGCACCGAGGTCCCCGCGCAGCGCCGGCCTGCCCACGACACCGACCCGCCCGCCCGGAGAACGACACCACCGGGCCGCCTGCGCTCCTCCCGCCCCGACCTGCTGCTGTGCGGCACGCTCCTCGTGGCGATCATGCTCGTACAGGGCTGGAACATCTCCGCCTACCCGGCCCTCAGCGACGACGAGGGCACCTACCTGGCCCAGGCCTGGTCCGTCCAGCAGGGCGAGGGCCTCGCCCACTACACCTACTGGTACGACCACCCGCCGCTCGGCTGGATCCAGATCGCCCTGCTGACCTGGATACCCGCACTGATCAGCCCCGAGTCGATGACCGTCGGCACCATGCGCGGCGCGATGCTGATCATCAGCGCCGTCTCCGCCGTCCTCGTCTACGTCATCGCCCGCCGGCTCTCCCTGCCCCGCTGGGCGGCCGGGCTCGCCATGGCCCTCTTCGGGCTCTCCCCGCTGTCGGTGATCCTCCAGCGGGAGATCTTCCTCGACAACCTCGCCGTGATGTGGACCCTGCTGGCGTTCGCGCTGGCCGCCTCGCCGAGCCGCCATCTGTGGCACCACTTCGGCGCGGGCATCGCCGCCGCCACGGCGGTGCTCACCAAGGAGACGATGCTCGTCGTCCTGCCCGCCCTGCTGGTCACCATGTGGCGGCACAGCCACAGGGACACCCGCAAGTTCGCGCTGACCGGCGCCGTCACGGCCTGCGCGCTCATCGGGTTCTCCTATCCGCTGTTCGCGCTGCTCAAGGGCGAGTTGCTGCCGGGCGGCGGCCACGTCTCGCTGTGGGAGGGCATCGAGTACCAGCTGACCCGCCCCGGCTCCGGCTTCATCCTCGACGAGGGCTCCGGCTCCCACGGCGTCCTGCGGTCCTGGCTGTACTACGACCGTGTCCTGCCGCTCGGCGGCCTCGCCGGGGCGCTGCTCCTGCTGGCCACCTGGCGCTGGTCGGTCACCGCACGGGCCCTGGCCGGACCCGCCCTGACGGTGGCGATCCTCGCCGCCCTCGCCCTGCGCCCCAGCGGCTACCTGCCCGCGATGTACGTCATCCAGGCCCTGCCCTTCCTCGCGCTGGTGCTGGCCGGCGGCGCGGCGAGCGTCGCCCACGCCGTGCTGCGCCGATGGCGCACGGAGGCCGAGAAACGAGGGGTGACCCTCGGCCGGTACGCGCTCGCCGGCGTCCTGGTGCTCGCGGCCGGGGCCTACGTCGTACCCCGCTGGTACGACGGCGACCGCACCGCCGTCACCGCGGACGCCAACGCCCCCTACGAGGCCGCCGCCGACTGGCTGGCGAGCGAGGTGCCGGACCCCGAGGACACCCGGGTCCTCGTCGACGACGCGCTCTGGCTGGACCTCGTGCACGCCGGGTACGAACCCGGTCTCGGGGTCATCTGGTTCTACAAGGCGGATCTGGACCCGGCGGTGACCGAGACGATGCCGGGCGGCTGGCGCGACATCGACTACGTGGTCGCCTCCCCGACGGTGCGGCGCGACGCGGTCGACCTGCCCAACGTCAAGGCCGCCATGAACCATTCGACCCCGGTCGCCGTCTTCGGCACCGGTGCGGACCGCATCGAGATCCGCCGTATCCAGCCCTCCGGAGCCGCCCGATGAGCCACGAGTCCACCGTCCCCGGCGAGCTGGGCGACCCGGCCGTAGGCGCCTCGGAGGTGCCCGAGCCGGGCGCCGTCACCATCGTCGTACCGACCTTCAACGAGTCCGGGAACGTACGGCGGTTGCTGCACCTGATCACCGAGTCCGTCCCGGCCCGGCTGCCCTGCGAGGTCGTCTTCGTGGACGACTCCACGGACGACACCCCGGACGTGATCCGCGCGGCGGCGCTCGACTGCCCCTTCCCGGTCACCGTCCTGCACCGGGACGAACCGGCCGGCGGGCTCGGCGGCGCGGTCGTCGAGGGCATGAAGGCGGCCGGGTCGGACTGGATCGTCGTCATGGACGGCGACTGCCAGCACCCGCCCTCCCTGGTCCCCGAACTGGTCGCCACCGGTGAGCGGGCGGGCGCCGGACTCGTCGTCGCCTCCCGCTACCTCAAGGGCGGCAGCCGCGCCGGCCTCGCGGGCAGCTACCGGGTGGCCGTCTCGCGCGCGGCGACCTGGCTGACCAAGGCGCTCTTCCCACGCCGGCTGCGCGGCATCAGCGACCCGATGAGCGGCTTCTTCGCCATCCGCCGCAGCGAGGTCACCGCCGAGGTGCTCAGGCCCCTCGGCTACAAGATCCTCCTCGAACTGGCCGTGCGCAGCCGCCCCCAGACGGTCGCCGAGGTGCCGTTCGTCTTCGAGGAGCGGTTCGCCGGCGAGTCCAAGTCGACCGCGCAGGAGGGGCTGCGCTTCCTGCGCCACCTGGCCGGGCTGCGCACCACCTCGCCGCTGGCCCGCATGATCGCGTTCGGGCTGATCGGGCTGAGCGGCTTCGTGCCCAACCTGGCCGCCCTGTGGGCGCTGACCGAGGCCGGGCTGCACTACCTGCCCGCCGAGATCCTCGCCAACCAGTTCGGCGTGGCCTGGAACTTCCTGCTCCTGGAGCGGCTGCTCTTCCGCGACCGGCGCCGGCACCGGCACTGGGCCGACCGGACCCTGCGGTTCGCGCTGATCGCCAACGCCGACCTGGTGCTGCGCATCCCGCTGATCGCCCTGCTCGTCGGGCAGTTCGGGCTGACCGTGCTGCCCGCGACCGCCCTCGCCCTCGTCATCACCTTCGTCCTGCGCTTCGTCGGGACGGAGGCGCTCGTGTACCTCCCGCGCCGACGCCGTACGGCCGCCCGCACCGCAAGGAGCGACGCATGAGAACACGCATGAGTAGAAGACCCGGACGCAGAACCTCCGCCCTGCTGGCGGTGTCCGCCCTCACCGGCGGCCTCCTCCTCACCGCACCCCAGCCCGCCTCGGCCGCCAACCTGATCACCAACCCCGGCTTCGAGACCGCCGGCACCGGTGACATGCCGTACTGCTGGGAGAAGTCCGGCTGGGGCGACAACGACTTCACCTTCACCACCACAGCCGACGCGCACACCGGCACCAAGGCCATGAAGGTCGAGCTGACCCGCCGGGTCGACGGCGACCGCAAGGCCCTGATCACCGAGTCCGCCGCGTGCGCGCCGGTGGTGACGGAGGGCAAGCAGTACGACCTGTCCCTCTGGTACAAGACCACGACCCCGGACGCGTCGCTCACCCTCTTCCGGCACGACGCCACCGCGGGCTGGCAGTACTGGACCGACCTCAAGACGCTGGACATGGCGGCCGACTGGACGCAGGCGAGCGTCCGCACCCCCGAGGTCCCGGCCGGCACCGACCGCATCAGCTGGGGTGTCTCCGTCTACGGCACCGGCTCCGCGACCACCGACGACTACACGATGGAGCAGGTCGCCGACCCGATTCCGGACCCGGAGTGCACGGGCACCGCCGAGGAGTGCGCGAACGGTCGCTGGGACGTGCTGCCCACGCAGAACCCGGTCCGCTCCATGCACTCCGTCGTCCTCCACAACGGCAAGGTGCTGCTGATCGCGGGCTCCGGCAACGACCCGGAGATGTTCGAGGCGGGCACCTTCACCTCGGCCGTCTACGACCCGGAGACCGGCGACTACAGGACGATCCCGACGCCCAAGGACATGTTCTGCGCCGGGCACGTGCAGCTCAAGGACGGCCGCGTCCTCGTCATGAGCGGCAACGCCGGCTACCCGTCGGCGGACGGCACGATCGGCTACCAGGGGTACAAGGACTCGTACATCTTCGACCCGGAGACCGAGACCTACACCAAGACCAACGACATGAACGACGGCCACTGGTACCCGTCGGCCACGATCATGGGCAACGGCGACGTCGTCTCCTTCGGCGGGCTGCGCGAGGACTCCACCGGGTCGGTGACGGCCGAGCGGTGGTCGGACGAGCAGCAGAAGTGGCTGCCGACCTGGCAGGTCAACCAGACCTGGTCCTACTGGGGCCTGTACCCCTCGATGATCCTCATGCAGGACGGCCGGCTCTTCTACTCGGGCAGCCACGTCTTCGGCAACAACATCCCGGGCACCGGCTCGGCGATCTACGACTACGACGCCAACACCATCACGCAGGTGCCGGGCCTCCAGGACAAGGACGTACGCGACCAGTCCGCCAGCGTGCTGCTGCCCCCGGCGCAGGACCAGAAGGTGCTCACGGTCGGCGGCGGCAACATCGACTCCAACCCCGAGGCCAACCGCCTGACCGACATCATCGACCTCAAGCAGCCCAACCCGGCTCACGTGGCCGGCCCGCCGCTCCCGCAGGGCACGGTCGACCTCGGCAACGGCCCGGTGCCGCAGACCGGCGACCAGGGCAAGATGTACGTCTCCACCGTCCTGCTGCCCGACGGCAAGGTGCTGGAGACCGGCGGCGCCCTGCACAACCGGGCCAACCCGGTCTTCGAGACGTCGATCTTCGACCCGGAGACGGAGACCTTCGACCCGGTCGCCGTCGACCCGGAGGCCCGCGGCTACCACTCCTCGGCGTTCCTGCTGCCCGACGGGCGCGTGATGACGACCGGCGACAACCCGGGCAACGGCTCCTGGAACCACGACGTGTCGATCTACACCCCGCCCTACCTGCTCAAGGGCGAGCGTCCGACGATCACCTCGGTGATCGACACCGAGTGGACCTACGGCGACACCCAGCGGATCACCGTCGACCGGCCCATCGCGAAGGCCGAGCTGATCCGCCCCGCCGCCGTCACCCACTCCTCCGACCCGAACCAGCGCTTCGTGGACCTGCCGCTCTCCGTGGACGGCAACAACGTCGACCTCAACGTCACCAGCAACCCCAACCTGGCCCCGCCCGGCTGGTACATGCTCTTCGCGGTCGACGCGGGCGGCGTGCCCTCGGTCGCCGAGTGGGTGCACCTCCAGGGCCCGGCGGCCCTCGCCGCCAAGGACGCCTCCGCGCACGTGCACTCCTTCGCCGACGCGCCGTCCGGCAAGGTGACCGGGCCCGGCAGGAAGCGCGCCTCGCAGCCGGTCAGCCCCACCGTCTCCGGCTGCGACCGGCACTACGGATCCGCCAACGTCTGCGTGCCGACCGCCTTCCCGGCCGAGGTGAAGAAGACGACGTCCGCCCGCTGCGACTGGCTGAAGCGGAACGACTACGGCCGCCTGGAGGTCAACGGCCAGGACGACCCGCTGCGCCTGGACCCGGACGGGGACGGCATCGCCTGCGGCAAGGGGGACATCGGGCGCCGCTGACGATCAACGCGCTCACCCGCCCCGAGTGCTCCGGCGCACCGCCGCGTCCACGATGGCCTCCAACTGCTCGTGGTGTGCGCCCTTCCAGTACGCGCGTCCGCAGGCGCGGCACTGTGCGAACACGTCGTACGACCGCTCGGTTCCGCCCTTGAGCTGGTCCGCCACCTCGTCCTTGGTGGCCTCCTTGAGCAGTCCGTTGCAGGCGGTGCACCTCGTCCAGGGGTGCAGCTCGGGGCGGAACCGGTCCAGGACCTCCTGGAGTTGGTCGTCGGGGCGGGTGGGGTAGACGTAGGCGCCGGCCCACAGTTCGCGGCGGCGCAGGAGGCCGCGGTCGCGGCTGAGCATGACCCGCTTCTCGGCCGCCGACAGCGCGGCGAGCGCCGGGTCGCCGAGGTCCGTCGACTCGTACGCCGTGTCCACGCCGAGCAGCCGCAGCCGGCGGGCGAGGGTGCCGAGATGCACGTCGAGCAGGAAGCGCAGGGGAGCGCCCGGGACCCGCTGCGGGCGCTCGACGGCACGGACGCTCACCGACTCGCCGCCGGCCGGCACGTGTCCGGGCGCCACCTCGCGGCCGTCGACGAGGAGCGTGCCGACCTCGGTCAGGGGGACGCCGAGGGACTCGACGACGTGGCCGAGGGTGGAGACGCCGTCGGTGGCGGCGCGGGTGGCGCCGGTGGGGCGGGCCCGCGGGACGAACAGGTGCAGTTCGGGGGCGAATTCCACGTGGATCTCGGGTCCGTTCACCCGGTCAGGATGCCACGGGGCGCGGGCCGCGGGCTCGGGCGTTTCCGTACCTCCGCCGCGCCAACGGCATGCGCGACGTCCCCGGAACGGACCGGGAACTCGGTCACGAGGGCGTCAGGGGCGATGCGACCGCGTCCCGGCGATGCCCTCCTGCCCGCACTCCTGCTGCGCCGTGTCCGGGATCGGGGGCTCCGGTCACCTGACGCTCCGTGGGGACGGCCCCGCCACCCGGGCGGACTGCTCGGCCTGACCGGCGCCCAGGACACGGGCCGTGATCCGCTCCAGGGCATCGGCCGGTACGGGGGACCCCGGCGGGCGGGTCACCAGGGAGAGAGCAACCTGTCCGGGCACCGGCGAGGACTGGATCCGGTCTCCCGGCGCCGGGTACCAGCGGGCGGCCAGCTCGGGGACCAGGGCGCAGCTGCGCCGGTGCCGGGCGATGCGCAGGCCCGCCTCGATCGTGGGGGCGGGCAGTGGGCGGGCCCCGAGGGCGGACAGCCGCTGCCGGACAGTCTCCCCGGTGCGGTCGAACGTCGAGTACAGGACGGGACGGCCGGCGAGCGGGCGAGCCCCTTTCCCGAGGGCCGGGGCGCCGTCGGGCAGGACGAGGACGAGCGGGGAGACCCCCATGGCGGTCCGGTGCAGCCCTCGGGGAACGGTGGTCTGGTCGGCGATCGTGACGATCGCGGCGTCCAGCAGGCCGTCGTGGACCTGCTGGAGCAGTACCGGCCCGTGGTCGATCTCGGGATGCACGGTGACGTGGTCCAGCTCGACGGACAGGGCGGTGAAGACCATCGGGGCGAGGGCCTGGATGGTGCCGACGCTCAGCGACGCGGCGCTGGTGGCGGCGAGGACCTGGTCGGGCAGGGCGTCGATGTCCGCGAGCAACCGGGCGGCTTGACGGGCCAGTTCGCGTCCGGCGGGGGTGGGTCGGGCGCCCGTGGTGTCCCGCTCGAACAGCCGGACCCCGAGGCGGCGTTCGAGGGCGGCCAGGCGGCGCGACGCCGAAGGCTGGGTGGTCAGCAGCTCCTTGGCGGCCGCCCCCACCGAGCCGTGCCGGGCGACGGTCTCGGTGAGGGTCAGGTCCTCGACAGTGAGGCGTGAGGTCATGCCTCCAGCGTATGAGTGGCGTGGTCGACACGGTCCCTACCTGCCGCGCGATGTCCGGCCCAGGATCGGGGCCATGCGCAAACCACTGCTTCTGCTGACCGTTCTCACCTTCCTGACCTGGACCGGAAGTCGTATGACCGCCGTGGCCCTGCCGCTGGTCGCCCTGGCCGAGACCGGTCAGGCATGGGTCACCGGGCTGGTCGGCGGCATGGCCGGCCTGCCCCTGCTGACCGTGGGCTGGTGGGGCCGGGGGCTGCGTGACCGGCTGACCTCCGGACGGGCCCTGTCCGTGGTGACGGCCGTCCACGCCGCCGGACTCGCCGTCGTACCGGTGGCGGCCCTGACCGGGCAGGTCGGCGCTGCGGCACTGTGTGCCTCCGGCCTGGTCACCGGGACGGCAGGCGCGCTGTCGGGGCCGGCGCAGCGGGCCCTCGTCGCCGATCTGGCCGACTTCGACGGACGGCCGGGCGCTGCCCGGGCGCGGCCTGGCGGGGCGGCGGGCGCCGCCCGGTGGCTGGCCTGGCAGGACCTCGCCCACCGGGTCTCGATGGTCTTCGCGCCGCCCCTCGGGGCTTGGCTGGTGACGGTCTGGGGAGCGCAGCCCCTGCTGTGGTGCGAGACCTCCGTCTTCGCCGTGGCGGCCCTCGCGGTCCTGGCCGTTCCCGCAGCGCAGGCCGGCCGTCCCAAGGGCGGGGACGAGCCGGCCGCGGTGACGCGACCCGCGTCGGCGATGGCCGTCCTGCGACGCCATCCGCAGATCGCCGCCGGTGTTCTCATGGCCGGTGTCGGCGGGGTCTGCTGGTTCGGCTTCACTCTCGGACTGGCCATCCTGGGCGTCGAGTCCGGCCGCCCCGGGGCGCTGGTCGCGGCGGGTGTCAGCGGCTACGGAATCGCCTCCGTCAGTGCCTCGCTGCTGGTGCCCCTGTTGATCGACCGGCTCCCCCGCAGCACCACCATGGCCCTCTCCTGGGCCGTCCTCGGCGCCGCGTTCCTCGCCCTGCCCGTCGCCGCTCCGAACCTGGCGGCCATCGCCCTGGTGGCCGGCGTCGGCGGAGCGGCCACGCCGTGGGGCATCGCCGCCCTGAACGCCGTGATCAGCGAGCAGACGACCGGGGGTGAGCGGCGGGCGGCGTTCGCCGCCGAGACGGTCCTGCACTCCGGCGGCGCCTCCCTCGGGCTGCTGGTCGGCGGCGCGGTCATCGGGTGGGCGGGCTCGGGCCGCGTGCTGGCGGCCACCGGGCTGATCCAGATGGCCGCGGCGGCGGCCGGGCTGCTCATGGCCCGCAGGACCGGAAGGGACGAGAAGTCCCGAGGCGGACTCGCGGCAGCACGGGACCCCGGCCGCGCAGTGGGTCCCGCCCCCGCACGCCCAGTGCGGCGAGCCGGCCCCTAGTAGGCGACCAGCGAGATCCCCACGTAGTGGGCGATGAAGGCGGCCAGGGTGAAGGAGTGGAAGACCTCGTGGAAGCCGAACCAGCGCGGTGACGGGTTCGGTCGCTTGATGCCGTAGATCACGCCGCCCGCGCTGTAGAGCACACCGCCCACGATCACCAGGACGAGGACGGCGATGCCGCCCTCCCGCATGAAGTCGGGGAGGTAGAAGACGGCCGCCCAGCCCATGGCGAGGTAGCAGGGGGTGTAGAGCCAGCGTGGGGCGCCGACCCAGAAGACGCGGAAGACGATGCCCGCCGCCGCCGCGGCCCAGACGCCCCACAGCAGCCACTGGCCCTGGGCTCCCGGCAGGAGGAGCATCGTGAGCGGGGTGTAGGTGCCCGCGATGATCAGGAAGATGTTGGCGTGGTCGAGACGGCGCAGGACGCCGTCCATGCGCGGGCTCCAGTTGCCCCGGTGGTAGAGCGCGCTGACGCCGAACAGCAGACAGGCCGTGAGGACGTAGATCCCGCAGGCGATGCGCCCCTCGGGCGTCTCGGCGAGGGCGGTGAGCGCCAGACCCGCGATGAGTACGGCCGGGAACATGCCCAGATGCAGCCACCCGCGCAACTTGGGCTTGACCGGATGCGGCAGGGAGAGCGCCACGGGACCGCGGCCGGCGGCCGGCGTGTCCCTGGGCGCGTCGGAGGCGGACGCAGTCATGCGCGCATCGTACCTACGGAACCGTAAGTTACGTATCAGTACGGATATCGCCGACTGTCGAGTGGCCATCGTCTCACGGGGTACCCGCCGGCGCAGCCCCGATGCGGGGACGTGGCGATCCTCACGCCGCTCAGGTGTGACGCCCTCTGGACAGATGGGCGCTCTCGTCGGATGATCAAATGAGTGCGGTCGACACCGGATGAGCGCCCACGAGGACGACGTCACGCATCCGGGTCGCAGCCCCCACGGGGCCTCCCAACAAAAAACCCCTCATTTAGGAGCAATCGTGGCGCGCGACATCGCTGCTCCCCCCGTCCCCACCAACCACCAGGAGCTGATCTCGTGGGTGAACGAGATCGCCGAACTGACCCAGCCGGACGAAGTGGTCTGGTGTGACGGATCCGAGGCCGAGTACGAGCGCCTGTGCGGGGAGCTCGTCGAGAAGGGCACCTTCCGCAAGCTCGACCCGATCAAGCGCCCCAACTCCTACTACGCGGCCTCCGACCCCTCCGACGTCGCGCGCGTCGAGGACCGGACCTTCATCTGCTCCGCGAAGGAGGAGGACGCCGGCCCGACCAACCACTGGAAGGACCCCGCCGAGATGCGGGAGATCTTCCGTGGCACGGGCGGCGAGGGCGGTCTGTTCCGCGGCTCCATGCGCGGCCGGACCATGTACGTCGTGCCCTTCTGCATGGGCCCCCTCGGCTCCCCGCTGTCCGCGCTGGGCGTCGAGATCACCGACTCCGCGTACGTCGCCGTCTCCATGCGCACCATGACCCGCATGGGACAGCCGGTCCTGGAGGAGCTGGGCGACGAGGGCTTCTTCGTCAAGGCCGTGCACACCCTGGGCGCCCCGCTGGAGGAGGGCCAGGAGGACGTCCCGTGGCCCTGCAACAGCACCAAGTACATCTCGCACTTCCCCGAGGACCGCGAGATCTGGTCCTACGGCTCCGGCTACGGCGGCAACGCCCTGCTCGGCAAGAAGTGCTACGCCCTGCGCATCGCCTCCGTCATGGCCCGCGACGAGGGCTGGCTCGCCGAGCACATGCTGGTACTGAAGCTGACCCCGCCCACCGGTGAGCCCAAGTACGTCGCCGCCGCCTTCCCGTCGGCCTGCGGCAAGACCAACCTCGCCATGCTGGAGCCCACGATCTCCGGCTGGACCGTGGAGACCATCGGCGACGACATCGCCTGGATGCGCTTCGGCGAGGACGGCCGCCTGTACGCCATCAACCCCGAGGCCGGCTTCTTCGGCGTCGCGCCCGGCACCGGTGAGCACACCAACGCCAACGCGATGAAGACCCTGTGGGGCAACTCCGTCTTCACCAACGTCGCCCTCACCGACGACGGTGACGTGTGGTGGGAGGGCATGACCGAGGAGACCCCGGCCCACCTCACCGACTGGAAGGGCAACGCCTGGACGCCCGAGTCCGGCACCCCGGCCGCCCACCCCAACGCCCGCTTCACCACCCCCGCCGCGCAGTGCCCGATCATCGCGCCGGAGTGGGAGGACCCCAAGGGCGTGCCGATCTCGGCGATCCTCTTCGGCGGCCGTCGCGCCACCGCCGTACCGCTGGTCACCGAGTCCTTCGACTGGAACCACGGCGTCTTCCTCGGCGCCAACGTGGCCTCCGAGAAGACCGCCGCCGCCGAGGGCAAGGTCGGCGAGCTGCGCCGCGACCCGTTCGCCATGCTGCCGTTCTGCGGCTACAACATGGGCGACTACATGGGTCACTGGGTCGACGTGGCCAAGGACAAGGACCAGTCCAAGCTGCCGAAGATCTACTACGTCAACTGGTTCCGCAAGGACGACGAGGGCAAGTTCGTCTGGCCCGGCTTCGGTGAGAACGGCCGCGTCCTGAAGTGGATCGTGGAGCGCCTGGAGGGCAGGGCGGACGGCGTCGAGACCCCGATCGGCGTGCTGCCGACCAAGGAGTCCCTCGACACCGACGGCCTCGACCTCGCCGACGCCGACCTGGACTTCCTGCTCAGCGTCGACAAGGAGGTCTGGCGCGAGGAGGCGGCGCTCGTCCCCGAGCACCTGAACACCTTCGGCGACCACACGCCCGCCGAGCTGTGGGACCAGTACCGGGCGCTGGTGCAGCGCCTGGGCTGAGCACCCGCACCGCAAGCTCCGCGGCCGGTCCGACTAGCCCTGACCCGCGAAGTCGTCACGAAGGCCGGCCGTGAGGGGGTCTCCCCGCGCTCCAGTAGCTCTCAATATCCGGAGCGCGGGGAAGCCCCGATCGGGCCGGGTCCCCGCACAACGGCGTGCGACGGACCCGGCCCATTAACATGCCCGTTCACCGCTCCGAGCGGTCCTCCAGATAGCGCGTGTGCGACTCCTGCCGGCGGACCTCGGCGTCCCGCAGCCGGTCCGTCAGCCGCTCCGCCTCCTCGTGCAGCAGCGCCAACTGCCGTTCCAGATGCCGTTCCGGCGGCTCCTGCCCCGGCGTCATCCGCGTCCACCACCGGGTGCGCACATACGCGTCGACGGCCTCCGGCACGTCCTGCCGCACCGCCCGCGACACCGCGTGCAGTCCGTCGGGATCGGCCGAAAGCACCTCGGCGACCCAGCCCGGCTCCAGCAGCGCGGCCAGCAGACCGGTCAGCCCCGTCAGCCGTTCCCCGACGGCCGGCGGCAGCTCCACGTCCGCCAGATAGGCGCGCAGCCGGCCGAAGTCGCCCCGCACCTCCTCCAGCTGGGCCGACGGATCCGGGAAGTCGGGCGGCGCGGGCCGCTCCGGAGGGGCGAGCAGCGCGCCGGCGCCGTACAGTCCGGCGACGACCACGGGCCAGTACGGTCCCGCCACGCCCGTGAAGGTCAGCACCAGCCCGGCCAGCCCGCACGCGCCGCCGGTCAGGTTCTTCCGGGACTCCAGGTAGCCGACGAGCCTATTGGTAGCCACGGATCTCCTCGAAGGCGCCGTCCAGCGAGCCCTTCCGGGCGTCGAAGAGGCGGCCGCCGGTGAGCTCGGCGATGTGCGTCAGCTCCGCGCGGTCGGAGTCGCCGAAGAGGACGGGGAAGACCGGGATCTCCTGCCGTGCCGTGCTCAGCGAGCCGTAGAAGCGGTCGAAGTCGGCCGCCTCGGCGCCGGCGGTGTTCTCGCCGTCCGTCATCAGCACGATCGACGTGAACGCGTCCCGCCCGCCGCCGAGATGGTCGTACGCCTTCTCCAGCGAGGTGTAGATCGCGGTGTCGCCCTGGGCGGTCAGGCTCTTGCTGTCCCGCCGGATGCCGTCCAGGCCGGACCGCGGGTCGGCGGGGTCCACGACGTGGGTCGACACCCGCTTCACCTCCGATCCGAAGGGCATCAGCGTCACCTCCTCGCGGTCGCGGAAGTCGCCGGTGAGCGCGGTGAGCGCCGTCTTCAGGCGGCTCAGCCGCTCGCCCTCCATCGAGCCGGAGGTGTCGAGGACGTACACCGTCCGGGACGGGCGGCGCAGGTCGTTCTCGTACGCGTCGAGCAGACCGTCGGCGACGGACCTGCTGCCGGGGGAGGGCAGTTCGCGCCGCAGGCTCGTGTCCAGGCCGGGTGCGGGCGGCACGGAGGTGAGGACCGGGCGGCGGTGGGTGGCGCGGGTGATCTCCCGCTGGATCCGAGGGGTGCGCAGCGCCTCGGTGAGGCGGCGGACGTCCTCGCGGGTCGTGTCGTCGCTGGACGCGAGCGTGGAGAGCGGGTAGTCGGCGGTGAGCACGCCGTCGGTGGGGCGGATCACGGTGAGGCCCGGGATGCCCAGGAGGACGGACTCGTAGTTCAGCAGCGCGTCGACGTTGCCGCGCCGCTCGTACGCCGCGGCCAGCCAGCCCGACGAGCCCGAGGTCAGCTTCTGCCCGGTGAAGAACTTCTTCAGCCGCGGTGCCGCCTTCGCCACGTCCGCGTCGGTGAGCGCGGACTGGGCGCCGGAGAGCGCGGAGGCGACCGAGACGAGGGTGGCGGAGCCGGAGTTGGAGCGGGCCGGGTCGGTCATGCCGTAGGTGAGCCTTCCGTCGGCGACGGCCTGCTCGACCTGGGACCAGGTGACCTGTGCGGGCTTCCAGCCCAGCTTGCGGACGGTGGCGTCCTTGACGCCGATGGCGACGGGGCTGGCCATCACGGGCGTCTCGGAGACGATCCGCTTCGCCGCCTCGGGGCGCAGCCGCAGCGAGTCGTTGGAGGACAGCCACACGGCGTCGTACGTGCCGTCCGTCCCGCCCTTCGCCAGCAGCTCCACGGCGTCGAGGGTGCCGATGGGGGTGAGCCGGACGGTGAGGCCGGTGTCCTCGCGGACCCGTTCCAGGACGGGCTTCATGTCGCTCAGCTCGCTGGAGGCGAGGACGCGCAGGGTGCCGGGCTCGGCGGTGCCGGGTGCCTCGGAGGGCGGGGGTCCGGCCGTCCCGTCCCCGTCGCCCTGCGACGTGCAGGAGGTGAGGAGGGCGAGCGCGGCGACGCAGACGGCGAGGGCGCGTCTCATACGAGACCCCCTTCGCGGGTTTCCAACGCCCCCTGCGCACGGCTGCGCTCCAGGTACGCGCTCGCGTGCCGGAGTTCCCCCGTCAGGGACTCCACGGTCGCCGCCATCGCCTCCGTGGCCTGCACCTTGTAGGTGTCGATGGCGTCGAGGGTGCGGTAGATCTGCTGGAAGGCGGTGCGCAGGGTCTCCGCGCCCACCGCCGGGTCGGCGGCGATGCGCTGGATCTCCCCGCTCTGGGTGGCGAGCATCTCCGCGTTGCCCCGGATCAGGTCCTCCGTCGTCCCGCGCAACGCGTTGACCTGCTCGACGACCTTCTTCTGGTGGTCCAGCGCGGAGGCCAGCATCACGGAGATCCGCAGCGCCGACACCGTGGTCGTGGCCGCCCGGTCGACGCCCTTGATCAGCTCCTCGTTGTTGCGGCGTACGACGTCCATGGCGAGGTAGCCCTGCGCGCACACCGCGAGCTGGGTGAGCAGGTCCTGGTGCTTCTGCCGGACCGGGAAGAGGACGTCCGCGCGCAGGGCGTCGGCGGCCTGCGGATCGGCGGGCTCCACGCCGGCGACGTGCCGTTCGACGGCCGTGTCCAGGGCCTCGGTGAGCACGACGTACTCCTGGAGCTTGCCCATGGTCTCCCACAGCCGCACCCGCTCGGTCTGCAACGCCGCGTTGTCGCGGCGCAGTTCGTCCTGGCCGCCGCGCAGCGAGCCCACGATCCGGTTCAGGGTGGACTGGGAGGAGGCGTACTTGGCGACGTGGTCGCGGAGCCTTTTGCCGCCGGGCAGCCGGGACAGGAACGTGCGGCCCTTGTTCGCGGGCAGGTCGCGCGGGTCGAGGTCCTCCACCACGCGCCGCAGCTCCACCAGGGAGCCGGCGACCCGGGCCTGGGCGTCGTCGCCCTTGTCGGGCAGGCTGCGCACGCTGCGGTCCAGCATGCGGTTGGACTGCGCGGCGGCGGTGCGCATCTCGGCGGTGCCGAGTCCGGTGATCTCGCCGACCTTGCCGGCGAACTCCGGCGAGCGGGCGTCGAGCGCGGCGAGGTCCTCGACGTAGGCGGCGGCCCTGCGTGCCATGTCGTCGCGGACCGCGTCGTCCACGGGCACGAGGCCGCCGGCCCGCTCCCGGGGCACGGGGGCGACGGGCTCGGGCGGGGTGAGGGTGAGCGTGAAGTCGTTGTCGGTGCCGGTCATGTGGACGGTCCCCCTGTCGTCCGCAGTCATCCGCGCGCCCGGCGGGACATCTCGCGCAGCACCTCGGAGGTGGGCACGGGCGCCTGCCGGACGCCGGTCAGCTGCTGGTTGAGATACGCGGTGTGGGCCTCGGTGGCCGCGGTGAACTCGGTGGCGGAGCCCTGCGGGCGGAACCCGTGCCGCACGGCCAGCTGCCGCAGCCGCGGGTCGGTGGCGAGGAGTTCGCCGAGCGCGCGGCCCTCCTCGGTGAGCGGTACGACGGTGTGGTCGCTGGTGGCGGTGGTGTCCGGGTACAGGACGGTCAGGTCGCCGACGGCGTCGCCGCCCTCCCCGAGCAGCGCGGCGACCTGCGACTCGTACACCAGCACCAGCGGTTCGCCGACGCCGCTGGTGAAGTCCCGGAACGTCGCGTCCGAGCTGGACTTCTGGGCGCCCTGCACCTGGACCAGCCTGCGCAGCAGGGGCGCGGTCCGGTCGACGTCGTCGCGGCTCGCGGCCACCTTGTTGCCGTTCGCCACGTAGGAGGCGGCGGCCAGGTACAGGGCACCGGAGTTGGAGGTCCCCGGGTCGGTGGTCGCGACGTACAGCGTCCCGGTCAGCTCGGTGTGCTTCTCGGCGCCCTTGAGCTGCTGCCAGGTGCGGTCGGCGCGGGCCGCGTCGAGGTAGGCGCCCATCTTCAGGGTGCCGCCCCGGCTGCGGTCGAGCGTGGCGAGCCCGCCCGCCGCGAGCACCTCGGCGGTGGCGCGGCGGGCCACCACGACGAGCGGCGAGTAGAAGGGCCGGGGCAGCGGCTTGCGGACGCCGTACTTGTCGGCGAGTTCGTCGGCCGGGGCCTGGCTGGACGGGAAGGCGAGGTCGTACCCCTTGAGGTCCAGCTCCTCCATGGCCCAGGACCCGGAGGTCTCGGCCCGTACGGTGTAGCCCTCGGCGGCGAGGGCCTTCACCACGTCGGGGTCGGCGAAGAACTCGGCCTTCTCCGACCCGATCACCGCGCGCACGGTCTTCGTTGCCGTGCCCTTGTCCTCTGCGTCAGCCGATTCCCGGCCCGCGACGACGGCTGCCACCACTCCGCCGATCAGCAGGACCGCGAGGACTATTCCCACGATTCGTCTCACTCGCGGAGCATCTCTCCGGAACCCTACGTTCCCCGACGCTCCGGGTGAACGAAAGGTGTCCGCGCCATACCGGTATGCAACGGGAACGATCCCCTCCGCCGGGTGCGGCGGTGTACGCTCCCGATCTTGTCCGACCCGAACGGCTGTTCCCCGTCCCGCGGGGAGGGGGTGCCGTTCCGCAAGGGTCGCCAACGAGACCTGTGGGGGGCACAGTTGAATACAGTTCGAGACACCAGACGCGCCACGGGCGCCGGGCGTACCGGTCGTCGCACCGGACGTCTCGCGGCCACGCTGCTCACCGCCGCGCTCGCCGCCGGCGGGCTGACCGTCGCGGCCGCACCCGCCGCGCACGCGGCGGCGTCCGACGTCGTGGCCAAGCTGCCGATCTCCTCGTTCTCGGCGCTGGCGGTCGACTCCGTGCACCAGCGCGTGTACGTCGCCGACAGCAACCTGGGCAGCTACGACAACAAGGGGCTCGTCGCCGTCTACGACTTCTCCGGCGAGCGCGTCACCACGCTCACCACCCAGCGCCACGTCTCCGGCCTGGCGCTGAACGCGGACGCCACCACGCTCTACGTCGGCGGACGCGAGGGCATGCTGAAGTACGACACCGCGACCCACCAGCCGCAGGGCGGACTGTCCCTGTCCACGGACACCTGCGGGCGCAGCGTGGCCCTCGCGGGCGGCACGGTGTACTACACCTCGTCGTACACGAACTACGTGTCCGAGTGCGAAGGGTCGCTCACCTACCTGAACTCGTACCACGCCGACAACACCGCCCAGGTCACCGGCTGGCAGGACTACGGCAGGCTGCAGCTGGAGGCCGGCCCCGGGGACCGGCTGCTGATGGGCCAGCCGCTGGGCTCGAAGGCGCCCAACCCCTTCCTCGCGGTCTACGACGCGAGCGGCCAGACCCTGGTGCGCACCGCCGGCCGCCGCTTCGCCGACGCCGACGGCAAGGGCGCCCAGAACCTGAAGGACATGGCGTTCTCCGCGGACGGCAGCAAGGTCGCCGTCGCCGACGCGGCCGCCGGCACCCGGCTGCTCGACAGCGCCGACCTGTCCGACGCCGCGACCGGCTACCCGGCGCTGCCGTCCGGCGCGTCCGCCTCCGCCGTCGCCTTCAGCGGTGACGGGAAGTACCTGGCGCGCGGCGCCTCGGCCACCGGCGCGACGCCCGACCTGCTGCTGTCGCCCGCCGACCCGGGCGACGCGACGGCTCCGCTGGAGTTCGTCTTCGAGGGCAGCCTCGACGGTGACCGGGTGGCGCCGCGCGGGATGGAGTGGTCCGCCGACGGCTCACGGCTGTTCGCGGTCACCACGAACACCGTCGGCAACCAGTACTGGCTGCACATCGTCCAGCCGCCGGCCGTCCAGTACGACACCCGCTTCACCGGCGGGCTGACCCACAGCCCCGCCCAGGCGGTCGCGGGCGAGGCACTGGCGGTGCGTGGCAGGCTGGAGCTGGACGGCCCGGCGCCCACCGAGCCGCTGAAGGTCACGGCGACCCGCACCGACGCGGCCGGTACGCACGAGCTCGGCACCACGACCGTCAAGGCGGACGGCACCTTCACCGTGCTCGACGAGCCGGACCTGGTCGGCGACGCCACGTACACCGTGTCGTTCCTCGGCGACCTCACCCACCGCCCGGCCACCGACGTCACCCACACGGTGTCCGTCGGCAGGGCGGGCAGCTCGATCGCGCTCACCGCTCCGGCGGAGGCGTCGATGAGCACCGGCGTCCACCTCACCGGTACGTTCACCGCGCAGGGGAAGGCGCTGCCCGAGCGGGCCGTGCTGAAGGTGGAGCGCACCGACCGGCTCGGCACCGGCACGCTGTCGTCGGTGACGGTCGCCGCCGACGGCACCTTCACCATCGACGACCTGCCGCGCACCCGCCGGGACACGACCTACACGGTCAGCTGGCCCGGCGACGACCTGCACACGGGGGCCACCGCGTCGGCGACGGTCCGGGTCACTCGCTGACCACACGCGGACGCGGGCGGGGCACTCGGGGCGCGCTGCCCCCAGTGCCCCGCCCGCGGCGGTGTGGGGTGAAGGGCGCCCGGCCCGCGCGTCGCTGCGGGTGCGCGCGGGCCGGGGCCGTCGGGGGAGCCCGGAGGGCTCAGTGGGACGCGAGTTCGCGCGGCTCCAGGGCCGCGGCGTGGGCGTCCATGCGCTCGGCGGTCAGGATCGCGACCGCCGTGTCGGCGCGGGAGGCCGCCACCACCAGGGCGCGCCCGGCCAGGGTGTGCGCCCGCCGGTGCAGGGCCGCCAGATGCGGCTCGGGGCGGGCGGCGGTCACCGGCACACGGACCGGCGCCTGACCTCCGCGCAGCCGGGCCACCTGCCCGGCGAGCCGGTCGGCCGCGGTGTCCAGGTCGTCGGAGTCGGCGGGGGCCAGCGCGCGCAGCTCGTCCGTGACGGCGAGCAGGGCCGCGAGATGGCCCGCGAGCTGGATGTCCAGCTCTTCCTCCCGGGAGCGGTGGGGGAAGTCCGAGGTGGTGCCGGCCATCGTGCTGTGGACCGACTTGTCGCGGATCGGCTCGTACATGGGATGGCCTCCTGTGTTCTTCAGGAAGCCATCCTAGCTTAGATTTCGTCTAAAGTTGAGTCGTTCACAAATCCGGACCCCGTGTACACGGACCGTGAGGTCAGGGCTGGCCGTAGCCGTCCAGGAAGTTGCCGATCCGGCCCACCGCCTCGCGCAGGTCACTGGCCGTCGGCAGGGTCACCACCCGGAAGTGGTCGGGCTCGGGCCAGTTGAAGCCGGTGCCCTGGACGACCATGATCTTCTCCCGGCGGAGCAGGTCCAGGACCATCCGCCGGTCGTCCTTGATCTTGAAGACCTTGGGGTCGAGCCGTGGGAAGAGATACAGCGCCCCCTTCGGCTTCACACAGGTCACGCCCGGAATGCTGGTCAGCGCCTCGTGCGCGGCGTCCCGCTGCTCCCGCAGCCGCCCGCCCGGCAGCACCAGCTCGTTGATCGTCTGCCGGCCGCTCAGTGCCGCGACCACACCGTGCTGGCCCGGCATGTTGGCGCACAGCCGCATGTTCGCCAGGATCGTCAGGCCCTCGATGTAGGACTCGGCGTGCGCGCGCGGCCCCGAGATCGACATCCAGCCCACCCGGTAGCCGGCCACCCGGTACGCCTTCGACATGCCGTTGAACGTGAGGGTGAGCAGATCCGGGGCGATCGCGGCGGTCGGGGTGTGCACCGCGTCGTCGTACAGGATCTTGTCGTAGATCTCGTCGGAGCAGACCAGCAGGTTGTGCCGGCGCGCGATGTCGGTCAGACCGCGCAGCACGGCCTCGTCGTACACCGCGCCCGTCGGGTTGTTCGGGTTGATGATGACGAGCGCCTTGGTGCGGTCGGTGATCTTCCGCTCCACGTCTGCGAGGTCCGGCATCCAGTCGGACTGCTCGTCGCAGCGGTAGTGCACCGCCGTACCGCCGGAGAGCGAGACGGCGGCCGTCCACAGGGGGTAGTCGGGCGCCGGTACGAGGACCTCGTCCCCGTCGTCCAGCAGCCCCTGCATCGCCATCACGATCAGCTCGGAGACGCCGTTGCCGATGTAGACGTGCTCGACGTCCGTCTCGATGCCGAGGGTCTGGTTGTGCATGACGACCGCCCGGCGCGCCGCCAGCAGCCCCTTCGCGTCGCCGTAGCCGTGGGCCGACGAGACGTTGCGGAGGATGTCCTCCAGGATCTCGGGCGGGCACTCGAAGCCGAAGGCGGCCGGGTTGCCGGTGTTCAGCTTCAGGATGCGGTGCCCGGCCGCTTCCAGCCGCATCGCCTCCTCGAGCACCGGGCCCCGGATCTCGTAACAGACGTTGGCGAGCTTGGTCGACTGGATCACCTGCATGTCCGTGAGCTTACGGCTCGGTTACGTCCCATGGGTCGTGTTATCCGCCACTTGAGACGTGCGGTTTGGGTTGATTTCGTCAATCACCCCCGGCCGGGTCACCGCGGAGTGCGCCGTACCGACCGCCCCGCCAGCACGTCCGTGCGCCGCCCGTCGTCCATCACGAACCGCCCGTCGACCAGCACGTACGGGATCCCCGTCGGCAGCACGCGCGGGTTCTCGTACGTGCTGCCCGCCGCCACCGTCGCCGGGTCGAAGAGCACCAGGTCCGCCTTGAACCCCTCGCGGACCAGCCCCCGGTCCGGCAGCCGCAGCCGGGCCGCCGGGCGCGAGGTCAGGTGCGCGACGCACTCCTGAAGCGACAGCACGCCCAGCTCGCGGACGTAGCGGCCCAGGTAGTGCGGGAAGGTGCCGTAGGCGCGCGGGTGCGGCTTGGCGCCCTGGAGAATGCCGTCCGAGCCGCCGGTGTGCACGCGGTGCCGCATGATCGCGCGGACGTTCTCCTCGTGGCCGACGTGCTGGAGGATGGTCGGCGCCAGCCGGTCGGCCAGCAGCAGGTGCCGGGCGACCGTCCACGGGGTCTCGCCGCGCAGCCGCGCCGACTCCAGGACCGTACGGCCGACGTACTCGCCGAGGGCCGGGTCGCCCGTGCCGGAGATCTCGATCGTCTCCCACTCCACGGGCACGCCGTGGCAGCCGTCGGAGCCGATCTCCTCCAGGTGGTGCCGGACGCGCTCGGCGGTGTCGTCGTCCGCCAGCCGCTTCAGGATCTGCTCCGGGCCGCCCTCGCTCGCCCAGCTCGGCAGCAGCGCCACGAGGGTCGTGCAGCCGGGGGTGTACGGGTAGGTGTCGAGCGTGATGTCGGCGCCGGCGGCCAGCGCGTCGTCCAGCAGGGTCAGCAGCTCGGGGGCCCGGCCCTTGTTGACGCCGAAGTTCATGGTGGCGTGGGCGAGGTGCAGCGGGCAGTCCGCCTCCCGCGTCAGCTCCACCATCTCCTCGTACGCCTGGAGCGCCCCGGCCCCGTACGAGCGGTGGTGCGGGCAGTAGTAGCCGCCGTACGACGCCACCACCCGGCACAGCTCGGTCAGCTCCGCGTCCTTCGCGTACATGCCCGGCGTGTACGTCAGCCCGGACGACATGCCGACCGCGCCCTGCTCCATGCCCTCGGCGACCAGCCGCCGCATGTGCTCCAGCTCGGCCTCGGTCGCCTCGCGGTCGTCCCAGCCGACCGCGAGGGCGCGCACCGTGCCCTGCGGGATCAGGTACGCGGCGTTGACCGCGATGCCCCGGTCGAGCCGGTCCAGGTACGCGCCGACCGACCGCCAGTCGAAGTCGACGTCGTCGCCGGGGCCGTTCCACCCGGCGATCGCGCGGCGGACCTCGCCGAGGGTGCGGTCGTCGACCGGCGCGTACGACAGCCCGTCCTGGCCGATGACCTCCAGGGTGACGCCCTGCGCGGCCTTGGCGCTGTGGTCGGGGTCCCGCAGCAGCGCCAGGTCGCTGTGGGCGTGCATGTCGATGAAGCCGGGGGCCAGGACCAGGCCCTCTGCGTCCAGCTCGCGACGGGCCTTGGGGCGCTGGCAGCCCGCGGCCGCCGCCTCCTTGACGATCGACACGATCCGGCCGCCGTCGACCACGACGTCCGCGCGGTACGAGTCCGCGCCGGAGCCGTCGACGACGTCCGCGTCCCTGATGACCAGCTCTTCCACCGGAGCCTCCTCTAGAAGAACGTACGGATGTAGTCGACGACCGTCCCGTCCGCCTCGGCGACCGGGATGAGCTGCCACTTGTCGAAGGACGTGCAGGGGTGCGACAGGCCCGCCCCGACCCAGTCGCCCACCTCCAGGTCCGCGTCCGGGCCGGTGCGCAGCCAGGCGTGCTGGTCGGACAGGCCGGTCACCTCGATGCCGGTGGCCGGGCGCTCCGGGCCGCCGTCCGCGGGGCGCACGACCTGGGCGAAGGGCAGGTGGAGGTCGTAGGCCGCGTCCCGCTTGCCCGCGTTGGTGAAGGCCTGTTCGGGGGAGGGGCGGGAGACGACCTGGCTCCACAGGCGGAAGGCCGGCTCCAGCGCGCCCTCCTCGGGGACCCGGTTGAAGGGGGTCAGCTCGCGGTAGTGGCCGTCGTCGTGGGAGACGTACGCGCCCGAGCGCAGCAGCTTCAGTACGGGCAGGGAGAGGTCGGGGATCTCGGCGAACACGTCGGCCACCGCGTCGAACCAGGCGCTGCCGCCCGCGCTCACCACGATCTCCTCCAGCCCGCCGAACCGCCCCGCCTTGTCGAAGTCGACGGCGAGCGCCACTAGCCGCCGCAGCCAGGCGTGCACCCGCTCCGGGTCGGCGTCCGGCACCTCGCCCTCGTACCCGGCGACACCGGCCAGCCGCAGCGTCCGCGCCCCGGCCACCGCGTCGGCGACCGCCGCGCACTCCGCCTCGGTGCGCACGCCGGTCCGCGCGCCCGCACCGGCCGCCAGCTCGACCACGACGTCCACCGGACGGCCGGCGCCCGCCTCGGTCAGCGCCGCGTCCATCAGCTCGACCCCGCGCACGGAATCGACGTAGCAGACGAAGCGGAAGTCCGGGTCGGCGTCCAGTTCCGAGGAGATCCAGCGCAGGGCGGCGGCGTCGACCAGCTCGTTGGCCAGGAAGACCCGCTGGACGCCGAAGGCCCGCGCCACCCGCACCTGGTGCGGCACGGCGAGGGTGATGCCCCAGGCGCCGTGCTCGATCTGGCGCTGGAAGAGCTGCGGGGCCATGGAGGTCTTGCCGTGCGGCGCGAAGGCGAGGCCGTGCCGGGCGGAGTACGTCTCCATGAGCCGGAGGTTGTGCTCCAGGCGCTCGGCGGACAGCGCCAGCACGGGCGTGGTGAAACCGCCGGTGAAGAGGTTGCGGCGCTGTCCGGCCAGCTCGGCGACGGTGAGGCCGTACGCGTCCGGCGGGAGGCCCTTGAAGCGGTGGTCGACGTGCTCCTCGGCCAGCTTGGCGAGGGCTTCGCGGCCGTGTGCGGGGCCGATGTCGAGGGCCATGGAGCCTCCCTGATCTGATGCGTCGCGGATGCGTTGCAACATTTGCAACGACCGTTGCGTATATCGCTTACTGCTGTCTAACATCTCGGCGAACGCGGGGTCAACGGAGCCGCCGCCCGCGAGATGCGACGAGGAGCCCCCACCATCGTGACCGCCACCGGACCCACCAGCACCGCCCCCGACGTCGTGGACGTCGTCGCGCTCGGCGAGTCCATGGTCACCTTCCTCCCCTCCGTACCCGGCCGCCTCGCCGACGTCCCCTCCTTCGACCGCGCCATCGGCGGCGCCGAGTCCAACGTGGCCTGTGTGCTGGCCGCCGCCGGGCACACCGCCCGCTGGGCCGGCCGGGTCGGCGCCGACGGCTTCGGCGACCACCTCGTCGAGGCGATCGGCGCGTACGGCGTCGACGTCTCCACCGTGCGCCGCGACCCCGACCGCCCCACCGGCGTCTACTTCCGCACCGCCGGGGACCGCGCCACCGACGCCCACGAGGTGGCGTACTACCGGGCGGGCTCGGCGGCCTCCGCGATGTCGACCACGACCATGGACCTGGACGCCGTCCGCGCCGGCCGCATCCTCCACCTGTCCGGCATCACCGCCGCGCTCTCCGCCGACTGCCTGGACCTGATGCGCGAGCTGACCGCCCGCCGCCCCGGCCGGCCCCTGGTCTCCTTCGACGTCAACCACCGCCCCGGACTGTGGCGCGGGGACGCCGACGGCTCCCGGGTCCTCCTCGAGCTGGCGCGCGGCGCCGACCTCGTCTTCGTCGGCGAGGACGAGGCCTGGGGCCTGGGCGGACCCGAGGCCGTGCGCGCCGCGCTGCCCGAGCCCGAACTGCTCGTCGTCAAGCAGGGCGGCACCGGCGCCACCGCCTTCCACGGAGCGGACGTCACCTTCGTCCCCGCCCTCGCCGTCGACGTCGTCGCCGCCGTCGGCGCGGGTGACGCCTTCGCCGCCGGGTTCCTCTCCGCCACCCTGCGCGGGCTGCCCGTCCGGGACCGCCTGCGCCACGGCCACCTGATGGCCGCCGCCGCCCTCACCGTCCCCGGCGACCTCGCCACGCCCCCGGCACGCGACCACGCCGACCGCCTGGTCGCCCTGGACGACGCCGCGTGGGGGAGACTGCGACTCGGCCCCGCCTGGACGCAGGCCGGCGACCAGGCCGGCGACGGGGCCCACGAGGAGGTACGTACGCCATGAGCCAGACCGTCGACCGCGCGCTCAGCATCCTGCCGCTGCTCGCCGAGGGCCCCGCCGACCTGGGCCGGGTCGCCGACCGCCTCGGCGTGCACAAGTCCACCGCGCTGCGCCTCCTGCGCACCCTGCACGAACACGGCTTCGTCTACCGCCAGTCCGACCAGCGCTACCGCCTCGGCGCCCGGCTCATCGCCCTCGCCCAGGAGGCGATGGAGAACCTCGACGTCCGCGAGATAGCCCACCCCCACCTCGTACGCCTCAACGAGCAGGTCGGCCACACCGTCCACCTCGCCGTCCACGAGGAGAACGAGGTGCTCTACATCGACAAGGTGGAGAGCCGCTACCCGGTCCGCATGTACTCGCGGATCGGCAAGCCCGTCGCCATCACGGTGGCGGCCGTGGCGAAACTCCTGCTCGCCGACCTCCCCGAGAACGAACGCCGAGCCGTGGTCGAGAAGCTCGACTACCCCCTGTACACGTCCCGTTCGACACCCAACGCCGAAGGTTTCCTCAAGGAGCTGGCCAAGGTGCGCGAACAGGGCTGGGCCACCGACCTCGGTGGCCACGAGGAGTCCATCAACTGCATCGCCGCGCCCATCCGGGGCGCCGACGGCCGGGTGGTCGCCGCGATGTCGGTCTCCGCGCCGAACGTCGTCGTCACCGCCGACGAACTCCTCACCCTGCTGCCGCTGGTGCGCCGTACGGCGGACGCCATCAGCGGCGAGTACTCCGGCAGAACCCCAGTCAAGGAAGTCACCCCATGACCGACAAGATCGCCCTCACCCCCGCGACCCACACCGTCCCGCCGGCGAAGTTCTCCCACGGCGTGAAGAAGGGCAACATCCTCCAGGTCGCCGGCCAGGTCGGCTTCCTCCCCCACGAGGAGGGCAAGGCCCCCACCCCGGCCGGCCCCACCCTGCGCGAGCAGACCCTCCAGACCCTCGCCAACGTCAAGGCGATCCTGGAGGAGGGCGGCGCCTCCTGGGACGACGTGATGATGATCCGCGTCTACCTCACGGACGTGGACCACTTCGCCGAGATGAACGAGATCTACAACGCGTACTTCGAGGAGCAGGGCCTCACCCAGCCGCCCGCCGCGCGCACCACCGTCTACGTCGGTCTGCCCGCCGGACTCCTCATCGAGATCGACGCGCTGGCCGTCCTCGGCTGACGGGTCTCTCCCTTTCGCCTGCCTGCCTGTCTGGCCGGCTGTCTGTCTGTAAACGGCACGGCGCCCTCCACTCCCGGGGCGCCGTGCCGCGCTCCTCCCTGCCCGAAAGCCCCATGTATTTACGCAGAGGACCCCCGAATGTCCTACATGCCCCTCCAGCTTGCCGCTGCCGCCGAGACCCCACCGCACACCGGCGGTCTGCTCACCCTGATCGACGGCACGGCGGGCCTGCTGACCGTCGCCGCGATCGGCATCGCACTCCTGCTCTTCCTGATCATCAAGGTCCGGCTCCAGCCGTTCGTCGCGCTGCTCGCCGTCTCCATAGCCGTCGGCCTGCTCGCCGGCCTGTCGGTCACCGAACTCTTCGGCACCGTCCAGAAGTCCGACGCCGTCTCCACCATCGAGTCCGGCATGGGCGGCATCCTCGGCCATGTCGCCATCATCATCGGCCTGGGCACCATGCTCGGCGCGATCCTCGAGGTCAGCGGCGGAGCGGAGGTGCTGGCCTCCCGGCTCCTCGGACTCTTCGGTGAGAAGCGCGCCCCGCTCGCCATGGGCCTCACCGGCCTGATCTTCGGCATCCCGGTCTTCTTCGACGTCGGCATCTTCGTCCTCGCACCGATCGTCTACGCCGCCGCCAAGCGCTCCGGCAAGTCGGTCCTGCTCTACTGCCTGCCGCTGCTGGCCGGTCTGTCCATGACCCACGCCTTCCTGCCGCCGCACCCCGGCCCGGTCGCCGCCGCCGGACTGCTGAAGGTGGACCTCGGCTGGGTCATCCTCATGGGCATCGTCTGCGGCATCCCGGCCGTGCTCGCCGCCTGGGCGTTCTCCGCCTGGATCGGCCGCCGCATCTTCGTGGCCGTCCCGCAGGACATGGTCGAGGCCGCCGAGGAGGCCAAGCAGGCCGTCATCGACGAGCAGCGCCAGGCCGGCGTCGAGCCGCGCGAGACCCCGGTCGCCCTCGGCACGGTCCTCGGCATCATCGGCACCCCGCTGGTCCTGATCCTCGCCGCGACCTTCTCCTCCATCGCCCTGGACCCGTCCACCCTCCGCTCGGTGATCGAGTTCTTCGGCAACCCGTTCGTGGCCCTGACCATCGCCCTGTTCCTCGCCTACTACCTGCTCGGCATCCGGCGCGGCTGGTCCCGCAAGTCCCTGGAGACCGTCTCGACGGCCTCGCTGAAGCCGGTCGGCAACATCCTGCTGGTGGTCGGCGCGGGCGGGGTCTTCGGCGCCGTCCTCAAGGGCAGCGGCGTCGCCCAGGCCCTCTCCGACACCTTCAACGACGTCGGCCTGCCGGTGATCGTCCTGTCCTACCTGATCTCCGTGGTGCTGCGGGTCGCCCAGGGCTCGGCGACGGTGGCCATCGTGACGACCGCGGGCATCGTCGCCCCGCTGCTCGCCGAGGGCGACCACTCCCAGGCCTTCGTCGCCCTGGTCATCATGGCCATCTCGGCGGGCTCCATCTTCGCCTCGCACGTCAACGACGGCGGCTTCTGGATGGTCGCCAAGTACTTCGGCATCAGCGAACGGGACACCCTGAAGACGTGGACCGTACTGGAGAGCGTGCTCTCGGTCGCCGGGTTCGTGGTGGCGGCCGTGTTGAGCCTGTTCGTCTAGGGGCGCGTGTAGGCGTCTGATAACGAAGTTGGGGCTGGCTGTCTCCGGCACAGGATCGTCGACCATACTGCCCGCTGTGGAGCAGCGCAGAGGATCGACCAGCCAGCCCCTGGAAGGCGCCGGATTCGACCCGGCATTCATCCCCGGGCTCACCGCGCCCGTGACCGGTGAACCGGAGAACGGGAAACCGGCGAAGGCGAGGGCCGAGGCGGAGAGCGAGACCGAGGACGTCCGGGACGCGACGGACGCGGTCGTCGACGAGTCCGCCGACGAGTCCGCCGATGAGCCCGTCGAGGATGCCGTCGAGCCGTCCGAGGAACCGGACGAGGAGGCCCCCGACGGCCCCGTCTTCGAGGCCGCCGACCGCCGTGCCCGGATCGTCGCCGACCACAAGGGCGTACGCCTTTCCCTCGACGACCAGAGCTGCGAGTTCCGCTGGGACGAGGTCGGGGCCGTCGAGACGGAGACGGGGCGCTTCGGCAAGCGGTTCACCGTCACCGTGCACACGCCCGACCGCCGCTGGTACCCGATCGAGATCGAGGCGACGTCCAGGAGCCGCTTCCAGGAGTGGGAAACCGCCCTGGACGAGGTCCTCGACGCGTACTTCGAGGACGCCGCTGATTAGGGCCCGCCCTCAGCACATCGGGTGAAGATCCGCGCACGCCCTCTTGTCCCACCGTCGGTCATAGGCTTGGTTGGCCCGCATGGCGGACACCACGGGCAACATCACAGGCACCGGCGGACCGGGCACGGCCGACTCGGCTCCCCGTAAGTCGAGTTGGCGCTACATCGGTCCCGGCATCGTCGTCGCGGCGACCGGCGTGGGCGCCGGCGACCTCGTGGCCACTCTCATCGCGGGCAGCAACTTCGGCTACACCCTGCTGTGGGCGGCGATCATCGGCTGCGTGGTGAAGATCTCCCTCGCGGAGGCGTGCGGCCGGTGGCACCTGTCCACGGGCCGCACGCTGTTCGACGGCTGGGCGAGCCTCGGCCGCTGGACGACCTGGTTCTTCGCGGTGTACGCCGTGATCTGGGGCTTCGTCTACGGCGCGGCGGCGATGTCGTCCAGCGCCCTGCCGCTCCAGGCCCTCTTCCCGGACGTGATGGACCTCGAATGGTGGGGCATCGCGTGCGGCCTGGTCGGCCTGGTCTTCGTCTGGTTCAACAAGTACAACGTCTTCGAGAAGGTCATGACGGTCCTGGTGGGCGTCATGTTCGTCGTGACCGTCTACCTGGCGATCCGTGTCACCCCCAACCTCGGCGACGCCTTCGCCGGCCTCCTCCCGGTCCTCCCGGACGAGAAGGACTCGATCCTCAACACCCTGGGCCTGATCGGCGGCGTCGGCGGCACCATCACGCTGGCCGCGTACGGCTACTGGGTCAACGCCAAGGGCTGGACCAACACCGGCTGGATGAAGGTCATGCGCCTGGACAACCGGGTCGCCTACGCCACCACCGGCATCTTCGTCATCGCCATGCTCTTCGTCGGCGCGGAACTGCTCCACTCGGCGAACATCGCCATCGCGAGCGGCGACAAGGGCCTGATCCAGCTCGGCGACATCCTGGAGCAGGAGTACGGCACGGCCACCGGCAAGCTCTTCCTGATCGGCTTCTTCGCCACCTCCTTCACGTCCCTGATCGGCGTCTGGCACGGCGTGAGCCTGATGTTCGCCGACTTCCTGGCCCGGCAGCGGGGCGAGCGGGAGGCACGCGGCGACGAACTGGCCTCGGGCCGCCGCGAGCGCTCCTGGGCCTTCCGCGCCTACCTGCTCTGGCTCACCTTCCCGCCCATCGTCCTGCTCTTCCAGGACGAGCCCTTCCGCCTGATCATCATCTACGGCGTCCTGGGCGCCGCCTTCATGCCCTTCCTCGCCCTCACCCTCCTCTGGCTCCTCAACTCCGCCCGCACCCCGCGCGAGTGGCGCAACGGCTGGCTGAGCAACGGCATGCTGGCCATCGCGGGCCTGCTGTTCCTGGTCCTGTGCGTGAAGCAGATCTGGGACCAGCCGTGGTCGGAGTTCTTCTAGCCTGCGGCCACGAGTGAGAGCCTCGCCGGGAACTTTCGGGCACCGGATACTGCCCCAACCGCTCTGGCTCGAAGTCCCCCGGCGCGGTATCAAGGGGAAGTCCGTCCCGGGCCCCGAGAGGATTCCCATTGCACGCCCATGACCAGCGCAAAGCACCCGGTAAGGAAACCCCCAAGGGCGCACTGGCCGTCGGCAGACCGGCAATGGAGCGTCCGGGACTGGGGCCTGGCCCGCTGTCCGCTCCGGCTGCCCTGGCTCTTCAGCGCGCGGTCGGGAACGCCGCGGCGACCCGGGTGGTCCAGGAATCAAGGCATCAGCATGGCGTCACCGCAGTGGTCCAGCGAGCACCTGACCCCGGGGCCGGGGGGCCGAAGGAGGAGGCAAAGCCGACCGAGTGGTTCAACGCAACCACCGGCAAGTGGCAGAGCGGCAAACCCGACTTGGAGAAGATGCGCCCCGCCCATGGCGGAGAACGCCATCTGCTGGGACCAAAGCTCGAGGCCGAGTTTGCCGACAAGCACTATTCCAGCGTCGATGATGTTCCCGTGTTCAAGGCCCGGATGTACCGCAGGAAGGAGGCCCCGGGCCGGGTCTCAGCCTCCCGCTCACCCGAACTGCGGATGCTGGACCGGCTGGGGCGCCTCGGGATGGGTCAGATCCGGCCGGGCGGCACGCCGCACCTGGCGACCTCCGTTATGCCGAACGGCCGGTTGGGTATCGCCGGCAATACCGGCAGAAACCACGTCACCGCAGGTGAGCGGAACAACGTCAACCGTGAACTCGCGGAAGTACAAGATGAATCCGTGCCCGCATACGGGGAGCGGAGGATGGACAAGGACCTCTACAAGGTCCGCGCGGCGAAGGCTGGAGATTACTTCGAAGGCAATTACAACAGACCGCAACTGGGCGCAGTTGTCAACGCCATGGGCAATCCCGACTGGAGCCACTCCCGTGTCGGGGACGACAACGGCGGCCAGGCCGGCGCGCAGCACGGCGAGTTGACGCTGCTCGGTCCGCACATCGCCCAATGGAAAGCCAATCCGCACACGGGCGAGCAACCGAAGATTGTCAACATAGGCGGCGTCAAATGTGCCTGCGCGGCCTGCCAGTGGGCCCTCATGGCCGCGAACGAGTTCATCGGCAAGAAGTACGGTTACAAAGTGGTCGTCTCGGGCGGTCACGGCATGCTCTTCCGTAACTGGATCATGCCGAAGTGGCTGGCCGAAATCCCTGATGCCCGCAAGTACGTGGAGGGAAAGATCAAGGCCAGGGTCCCCGGCGCCAAGTTCTACACCAGCTCTTCCGGCAGCCTCGTGCTGAGCCTTCCGAAGGACTACAGGGAGGCGGATGTCAACCAGGACCCGGCGGAATCCGAGTCTGAGTGGGAGCCGATCTAACACGCATGTGGGCGATCTGGAGGAAATCGCCCGTTTGTGGTGATCATGCAAATAAGGGAATTAGATACCCCATGTGATTGAGCCATGGCTCAATACCCTCTTGCGGTGAAGGATCTTGCACGGCAGCCTTTCGGGTGTAGATCGTGTGTCCAGATGGAAAAGAGGGGGCCATTATGGGGTTGAGAAAGAGAATTGCGGCCGCATCTGCCGTACTGGTGACCGCCGGCGCGACTGTCGGCCTTGTCGCTCCTTCGGCGCAGGCGGAGACCCGCTGCAGCACGCTCTATCTCTGCCTGTACTACAACTCGAACCAGCAGGGATCGTTCCGGGTGTTCGTTACGAACACCCCGGACTTCGCCGGATACACCTTCACGGGTGACGGGGCCGGATATGGACAGGCTGTGAAGAACAACGCCGCCTCCGCGTCCAACGGATTCCCGACGAGCAGCGGCAGGAGCGCGCGCATCTTCTACAACTCGAATTACGGCGGCGTCTACGACAATGTCGGTCCGGACAGTGCCAGGAACCTGAGCAACACGTACAACGAGAACGCGTCGTTCCTCTGGAAGACTTCCTGATCGAGCACATCAGTGAAAATGTCGCCGACCCTGCTCCTGCACTGGAGCCGGGTCGGCGGCACGTAGGGGATTCGGGTCGGGGGAGTAATGGGTTTCGGTCTTCTGAGTGACAAGCTTCTGCGCTGTCGGCCGCTGGGAGTCGGCGCGGTGCTCCTCGCCGCTGTCGGTTGTTCCTCGCAGCACTCGGAGCCGGAGGGCGGGCCGACCCCCGCACCGCGGGCCTCGGCCCTGCTGGCTTCGGTCGATCTCCGACTGCCCATCGAGGAGTACCTCTTCTCCGACGCCGAGATGGGCAGAGTCCGACAGGCCCAGCAGACGTTGATCGAGCGCTGCGCACGCCGCTTCGGTCTCACCTACGAGCCCGTCTCCGCGAGCCCGCCCGTCGGCCCCCGCAGCGTGATGGACCGCCGGTACGGGCTCACCGACGCGAAGCTGGCGCGCGCGGATGGTTACCATCTGGGCGACCGCGACCCCCGGACCCAGGAGGCGGAGGAGTTCGAGGTCCCCAAGGGGAAAATGCTGACGGTGCTGACCGGGAAACCCGGCGATTCCGGTGGCGACACGGTCAACGGCGCCAAGGTACCGGCCGGGGGCTGTGCCGGTGAGGCCGGACGGGAACTGTCCAAGGACGACACCCTCGGATCGAGCGATGTGGCACAGGACCTCAACGGAAAGAGCTTCTCCGCCACCAAGGAAGACCCGCGCGTGCTCGCGGTGTTCACATCCTGGTCGCGGTGCATGAAGGACAAGGGGTTCTCCTATCCGGACCCGCTGGCCGTGATGAACGACAGCCGCTTCCAGGGGCAGAAGTCCACTCCGCTCGAAATCAGGACAGCCGTCGCCGATGTGGACTGCAAAGGGCGCGTCAATCTGGTCGGCGTCTGGTTCGCCGTCGAAGTCGACTACCAGAAGTCACTGATCGCGAAGGAGCAGAAGGACCTGTCTCCGGTGCTTCAGGACAAGCGGTATCAGCTTGAGGCGGCAGACGCCGTCAATTCTCCCGGCTGACGGCCTGCCGAGCCCGCCGAGGGCGCGTGCGGTGGTGTACGGGGCGCCTTGACGGCGTGCGTCACGGTGGTGCGTCATCCGGTGATCTCCCCTCGTACGCGGTACGGGTGAATGGGCCCACTGAACCGGTTCGGGGCAGGTGGCGGTTCTTCTACGTTCTGCGGGGGACCCCAGGGCCGGAACGAGGGAGGGCTCTGCGGACGGTACCGGCGAAAGGCGCACCTGATGTCGGGGTTGGGGAGCGCGGTGGCGCGGATGGTGTCCTTGGGGCCGTCCGTGGGGTGCTGCGCGCTGGCGGTCTCGCTGGTGCTCCGTGCGCGGTGGGCGAACGGACGGGTGCGGACGCGGCTGTTGCTGTTGGGGGGTTCGGCGGTGGCCGGCGGCGTGTACCGGGTGGTGGCGGACGTGCTCTACGTCCACCCACCGGATGCGGGGCGACACGAGCCGTCGCTGCTGGGTTCGGTGGTGGCGGTCGGAGCGACGCTGGCGGTCGGGCTGGGGACGGCCGGTCTGGTGGTCGCCGCCGATGCCGGTACCGGCCGGCCCGTGCTGCTGCGGCGTGTGCTCGACGGGGTCGTCGCAGCGGGAGCCCTGTTCATGGCGGGATGGGTCCTGCTGAGCGGGACCGGGGGCGGCTGGCGGCTGGGGGAGGGGATGGTGGGCGTCCTGTGGGCCGCTGAGCTGGTGTTCCTCAGCTTTCTGCTGGCCCTGTGCCGTCTCGTGCGCAGTGACCGCAGAGCCACCCTGTGGGCGGGGATCGTCGGACTGTCCCTCATGCTGGTCGGCGACACGATGCAGCTGTGGGCGGTCGGCCCGCACGGCCCCGGAGGGATGGCCCCGCAGCCGGCGGACGGTTGCAGGGCCGCGGGCCTCGTGGTGATGGCCGCCGGCCCGTGGCTGCCCGGCGGGGCGAGCGTCCTCGGCATGGCGCGGCCGACGTTGCGATGGGGGATGGAGGGTGCGGCGGGGTTCGTTCCCCTGACGGTCTGCACGGTCATGGCGCTGGGACACGTGCTGGCTCCCGGTGCCCGTGATCCGGTACCGCTGCTGGTCGGTGGGACGGTGCTGCTGAGTCTCTGGGTACGCCAGAAGTTCCTGCCGAGCGGGAACATCGGAAGGAGCGACTGAGCCGTGTGCGGCTGTGCTCCCTGCCGCCGCAGCAGCAGGGAGCACAGCCGCACAGCCGCACGCCCGGTGACCGGTCGAAGCTACGGCAGCCCGTGCACGTGCGGCCCCACCGCGTTCGACCACGCGTTGCCCGTCGCCGCGTCCCAGTTCGTGGACCACGTCATCGCGCCGCGCAGGGACGGGTACGTCCTCGCCGGCTTGAAGGAGCCGCAGTTCGTCCCCTTGGTCAGGCAGTCCAGGGCGGCGTTGACCACCGACGGGGAGACGTAGCCGCCGCCCGCCGCGCGGGTGGAGGCCGGCAGGCCGAGGCCGACCTGGGACGGGTCGAGGCCGTTCTCCAACTGGATGCAGGCCAGGGCGGTGAGGAAGTCGACCGTGCCCTGCGCGTACACCTTGCCGTCGCAGCCGAGCATCGTGCCGCTGTTGTAGTACTGCATGTTGACGACGGTGAGGATGTCCTTCACGTTCAGCGCCGTCCGGAAGTACGAGCCCGACGTCGACTGCATGTCGATGGTCTGCGGCGCCATCGTGAGGATCATGTCCGGGCCCGCCTTCGCCGACAGGGCGCGCAGGGCCTGCGTCATGTAGGTCGCGTTGAGGCCGTTCTCCAGGTCGATGTCGACGCCGTCGAAGCCGTACTCCTGCATCACCGCGTACACCGAGTTCGCGAAGTTGGTCGCGGAGGCCGCGTCGTTCACCGAGACGGTGCCCTTCTCGCCGCCCACCGAGATGATGACCTTCTTCCCGGCGGCCTGCTTGGCCCGGACGTCCGCCTTGAACTGGTCGACCGTGTAGCCGCCGAGCCCGGCCGAGTCGAGGTGGAAGGCCACCGCGCCCGGCGTCGTGGTCGCGTCGGCGAAGGCCACCGCGATGATGTCGTACTGGGCGGGGACGTCCGAGATCTTCTGGACGGTCGCCCCGTTGTTGAAGTTCTGCCAGTACCCGGTCACCGCGTGCCTCGGCAGGTCACCCCCGCCGTCGCCCTGCTCCGTCGTCCGGGCCGTCACCGTCGCCGACTTCGCCGACTCGCCGGCCGCATTCGTCGCCGTGACCTGGAAGGCGTACGACGTCGAGGCCGCGAGGCCGGTCACCGTGGCCGTCGTGCCGGTCACCGCGGTCACCTTCGTGCCGTCGCGGTAGATGTTGTAGCCGGTGGCGCCCGACACCGCGTTCCAGGCGAGCGACGCCGAGGACGACGTCGTACCGGAGACGCTCAGCCCGGCCGGGGCCGACGGCACCGTGGGGTCGGGGTCCCCGTCGCCGCCGCCTCCGTCCGGGCCGAAGACGGAGAGGTCGTCGACGTGGTAGGCCGGCTGCCCGTACCAGCCGTGCGTGTAGACGGTCACCGAGGTCGTCGAGGAGCCGGTGGTGAAACGGGTCGACAGCTGCTTCCAGGAGGCCGAGTCCGGGGTCCAGGTCGACACGTCCGTCGTCCCCGTGCCCGTCACGCCCAGGTAGGAGTAGCCGCCCTGGACCCACGCGCTCAGCGTGTACGTCGAGCCCGGCTGCACCTTGACCGTCTGTGCGCACCGGGCGTTGTCCTGCCCGCTCGGCGTCGCCTTCAGTGCGGCGGAGCCGGCGTGGGCCGGGGAGGAGACCGTCGTGCCGCTGTTCGCGGAGCAGGTCCAGTTGCTCAGTCCGGCCTCGAAGCCGGCGTTCTTCGCGTTGTTGACGTCGGCGGCGGACGCCTGGCCGACGGCGGTGACCGAGAGGGCGAGCGCGGCGGTGACGGCTCCCGCCCAGAACTTCGTCCGTCTGCCGAGCCGTTGGTGTACGGGCGCCATGGGGGCCTCCGGTGGGGGAGTGGGGGAGGGCATTGACGTACAAGGTGGTCCAGACCAATTGAGGGTGTCAAGAGGTAGGTACGGACCAAGTGCGCCGCCGTGCCGTTGGTTGAAAAAATGCTCAACCTGCCCCGTTTTGGCGCACCTTGTGCCACACAAGTTGTTCCACAGCTACCGAAACGCTGTTCTCCGGTCACAGACGCGTGGATACAGTGCTCAGGTAGTCACGCTGTGAAGTCGTCCGGGTGTGTCGGAGTGAACGCCGGCCCAACCGCGGGGCATGGGGAGACGGGGAGCCGCGCGTGCCAACAGCCATCGCCGTGACCAGTGCCGACATGGCGCTGCCGCCGCAGGACGAGCGGACGCTGCCCGCGGTCGTGCTCCAGGATGTGGACCGGCGTCCACTGGAGCAGGTGCTGGCCGAGCTCCAGTCGCTGACCGACCAGCACGGGCACGTCGTCGTGGTGTGCTCGGGGGCCGTCTCCCCGGAGGTGGAGCGACGGCTGCACACCGTCCGCTCACTCCTGGAGACCGACCGGATCGCCCTGTTCCGGCCGCCCCTGCCCCCGCTGGGCATCGCCGTACTCGCCCGCCAGCTGCGGCAGCTGGCCTCCTGCGACCTCAGCCCCGGCGTCCTCGCCTCGGCGGGCCGGCTCCTCACCCACTACATCCACTCCGGCGCCCTCCTCGGCTCCGTCGCCCGGCTCGACCACGTCCCCGTGGGCCTCAAGGCGCACGCCAAGTCCTGGATGCCCGGCAGCCAGTTCGGCGTCGTGGCCCACCCCGTGCCGCAACTGGTGCGGATCGGGCCCGAAGCCACCCTCGACGGACCCGAGTTCGGCACCTGGCTGCTGGTCGCCAAGGGACAGCTCCCCTCCGACTGGGTCACCGGCACCCTCGCCCCCTCCTGGCGCGTGCAGGGACTGCGCGAGACGCAGCTGCCCGCCGAGTCCGCCGGCTGGTGGGGGACCGGACGGCTGACCGAGTTCTGCGCCTACCTGCCCGACCTGTCGGTCCTCTACCAACTGGTCGCGTCCGTGCGGCAGAGCAGGTGCCACTGGTGCGGCATCGACGTCATCGGCGACCGCTGCGTGTTCTGCTCCGCGACGCCACCGGACTACGACGCCCCCCGGGACGGCACCTCCGGCCACCGCCGGCCGACCGCTCTCGGTCACCGCCGTGCGAGACGCGCCCTCACGGGGTAGGCCCGTACCGCCCGATCCGCTCCACCGCCCGACTCCCGATCCGGTTCGACCGATTCCCCCAATGAGGTTGCACGGCACATGAACTCCCGTCAGCGCCGCGGCATCATCCTGCTGATCCTGTCGGTCCTCTGCGCCCTCGGCGCCTTCGCCGGCGTGCTGTCCGTCGTCAACGACGTGAAGTCCAAGGTCGGACCCGAGGTCACCGCGTACCGGCTCAAGACGGACGTCGAGCCCTACACGCCCCTCGGCGCGGGGCAGTTCGAGAAGATCGAGATGCCCGAGCGCTGGCTGTCGAAGAACGCCGTCACCGACCTCGACCAGGTCCGCGGCAAGATCGCCGTGACGACGCTGAAGGCGGGCTCGTTGCTGCAGAGCGACATGATCGTCGACCAGCCCGCCCTGCAGCCCGGTCAGCAGGAGGTCGCCATCATGATCGACGCGGCGACCGGGGTGGCCGGCAAGATCACGCCGGGCGCCACCGTCAACGTGTATGCCACCTTCGAGGGAGAGCGTGAGGGTGTTCCCGCTCAGTCCAAGATCATCGTAACCAACGCCAGAGTCATCGACGTCGGCGACCTGACCTCTCTCGAGCCCGACGAGAACAGCCGCGACCGCGAACCCACCGACGCCGTCCCCATCACCTTCGCACTGTCCGCCATCGACGCCCAGCGCATCACCTACGCCGAGTCGTTCGCCCAGCGGGTCCGGCTCGCGCTGGTGGCGCCCGGCAGCGACACCACGGTCCCGGACAAGGACCGGACGTACGAACTCGCGAAGGACAAGTGAGAGCCCGTATGCCCACGAGGATCCTCCCGGCAGTCGGCGACGCGGACGCCGTACGGTCCATCACGACCCTGCTCAGCCAGCTCCCGGACGCCGAACCGGTCGCCCCGGTCGTCGACTCCACCCAGCTCGTCGACACCCTCGCCCGGCTGGCCGCCGAGTCGGTCGACGAACTGCCCGAGGTCGTCGTCGTCCACGAGCGCATCGGCCCCGTGCCCGCGCTGGAGCTGATCCGCGAAGTGGCCCTCCGCTTTCCGGCCGTCGGTGTCATCCTCGTCACCTCCGACCCCGGCCCCGGCCTCTTCCAGGCCGCCATGGACCACGGCGCCCGCGGCCTGGTCGCCCTGCCGCTCAGCTACGAGGAACTCGCCAGCCGCGTCCAGGCCGTGGCCCAGTGGTCGGTCGGCGTCCGCCGGCACCTCGGCAGCGGCGGCGACGTGTTCACCGGCGCCGGCGGCACCGTCGTCACCGTCAGCGGTGCGAAGGGCGGCGTGGGCGCCACGCTGACCGCCATCCAACTGGCGCTCGCGGCGCAGGCGTCGGGCCGCGCCACGGCATTGGTCGACATGGACCTCCAGGCCGGCGACGTCGCCTCCTTCCTGGACGTCCAGTTCCGCCGCTCCGTGGTCGACCTGGCCGCCATCACCGACATCTCCCCGCGCGTCCTGGCCGACGCCGTCTTCCGCCACGACAGCGGCCTCGCCCTGCTGCTCGCCCCCGGCGAGGGCGAACGCGGCGAGGAGGTCACCGACCGCGCCGCCCGCCAGATCGTCACCGCCCTGCGCTCCCGCTACGAGGTCGTCGTCGTCGACTGCGGCGCCCAGCTCGGCGGGGCCGGCGCGGCGGCCGTGGAGATGGCCGACAAGGCGCTCCTGGTCACCACCCCGGACGTGGTCGCCGTACGGGGCGCCAAGCGGGCCGTGCGGATGTGGGACCGGCTGCAGATCCGCAAGGCGGAGGAGACGACCGTGGTCGTCAACCGGCACACGCGGGGCACGGAGATCCAGCCCCCGCTGATCCGGAAGATCACCGGCACGCTGGTCGCGGACACGGCCGTCCCCGCCCACTTCAAGGAACTCCAGGGCGCGGTGGACGCCGGCCGCCTGCACGAGCTGGACGGCCGGAGCACGGTGAAGCAGGCCCTGTGGACCCTCGCGGGCGAACTGGGGCTGGTCAAGGCCGCCGAGGGGGACCACCGCAAGGGCGGCGGCCGGTTCCGGGGCGACCGGGGGTCGGTGAGCTTCCGGCGCCGGAAGGACGGTGGGGGATGAGGGGGACGGGCGCGGCGAGCGGGACGGGCGCTTTACGGCGGCGCAGGTCCCGGGGCGCCCGGGATGCCGGCCAGGTCACCATCGAGTTCCTCGGCATGACCCCGACGATCATCGTGACGCTGGTGGTGCTGTGGCAGCTCGTCCTCGTGGGATACACGTACACGCTTGCGGGTAACGCTGCGGACGAGGCGGTACGGGCGGCGACCGCGGCCGGCCCGGGGGCGCGGCAGGGCGCCTGCCAGGACGCGGGCCTGGACAAGCTGCCGGGCGCGTGGGAGGGAGGCGCCGGCGTGGACTGCGGCACCGCGGGCGGCTATGTCACCGCCGACGTGCGCATCGAGGTGCCCCTCCTCTTCCCGGGCACGGTCAGCTTCCCGTTCACCGTGCACGGGCACGCGGGGGCCGTCGAGGAGGAGGACGACTGAGATGCCGTACTCCGTGAGGGGCCGGGACCGCGCGACCGGGCGTCCGAGAGACCGGGGCCAGGTGGCCATCGAGTACCTCGGGTTCCTGCCGGTCCTGATCATCGTCGCCATGGCCGCCGTACAGCTCGGCCTGATCGCGTACACCGCCCAGCAGGCCGGCACCGCCGCCCGCGCGGGAGCCCGCAACGCCTCCCTCCAGGAGAGCGCGCAGGACGCGTGCGCGGCGGCGGTCAGCAGCTGGCTGGCGGACGGCACCGACTGCCCACCGGCCTACGGCGGCGACGAGGTGACGGTCACGGCCACCGTCGACATCCCCTCGATCGTCCCGGGCTGGGACTTCGGGAACGCCACCAAGACCGCCACCATGCCGCTCGACCACTGACCGAGGAGCCAAGGGACCGCATGAGCCTGCGCGCACGCATCCACTCCCCCGAGGAGCACGGCAGCCGGGGTGAGGACGGACACCTGGTCGCCTCCTACCGGGCCAAGCTCCTGGAGGAGATCGACCTCGCCGAGATGAGCTCGCTGGCGACGGCCGAGCGCCGGGCCCGCCTGGAGCGCGTCCTCGGCCACATCATCAGCCGCGAGGGCCCCGTCCTGTCGACGGTCGAGCGCTCCCAGCTGATCCGCCGGGTCGTGGACGAGGCCCTGGGCCTCGGCATCCTGGAGCCCCTGCTGGAGGACGCCTCCATCACGGAGATCATGGTCAACGGCCCCGACGCGATCTTCGTCGAGCGCGGCGGCCGCGTCGAACAGCTCCCCCTCCGCTTCGCCTCCAACGACCAGCTGATGCAGACCATCGAGCGCATCGTCTCGACGGTCAACCGCCGCGTGGACGAGTCGAACCCGATGGTCGACGCCCGCCTCCCCTCCGGCGAGCGCGTCAACGTGATCATCCCGCCGCTGTCCCTGACCGGCGCCACCCTCACCATCCGCCGTTTCCCGCGTTCCTTCACCCTCCAGGAGCTGATCGGCCTCGGCTCGCTCGACGAGCACATGCTGTACCTGCTCGCCGGCCTGGTGCAGGCCCGCTTCAACATCATCGTCTCCGGCGCCACGGGCACCGGGAAGACCACCCTCCTCAACGCCCTCTCCGGCCTGATCCCGGAGACCGAACGCATCATCACCATCGAGGACTCGGCGGAACTCCAGCTCCAGCAGGCCCACGTCATCCGCCTGGAGTCCCGCCCGCCGAACGTCGAAGGCCAGGGCCGGGTGACGATCCGCGACCTGGTCCGCAACTCCCTCCGTATGCGCCCCGACCGCATCGTCGTCGGTGAGGTCCGCGGCGGCGAGTCCCTGGACATGCTCCAGGCGATGTCGACCGGCCACGACGGCTCCCTCGCCACGGTCCACGCCAACAGCGCGGAGGACGCCCTCATGCGCCTCCAGACCCTGGCCTCCATGTCGGACGTGGAGATCCCCTTCGTCGCCCTGCACGACCAGATCAACAGCTCCGTCGACGTCATCGTCCAGCTCACCCGCTTCGCCGACGGCGCCCGGCGCATCACCGAGGTCGCCCTGCTGGCCAGCCACGGCGGCGAGCCGTACCGCCTGGCCACGGTCGCCCGCTTCAACGCCCGGCCGATGACCGCCGACGGCCGTATCCACGGCGCCTTCGAGTACCACCCCCTCCCGCGCCGCACCGCCGACCGCCTCTACATGGCCAACCAGCCCATTCCGCAGGCCTTCGGGGTGGCCCACACCCCGGACCAGCTCGCCACCCGAGAAGCCAGGTAGGACCCGCCGATGGAACTCGACACCCTCGTCACCCTCACCACCGGCATCACGCTGCTCACGTGCACCCTGGCGGTCATGGGCCTGCACTCCTACGCCACGGGCAAGGCCCAGCGCGAGGCCCTGGTCGACCGCCTCTCCGCCACCGGACAGATCCCCTCCGTCGGCCGCAGGCGCCGTTTCCGCAACCTGGACCGCCGCCTGCGCCGCACCAAGTTCGGCAGAAAGCTGGAACTGAAGCTGGCGGCGACCGGCCTGGACGTCACCCCCGGCGAGTTCTTCGCCTACATGCTCGCCACGGTCGCGAGCCTGTGGCTGATCGGCCAGGCGGCGCTTGCCCCGTTCTTCGGCCCGCTCGCCGGCCTGCTGGGCATCGGCGCGGCGGTCCAGTTCCTCAACTGGCAGCGCCAGAAACGCATCGAGAAGTTCATCAACCAGCTCCCCGAACTCGCCCGCATCCTCGCCAACGCCACCCAGGCCGGTCTCGCCCTGCGCACCGCGATCGGCATGGCGGCGGAGGAGCTGGAGGCCCCCGCCGGCGAGGAGCTCGGCAAGGTCGCCGACCAGCTCGCCCTCGGCGCCTCGATGGACGACGCCCTCGGCGAACTCGCCGACCGCCTCCCCTCCCGCGAGCTGGTCGTCCTGGTCACCACCCTCGTCCTGTCCAACCGGGCGGGCGGCCAGGTGGTCAGCGCCCTGCGCAACCTCACGGAGACCCTGGAGGAACGCAAGGAGACCCGACGCGAGGTCCGCACCCAGCTCTCCCAGGTCAGCATGACGTCGTACGCCGTCCCCGTCATGGGCGTCGGCTCGTTGTTCCTGATGAACGGGGTGAAGGACGGCGCGCTGGAACGCATGACGGGCTCCCCGGCCGGCCAGATAGCGGTGATCACCGCCTTCGGCCTCTACGCCGTCGGCTTCGTCCTCATCCGCCGCATGTCCCGCATCGACGTCTGAGGGGGGAGTGGAAATGGGACACGGACAGCTACTGGGACTCCTCCTGGCACTCCTCATGGGCCTGAGCGTCTGGGGCATCTTCGCCGGCATCCGCATGTACCGCGCCGACGCCAAACTCCCCGACGACCTCGCCCTGGCCCTGGAGGTCGGCTCCACCCGCACCGGAGCCGTCGACTCCCTCATCGACCGCATGGGCATGCGCTACGCCCCGGCCGTACTGCGCCTGATGGGCCCGACCCTGGTGGCCAAGTACCGCCGCAGGATCGACCTGGCCGGCAACCCCGGCGGCCTGACCATCGACCGCTACGCCGCCCGTCGCGCGGTCTACGGCTTCCTCGGCGCGGTCGGCTTCCTGGTCTTCCTCCTGCGCGGCCAGTTCGTGGTCGCCCTGCTCCTGCTGGCCTTCGGCGCGTTCTGGACGGAGGTCGGCATCTGGTCGGCGATCCGCATCCGCAAGGACGAGATCGAGCGGACCCTCCCCGACTTCCTGGACGTCCTGGCGGTCGTGGTCAGCGCCGGCCTCGGCTTCCGCCAGGCCCTGGATCGCGTCGCGATGCGCTACGAGGGCCCGTGGGCCGACGAACTCCGCATCACCCTGCGCCAGATGGACCTCGGCATGAGCCGCCGCCAGGCCTTCGCGGAGCTGCGCCGGCGCAACGACTCGGAACAGGTGGCGATGTTCGTGACGGCACTCCAGCAGGGCGAGGAACTGGGCGCCCCCATCGTCGACACCCTGGTCTCCCTGGCCAAGGACATGCGCCGCACGGACGCGCAGAACGCCCGCCGCAAGGCCGCGCGCGCGGTACCCAAGGCCACGATGATGATCACGACGTTCATGGTCCCGGCCACGATGATCCTCCTCGGTGCGGGTTTGATCCTGGGCTCGGGGACGGACTTCGAAACGATCACCGGTGAGTAGGGAGGACGTACGTCAGGAGAGTGCGACTGCACACGAAACGATGACTTCAACAACCGCCGATTCACGGCCTAGTCGGGCTGAATTGACGCAAAACCTTTCGCACCTGCAATCCATTGTGGGACAGTCGTTGTCTGGTACTCCCCGACAGGACGAGGTCCCAACCGAGCGCGAGGAGGTGGAGATCGTGGACGACGCGACGTCCGGCATGACCAGCCATCAGATCCCCGCCTCCTGCCACCAACGCGGCATCGTCCACCCTGGAGGGGAACACCATGACCAACTGGCTCCACACCATCGCCGCCCACCTGCAGACCCGCACCGCCGCCGCCCGCAACGACAGGGGGCAGACGGCCGTGGAGTACCTGGGGATCATCGCGGTGGTGGTGGCAATCGTGCTGGCGATCACTGGGACGGACATCGGGCAGACGATCTACAACGCGATCACGGACAAGATCACCGAGGTCACGGGCATCTGATGCCTCTCCGTGCGAACGACGACGCAGGGCAGGCCTTCCCCATCTACATCACAGTGGTGGGCGGCCTGCTCTTCCTCGCGCTCGCATACTTCGCGGTCGGACAGGCAGCAGCGATTCGTAGCGAGGCGCAGACGGCAGCGGACGCCGCGGCACTCGCAGCGGCCCTGGAAACACGGGACCGTCTCGCGGACGAATGGCTTGAGAACCTTCTGGAACCGGATTCATGGCAGGACATCTTCGACGGTAAGGCGCTGGTACCCGACGGGTGCTGGCGCGCTCACGAGTTGGCGGCAAGCAATGACGCGAGCGTGGAGTGTGAGCCCGACGGGCTCCTGGGCTACACCGCCGTAGCCGAGACCAACGACACCGTCGGGGACACCATCGTGCCGGGCACGGAGGATCAGAAGGCGATGGAGTCCGCGACCGCGGTCATCGAAGCCCGCTGCACGTTCAAGCCGCTCGCCGAGGACGCCGACGAGGACGAGTTGCCCAGTCTCTCCTGCAAGGACGGCGAGGACTGGGAACTGAAGCCGGACGACCTCTCGAACCTGCCGAAGCCCGAGGATCTCTTCGACGTCCACCTGACCGACTGACAAACGAACGACGAGGACGAAGGAAGCAGAGTCATGAGCATTCGGTTCACAACGAAGGCCCGCAGAGGATTGATTGCATGGCCCGTAGCGGTCGTGCTGGCCTTCGGCGTGGTGGGTTGTGGCGGCGGGGGTGACGACGACAAGCCGGATGCGTCGCCTGCCTCTTCCAGGAGCAGCGAGTCCAAGCCGGATGCTCAGGAGAAGGAGCCGTCGGAGACCCTGGCCGAGCTGAAGGGACCCAGCGGCCTGTTCCTCAAGATCACTGCCGCGCAGCGGGATGCAGGAGGCTTCGTCACGGTGAGCGGCGACCTCAAGAACGACAGCAGTAAGACGGTCAACGTCCCTGTCCAGGTGAGTGGTAACGAGACCGAGATCATCCGGAACGGCAAGTCTCTCGGCGGTGCCACTCTGGTGGACTCCAAGAGCAAGAAGCGCTACTACGTGCTGCGCGACACAGAAGGCCGCCCGCTCACGACGACCAACTTCCCAGCCCTTAAGTCAGGCGAGTCGCTGCCGGTCTTCATGCAGTTCCCCGCGCCCCCCGCGAGCACGACCGAGGTGACGCTCCAACTGCCCATGTTCACGCCCGGCACCATCGACATCTCCGGGTGAGGCCGAACATGACCTCCTCCCCGCGGCTCATCCTGGTCCTGACCACGGCCACCCTCATGCTCGCCACCACCCCGGCCCACGCCGACGACGACCCCAACGACCCCCCTGGCACCCAACCCTCCGCCTCCGCCCCCGTCGAGGTCGACCCCAACGACCCGGACCTCAAGCTCCCGGACGGTGCCACGCTCGCCCAGGCCAAGGTGCTGGACATCAAGTCGGTCGTGGAGGAACAGAGCGGCGACGAACGTCGCGAGGACACCAACACGAGCGTCACCCTCGCGCTCCAGGCGGAGGTGCTGTTCGGCAAGGACAGCTCGAAGCTCGGCGCCGAGGCGAAGTCCCGTATCGCGGGGATCGCGGAGGAGATCAAGGCCCAGAACGCCACGCGCATCCGCGTCTTCGGCTTCACGGACGACCTCGGCTCCTCCGCCCACGGCGACGTACTCTCCAAGCAGCGCGCCAACGCCGTACACGCCGTCCTGTCCCAGAACCTGAACGACGCCGGCATCACCTACGAGGTCCGCGGCTACGGCGAGCAGTACCCCATCGCCGACAACTCGACGGAGGCCGGCCGCAAGAAGAACCGCAGGGTGGAGGTCACGTTCCCGCGCTCGGGAAGCTGACGTCGGCTCACAACAGATGGTCCGCCTTGCCCGCCTTGATCTCCAGGATGAGCGACCGGAGAGCTTCGCGGCTGTCGGTGAGGGGACGGTCCTCCTGCCCGGCGACAGCGATGTAGGCGTTGCCTTCATTGTCGGTGCCTATGCGGAAGCAGTTGTTGCCTTCGCCGCAGAAGGGCTCTTCCCAGTTGACGCCTGCCACGGTGGCCATCTCCTCAGAATTCGCGGACGACATGACGGATGAGATCACGCGATGCCGACTGCGACAGCGCCGCGTTCTCCATCCAGTCCAGGTGGGCACGGTACTTGGTGAGCTGGGCCTCCGCTCCGGTGAATTCCGGCCCATGTGCGGAGTCCAGCTGAACGGTGTCGAGCTGGGGGACGGCCGCATCCGCGTACAGGAGGGCGTGCCCAGCTCCGGGGAAGCCATCCACATGCGTGGGGATCACCCGAACGTCGACACCTTCCTGTTCTGACCGTTGGGCCAGCTGTTCCAGTTGCCGACGTGCGGTCTCGAAGCCCCCGTAGGGCATGCGCAGCGCGGCCTCGTGCACGTAGGCGATGTACGAAAGCGGCTGGTGGCGGGTGAAAACCTGCTGTCGTTCCATGCGGTGGGCGACGCGCAGCTCCACCTCAAGACGGCTCAACGCCGGGAGTACAGCGGCGAAGACGGCCCGCGCGTAATCCTCAGTCTGCAGCAGCCCTGGTACGTGCATGACCTGCGCGGTCCGCACGCGCACGGCGTGCCACTCCAGTTCGGCGATGTCCAGCAGCCCGGCAGGCAGAGTGCCTCGGTGACGTTCCCACCACCCGCGCTCCCTGTCCTCGGCCATGGCGACCAACGCATCGACGTAGCCCTGGTCCGTACACGCGAAATTACAGGCGAGCGTACGGACACGGTCACCCGAGAAGGGACGGATTCCCGACTCCATGTTGGACAGCCGGGTGCGGTCGATGCCGAGCAGCCCGGCGGCGTACTCCGTGGTGACGCCCGACGCAAGCCGCATCTTCCGCATTTCGGCACCCAGGCGCTTCTGTCGCTCCGTCGGCGTACTTCTCGTGGCCATGCTGCCCTCTCCCGGCTGTGGTGGCCTCAGTCTGCCGAGGCTCAACAGGCAAGTCCACCTCGCTAGGGGTAATTATCTCCAAACATGTGGACACTGTGACTCACCTGCTTCTACTTTCAGTGACAGAGCGCGTGCGCAGCGCTCTTGCTCCGGAAGGGCATCACACGCGCCTGCCCGTAACCTCCGCCCCTGGGAGGGCAGGCCGTGTCAGGGAGACGAGCCACCGGACCGACACCAACCCAGTGCTCTCGAGCGAGGAGTTGCCATGCCCCCGTCCCCCACCACCTGTCTGGGACAGACCCCCACGGTCCATCCCTCCACCCCACCCACCCTCGAAACCCTCACATACAGCCTGACCCTCCCCGCCGCCCCGCAGAGCCCGGCCGTGGCCCGCGCAGCGACGCGCACGATCCTCCGGGCACACGGCCTGGAGGGCATGACCGAACCCGCGGTCCAGGTGATGAGCGAACTCGTCGCCTGCGCATGCCGTTTCACGCCCACCGCCGAGGTGTACGTCGCCCTGCGCTACCGCGACGACGCCCTCCGGGTGATCCTCTACGACGGCCACGCCCGCCACACCCACCCCCGCCTCGCGGCCGCCTGTGATGCCCGGCGCAGGTCGGCGCTCCGGGTCATGGCCTGCGTCGTCAGAGCCTGTTCCGGAGACTGGGGCTTCGGTGACGCCCGCCAACCGGGAGGCGGGACGCGCATGTGGGCCGTGCTGCCGAGGGACCTGGCCCGGAAGTACCTGGCGTGAAGCCTTGAACGGCTGTTCCCCATGCCGCAACGCGACGGCCGGGCATCGTGGCCGAGCCGCTCGGGAAGGCTGGCCTGGCCGGAGTGGACGGCAAGGGACGGAGGGTGAGCGCGTCATGGCGAGGACGGCACCGGGGCCCAGGGCCCGACGAGGGGGTACGCGTATCGGGCTGGCGGCGCTGGTGACGCTGCTGTCGACAACCGGATGCGGCAGGGCGGACGAACCCGGCCCCTCCGGCGCCTCGGCCTCGCCCGTCCGCCCCTCGGTGTCGGCTCAGGACGGGAGAGACACCGGCGCCTGTGCGGACGGGGACTGCGAGGTCCTGGTGACCGAGCCGGTCACGGTCCGCTTCCGCGGCCCCTCCGGGGCGGAGGCGACCCTGCACGTGACCAAGGTAGGGCCGAACGAGGTCGCCTACACCGTGAAGTCGGGCAGTGGCCAGTCCAAGGCCGGCACCCGTGGGTCAGGGGCGGGATGCGTCACCGTTCTGCGCAGCAGCGGCAGCAGCAACTTCTGCGGCGGATTCGGCGTCGACGGCAGGCCGAACCCCCAGCCCGACGCCGTGGTCATTCAGGCAGCGCCCGGCGAGGACGGTACGGCCCTCTTCCACATCGTCTCCGACTGAAAGTCCGGTCGTTCACGCACCAAGTCAGCCTCCCTCAGCCGCCACCACCATCTCCACCCGCACCCCCACCCGCACTCCCCACCCGGCCATCGCCCCGGCCTCGGCCTCCAGCACATGACGGGCACGGATCCGGGGCAGCCCCAGCCTGCCCGGCCGCATGGTGCGCACGGCGATGACGACGAGCCGTCGGTCCAGGTAGGCGACGTCGATGGGCATCCGCATCCGAAAGGTGTGCACGCTGTTGGCGGGGGTCAGGAGCATCGCCCCGTCGACGGAGTCCCGCCCCAACAGCCCCTTGGCGCGGGCCCGGTACGATCCGGCGATCTCCAGCGGGAGGCGAACACCCACGCCATCGGCCTGCCCTTCCACCACCAACGTGCCCACCCCGTCCTGCCAACGCCGCCGCCCCATGCCGATCCCCTCCGCACAGCCCGCTGTTCCGCCGAACGTATCCGTCCGGGATGGGATCCGACACGGTCGCCGCAGCCACCGTTCGGGCGGGACCGTCTGAAGAACGCGTACACCAAGGCAGTAGGGCAAGGCCGTCTGCTCGCGCGGGGTGGGACAAACAGCCCCGTCCTCGTGTCGTCTCCGGTCGAGGGCCGAGCGTCAACAGGAGACACCAGCGCCCTAATGCGGTTGTCCGGCGACCTGTGCCAAAGGTAGGAAGGCCCCATGACCGGACTCGGTGCCGTATTCCGTCCCCAGCTCGCCCCCGAGCGGCTGCGTGCTGTCGTCCGTGCCGCCGAGGACTCCGGGCTCGAGGAGCTGTGGCTGTGGGAGGACTGTTTCCGCGAGGGCGGGATCTCCACGGCCGCCGCGGCGCTCGCCTGGAGCGAGAGGATGCGGGTCGGCGTCGGGCTGCTTCCCGTGCCGCTGCGGAACGTCGCCCTCACCGCCATGGAGGCCGCCACCCTGCACCGCATGTTCCCCGGGCGTGCCATCCTCGGCGTCGGGCACGGGGTACAGGACTGGATGGGTCAGGTCGGGGCGCGGGTCGAGTCGCCCGTCACCCTGTTGCGGGAGTATCTGCTGGCCCTGCGGGCGTTGTTGCGCGGGGAGCGGGTGACCACGGACGGACGGTACGTCGCGCTCGACGACGTCGCGCTCGACTGGCCGCCGGGCCGGGGCGCCGAGGTGTTCGCCGGTGCCACCGGGCCCCGTTCGCTGCGGCTGGCCGGTGAGGCCGCCGACGGGACCGTGCTCACCGCGTCCACTCCGCCCGACGGGGTACGGCAGGCGCGTCGGCTCATCGACGAAGGGCGGGAGGCGGCCGGGCGGACGGACGCGCACAAGGTCGTCGTCTATCTACTCGCCGCCACCGGGAGCGACGCCCCTGAGCGGCTTCGGGCCGAGCTGGTCGCCGAGGGTGTCGGATCGGTGCCGGACCTCGGGGTCGCCGGGGACGCGGAGACCGTTGCCCAGGCCGTGCGGCGGCTGGCCGAGGCCGGGGCCGACACCGTGGTACTCCAGCCGACCGGCGACGAGCCCGACCCCGAGGGGTTCGTGCGGTTCGCCGCCGAGGAGGTCCGGCCCCTGGTCGTCGCCTAGGCCGTGCTCCAGCCCCCTCTCGCTCCACCTCACCGATCGGATCCGCCCCCCATGGCACAGCCCCCCGCCCCTCGTCCCCGTACCTTCGACGACCTCGTGGCCGAAGGAGCCTCCGTTCCCACCGAGGGGTGGGACTTCTCCTGGTTCGAGGGGCGGGCCAGTGAGGCGCGGCCCTCGTGGGGGTACGCGCGGTCCATGGCCGGGCGGCTCGCCGACGCCACCGCCGTACTGGACGTGCAGACCGGGGGAGGGGAGGTGCTGGACTTCGCCCTCCAGGCGGCCGGTACCCAACGGCCCCGGCTCGTCGTCGCCACCGAGGGCTGGGCGCCCAACGTCGCCAAGGCCACCGAACTGCTCCGCCCGCACGGCGTCCCGGTGGTCGCCTCGCCCGACGACGCGCCCCTCCCCTTCGCGGACGGAGCCTTCGACCTGGTCGTGAGCCGGCACCCGGTCGTGCCGCACTGGGCCGAGATCAGCCGCGTACTCGCGCCCGGCGGCACGTACTTCGCCCAGCACGTCGGCCCCGCCAGCGTCTTCGAGCTCATCGAGTACTTCCTCGGGCCGCAGCCGGAGGAGACCCGCAACCACCGTCACCCCGACCGTGAGCGCGCCGACGCCGAGGCGGCCGGTCTGGAGGTCGTGGACCTGCGGGCGGAGCGGTTGCGGATGGAGTTCCACGACGTCGGGGCCGTCGTGCACTTTCTGCGCAAGGTGGTGTGGATGGTCCCCGGGTTCACCGTCGAGGAGTACCGGGACCGACTGCGCGACCTGCACGAACGCATCGAGGCCGAGGGACCCTTCGTCGCCCACAGCACCCGCCACCTCTTCGACGCCCGCAAGCGACGCCCGTAGGCGCGGTGCTCACGCGTGCGGGCCCACCGTCACCTCGCCCACGACCAACTCCGCCCGCGCCTCCAGTACGTCCCCGACCCGTTCCGCCTGCGCCGCCAGCTCCCGTTCCTGCCGTGCCGTCAGACGCCCCAGCGGCTCGACCGTGACGGTCGTCCGGCTCCCCCGGCGCCGCTGGTGCCAGACGCCCGCCACGACACCGTCCACCAGCAGCACGGGGAAGTTGCCCGCCTGCCCGCCCGCCAGCGCCCGCTCGTACGCGGCCCCGGGGTAGAGCAGCTCGCGCGGCTGAGCGGCGATGAGGTACGCGTCGAAGTAGGGGAGCAGCCGCACCCCGCGCAGCAGTCCCTCCCGCTCCGGTCCGTCCGGGAAGTCGGTGTCACCGGTCACCACCCACGCCGACGTTCCCTCGAAGTCGACCGCCTCGATCTCGCCGGCGGCGGCCAGCTCCGCGTACAGCGTCCGCGCCCAGCCGGGCGGTGCGGCCAGCCACCGGGCGAAGTGCTGCGGGGTGGCCGGGCCGTAGGCGTGGAGGTAGCGGCGTACGAGACGGCGCAGCGCCTCCTCGGGAGCCGGCGGGGTGAAGTGGGGCGGGCGGGTGTACGTCACCTTGCGGCCGCGGTGGGGGCCGAAGGAGAGGACGCCGGACTGGCCCGCCCGGTGCAGCACCTGCCGCCAGCGCGGCCACATGGTCTGGAACGCCGGCATCACCAGGTCGCCGGCCCAGGGGCCGGTGCGGGCGACGACCTCCTCGCCGAGCTCGTCGATGGTCAGGAACGTGCCGTCGAGGGCGTCGCCGATCGCCGCCACGACCTGTCCGGCCTGCTCCTCGGTGAGGCGGACGTCGGAGGGGGAGGCGGTGCCCGGGCCGCCGGGGATCGCGGGCAGGGCGGCGCACCACATCGGCAGGTCCCGGGCCGGGAGCAGATGCACCGTCCCGCGCGGGCCGTGCGTCTTCACCAACGGGGGCGGCGCGGCGGACGATTCGGTCGGCCACAGGGCGGTGCGTACGTCCATACGGGTGGTGCCGTCGGTCCGCAGCCCCACGGACAGCTCGGCCGCGGACAGCACCTGGGCGTGGACGCCGAGCATCGTGCCGACTACGTCGGCGACCGGCGTGCCCGTTCGGGCAGAGTTGGCCAGGAACTGCCGTGCGAGCCGTCGTGCACTCGCCGAGCCCCAAGTGATCCGCTCCGTCTTGGTCATGAGGCGACGTTAGGGGAGTAGTAGGACAGAAAGTGGCCTAGTGGGTCGCGGAGTGGTGGATCTTCGGGGCGTAAGGGGCGTACCTTCGCAAATATTCGCCTGCCCGGAGAGAGGGTGCGGAATCACCCCTCGATCCTCACAGGGTTTCCACATCGTTATCCACCGCTGTCCCGTCCGGGTCGAATCCGGTCCGCCCGATCACGTAAATTCGAGGTCAGGTAATTCGCGTGAGCAAAGCTGCGCGTGTGGCACCGCGCAGTGGAGGGGGCTGCGCGGTGCCTGGTCAAGCGGGTGGTCGCCGGTGGGGTCACCCGGTGGAGGGATGGGCGGGCGGTTCGCCGCTCAGGACCCGGCGCACGCCCCGTCCTTCGGATCGCCTCTGCGGTCACTCCGTTTCCCTGTGGATACGCCCGGTTTTAGCCATGATTCAGGGCGGAATTGGTGCTTCCGTGGCCATCCGGGCGTCGCCGGGCGGTTTCGGAGAGTAGTTGTGGCACGCCGATGCACGCAGCATCACTTACAAAGGGTTATGGTGGAAACCCCCCCTCGGGCCGGTCCGTCTCCCCCCCACGGACCGGCCCGTTTTTCTGCCTCCTCGCAGCCGCCGTCCGTCTGCCGTCCGGCCGCCGTCCGTCTGCCTCCGGTCTGCCTCCTCGTAGCCGTCTCCTGAGGGACCCCCGTAACGAGGAGTTCACCGGTGTGTCGTCCCGGGTCGTGGCATGGCGGCGCTCGTTCGAGGGCATAAGCCAAGCAGGTCGACGCCCGAACCACGGGTGTCGTATCTCAGCGGACGGCACGGAGCCGTCCGCCCGGGAGGCCCTTTGCACCAGCCCGACCGTGCGGTCACGGCACGGAAGACGCGGCGGAGGGCCGGTTCGCGGCCCGCGCCGGTGCAGGGCGGCCGTCGACCGGTCGGCTCGCTCCCGCGCTCCCGGCCCAGCGTCCACTCCGTCGCTCCCCGACCTCATCCGAGGGGGTACGTCCTTCCGTGGTGACCAGCACAAAGCGCCACAAGCCAGATCGGCGCACCTACGTACTCGACACCAGCGTCCTGCTGGCCGACCCGAACGCCCTGAACCGCTTCGACGAGCACGAAGTCGTGCTCCCCATCGTCGTGGTGACGGAGCTGGAGGCCAAGCGGCACCATCCCGAGCTCGGCTACTTCGCCCGGCAGGCCCTGCGCCTGCTCGACGAGTTCCGGGTGCGGCACGGTCGCCTCGACGCCCCCATTCCGATCGGGGATCTCGGCGGCACCGTGCGTGTCGAGCTCAACCACTCGGACCCCGGCGTGCTGCCCACCGGCTACCGCCTGGGGGACAACGACTCCCGCATCCTCGCGGTCGCCCGCAACCTGCAGGCGGAGGGGTTCGACGTCACCGTCGTCTCGAAGGACCTCCCGCTCAGGATCAAGGCCTCCTCCGTCGGTCTGCTCGCCGAGGAGTACCGCGCCGAGCTCGCCATCACGGACGCCTCCGGCTGGACCGGCATGTCCGAACTCACCCTTCCGGGTGAACAGGTGGACGTGCTCTTCGAGGAGGGCCGGGTCCACGTCCCCGAGGCCGTCGACCTGCCCGTGCACACCGGTCTGACCATCCAGTCGGAGCGCGGCAAGGCCCTCGGCCGGGTCACGGCCGACGGCAACGTCCGCCTGGTGCGCGGCGACCGGGAGGCGTTCGGCATCAAGGGACGCAGCGCCGAGCAGCGGATCGCGCTCGACCTGCTCCTCGACCCGGACGTCGGCATCGTGTCGATGGGCGGCCGGGCCGGCACCGGCAAGTCGGCGCTGGCGCTGTGCGCGGGGCTGGAGGCGGTGCTGGAGCGCCGGCAGCACCAGAAGGTGATGGTCTTCCGGCCGCTGTACGCGGTGGGCGGGCAGGAGCTCGGTTATCTGCCCGGCTCCGAGGCCGAGAAGATGAGCCCCTGGGCGCAGGCGGTCTTCGACACGCTGTCGGCGGTCACCAGTCGGGAGGTCATCGAGGAGGTCACCGCGCGCGGGATGCTCGAGGTGCTCCCGCTCACCCACATCCGCGGCCGCTCGCTCCACGACGCGTTCGTCATCGTGGACGAGGCCCAGTCGCTCGAACGGAACGTTCTGCTGACCGTTCTGTCCCGGATCGGGGCCAATTCGCGGGTCGTGCTGACCCATGACGTGGCCCAGCGGGACAACCTGCGGGTGGGCCGGTACGACGGAGTCGTCGCCGTCGTCGAGAAGCTGAAGGGGCATCCGCTCTTCGCGCACGTCACCCTGACCCGCTCCGAGAGGTCCCAGATCGCGGCACTTGTGACCGAAATGCTGGAGGACGGTCACATCTGACCGGTCCGAGAACTCCGACCCGACAAGGGCCGGTTACCCGGCAGTCGGCGCCGTCCGGAAAGGCCAAGAGCCTAGCCGGGCGGCGCCTTCGCGTGTGGGGATTTCCGGGAATCCCCTGGGCCAAACGGGATGTGAGCTTTCACACGCAACACAGAATTGCCTCACCCCGCCGGGTTACGGCAGAGTCTCACTCCTGTCAGGCCCCGCATACGACACACCTGTACCCCCAGCGGTACGGCACCACAGAAGCACCAGTTTCAACTCCATAGCAGCGTCGTATGCCGCCCGAAGCACCACGCGGCGCTCCCCGCAGGGGAGTTGTCCACCGGGCCCGTGCCTCCCGTGACCCGTAGTTGGGGAGGCCAGTGCCAGGGGCACGATTGCGTCCGCGAGGGTCACCGAAGCGGGCGATGCTGGAAGGAAACCGTGTGAGCCGGATCTCGGTCCGGGGATTCGCAGTGGCCTCGGCCACGGCGGTCACCGCAGTCGGAAGCGTCGTCGGCGTTGCCTCGGGCAGCACCGCGCAGAACAACGACGCGGAGGCGACGGCAGCAGGCACGACGCTGCTCGCGGACATCCCCATGGGCGAGCAGGCGCAGGTGCAGACCGCGTCCCTGACGCAGCAGGCCGACGTACAGGCCATCGCCGCGGACGCGAGCGCCAAGAAGGACGCCGAGGAGGCGGCCCGCAAGGCAGCCGCCGCGACCGCCGTGGCCAAGCAGGAGAAGGCCAAGAAGGCGGCCCAGGAGGCCAAGGAGCGCGAGGCGGAGAAGGAAGCGGCCAGCCGCGACGCCGCGCGCGAGTCGACCAGCTTCGCCGTCCAGAGCTCCTACAGCATCAGCCAGATCCAGGCGATGGCACGTCAGATGGTGCCCAGCGGCCAGTGGCAGTGCTTCAGCAACATCGTGGACCACGAGTCCAGCTGGAACTACAAGGCGGTCAACCCCTCCTCCGGTGCCTACGGTCTCTTCCAGGCGCTCCCGGCGGGCAAGTACGCCTCGGCGGGCGCCGACTGGCAGACCAACCCGGCCACCCAGATCAAGTGGGGCCTCAACTACATGGACAGCCGCTACGGCAGCCCGTGCGAGGCCTGGACCTTCTGGCAGGCCAACCACTGGTACTGAGCCACTGGCGCTGAGCCCCCGGCCCAGCCCCTGCTCAACCTCGCGCAGCCCCTCGCCGTCCTACGGTGAGGGGCTTTCGCGTGCCCGCCATGTACGGTCGGACCGGACCCGAACGACTCCAGGGGGGAGTGGTGGGGAGAGACGGGGGAAGAGGACGGATCATGTCGCGAGTGCCAGGGTGGCTCGGTCGGCTCGGCGCCGGACTGACACAGATGGGCAGGCGGTTGGAGCAACGCCGCGCCGAGGCGGGGCGCGAGGGCGACGACGACACACCGGCGTCGCCCTCCGACGACGTACCGCCGCCGTCGGAGCACGCGTCACCGGAGCTCGCCGCTGCGGCCGACCAGCCGTACGCGGTCCCGACCCGCCCCGACCCGGCGCAGGCCGTGCCCTGGGGCGTACGGGTCGCCGCCGAGGCCGGATGGCGGCTGCTGGTCCTCGCGGGCACCGTGTGGGTGCTGATGCGGATCATCAGCGCCGTCCAGCTGGTGGTGCTGGCGTTCGTGGCCGCGCTGCTGATCACGGCGCTGCTCCAGCCGGCCGTGGCGTGGCTGCGCCGGCACGGCGTGCCGCGGGGGCCGGCCACCGCCCTGACCGCGATTCTCGGCTTCGTCGTGATGGGCCTGATCGGCTGGTTCGTCACCTGGCAGGTCATGGAGAACATCGACAACCTCTCCGACCAGGTCCAGGACGGCATCGACGAACTGCGCAACTGGCTGCTGAACAGCCCCTTCCACGTCACCGACAAGCAGATCAACGAGATCGCCAAGAACCTGCGCGAGGCGGTCGGCGCCAACACCGACCAGATAACGTCCGCCGGGCTCGAGGGCGTCACCGTCGTCGTCGAGGCGCTCACCGGCATCCTGCTGGCCGCCTTCTCGACGCTCTTCCTGCTCTACGACGGCAAGCGCATCTGGCAGTGGACGCTCAAGCTGGTGCCGGCGGCGGCCCGGCCGGGCGTGGCCGGGGCCGGTCCGCGCGCGTGGCGGACGCTGACCGCGTATGTGCGCGGCACGGTGATCGTCGCGCTGATCGACGCCATCTTCATCGGCCTCGGCATCTACTTCCTGGACGTGCCGATGGCCGTCCCGCTGGCCGTGTTCATCTTCCTGTTCGCCTTCGTCCCGCTCGTCGGCGCGGTCGTCTCGGGCGCGCTCGCGGTCGTCGTGGCGCTGGTGACACAGGGCGTGTTCGCGGCCGTCATGACGCTGGTCGTGGTGCTGGCGGTGCAGCAGATCGAGGGCCACATCCTGCAGCCGTTCATCCTGGGCCGGGCGGTGCGGGTCCATCCGCTGGCGGTGGTGCTGTCGGTGGCCGCGGGCGGCATGGTGGCCGGCATCGGCGGCGCGGTGGTCGCCGTACCACTGGTGGCGGTGACGAACACCGTCGTGGGCTATCTGCGGGCGTACTCCCGCGAGGCCGCCGTACGGCAGGCCCCGAAGCCGCGGGGCGCGACGGCGACGGACGCGTCCCCGGCGGTGGGGCCGACACCCACCGAGAAGGAGCCGCCGCCGGGCGCCGCCCCGGCGTAGCGACGGCACGGCAACGGGCCCCGGTCACCTGAGGGTGAACGGGGCCCGATGCTGTGTTCCGGTTCTGTGTTCCGGGGCGGGACTACTGGGCGGCTGCCAGGACCGCCTCGGCGTCCAGCGTGGCGCCGACGGCCTCGACCACGGCGGCGATCTTGAACGCCTCCTGGATCGTCTCGCGGTCCACACCGGCCTTGCGGAGCACCTGCTCGTGCGAGTCCAGGCACATGCCGCAGCCGTTGATGGCGGACACCGCGAAGGACCACAGCTCGAAGTCGACCTTGTCGACGCCCGGGTTGCCGATGACGTTCATCCGCAGGCCGGCGCGCAGGGTGCCGTACTCGTGGTCCGACAGCAGGTGCCGGGTGCGGTAGAAGACGTTGTTCATCGCCATGATGGCGGCGGCCGACTTGGCGGCCGAGTACGCCTCGGGCGTGAGGTTGGCCTTCGCCTCCGGCTCCAGCTCACGCAGGACGATGGGGGAGCGCGAGGCGATGGCGGTCGCCAGCACGGTGCCCCACAGCTGCTGCGCCGGGAGGTCGGAGTTGCCGATGACCGAGCCCAGGTTGAGCTTCAGGTCCTTGGCGTAGTCCGGTACGGCGGACTTCAGGGAGTCGAGGGACATGTCAGATCACTCCCCGGCCAGCAGCGCGACGGGGTCGAGGGTCTCGTCGCCCTTGCTCCAGTTGCACGGGCAGAGCTCGTCGGTCTGCAGGGCGTCGAGGACCCGCAGGACCTCCTTGGGGTTACGGCCGACGGAGCCGGCGGTCACCATGGTGAACTGGATCTCGTTGTTCTGGTCCACGATGAACACGGCGCGCTTGGCGAAGCCGTCCTCGCCCTCGATGCCGAGGTCGCGCATCAGCTCGTGCTTGGAGTCCGCCATCATCGGGAACGGCAGGTCGGTCAGGTCCGGGTGGTCCTTGCGCCAGGCGTGGTGCACGAACTCGGAGTCGCCGGAGAAGCCGAGGACCTGGGCGTCACGGTCGGCGAACTCGTCGTTCAGCTTGCCGAAGGCGGCGATCTCGGTCGGGCACACGAAGGTGAAGTCCTTGGGCCAGGCGAAGACGACCTTCCACTTACCCTCGTAGGTCTTGTGGTCGATCGTCTCGAACTCCTTGCCCTTCTCCAGCGAGACGCAGGCGGTCAGTTCGAACTCGGGGAACTTGTCACCGACAGTGAGCACGTGCTCTCCAAAAGCGCAGCGAAGAAACACCCGCTTTGCGAGTGTTTCCCATGGGTTGGACGCTATGGATGTTGGCACAGGGTGCATTGATTAGTGAAATAGCTACACTCGGTCGGGTTGATCGGAGGTGGCTATTAGTGACGGGTAAGAAGAGGCAGCCCAGCCTCGCCCAGCTGCGGGCTTTCGCCGCGGTCGCCGAGCACCTGCATTTCCGCGACGCCGCGGCCGCGATCGGGATGAGCCAGCCCGCGCTCTCGGGCGCCGTCTCCGCACTGGAGGAGACACTGGGTGTCACCCTCCTGGAGCGTACGACGCGCAAGGTGCTGCTCTCGCCCGCCGGTGAACGGCTCGCGGTGCGGACCAAGGCGGTCCTGGCCGAGGTCGGCGCGCTGCTGGAGGAGGCGGAGGCGGTACGGGCGCCGTTCACCGGCGTGCTGCGCCTCGGCGCCATCCCGACGGTGGCGCCGTATCTGCTGCCCACCGTGCTGCGCCTCGTCCACGACCGCTATCCGGCCCTCGACCTCCAGGTCCACGAGGAGCAGACCGCGAGCCTGCTGGACGGCCTCACGACCGGCCGCCTCGACCTGCTCCTGCTGGCCGTCCCGCTCGGCGTGCCCGGGGTCACCGAGCTCCCCCTCTTCGACGAGGACTTCGTGCTCGTCACCCCGCTCGACCACCGGCTCGGCGGCCGGGAGGGGATTTCGCGCACGGTCCTGCGCGAGCTGAAGCTGCTGCTGCTCGACGAGGGGCACTGCCTGCGCGACCAGGCCCTCGACATCTGCCGGGAGGCGGGCCGCGCCGACGTCCCGGCGACCACGACGGCGGCGGGACTGTCGACGCTGGTGCAGCTGGTCGCCGGCGGCCTCGGCGTGACGCTGCTGCCGCGCACGGCGGTCCGCGTGGAGACCTCCCGCTCCAGCCAGCTCCTCACCGGCTCCTTCGCCGACCCCGCCCCCACCCGCCGCATCGCCCTCGCCATGCGCACGGGCGCGGCCCGCTCCGCGGAGTACGAGGAACTGGCGGCGGCGCTACGCGAGGCGATGGACCACCTACCGGTCCGCATGCTCCCCGACTGAGCCGCCACCGACCCCACGCGAACGGGCCCCGACGTCGGGCACGCCCGCCCGCACCTCCGGCGGCGCCTGCCCCGCCCCGCCGGGCAGGCCCTCGCCCCGCCGGGCACGCCCGCACCCACGCCGGGCACGTGCCCGTCGGGGGCGGACATGGGCCCGCCGGGGTGCCGGGTGTCACTCCGTGCGCAGGCCCTCCGGGCGCATCAGGCGTAGGAGCGGGGGGAGGCTGCAGAGGGTGACCGCCAGGACGACGGCTGCGCCGATGCCGGTCATGGAGAGGACGCCGGCCCAGTCGACGCGGACCGGGGTGCTCGTCATCTTCAGCAGGACCGTGCCCAGGGTCAGGCCCACCACCGAGGCCAGGAGCAGCCCCAGCACGATGGGGACCGCGGTCTGCCACAGCACCGACAGGCCCAGCGTGCGGCGCCGGGTGCCGAAGGCGACCAGGGCCGACAGCAGCTTCTTCCGCTCGCGCAACTGCTCCAGCTGCGAGACCAGCAGACTCGCGCCGATCAACGCCAGCACACACGCCGCGCCGACCAGCAGACCGGTGCGGATGGCGTCGAACCGGTCGGTGCGTTCCGTGGCCACCCAGGTCATGGGGTACGCCAGCGGATCGACGGCCGCCGCGGTGTTCCGTACCCGCTCCTGCACGTCCGGCACGGACTGGTCGAGCCGCAGGTAGACCTCCCCGGTCAGGCCCGGCGCGGCGTCGGCGGGCAGCGCCTTCGGCGTGAGGAGCAGGCCGCCCCGGTCGATCCCGGCCAGCAGTACGTCACTCGCCTTCGCGGCCTTGGCGTTCCGCGGCACCTTCCAGGCGATCGCCCGGCTCTCGCGCCCGTCCTCGTACGACGGGTCGAGATACAGCTCCCGTCCCGGCGCCGCCAGCTTCCCCATGTCGACGCCCGTGTCCCAGTCGGCGCCGTGGACGACGAACACGTCCCCGTCGCCGCACGACGGCAGCTCGGCGATCTCCCGCAGCGACGCGCAGTCGCCCACGGTCATCATCGTGACGAGCTCCGGGTTCATGGCCCGGTCGCCGAGGTAGCCCTCGGAGAAGGCGTAGACCCCGCTCACGCCCTCGGTCTGCCGGAACTTCTCCGCGGCCGGCCCGACGGGTGCGTCCTTCGGCAGGGACACCTGCATCTGGGCCTGGGTCACGTCCTGCCCGGTGTCCTGCGTGTAGTCGTCGTCCACGCCCGCGAACAGCATCTGCAACGCGATCGCCCCGGCGACGGCCACCGCGATGCCGTTGACCATGCGGGCCGCCGTGCCGCTGCTCACCTGGAGGCGGCGCACGGCCAGCTGCCAGGAGACCGAACCGGCGCCCAGCCGGGCGACGACCGTCTCCACGATCCACGGCAGCAGCGCGGTCACGCCGACCAGCAGCAGAACGACGCCGCCGGTCACCAGGTACTGGTTGAAGTCCCCGTTCTCGCGGCCCTTGCCCATCATCGGCGCGAGCATCGCCAGACCGGCCACCGGCAGGAGCAGCCGCCACCACAGTCGGCGCCGCGCGGGCCGGCTCGCCCGCACCACACCGAGCGGCTCGATGACCACCCCGCGCAGCGCGAGCAGCGTCACCAGCACCGCCGCCGCAGGCACGGCGACCGCCACCAACAGGGCCAGCAGGGGGGAGGGGTTGAGATAGCTCGGGAAGACGCTGATGCCGAACACCTCGGCCGTCCCCGCCAGCTGACGCCCGATCATGAAGAACCCGGCGCCGAAGAGGAGCCCGAGCACCGCGCCCGCAAGCGCCTCACCGGCGGCGATCCGCCGGGTCATCCGGCTGTCGGAGCCCACCAGCCGCAGCGCCGCGAGCCGCCGGTCCCGCCGCTCGCCGCCGAACCGTACGGCCGCGGCGATGAAGACCGCGACCGGCATCAGCAGCACGACGAAGACGACGAGGACCAGGAGCAGCAGCACCGGGTCGGCCCGCTCGGACGACGGGTCTGGATCGCCGAAGTGGTCGATCCGGACGATCCGGCCGCTGTCGATGAGCGGCGCGAGCCCCTCGGCGCCCCGGAAGAAGGCGAGCTCCTGCGAGCCGATCAGCCCGCTCTCCCCGATCGTGCCGACGATCCGGTCCGGCAGCCGCTCCCGCAGCAGCTTGCCGGAGTCCGATTCCAGCAGCTCCTTCAGCGCGGGGGAGACCACCATCTCGCCCACGTCCGGGAACCGGTCCACGCCCGGAGGCAGCGGCGCCCGCGGCCCCTCGACCTCCAGGTCGCGGCCCCGGACGGTGCCCTCACGGAAGTCCGTGTCGACATTGGCGACGATCAGGGTGTCGTTCGCCTTCGGTATCCGCTCGTTGCTGAAGGTGATGTCGGTGCGCGCGGCCTCCCGGTCGTGCCGGGCGGCGAGCGCGTTCGGGACCGCCGTCGTCAGCAGCAGCAGCGCCACCCCGAGCCCGACGCCGACGGCCGTCAGCAGGGCCCGGGTCCATCCCTCGCGCCCGCCGGTGAAGGCGAAGCGGACGCCCATGGTCAGGTCCCGGGCCCACTGGCGCACGTTCATACGACGCGCTCCATGTCCCGGGACTTCCCGTCGCGCACGACGATCTCGCGGTCGGAGTAGGCGGCCACCCGCGCCTCGTGCGTGACAAGGACGACGGCGGCGTTGGTGGAGCGGGCGGCGTCCGTGAGGAGCTCCATGACCCGCTCGCCGTTGAGGGAGTCCAGCGCGCCGGTCGGCTCGTCGGCGAAGAGCACGCGCGGGTCCGTGACCAGCGCCCGCGCCACCGCGACCCGCTGCCCCTGGCCGCCGGAGACCTCGCCGGGCCGCTTCTTGCGGAGGTCGTCGACCTCCAGCTTCTCCATCCAGGTCAGCGCTGCCCGCTCGGCCTCCTTGCGGGAGGTGCCGTTCAGGCGCAGCGGCAGGGCGACGTTCTCGACGCAGGTCAGCTCCGGCACCAGCTGCCCGAACTGGAACACGAACCCGAACTCGCTCCGGCGCAGCGCACTGCGCTGGGAGTCGTTCATGGCGGACAGCTCACGCCCGTTGTACGTGATCGTCCCCGAGTCGGGCGGCACGATGCCGGCGAGACAGTGCAGCAGCGTCGACTTGCCGGACCCGGAGGGGCCCATCACGGCGACGACCTCGCCGGGGTGGATGGAGAACTCGGCACCGTCGAGGGCGAGCGTCGGGCCGTAGGCCTTGGTCAGCTTCTCGGCCGAGAGCAGGGAACCCGCGGGAGGAGTCACGGGGCCACCGCCGCACGGAGCTTGTCGAGGCGCGCGGCGGTGAGCTCCAGCCAGCGCAGGTCGGCCTCGAGGTGGAACAGGGCGTGGTCGCAGATCAGCTGGTCGGCCAGGTCGCCCTTGCGCTTGCGGTCGGTCAGGATGCGCATGCTGCGCAGGTGCTCCGAGCGCTGGGTGTCGAGGACGTCCGCGGCGTCGCGATGGGTGAGCAGCGCGAGGACGACCTTGGTGTACAGCGTCGACTGCAGATACGGCTCGGGCTTCTCCGGCGTGGCGAGCCACCGCTGTACGTCGGTGATCCCCGCGTCGGTGATCGCGTACCGCTTGCGCTCGGGGCCGCCGCCCGCCTCGACGCCGTCGACCACGACGAGGCCGTTCTTCAGCAGGCGGGACATCGTCGAGTAGACCTGGCCGTAGTGCAGCGGCCGGTCGTGACCGAACTTCTCGTCGAAGGCACGCTTCAGGTCGTAGCCGTGGCGTGGCCCGGACTCCAGGAGTCCCAGGAGGGTGTGACCGATGGACATGCGGACCACACTACACACGGTGTATACGCACCATGTATACGCCGTGTGCAGAGTCCGTGCCGTGGTGTGCGATTCCGCAGGTCGGGGGCGATTGTCACGGTTCCGCTACGGCGGAGACGTGGGCTCCTGGCCCTGACCCGGCCCCTGCCCGGGCTCCCTCGGCGGGCGGCCCCGGCGCGGCAGTGGTCCGGCGTCACCGGGCAGGCGGCCCGCCTCCGCGAGCGCCCTGCGGAGCAGGAACTCGATCTGGGCGTTGGCCGAGCGCAGCTCGTCGCCCGCCCAGCGGGCCAGCGCCTCGTACACCTGGGGGTCCAGCCGCAGCAGCACCTGCTTGCGCTGCTGCCGCGGCCGACGCGGCGCGGGCGACCCCTCGGGCTGCGGGGCCGGCCCCTCGGCGGGAGGTGTCACTGGTAGAGCGTCCCCGTGTTGAGGACCGGCTGGGCGGCGCGGTCTCCGCAGAGCACGACCATCAGGTTGGACACCATCGCCGCCTTGCGCTCGTCGTCCAGCTCCACGATGCCCTGCTCGCTGATCCGGACCAGCGCCGCCTCGACCATGCCGACCGCGCCGTCCACGATCTGCCGCCGCGCCGCGACCACCGCGCCGGCCTGCTGCCGCTGGAGCATCGCCGAGGCGATCTCCGGCGCGTAGGCGAGGTGCGTGAAGCGGGACTCGATGATCTGAACCCCGGCCGCCTCCACGCGCGCGTGCAGCTCGACGGCGAGCTTCTCGGTGATCTCCTCGGCGTTGCCGCGCAGCGAGAGGCCGTCCTCCTCGTGGGCGTCGTACGGGTACTCGATGGCGATGTGCCGCACGGCCGCCTCGGTCTGGGTGGAGACGAACTCGACGTAGTCGTCCACCTCGAAGGTGGCCTGCGCGGTGTCCTCCACCCGCCACACCACGACCGCGGCCAGCTCGATGGGGTTGCCGTAGGCGTCGTTCACCTTCAGGACGGCCGTCTCGTGGTTGCGCACGCGGGTCGAGATCTTGGTGCGCGTGGTGAGCGGGTTGACCCAGCGCAGCCCGTCCTGCCGGATCGTCCCCCGGTACCGCCCGAAGAGCTGCACCACGCGCGCCTCACCCGGCGCCACCATGTTCAGCCCGCACATCGCGAGGAAGGCGGCCAGGGCGATCACGATGCCGCCGATGATCAGACCGGCCTTGCCGCCGGTCGAGGAGACCGCCGTCGCGGCGGCGATCAGGCCGGCGCCGACGAGCAGTCCCACCAGCCCCAGCAACAGTGCGAATCCGCCGCCGATGCTGTGCGCCTGGGCCTCGCGCACCCGTGGCGAGGGCATCTCGGGCACGTCCGCGGTGATCTGCGGGGCGTCGTGCGCGTCGTGTGCGGGCGTCGTGGGCATGGGTGATCCCCCCGTATCTTCAGGCTTACTAAGTGATATCACTTTACCTGAAAATGGCAACCCTGTACCCCTCTCGGACGTCGGTTCCTTTGGAGCGGGTGCTGATTGTCACGTCCGTACAAGGTGGTATCGGCAGCCGTTTGTCACATCTCCCGGTGTTAGCTTTCTGAGCTGACCTGAGCGACGAACCTGTGTGACGCGTGAGCGAGACGTGCCCACAGATGAACGAATCGGAGCGGATCGGACTCATGGGACGAGCGGAAGAGAGAAGAGCGCGACAGCGCGGTGGCCGCCGCGCGGCGCCCGGGCGACCCCGCTCGTCCCCCGCGGACGGCCGCAGCCGCATACGCCGGCTGTTCACCTGGAAGAAGGTCCTCGGCACCTTCTTCGGCCTCTGCCTGCTCGGCATGGGCGCCTTCATCGTGCTGTACATGGTGATCGACATACCCGAGGGCAACCCCGAGGCCGAGCTGCAGAGCAACGTCTACAAGTACAGCGACGGCAGCATCATGACCCGCACGGGCGACCGCAACCGCGAGATCGTCGACCTGGCCAAGGTGCCCAAGGACGTCCGCTACACCTTCGTCGCCGCCGAGAACAAGACCTTCTACAAGGACGCGGGCGTCGACCTCAAGGGCACCGCACGCGGTGTGCTCAACACGCTCTCCGGCAAGGGCGCGCAGGGCGGTTCGACGATCACCCAGCAGTACGTCAAGAACTACTACCTGACACAGGACCAGACCGTCACGCGCAAGCTGAAGGAACTGGTCATCTCCCTGAAGCTGGACCGGGAGAAGTCCAAGGACTACATCCTCGCCGGCTACATCAACACAAGCTTCTACGGCCGCAGCGCCTACGGCATCCAGGCCGCCGCGCAGGCCTACTACCGCGTCGACGCCGAGGACCTGACGGTGGAGCAGGGCGCCTACCTGGCCGCGCTGCTCCAGGCGCCGAACCAGTACGACTGGGCGATCGCCAGCGAGACCGGCAAGAAGCTGGTCCAGGAACGCTGGAACTACGTCCTCGACAACATGGTCGAGCAGAAGTGGCTGGACGAGTCCGAGCGCCAGGCCATGAAGTTCCCGGAGCCCAAGGAGCCCAAGGCCGCCGCCGGGATGGAGGGCCAGACCGGATACCTGGTCGAGGCCGCCGACTACGCGCTCAAGCAGCAGCTCGTCGCCCAGGGCACCGCCGAGGACATGGAGCAGGCCAGGGCCCTGGTGGAGCTCGGCGGCTACACCATCACGCTCAACATCGACAAGAAGAAGCAGGCCGCGCTGGAGAAGGCGGTCAAGACCAAGCTCACCAGCAAGCTGGACCCGGAAAAGCGTGAGGTCGACGCCGACGTCCAGGCCGGCGCCGTCTCCGTCGACCCGAAGACGGGCGCGGTCGTGGCGATGTACGGCGGCGTGGACTACCTGAAGCACTACACGAACAACGCCACCCGCGACGACTACCAGCCCGCCTCCACCTTCAAGCCGGTGATCTTCGCCGCCGCCGTCGACCAGGACGCCGAGACCCAGGACGGCGTGCCGATTACGGCCAACACCATGTACGACGGCGACAGCGAGCGCCCCGCGATGGACGGCGACCGCGAGGTCGGCTTCGCCCCGCCCAACGAGGACGACGTCGACTACGGCGAGATAAACGTCCAGGAGGCGATGAACAAGTCCGTCAACTCCGTCTTCGCGCAGATGGGCATCGACGTCGGCATGACCGAGGTCATGAAGGTCGCGGCCGATCTCGGCATGGACACCGAGGGCGAGCAGGCCGTGCCCGCGCAGACCCTGGGCAGTATGGGCGCGAGCCCCCTGGAGATGGCCGGCGTCTACGCCACCTTCGACAACCACGGCAAGAAGGTCACCCCGGCGGTCGTGAAGTCGGTCGAGCACAAGGACCGCACGATCGAGATGCCCGACCCCATCGGCGAGGAGGTCATCAGCCGGGAGGCCGCGGACACGGTGACCTCCGTGCTCACCGGCGTGGTCAACGACGGTACGGCCAAGAAGTCCGTTCGGGAGAACCCGCTGCGCGACGGCCAGAAGGTGGCCGGCAAGACCGGAACCTCCGACAACAACAAGTCGGCCTGGTTCACCGGCTTCACCCCCGGTCTCGTCACCTCCGTCGGCCTGTTCGGAGAGGACCCGAAGAGCCACGCCCAGGTCCCGATGTACAAGGCCGGCGGCGTCGACTACCGCGTCAACGGCGGTGGCTTCCCGGCCGAGATCTGGGCGGCGTACACCTTCGGCGTCATGGACGAGGTCACCGAGTTCGACCTGGAGACCAAGCAGGGCGCCGCCGTCGAGCCGAGCACCTCGCCGTCGGTCACCGAGTCGCCGTCCCAGTCGCCGACGCAGGAGGAGACGACCGAGCCGCCCGAGACCCAGGAGCCGACGACCGAGGAGCCGACGACCGAGGCGCCGGAGACCGAGGAACCCTCCCAGTCCCCGTCGCAGTCGCCGTCGCAGAGCCCCTCGACCGAACCGCCGACCGGCGGGGAGTCCACCGAGCCGGAGAACCCGGTCTTCCCCGACGGGGACTGGCAGCAGTAGTCGCCCGAACGCATGAAGGGGCGCCCGGTGTTCACCGGGCGCCCCTTCACGTACGCCTCAGCCCCGGTTCAGCTCGAACCAGACCACCTTCCCGGTGCTCAGCCGCGTCGCGCCCCAGCGCCGGGCCAGTCGGTTCACCAGGTACAGCCCTCGCCCGCCCTCGTCGTCGGCGCGCGCCTGCCGCTGCCGCGGCAGCTGCGGCACGTCGTCGCCGACCTCGCAGCGCAGCACGTCCGTGCGCAGCAGTCGCAGACTGACCGGCCGCGAGGTGTACCGCACGGCGTTGGTCACGACCTCGCTGACGAGCAGCTCCACGGAGTCCGTGAGGTCCTCCATGCCCCAGCGGGCCAGTGCGCACCGGGCCAGGCGCCTGGCCCGGCCGGGAGCCGTGTCCTCGGGCTCCAGGGACCAGTACGCCACGTCGCTGGGCGCGATCCCGTCGAAGCGGGCGGCGAGCAGCGCGATGTCGTCGTCCCGGTCGCCCGGCCCGAGCATGTCCAGCACCTCGTCACACAGCGCTTCCAGGGGCGGCGGGTGATCGGGCCCGGTGAGCTGCGCGGTCGCGGCGAGGCGCTCCCGCAGCTGCTCTATGCCGGTCCACACGTCCCGCAGCCGGGACTCGACCAGCCCGTCGGTGTAGAGCAGCAGCGTCGCGCCGGCCGGTGCGTCCAGCTCCACGGCCTCGAAGTCCACGCCACCCACGCCGATCGGGGCGCCCGCCGGCACCCGCAGCACCTCGGCGTGGCCGCCCAGGTGGAGCAGAACGGGCGGCGGGTGCCCGGCGTTGGCGACGGTGATGCGGTGCGCGACCGGGTCGTACACGGCGTACAGGCAGGTCGCCATGCGGTCGGTGCCCAGGCGCTGCGCCTGCTCGTCGAGGTGGTGCAGCACCTCCTGCGGCGGCAGGTCGAGCCCGGCCAGCGTCTGCGCGGTGGTCCGCAGCTGGCCCATGATGGCCGCCGACGTCATGGAGTGGCCCATCACGTCCCCGACGACCAGCGCGACCCTGCTGCCGGGCAGCGGGATGGCGTCGTACCAGTCGCCGCCGACCCGCGCCGTCTCGGCCGCCGGGAGGTAACGCGACGCCAGCCGCACGCCGGTGCAGCGCGGCAGGTTCTCCGGGAGCATCGTGCGCTGCAACTCGTCGGCGATGTACGCCTCACGCCCGTACAGCACCGCCTTGTCGATGCCGAGGGCGCTGTGCGTGGCGAGCTGCGCGGCCACCAGCAGGTCGTCGGCCTCGAAGGCGACGCGCTCCGGGCCGCGCAGGAACAGGGCCGCCCCGATCACCCGGCGCCGCCCGCGCAGCGGCGCGAGGATCGCGCGTCGGCCGTCGGGCACGGCGAACTCCCGTCCGTCCCCGAGCAGTTCCGGCAGGGCGGCGCCGGCGGCGGGCGTGTCCGTGAAGACCGGGCGCACCCCGCGCAGCACCTCCGCGAGCGCGCTGCCCGGCCGCACCTCGCACAGCTCGGAGCCGACCGACTCCAGCTCGGAGGGCTCGGGCTGGGCCGCGGGGGTGAAGCCGCTCTCGGTGTCCCGCTCGGCCGGTATCCGGTCGGTGCGCCGCAGTCGCAGCACCAGGGGCCCGGTGGGCCGCTCGTCGCCGACCGGCAGCGGCTCACGCAGATAGACGAGGATCGCGTCCGAGAACGTCGGTACGGTGGCCCGGCACAGCCCCATCACGATCTCGTCGAGGTCCATGCCCCGGGCGATCCGCCGGGTCGCCGCCCCCACGAACCGCAGCCGGTCCCCGTCCCGCCGCATGGGCGTGGGCTTCCCGGGCGCGGTGGGCTGCCCGGTACGCCGCTCCGTCACCGGTGCCGACGACGCGCCACGGCGCTCCGGCGCCGCCGGCGCCCCGGAGCCGCTCTGCGCGCCGCCCGGCTGGACCGGGACGCCCTCGGGCGTGGGCCGCGGGCGGTGCGTGTCGGGCTCGGCGGCCTGCTCGGCGCCCGGCTGGGAGTGCTCGAAGACGCCGGGGGAGTCCGCGTCCGGGGTGGGCGGCGTCTCCCCGGTGCGCCCCTGTGCCGGTAACGCGGCCCCGGAGGTGCGTGGCGGCACGGGGGAGTGCCGGAGCCCCCCGCGGGGATCCGTGGGGTCGGCGCCCGTCGGGGGGCGGTCGAAGGAGGTCGGGTGCTCCGTCACGCGTGTCGAATCCATCCGTCCGGGACTGCGCGCGGCGCGTGCAGTTCGTCCCGCAGAAAACCCGATACCCGGTATACGTGCCCCGGGAACGGGATTCCCGCGCGGTCAGAGGCTGTTCCTGTGCCACCGGCGGGCCGTCTGCGACCCGTACCGTTCTTGCCCTCGTACCCCTCGCTCACGTCCAGCCGCCCCTCGGTGACGATCGGTCAAGCACAGTGCACGCTCCGCCGGTTGCTGCCGGGCTCCCTTGCGGAGGACGATCCTACGTTTCCTGCCCGGGGGCGTATCAAGGGTCTCATGAGGACACATGCGCGGGCGTGTGATCCCAGTCCCCGGGGAGCGACGGTACCGGCCAGGAGGGATCCGGCCGCCAGTGCTCCCAGCCGTCCGCGAACGGCGAGCCCCAGGCGCGGATCTCCGCCACCGCCGCACGCCCCGCCGCCCGTACCCGCTCGGCGAGCCGGGCGTCCATCAGCCGGTCCCGCTGGGCCTGCGCGAACTCGTCCTCGTCCCGCCAGTGCCAGGTGCGGTCCGGCTGGACGGAGATGTCCAGGAAGTGGTCCTCGGAGTCGACGCCGCCCTCCCAACGGGTGAGCGGCTCCTCCAGGTTCACGTACCAGTTCTTGAACCGCCAGCCCGGGTCCCAGAACAGCCACACCGACCAGGGCTCACCGGGCCGCGCCAGCTTCAGCACACCCGTGCCGAACCACCGGTCGCGCTGCACGGTCCGGGGTTTGGTGTAGCGCGTCCGAAGCGGCTCCAGGTGCACGGGGGTTCCGTCGGCGAGCACCGGCTTCACGCACTCGGTGCCGGGCGCCATCCACACGGCGAGCAGCTCGGCGTCGTCCCGTACGACGGTGACGGGGCGGGCGATGTGGATGTGCCGGCCGCCGTTCTCCCGGTACCGCCACAGTATGTGACTCCCGGGCGCCCAGTACTTTTCCGGGGCCGCCGGGCTGCCCGCCTCCGCCTCCGTCGCCGCGCTCACCGCTTCACCGTCTGCCATGGACAGATATTAGGTGCCCGGGCCACGCGGCGCGCCGGTGATCGCGACGAGCGGTCGCGATCACGAAGGATCACGGGTGGGTCATCCGCAGCACGTCCAGCGCCTCGTCCAGCTGCTCGTTCGTCAGGTCGCCGCGCTCGACGTACCCGCTCTCCAGCACGACCTGACGGATCGTCTTCCGTTCGGCCAGTGCCTTCTTGGCGACCTTCGCGGCCTCCTCGTACCCGATGTACTTGTTGAGCGGCGTGACCACCGAGGGCGACGACTCGGCGTACTCGCGGGCCCGGTCGCGGTGGGCGACGATGCCGTCGACGGTCCGGTCGGCCAGCAGGCGCGAGACGTTGGCGAGCAGCCGCACCGACTCCAGCACGTTCTTGGCGATGACCGGCAGCATGACGTTGAGTTCGAAGTTGCCGGCGGCTCCGGCGGTGGCGACGGTCGCGTCGTTCCCGGTGACCTGGGCGGCGACCATGAGCACGGCCTCGGGGATCACCGGGTTGACCTTGCCGGGCATGATGGACGACCCCGGCTGGAGGTCGGGCAGGGAGATCTCCGCGAGCCCGGTGCGCGGCCCGGATGCCATCCACCGCAGGTCGTTCGCGATCTTCGTGAGCCCCACGGCGATGGTCCGCAGCTGTCCGCTCGTCTCCACGATGCCGTCCCGGGCGCCCTGCGCCTCGAAGTGGTCGCGGGCCTCGGTCAGCGGCAGCCCGGTCGCGCGGGCCACCTCCTCGATGACGGCGGCGGAGAAACCGGGCGGGGTGTTGATGCCGGTGCCGACCGCGGTGCCGCCGAGCGGCAGTTCGGCGAGGCGGGGCAGCGAGGCGTTCAGCCGCTCGATGCCGTACCGCACCTGGGCGGCGTACCCGCCGAACTCCTGGCCCAGGGTGACGGGCGTGGCGTCCATGAGGTGGGTCCGCCCCGACTTCACCACGTCGGCGAACTCCTCGGCCTTGCGCTCCAGGGCGCCGGCGAGGTGGTCGAGGGCCGGGACCAGGTCACGGGTGACGGCGGCGGTGGCGGCGATGTGGATCGACGAGGGGAAGACGTCGTTGGACGACTGGGAGGCGTTGACGTGGTCGTTGGGGTGCACGTCCCGGCCGAGCCGCTCGCTCGCGAGGGTGGCGATGACCTCGTTGGTGTTCATGTTGGACGAGGTCCCCGACCCCGTCTGGAACACGTCGACGGGGAAGTGCTCGTCCCACTTCCCCTCGGCGACCTCACCGGCCGCCTCCTGGATCGCCTCCGCGATGTCCTTGTCGAGCACCCCCAGGCGCGCGTTCACCTTGGCCGCCGCCCCCTTGACCCGGGCGAGCGCCTCGATGTGCGCCCGCTCGATCCGCTGCCCGGAGACGGGGAAGTTCTCGACGGCACGCTGCGTCTGCGCCCGCCACTTGGCGTCCGCGGGGACCCGGACCTCGCCCATGGAGTCGTGCTCGATGCGGTATTCGCTCATACCGGGTACAGCGTGCGGGACGGTGCGGATGTTCCGGGAAGCCCGGCCCCTCCGGGGAAACTCAGCCCCTCCGGCGTTTGAGGAGCGGGGGTCCGGGGGCGGAGCCCCCGGGGACGGGACGGGTAGGGGCGGCGGGGGCGAGACCTGTCCCCCGCCGACACCCCGGGGCACTACGCCAGCCCAGGCCCCCGCACCGGAATCGACGTGAACGTCGGCGCAGGCGCCGGGTCCTGGAAGAAGTCGTTCCCCTTGTCGTCCACCACGATGAACGCCGGGAAGTCCTCCACCTCGATCTTCCAGACCGCCTCCATGCCGAGCTCCTCGTACTCGACGACCTCGACCTTCTTGATGCAGTCCTGTGCGAGCCGGGCCGCCGGCCCGCCGATCGAGCCCAGGTAGAAGCCGCCGTGCGCGTCGCACGCGTCGGTGACCTGCTTGCTGCGGTTGCCCTTGGCCAGCATCACCTTGGAGCCGCCCGCCGCCTGGAACTGCTCCACGTAGGAGTCCATGCGCCCGGCGGTGGTCGGACCGAACGACCCGGAGGCGTACCCCTCGGGCGTCTTCGCGGGACCCGCGTAGTACACCGGGTGGTCCTTCAGGTACTGCGGCATCTCCTCGCCCGCGTCCAGCCGCTCCTTGATCTTGGCGTGCGCGATGTCGCGGGCCACGACCAGCGGGCCGGTCAGGGACAGCCGGGTCTTGACCGGGTACTTGGTCAGCTCGGCGAGGATGTCGTCCATCGGCTGGTTGAGGTCGATCCTGACGACGTCGCCCGACTCGTCGAGGTGCTCGTCCGTCGTCTCCGGCAGGAACCGCGCGGGGTCGGTCTCCAGCTGCTCCAGGAAGACGCCCTCGGCGGTGATCTTCGCGACCGCCTGCCGGTCCGCCGAGCAGGACACGGCGATGGCGACCGGGCAGGACGCCCCGTGCCGCGGCAGCCGCACCACGCGTACGTCGTGGCAGAAGTACTTGCCGCCGAACTGCGCGCCGATGCCGATCTTCTGCGTCAGCTCGAAGACCTTCTCCTCCAGGTCCTTGTCCCGGAAGCCGTGCCCGAGCGCGGAGCCCTCGGCCGGGATCTCGTCCAGGTAGTGCGCGGAGGCGTACTTCGCGGTCTTCAGCGCGTACTCGGCCGACGTGCCGCCGACGACGATCGCCAGGTGGTACGGCGGGCAGGCGGCCGTGCCCAGCGAGCGGATCTTCTCCTCCAGGAACTTCATCATGGAGGCCTCGTTCAGGACGGCCTTCGTCTCCTGGTAGAGGAACGACTTGTTGGCGGAGCCGCCGCCCTTGGCCATGAACAGGAACTTGTAGGCGCCGCCGTCGGTCGCGTACAGCTCGATCTGGGCCGGGAGGTTGGAGCCGGTGTTCTTCTCCTCCCACATGGTGAGCGGAGCCATCTGCGAGTAGCGCAGGTTCAGGTTCTTGTAGGCGTCGTAGATGCCCCGGCTCAGGGCCTCCTCGTCGCCGCCCGACGTCAGCACGTTCTGTCCGCGCTTGCCCATGACGATCGCCGTGCCGGTGTCCTGGCACATCGGCAGCACGCCGGCCGCCGCGATGTTCGCGTTCTTCAGCAGGTCGAGGGCCACGAACTTGTCGTTGCCGGACGCCTCGGGGTCGTCGATGATGCGGCGCAGCTGCGCCAGGTGGGCCGGGCGCAGGTAGTGCTGGATGTCGTGGATGGCCTCCTCGGCCAGCTTGCGCAGCGCCTCGGGCTCCACCTTGAGGAAGGTCCGCCCGTCGGCCTCGAAGGTGGAGACACCCTCGGAGGTCACCAGCCGGTACGGGGTGGTGTCCTCTCCCTGGGGGAGCAGATCGGTGTACGCGAACTCAGGCATCTCGCCCATTCCTCACTCGACAGACGCGCGGCTGGATTCCACAGCACGACGGCTGGCCTCCATTGGCAGCGTCCACCAGCGTAAAACCTGCCGCGGACGGCGAGCTTGTGAGGTAAGGCTCAGTAGGCGGAGCAAGGTTTTCCACAGGGGTTCGTCCACAGGGGTAGTCGCGATCTATCGCGTTTCGGTACGCTGCTGCCGTGGACCTTCAGAAGCACGCCCAACCGCAGGACGCGGCACCGCGCGGCACCGCACCGCGCGTCTCCGAGCTGCGCGCCTCGGACGCCGACCGTGACCGCATCGCCGACATGCTGCGCGACGCCCTCGCCGAGGGGCGGCTCACCGCGGAGGAGCATGCCGAGCGCGTCGAGGGTGTGCTGGCCGCCAGGACGGTCGGTGAGCTGGACGTCTTCGTGCGGGACCTGCCCGCCGCGCACGCCGGGCGCCACACCGCCGCCGCCCCGGCCCCCGACCGCCCCGTCGCCGGCTCCATACCGGCGGACCCGGACGAGAATCTGGTGGCGGTCTTCAGCAGCACCGTCCGCAAGGGGCGCTGGCGGGCGAGCCGCCGTATCCACGCGTACGCGGTCTTCGGCAGCGTCGAGATAGACCTCAGCGAGGCGATCTTCGAGCACCAGCAGGTCGTGATCAAGGCGTTCTCGATCTTCGGAAGCGTCGAGGTCCGCGTCCCGGAGAACGTGTCGCTGCGCGGCGCGGGCGGCGGTGTGCTCGGCTCCTTCGAGGTGGACACCCTCGACTCGGCCGAGCCCGAGGCCCCCGTCATCTACGTGGACGGCTGGGCCGTGCTGGGCAGCGTCGAGGCGCGTCCCAAGCGCGGCAAACTCGTCGCGGACATCCTCGACCGGGTGCAGCGCAAGGTCGACCGGAGTGTGCGCAAGCATCTGTAGTGCGGCGCCGGTGGCGGTTGGAAACTCAGTGCATAGGCACGCGTACAACGGGTAAGCCTTGACGCATCGTCTCTCGCTCGCGAAGCCGTCGTCAGGAGTAGACCGTGCTGCAACCGCCGCATTCGTCCCTGCAGGTAGCTGCCGTTCCGGCCCAGCGGGTGCCCGTGCGGGACAGGGACCAAGACGCTCCCTGGCACACCGAGGCGGTGTGCCGGCGCGACGAGGCCGGACTGTTCTTCGCCCCCTCCAAGGAACCCACCGCGGCCCGGCTCTCCCGTGAGGAGGCCGCCAAGCGCGTCTGCGCCCGCTGCCCGGTCATGGTCGAGTGCCGCGAGCACGCCCTCCTTCAGCCCGAGCCCTACGGCGTCTGGGGCGGCCTCACCGCCGCCGAACGCCGCGTGGTCCTGGCCCGGCGCCGCCGCCGCGACCTGGAACTGAAGAAGACCCGCACCGCAACGGGCCGCATAGCGGCGGCCGGCTAGGAGGCAGGCAGGCAAAGAGGGCACCCTCTCCGCACAGAGGGTGCCCTTTCCGCGCCGGGGAGGTCATGCCCCAGGGGCGCGGGGCTGGGTCGATATGCGGCTCCGCCGCGTGGGCGCGACCAGCCACGACGCACCCGCAGTCGTTCACGACCCGCAGGCCCCCGCACTACCGGCGGAGCTACTTCGCCCGGTCGAAGTCCACCGCGCTGTAGGCGCGCAGCTTGCTCAGCCGATGCTCGGAGTCGATCCGCCGCACCGTCCCCGACTTCGACCGCATCACGATCGAGTCGGTCGTCGCCGTCTCGGACCGGTACCGCACCCCGCGCAGCAGCTCACCGTCGGTGATGCCGGTCGCGACGAAGAAGACGTTGTCCCCGGAGACCAGGTCGTCGGTGGTCAGGACGCGGTCCAGGTCGTGCCCGGCGTCGATCGCGCGCTGCCGCTCCTCGTCGTCCTTGGGCCACAGCTTGCCCTGGATCGTGCCGCCGAGGCACTTCACGGCGCAGGCCGAGATGATGCCCTCCGGCGTGCCGCCGACGCCGAGCAGCAGGTCGATGCCGGTGCCCTCGCGCAGCGCCAGGATGGAGCCGGCCACGTCGCCGTCGGAGATCAGCTTGATGCGGGCGCCGGTCTCCCGGACCTCCTTGATGAGGCTCTGGTGGCGGGGCCGGTCGAGGATGACGACGGTGACGTCCTCGGGCGTACGCCGCTTGGCCTTGGCGATCCGGCGGATGTTCACGGACACGGGCGCGTTGATGTCGACGAAGTCGGCGGCCTCGGGTCCGGTGACCAGCTTGTCCATGTAGAAGACCGCGGACGGGTCGAACATGGAACCCCGCTCGGCCGCGGCCAGCACCGCGATCGCGTTGGTCATGCCGTTGGCGGTCAGCGTGGTGCCGTCGATCGGGTCGACGGCGATGTCGACCTCGGCGCCGGTGCCGTCGCCGACCCGCTCCCCGTTGTAGAGCATCGGGGCCTCGTCCTTCTCGCCCTCGCCGATGACGACGACGCCGTTCATCGAGACGGTGTGGACGAGGGTCCGCATGGCACGCACCGCGGCACCGTCGGCGCCGTTCTTGTCACCGCGCCCGACCCAGCGGCCGGCGGCCATGGCTGCGGCTTCGGTGACCCGCACGAGTTCCATGGCGAGGTTGCGGTCGGGGGCCTCTGAGGGGACGTCCAGCTCGGACGGCAGATGATGCTCGGTCATCGGAACGCACCTTTCTGATACGACGACGGCCGGATGAGGGTGTGCCCAGACTCTATCGCCAGTCCGACAAAATGAGCAGGGGACCCCACGTATGAGCGGATCAGGCACCTGCGACGATAGGGGGCGTGGCAGGTATGCAAGGCAAGCAGAAGTCGGCCCGGGACATGATTCTCTCCCTGGGGCTCATCGTGCTCGCGGCCGGCGTGATATGGATCTTCATTCCGCACGACGACGGCGAACCGGACATCAAGCGGGTCGACTACCGGGTCGAGCTGCTCACCGCGCAGCGCGCCGCGTCGTACCCGGTGGCCGCGCCGGAGGGGCTCTCCAAGGACTGGAAGCCGACCTCCGTCCGCTTCCGGGGTGACGAGTTCGACGCCTGGCACCTGGGCTTCCACGCCCCGGACGGCGAGTACGTGGCGATCGAGCAGTCCACGCAGAAGCCGGCCACCTTCATCGACGACGCCAGCCAGGGCGCGCAGGCGACCGAGAAGACGCAGGAGATCGGCGGCCGGACGTGGACCCGCTACGAGGGCGGGCGGTACGACGCGCTGGTGCTGCACGACGCGGACGACATGAAGGGCGCGACCACGGTCGTGGCGGGCACGGGCTCGTTCGACCAGCTGGCCCAGGTGGCGGCGGCGCTGAAGCTGGCGTGAGGAAGCGGACGTCCGGCGTGAGGAAGCGGATGTGAAGAAGCCCCCGGCGGTGCCGGGGGCTTCGTGCGTCATCGGGTCGGGGGTCTCAGACCGTGGTGACGACCTGGTCGTACTCCAGGCGCGGGGAGCGCGGGAACCAGGCGTCCGGGCCCGGGCGGCCGATGTTGACGACCATCAGCGGGGTGTGGTCGTCGTCGAGGAACTCCTTGCGGACGCCCTCGAAGTCGAGGCCGGTCATCGGGCCGGCGGCCAGGCCCGCGGCGCGGACGCCGACGATGAAGTACGCGGCCTGGAGGGCGGCGTTCAGCGTGGCGGCACCCTCACGCACCGGGCGCTCGCTGAAGAAGGCGTCCTTGGCCTGGGGGAAGTGGGGGAAGAGCTGCGGCAGCTCCTCGTGGAACTCGTTGTCCGCCGACAGGATCGCGACCAGCGGGGCGCCGGCCGTCTTGGGCTGGTTGCCCTCGGCCATGTGCTTGACCAGGCGCTCACGGGCCTCGGGGGAGCGGACCAGCGTGATGCGCAGCGGCGACTGGTTGAAGGCGGTCGGGCCGTACTTGACCAGGTCGTAGATCGCCTGGACCTGCTCGTCGGTCACCGGCTCGTCGGTGAAGGTGTTCGCGGTGCGGGCCTCGCGGAACAGCAGGTCCTGGGCGGCGGGGTCAAGAACGAGAGACATGCGTGATCTTCCTCGGAACGTGCGTCGGCTCCGCGTGGTTCGCGGGGAGCCGTTGACGAGGACGACGCTACGGGAAAGAAGTTCAAGCTTCAACCAAAGCGGGATGGTGGTGATCCGGTTCACAGGATCGCGGGATCACGGGATCGTCAAAGTGATGCGCATCACACCGGAATGGCGATCACTTCGCCGCCCGGGCGCGGTCATAGAGGGCGACAACACCGTCACGCGCACAGCGGGCGTCACATCCACACAGGGAGCGCACCGACATGGCCAGCAGCACCGTGAAGGGTCCCGCCAGCTACTTCCCGTCGATCGAGAAGAAGTACGGCCGCCCCGTCGCGGAGTGGAAGGAGCTCATCCGCTCCTCGCCGCTCACCAAGCACATGGAGCTGGTCTCCTGGCTCAAGACCGAGCACCAGATGGGCCACGGACACGCGAACGCACTGGTCGCGCACACGCTCGCCGAGGACACCGCCAAGTAGACGGTGCGCACGGGCCGCGGGGCGCCTCTGCGGGGGACGGGGACTAGAGCTCCCCGTCCGCCTCCTCCGCCCCGGCCTCCTCGGCGAGCGCCGCGTCCAGGCGGGCGCGGGCGCCGTCCAGCCGGCGGCGGCAGATCTTCGCCAGCTCCTCGCCCCGCTCCCACAGGGCCAGGGACTCCTCCAGCGTCGTACCACCGGCCTCCAGCCGCCGTACGACCTCGATCAGCTCGTCCCGTGCCTGCTCGTACCCGAGCGCCTCGGACGCGGCCGTCGGCTGTTCCACCTCGCTGGTCATCCACTCACCCTATGCGTCGACTCGTACGGAGAATTCACCCTCACTGACGCGGGCCCGCAGCGTTTCGCCCGGCTCCACCTCACCGGGGTCGCGGACGGCGTGGCCGTCGGCCCGCTGCAGCACCGCGTACCCGCGCTTCAGGGTCGCGGCGGGGGAGAGGGCCACCACGCGCGCGTGCGTGTGCGTCAGCTCGGAGTCGGCCCGGTCGAGGTGGTGCCGCAGCGAGCGGCGGCCCCGGTCCAGCAGGGCCGTCACCTGCTCGGCGCGCTCGTCGATCATCCGGTGCGGGTCCTGTATCGACGGCCGGGCGAGCGCGTGGGCCAGCCCCCGCTCCTCCCGGTCCACGAAGCCCGCCACGCACCGCCGCGCGCGGTCCCGCAGCTGCCGTACCCGCTCGTACTCCTCGCCGACGTCCGGGACGACCTTCTTCGCGGCGTCGGTCGGCGTGGAGGCGCGCAGGTCGGCGACATGGTCCAGCAGCGGATTGTCCGGCTCGTGCCCGATCGCGGAGACGACCGGCGTACGGCACGCGGCCACCGCCCGCACCAACTGCTCGTCGGAGAACGGCAGCAGGTCCTCCACGCTGCCACCGCCCCGCGCGACGACGATCACGTCCACGTCGTCCAGCGCGTCCAGTTCCTTCACCGCCTGCACCACCTGCGGCACGGCGTGCACGCCCTGCACGGGGACGTTGCGCACCTCGAAGCGGACGGCGGGCCAGCGGTGCCGGGCGTTGTCCAGGACGTCCCGCTCGGCCGCCGAGGCGCGTCCGCACACGAGGCCGATCAGCCGCGGCAGGAACGGCAGCGGCTTCTTCCGCTCCGGGGCGAAGAGCCCCTCGCGGGCGAGTGCCTTCTTCAGCTGCTCCAGGCGGGCGAGCAGCTCCCCGACGCCCACCGGCTTGATCTCGGCGGCCCGCAGCGACAGCTGCCCACGGGGCGCGTACCACTCGGGCTTGGCGTGGACGACGACCCGGGCGCCCTCGCCGACCACGTCCGCGACGGCGTCGAACACCTGCCGGTAGCACGTCACGCTCACGGAGATGTCGTACGACGGGTCCCGCAGCGTCAGGAACACGACCCCCGCGCCCGGCCGCCGCGACAACTGGGTGATCTGCCCCTCGACCCACACCGCGCCGAGCCGGTCGATCCAGCCCCCGATCAGCCGCGACACCTCGCCGACGGGCAGCGGGCTTTCGGGGGTCGAGTTAACAGCCATGCGCCCGAGCGTAACGGCCGGGTCCGACAACCCAAGCCCACCCGGCACCCGCCGAACCCACCCGCCCTGCCGGACCCCACGCACCGCGACGCCCGCCCGTGCGCCGGGGCCCTGCCTCGCCCCGCGGCCGCGACGCCTCGCGCGCGTCAGGCGGGGCGGCGGCGGGAGTCACCGACTCACGCCCGTCGAGCGCCCGCCCTGACCGGCATGCTCCATGAACAGGCGCAGTGCCCGGCCCTATCGGCCCGCCCGCGCCCCGGACTCGCTCGTCACCCTCCGCCGGCCCCCGGCCCGCCCGCCTCACGCGCCCGTCGTGCGCCTCCCGCGTGCCTGCGCCGCCAGTACCACCAGCCCCACCGCCAGCCAGATCGCCCCCACCACCTGGGCCGTCCGGGACGCCTCCACGATCACCGCGACGGTGATCGCCGCGCCCAGTACCGGCACCAGCACGTGCCGCCACCAGCTCACCGGGCCCCCAGTGCGCCGGACCGCGAACCAGCCCACCACGCTCGCGTGGAGCAGCGTGAAGGCGGTCAGGGCGCCGACGTCGACCACCGACACCAGGTGATCGAGACCGTCGTCGCGCCGGGCCGCCCACACCGCCGCCACCATCGTGATCACGGCCGAGACCAGCAGCGCCACCCGCGGAACCCCCGAGTCCGTCCGCGACAGCACCCGCGGCAGCCGCCGGTCGCGCCCCATGGCGAACAGCAGCCGCCCGGCCGCCGCCTGCCCGGCCAGCGCCGCGAACGCCGCGCCGATCGCCTTGCTCACCGCCACCAGGTCGTGCAGCCACGTCCCCACCGACGCGTCCACGGCGTCGTAGAACGCCGACCCCTGCCGCTCCGGCTCCGCCGCCAGTTGCGCCGACGACACCGGCTCCAGGAGCGCCACCAGATACGTCTGCGCCACGAACAGCACGCCCGCCAGCGCCAGGCAGAACAGCAGCGCCCGCGCCACCTTCGCCGATCCCCCGGTGACCTCCTCCGCGAAGGTGGCGATCGCGTCGAAGCCCAGATACGACAGCACCGCCACCGACACCGCACCCACCACCGCGGACAGCGCGAACGCCCCCTGCGTGCCGTCCCCGGACAGCGGCGACAGCCAGCCGCGCTCGGCACCCTCGCGCGCGAGGACCACGATCGCCGCCACGACGAACACCAGCAGGACCACGATCTCCATGGCGAGGACCAGGAACCCCACCCGGGCCGCCGCGCGCACCCCCCACAGGTTCAGCAGGGTCGTGACGACCACCGCGAGGACCGTCCACACCCACCGCGACACCTCCGGGACCAGCGCCTCCATCGCGATGCCGGAGAACAGGTACGCCACCGCCGGGATGAGGACGTAGTCCAGCATCGCCATCCAGCCGGCGACGAACCCGGCCCCGTTCCCGAGCCCCACGCGCGCGTACGCGAACACCGACCCCGCCTGCGGGACCACCCGCACCATCTGCGCGTAGCTGAACGCGGTGAACGCCATCGCGATCGTGGCGACGACGTACACCAGCGCCACCGCGCCGTGCGACTTGGCGTCCAGCGTGCCGAAGACGCCGACCGGCGCCATGGGCGCGATGAACAGCAGCCCGTAGACGACCAGGTCGCGGAAGCCCAGGCTGCGCTTGAGCGCGTGTTCCTCACCGGCCCCCTGGGCCGCCGTACCGGTCTCGGACATCGTGCCTCCGCCAGCGCATCGGACTGTGCCTCGGAACGTCCCCCTCAACGTCCCCGTCAGTCTCCCCGGCGACGCCGCACCCACGCGATCTCTGACCCGCCGAACGCGGCCTTACGATGGGTGCCATGACTGCTTCGCCTGGCCGCCGTGTCCTGCTCGCCGCCCCCCGTGGCTACTGCGCGGGTGTGGACCGCGCCGTGATCGCCGTCGAGAAGGCCCTGGAGCAGTACGGGGCCCCCGTCTACGTCCGGCACGAGATCGTCCACAACAAGTACGTCGTCCAGACGCTGGAGAAGAAGGGCGCGATCTTCGTCGAGCAGACGGAGGAGGTCCCCCCGGGGAACATCGTCATGTTCTCCGCGCACGGCGTGGCCCCCGTCGTCCACGAGGAGGCCGAGCGCGGGAAGCTCGCCACCATCGACGCCACCTGCCCCCTCGTCACCAAGGTGCACAAGGAAGCCGTCCGTTTCGCCAACGACGACTACGACATCCTCCTGATCGGCCACGAGGGACACGAGGAGGTCATCGGCACCTCCGGCGAGGCCCCCGACCACATCCAGCTCGTCGACGGCCCCGAGGACGTGGCGAAGGTCGAGGTCCGCGACCCGTCGAAGGTGGTGTGGCTGTCGCAGACCACCCTCTCCGTCGACGAGACGATGGAGACCGTCGACGCGCTGAAGGACAAGTTCCCCCAGCTGATCTCGCCGCCCAGCGACGACATCTGCTACGCCACGCAGAACCGCCAGCTCGCGGTCAAGCAGATGGGCGCCGAGGCCGACCTGGTGATCGTCGTCGGCTCCCGCAACTCCTCCAACTCCAAGCGCCTCGTCGAGGTCGCGAAGCAGGCGGGCGCGCGCGACGCGTACCTGGTGGACTTCGCCGACGAGATCGACGAGACCTGGCTGGACGGCGTCTCCACGGTCGGTGTCACCTCCGGCGCATCCGTGCCGGACGTCCTGGTCGAGCAGGTCCTGGAGCGGCTGTCGCAGCGCGGCTTCGAGGACGTGGAGATCGTCAAGGCCGCCGAGGAGTCCATCATCTTCTCGCTGCCCAAGGAGCTCCGCCGCGATCTGCGCGAGGAGGCGGCGTCCCTCGTGGCGCAGCGGGGCGGTACCGGTACGGCTGGCTCCGGTACGGCTGGCTCCGGTACGGGCGGCTCCGGTACGGCCGGGGAGTGACTGTCAGTCGCAGGCCGTAACGTGGTGCCATGCAGATCTTCGGCGTGGACATCGGCGGATCCGGGATCAAGGGCGCCCCTGTGGACCTCGACAGGGGCGACCTGGCCCAGGAGCGCTGCAAGGTACTGACCCCGCACCCGGCGACCCCCGACGGCGTGGCCGACGGTGTGAAACAGGTCGTCGACCACTTCGGCTGGACCGGACCCGTCGGGCTCACCTTCCCGGGCGTGGTGACGGGCGGTGCCGTGGTCCGCACGGCGGCCAACGTCGACAAGAGCTGGGTCGACACCGACGCGCGCGCCCTGTTCGGTGAGCGGCTGGGCGGGCTGGACGTGACGGTCGTCAATGACGCGGACGCGGCGGGCGTCGCCGAGATGCACTTCGGCGCCGGTCGCGGCCGGCGGGGCACGGTCGTCGTCCTCACCTTCGGCACCGGCATCGGCAGCGCCGTCTTCTCCGACGGCGTCCTCGTCCCCAACAGCGAGCTGGGCCACCTGGAGCTGGACGGTCACGACGCGGAGAAGCGCGCGTCCAGCAAGGTCAAGGACGACCACGACATGTCGTGGGAGCAGTGGGCCCACCGGGTGCAGAAGTACCTCGCCCACGTCGAGATGCTGTTCTCACCCGAGCTGTTCATCATCGGCGGCGGGGTCAGCCGCAAGTCCCACAAGTTCCTGCACCACATCGAGGGCATCCAGGCGGAGATCGTCCCCGCGCAGCTCCAGAACAACGCGGGGATCGTGGGGGCGGCGATGCGGGCGGCGGAGCGGACCGGAGCAGCCTCCGCCACGGGCTGAGCCGGCGGACCGGCAGCCGGGGGCCGACTCGGCCGTCACGCCGGTGGGCGGTTGCGGGCGGCGGCCCGTCGGCGCAGCAGCCGGATCCGGCGGACGAGCGCGGTCGCGCCCGCGAGCAGGGTCCCGGCGTACAGCCAGCCGGCCTCGGTGGCCAGCGCGGTCACCAGCCCCATCAGCCGCCCACTGAGACCGTCCCCGCTCTCGGACACGGTGACCAGCCCCACGGCGAAGGCGATCGGCACGACGACGGGGGCGGTCAGCAGGTCGCCCCTGTGCGTCCAGAGCGCGGTGAGCAGGCACACCGGCAGGAACAGCACGCCGTACACCGTCAGGGACGCGCCGAACAGCACCTGATCGAGGAACCCCAGCAGGGTCATCACGGCCGCACAGAACAGGCCGCTGCCCAGCCCCGTCAGCCGAGGGTTGGGCATCTCCCGCAGCGCGCGCACCACGCCCGGGAACCCACGCACCGGAGCCCCGGACCGGGGCGCCCGCACCGCGGCCGGGGCCCGCCGTGGCCCGCCACCCGGTCGTGGCCCGTTGCCCGGTCGTGACGCGCCACCCGTAGGCGCTCCGCCCGTCCGCCCGCCCGGCCGGGCCGCAGCGGCGGCACCCCGCCCCTGCGGGGGCAGCGGCGCCCGGCCCCGTCGCGGTCCGTACTGTGCAGGTCGCGTCCTGTGTTGCTCCACTGGACCAACTTAGGTCGGTTTATGTGCCGAATGGCCCTCCAGACACGCCGTCGGGCAGACCTTGAACAAGCCTTCGGCACCGGGGAGGGCCGGTACCGGCCACCCCGTAGACTGGGGGATCGGCCCTTGCCTGGCCCGCCCCACCAACCCCCTCCGCATCCTCACGTACGGGAAGTCGCAACGTGTCGCTCACGATCGGAATCGTCGGTCTGCCGAATGTCGGCAAGTCGACCCTGTTCAACGCCCTGACCAAGAACGACGTGCTCGCGGCCAACTACCCGTTCGCCACGATCGAGCCCAACGTCGGCGTCGTGGGCGTCCCCGACCCCCGCCTGACGAAACTGGCCGAGATCTTCTCCTCCGAGAAGGTCCTCCCGGCCACCGTCGACTTCGTCGACATCGCGGGCATCGTGCGCGGCGCGAGCGAGGGTGAGGGCCTGGGCAACAAGTTCCTCGCCAACATCCGCGAGTCCGATGCGATCTGCCAGGTCATCCGCGCCTTCAAGGACGAGAACGTCGTCCACGTCGACGGCAAGGTCTCGCCCAAGGACGACATCGAGACGATCAACACCGAGCTGATCCTCGCCGACCTGCAGACCATCGAGAAGGTCCTCCCGCGCCTCCAGAAGGAGTCCCGGATCAAGAAGGACGTGGCGCCCAAGGTCAAGGCGGTCGAGGAGGCCAAGGAGATCCTGGAGAAGGGCGACACGCTCTTCGCCCACGGCATCGTCCAGGGCACCGAGCGCAACGAGCTCCTCCACGACCTCCACCTCCTCACGACGAAGCCCTTCCTCTACGTCTTCAACGTCGACGAGGACGAGCTCACCGACGACGACTTCAAGGACGAGCAGCGCGCCCTGGTCGCCCCCGCCGAGGCGATCTTCCTCAACGCCAAGCTGGAGGCGGACCTCGCCGAGCTGGAGGAGGACGAGGCCCTGGAGCTCCTCCAGTCCGTCGGCCAGGACGAGCCCGGCCTCGCCACCCTCGCCCACGTCGGCTTCCGCACCCTCGGCCTGCAGACCTACCTGACGGCCGGCCCCAAGGAGTCCCGCGCCTGGACCATCAAGAAGGGCGCCACCGCCCCCGAGGCCGCCGGTGTCATCCACACCGACTTCCAGAAGGGCTTCATCAAGGCCGAGGTCATCTCCTTCGACGACCTGGTCGAGACGGGCTCGGTCGCCGAGGCCCGCGCCAAGGGCAAGGCCCGCATGGAGGGCAAGGACTACGTGATGCAGGACGGGGACGTGGTGGAGTTCCGCTTCAACGTGTAGCGGCTGTCGTCCCACCACGTCACTGATCTGGCCAACGTGCAGTTCGGAGAGGGCTCGACTCTACGGAGTCGGGCCCTCGGTCTTTCCCGTGCCGGGATCGTGCTGGGGAGGAGGACGCCCGTGCCCGTCAGTGCCGAGACGTGGCGGGCTGCCCCGTCGTACAGGCCCTCCACTTGGCACGGTCGGGGTGCGGGGCGGCGGCCGAATGACGGTGGGCCCAAGTCCCGTGTGCATCGCGCCGACCGAACTCACTCGTAACGCAGGCGCAGAGACTCCCGTTCGGCCTCCTCGATCTGGTCCAGGGTCAGGCCCGGCAGGTCCAGTTGGGCCAGTATCACCTCGGCGCTGGTCGGCTGGGCGTCAGCGGGCAACCACTGCTCCGGCCGCCAGGCGTTGGCGCGCATCAGCGACTTCGGGCAGTGCGGATAGGCCTGCTCGACCTGCACCACAAGCGCGCTGACCGGTGGCTTCCCCACGGGAGTGAGGTGGGCGAGCAGCTCCGGGCGCGCCGAAACACAGGCGCGGCCGTTGACCCGCAGCGTGGTCGGGCGGCCGGGGACGAGGAAGAGCAGCCCGACGCGTCCGGTCTCCAGCACGTTGTGCAGGGTGTCGAGCCGCTTGTTGCCGGTCGCGTCGGGGATCACCAGGGTCTGCTCGTCCAGCACCGAGACGAACCCGGCCGGGCCGCCGCGCGGCGTCACGTCCGCCCGGCCCTCGCGGTCCGCACTGCCGATGAACACCAGGGAGGAACAGCCGATCAGCGCCCGGGTCTCCTCGGTCAGGCGGTCGATCGCCTTGCGCAGCGCGTTCGGGTGCGGCTGCGGGTAGAGCTCACGCAGCTGGTCCGGGCCGGTGAGGGCGTCCGCCCGGAGGGAATCGAAGAGCAAGCCGGCAGCATCGGTGTCGATCGTCATACCGGCGACCCTAGTCCGGGCGATCTTCGTTGACACGCGCTATGAGGTCGTGGATCAGGAACTCCCCTGGCCCGCAGTTTTCCCTGAGGCGCGCGAGATGACCGACAGCGTAGAGCCGGCCCGTCCGCGGCTTGCCGGGTCCGGCGTGGTCGGTGACACCTCGTCGCGCCCTCAGCGGAACGCGAGTTGACCCTCCCCCTACGTCAGGCTTGAGGCTGTGTGCCGACGAAAGGGCGGGTGGATGAGCTACTCCGTGGGGCAGGTCGCGGCCTTCGCCGGCGTGACGGTGCGTACGCTGCATCACTACGACAAGGCGGGAGTGCTCTCGCCCAGTGACCGCAGCCAAGCCGGGTACCGGCTCTACAGCGAGGCCGACCTGGTCCGGCTCCAGCAGATCCTCTTCTACCGCGAGCTCGGCTTCCCTCTCGAAGAGATCGCCGCGATCTTCAAGGATCCGCAGGTGAACCCCCTGGCGCGACTCCAAGCCCGGCAGCGACAGCTGAACGAGGAGATCGCCAGGCTGCAGCGGCTGGTCGAGGTGGCGGAACGGGCCATAGAGGTCCAGAAGACCGGGGTGCCCCTGACGCCTGAGGAACGCTTCGAGGTCTTCGGCGAGGTCGCCTTCGACCTGAGTTACGCCACCGAGGCGGAGCTGAAGTGGGCGCACTCGGAAGGACAGCGCCAGGCGATGGCGCGCGCGGACGCCCACACCAAGGAGGACTGGCGCCGGCTCATGGGCGAAGCCGCCGCCTGGCGCGCGGAGCTGCTCGCGGCCTTCGACGAAGGGGAGCCGAGCTGCGGCGAGCGGGCCATGGACCTCGCCGAGGAACATCGCCTGCACATCGCCCGCTGGTTCACCTCCTGCCCGCCCGACATGCACCGGCGCATCGCGGACGACTTCGTCGCCGACCCGCGTGCCTTCGCCCTGGTCGTACCGCCCTCGCAGCAACGCCCCGGCCTGGCCGCCTACACGCGTGAGGCGGTCCACGCCAACGCGGCCCGCCACGCAGGTGACGGCACCGATGGTGAGGAGAACCGATGAGGATCATGATCGCCGCGGCCGGATCGCGCGGCGACGTCGCGCCCTACACGGGCCTGGGCGCCGAACTGCGCCGGGCCGGCTACGACGTCGCCCTCGCCGCCACCGACACCTTCGCACCCCTCGCACGCGAGGCAGGGCTGGATTTCCGCAGTCTGCCCGCCGACACGCGGGTGCACGGCGATGTCACAAGCAAACGTGACCTGATGCGGACCGCTGCCGCGTTCATCACCGAACTGGGTCAGGGCTTCGCCGACGCGGTGGACAAAGGCACCGACCTGCTCCTGCTGTCGACCACCACGGCCCCCCTCGGCTGGCACCTCACCGAGGCCACGGGCACACCGAGTCTCGGCGTGTACCTCCAGCCCACCGCACCGACCGGCGACTTCCCACCCGTCGTGACCGGCTCCCGCTCACTGGGCCGACTCGCCAACCGGGCAACCGGACGCTTCGCCCTGCGGATGGCCGACCGCGTCTACGCACAGGCGGTCGCACAACTGCGTCACCGCCTCGCTCTCCCTCCGGCCTCCCCTGCCGAGGTGCGCCGACGGCAGGAACAGGCGAACTGGCCCATCCTGCACGGATTCAGCACGGCCCTGGTGCCCCGTCCCTCCGACTGGCGCCCCGGCCTGGACGTCGTGGGCAACTGGTGGCCCCACCACGACCCGGCCGAGCGGCTGCCTTCCGAGATCGAGGATTTCCTGAGCGCCGGACCCCGGCCCGTCCTCGTCGGCTTCGGCAGCATGGCGTCCGGCGACGGGGAGCGGCTGAGCGGGATCGCGGTGCGAGCCCTGCGCCGTGCCGGGCTGCGCGGCATCCTCCAGGCAGGCAGCGCCCAACTCGCCGCCGACGCGGAGGACGTGCTCACCATCGGGGACGTACCGCACGCCCTGTTGTTCCCACGGCTGGCCGCGGTGGTCCACCACGGCGGGGCCGGCACCTCGGCCGCCGCGCTGCGCGCCGGGGTGCCCGCGGTCACCGTCCCCGTGACCGCGGACCAGCCGTTCTGGGCCGGGCGACTCGCCGCCCTCGGTGCCGGCACCGACCCGATCCCCTTCCAGTCCCTCACCGCCGAACGGCTGGCCGACTCCCTTCGCCAAGTGGTGAAGCAGCAGTCACACAGTCGAGCCGCCGCAACAGCGGCACACCACATGGCGACCGAAAACGGAGCACTGAAGACACTCAAGGCCATCCAGCAACTGACCGAGGGATGAGGCCGATCCGTTCCTCGCGCCGTCATCCGCGAGGAGGCCTGTCCGTAGGGGACCGGCACAGGCATTGCCCTGTGGGTGTCAGCGCCCCGTCGTGCCGTCGATCAGTTACCACAGGATGTCCGCGTGGCCCGCGAGGGCTTCGAGTGGCTGTACGTGCTGAGCGGCCGGCTGCGGCTGGTGGTCGCAGAGCGCGACCTGACGCTGTCGCCCGGTGAGGCGGCCGACGGGGGCGGGGGCTCGCGACAGGCCGGGCCGTCACTCCTGCCCGACCACCCGTCGGCACGCCTCCTCGTACCCCCGCACCAGCACCCGCCCCTCGTCCTCCCGGCGCCGGGCCAGCGCGTAGCGGCTGGGGCCAAGCCCGCGGACCGGGCGGGTGGTCACGCCGCCCAGGGTGATCAGCGGGGCGTTGCCCGTGGCCACGAGGCAGACGCCGAGGCCGGCGACGAGGGCCTCGTACGTCTCCTCCGTGCCGGCGATCTCCGCCCCGATGCGCGGCGGCCGACCGGCGTGCCCCGGCAGTGCCTGCCGCTCCTCCATCGCCAGCCAGAAGTCGCGCAGCACCCCGGCCCGAGGCGGCAGGGCGAGGAACGGCTCGTCGGCCAGGTCGGCGAAGTCGATCTCCGCGCGGGCCGCGAGCGGGTGGGTGTCGGGGAGGGCGACCACGCGGGGTTCCTCGGCGACCACCGTCCAGGCGTAGCGGGCGGCGTCGGGCAGGGGCAGCCAGACGTAGGCGACGTCGGCCGTGCCGTCGGCCAGGCCCGCCGTCGGGTCCTCCCAGCTCACCTGCCGCAGCCGCAGGCGCGCGTCGGGATGGGCGGCCGTGAAGCGGGAGCGGATCGCGGGCAGCAGGCCGCCGCGTCCGGGGCTGGTGCTCATGCCGACCACCAGGGTGCCGCGCCGGGCCGCCCGGGCCGCGTCCACCGCCGCCGCGCCCTCCGTCCAGTCGGCCAGTATCCGCCGGGCGTGCGGCAGCAGCGCCGTGCCCGCCTCGGTGAGCGACACGCCCCGCGGTTCGCGCCGGAAGAGCTCGATGCCCAACTGTTTCTCCAGCGCCCGGATCTGCTTGCTCAGCGCGGGCTGGGACACGTACAGCCTCTCGGCCGCCCGGGTGAAGTGCAGTTCCTCGGCCACCGTCGCGAAGTAGCGCAGCTCCCGCACATGCACGTCCGTCGTCATGACCGTTGGCTATCACCCCGGGTCTTGGACGGGCAACTGGCTTGCGGGGCAGAGTGGTTGACGTCGAAGACACGGAGACGAGGGAGTCGGTATGAACAAGGTGTGGCTGGTCACCGGTGCGAGCAGCGGGTTCGGGCGGGCGATCGCCGAGGCGGCCCTGGCCGACGGCGACGTGGTGGTGGGTGCGGCGCGGCGGCCCGAGGCGCTGGACGACCTGGTGGCCGCCCATCCCGACCAGATGGAGGCGCTGCGCCTGGACGTCGCCGACACGGCGGCGGCCGGGGCCGCCGTTCGGGACGTGGTGGCGCGGCACGGGCGGATCGACGTACTTGTCAACAACGCCGGCCGCACCCACGTCGGTGCCCTGGAGGAGACGGGTGAGGACGAGCTGCGCGCCCTGTTCGACGTCCACGTCTTCGGGCCGGCCGCGCTGACGCGGGCCGTGCTGCCGCACATGCGGGAGCGGCGCTCGGGCGCGATCGTGCAGATGAGCAGCATGGGCGGGCAGTTGTCCTTCGCGGGTTTCTCGGCGTACAGCGCCACGAAGTTCGCGCTGGAGGGCCTGTCCGAAGGGCTGGCCGACGAGGTGCGGGAGTTCGGCATCAAGGTGCTGATCGTCGAGCCGGGCGCCTTCCGCACCGGCCTGTTCGAAGCCGGGAACGCGGGCATCAGCGCGGACAGCGGTGTGTACGCCAAGGTCGGCGAGACCCGCGGGATGGTCGCCGCGGGCGACGGCAGCCAGCCCGGCGACCCCGCGAAGGCGGCGGCGCTGATCCTGGACGCCCTGGCGGCCGAGCGCACCCCGCTGCGCCTGCCGCTCGGTGACGACGGTGTGAGCGCGGTTCTCGGCCATCTCGACCAGGTCCGCGGGGACGTCGAGGCGTGGGAGAAGCGGAGCCGGGCGACGGGCTTCGACGACTGACCCTTCGTCAGGGCGCCGATGGCGCCGGGGAGCAATGGCGCCGGGAAGCGACGGCGCTCAAACGGCGCGAGGCCCTGCACATTCGTGCAGGGCCTCTTGTGCAATTCCTCTGGAAGCCTCAATCTTTCGGCTGACGCACCAAAGCCGCCCCGCATTGACATGGTCATGACCATGCCGCATGTCGTCCGGGACGGCCTGCTCGGCGTGCACGAACCCCACCATGCACCACCCCACCGAGGAGGACCCCTCACATGGCAGTGCTGCGTCACCACCTCCACCGCACCACCCGGCGAAGACTGGCCGTCCTCAGCGCCGCGGCCACCGCGGCCCTCGCCGCGAGCCTCGTCTCCGCGCTCCCCGCCACCGCCGCGGAGGGCCGCATCCAGTACGAGGACGCGGCGAACGCCGTCGCCGGCAGCTACATCGTGACCCTCAAGGCGGACGAGGCGAGCTCCGGCTCCGCCGAGGGCCGCGCCCTGGCGAAGAAGTACGGCGCCGACATCGAGCGCACCTACACCAAGGCGCTCAACGGCTACGCGGTCGAGGCCTCGGAGACCGAGGCGAAACGTCTCGCCGCCGACCCGGCCGTCGCCTCCGTCGTCCAGAACCGCACCTTCCACGTCACCGGCACCCAGCCCAACCCGCCCTCCTGGGGCCTGGACCGCATCGACCAGCAGAACCGCCCGCTGGACAGCTCGTACACCTACCCGGACAGCGCCGGGCAGGGCGTGACGGCGTACGTCATCGACACCGGCGTCCGCATCACCCACAGCGACTTCGGCGGCCGCGCCTCCAACGGCTACGACGCCATCGACAACGACAACACCGCCCAGGACGGCCACGGCCACGGCACCCACGTCGCCGGCACCGTCGCGGGCACCTCCTACGGCGTCGCCAAGCAGGCGAAGGTCGTCGGCGTCCGGGTCCTCGACAACTCCGGCTCCGGCACCACCGCCCAGGTCGTCGCCGGCATCGACTGGGTCGCCCGCAACGCCGTGAAGCCCGCCGTCGCCAACATGTCGCTGGGCGGCGGCGCCGACAGCGCCCTGGACACCGCCGTCCGCAACGCCATCGCCTCCGGCATCACCTTCGCCGTCGCGGCCGGCAACGAGTCCACCAACGCCTCCACCAAGTCCCCGGCCCGGGTGACGGAGGCGATCACGGTCGGCGCCACCACGTCGAGCGACGCCCGCGCCAGCTACTCCAACTACGGCTCGGTCCTTGACCTGTTCGCCCCCGGCTCGTCCATCACCTCGGCCTGGAACAGCGGCGACTCGGCCACCAACACCATCTCCGGTACGTCCATGGCGAGCCCGCACGTCGCCGGCGCCGCCGCTCTGTACCTGGCCGACAACCCCTCGGCCACCCCCGCCCAGGTCGCCACCGCGCTGACGTCCGCCGCCACCAGCGGCGTCGTCTCCAACCCGGGCAGCGGCTCGCCCAACCGCCTGCTGAACGTCGGCGACGGCGGCACCACGCCCCCGCCCGGCGACCGCTTCGAGAACACCGGTGACTACACGATCCAGGACAACGCCACCGTCGAGTCCCCGGTGACCGTCACCGGCGTCGCGGGCAACGCGCCCTCGGCGCTCTCCGTCGACGTGAACATCGTCCACAGCTACATCGGCGACCTCCAGGTCCAGCTGGTCGCCCCGGACGGCACGGCGTACACGCTCAAGGCGTACGGCACCGGCGGCAGCGCGAACGACATCAACACCACGTACACCGTCAACGCCTCCTCGGAGACCGCGAACGGCACGTGGAAGCTGCGGGTCAGCGACAACGCGTCGTGGGACACCGGGCGGATCGACGCCTGGGCCCTGCAGTTCTGACGCAACCCTGGATCTGACGACAGTTCGGCTCAGTGAAGGAACTCGCCCTCGCGGCACGGCTTCGGGTCGGTGACCCGGTCCACCGCGGGGGCGAGGCACGTGTGCCGGTGCACGGCGGGACAGCCGACCCGCATACCGCCCCCGTTCACGCCGCGCTTACGATGCGCCAAGCCGTACGGCCCCAGCCGCACGCCGTACGCCGCACCCGCGGACCCTCCGCCGGCCCGTCGCCGCCCAGCTGCCTGAACAGGAGCACGGTACCCGTGTCCATGCCGCCACCCCCGGGGCCGGGGCCCCAAGGACCGTGCCCCCAGGGCCCGTACGCCGCCCCCCAGTGGGGCCACCCCTGCGGGACCGTCCCGCCCCGGCCGGCGCCCGTCAACGGTCTCGCCGTCGCCGCCTTCGTCCTCGGCGTCCTGTGCTTCGTGCCGGCGGTCGGACTCGTGCTGGGACTGATCGCGCTGGGCCAGATCAGGCGCAGGGGCGAACGGGGCAAGGGGTTCGCCGTGGCCGGTTCCGTACTGTCCTCCGTGGGGCTGGTCCTGTGGGCGGTGACGCTCTCCACGGGCGCCGCCGCCGACTTCTGGGACGGCTTCAAGGACGCCGCACGGAGCGAGGGCACCGCCTACGCGCTCGAGAAGGGCGAGTGCTTCACCACCCCCAGCGGCTCGCTGCAGGGAGTGACGTACGACGTCGACGAGGTGCCCTGCGACGAGGAGCACGACGGCGAGGTGTTCGCCGCCTTCGAGCTGCCGGGCGGCGCCTTCCCCGGCGACGACGAGATCACCCGGGCCGCCGACGACCAGTGCTACGCGCTCCAGGACACCTACGCCATGGACCGCTGGGCCCTGCCGGTCGACGTCGACGTGTACTACCTGACGCCGACCTCGCAGAGCTGGCGCACGGGCGACCGGGAGATCACCTGCCTGTTCGGGAACACGGACGAACGCGGCACGCTGACGGGTTCGCTGCGCAACGACGGCCGTGGGCTCGACTCGGACCAGCACACGTACCTGCTGGCGGAGGGCCACCTCAACCGGGCCATGGACGAGGTGCCCGTGGCGGAGACCGTCGAGGAGGACTTCGCCGGGTACCGGGTCTGGGCGGGGCAGGTGTCGGAGGCGCTCAGGGGCGAGCTCTCGGTGCTGAACGCGCACAGCTGGTCCGGCGACGCCGAACGGCCGGTCGCCGACCTGGTCGCGGACCTGGAGGCGGCGCAGGAGGAGTGGAGCCTGGCGGCGAAGGCGCCCGACCTCGACACGTTCTACGAGCACTACGGCAAGGGCTACGACCTCGTCGTGGCCGACACGACGGTCACCGCCCGCGAGGCGCTGGGCCTGGCCACGACCCGGCCGGAGTACGACGAAGGCGGCGACGGCGGGGGTGAGAGCCCGGGGCGGGAGGTGTGACGGCGGCGGCAGTGGGGAGAAAGTGCCTGCGTGATGCCCCTCGCGGCCACAAGTCATCACATCGAGTGATTCTCTGGCCTTTGCTTGCCTGGCACAACCCACGGTTGCCACGCTCTTGCTGTCTGTACAACCTGATGGGAGCGGCCAGTGACATTCGGTGAGCAGCCGGCATATCTGCGTGTCGCGGGTGATCTCCGCAAGAAGATCGCCGACGGCCTGCTGCCGCCCCACACCCGCCTCCCCTCCCAGGCGCGGATCCGCGAGGAGTACGGCGTCTCGGACACCGTCGCCCTGGAGGCGCGCAAGGTGCTGATGGCCGAGGGGCTCGTCGAGGGCCGCTCCGGTTCCGGGACGTATGTGCGCGAGCGGCCGGTGCCCCGGCGCATCGCCCGCTCCGGATTCCGGCCGGCGGGCGGCGCCACCCCCTTCCGGCAGGAGCAGGCCGACGGTGAGTCGCGCGGCACGTGGGAGTCGCGCAGCGAGCAGGCCGAGGCGAGCGGCGAGGTGGCCGAGCGGCTCGGGATCAAGCCGGGGGACCGCGTGATGTGCACGCGGTACGTCTTCCGGGAGGCCGGCGACGCGATGATGCTCTCCACCTCCTGGGAGCCGCTCGACCTCACCGGGCGTACGCCGGTGATGCTGCCGGAGGAGGGGCCGCTCGGCGGCATGGGCGTCGTCGAGCGGATGGCCGCCATCGACGTCGTCGTGGACAACGTGACCGAGGAGGTCGGCGCCCGCCCCGGCCTCGCCGAGGAGTTGCTCGCCCTGGGCGGCGTCCCGGGCCACGTGGTCCTGGTCATCCAGCGCACCTTCTACGCCTCCGGCCGCGCGGTCGAGACGGCCGACGTGGTCGTCCCGGCCGACCGGTACCGGGTGGCGTACCACCTGCCCGTCAAGTAGGGGCGCCGTCGGGGGAGTTCGCCCGTCCACGGTGGTGTGAGATGGCGCACGCCTCTCGTGCGCCTCCCGCGCCCCCTTTTCGCGCTCGGACGGGTGTCCGGTCCCTCCGCCCTCGTTCCAGTGGCGCCGGAATCCGGTCGTTCTCGCAGGTCGTCCTCGCCGTACCGGCATGCCTCCGACCGGAGGCGGAGGTGCGTGGTGACGGCGCGTTCCACATCGTGCGCCCCCCGCGTTCTGGCTGGTTGCGTACCTCTTTGTGCAAAGCCGTATTCGCTGCGTGAAGGTTAGGCGTAGGGTCGGGCATATGCGTATTGCGGTTTCGTTATCGGGCGGGGCGCGGCGCGGGCCGTGGACGGGAAGTGGAGGGGCGCGATGAACGACGGCACGGTCACTCTTCCCTGGCTGGTCTTCCGGCAGGACGACAACGGCAACCGCTACCGCGTGGGCAGGTACGCGACCCGGGCCGAGGCCCAGAGGATCGCGGACACCCTCGACGGTCCCGGCCGCGAGCAGCTCTACTGGGTCGAGAAACTCACCCCGAAGCCCTCGGGCCCGGCGGACTGATCCGGGCGTCCGGCCTCTCGGTCCCCCACCGGCCGGCAGGCCTTATGCTCCGGCGCATGACGGAACGGATCGTGGTGGCTGCCGCGCTGGTCGACGGTGGACGGCTGCTCGCCGCGCGGCGCAGCGCACCGGCCGACCTGGCCGGACGCTGGGAGTTGCCCGGTGGCAAGGTCGAGGCCGGTGAGGCGCCGGAGGCCGCTCTCGTGCGGGAGCTGCGAGAGGAGCTCGGCGTGGCGGCCGAGCCCGGTGAGCGGGTGCCGGGGCAGTGGCCGCTGAGGGCCCCGTTCGTCCTGCACGTGTGGACCGCGCGCCTGCTTCCCGGCTCCGCCGCCCCCGCCCCTCTCGAGGACCACGACGCCCTGCGCTGGCTCACGCCCGCCGAGATCTGGGACGTCCCGTGGCTGGACCAGGACGTCCCGGCCGTGGAGCGGACGCTCGCGCATCTGGGGCTGGGGCCGGCCGATGGGCGAGGCGCGTGAACCGACGGGCGTGAGCGCCGCGTACGCCGTCGGCGCCACTGTGCGCCCCTGTGACGGTACCGGTGCGCGGATATCGGGTATGGGCCTCTTAGTCCTACTTAATCCACTCACCTCCACTCACCTCCACTCATCTCCACTCATCTCCAGTCATCCTCCAGTTCTCCTCCACTCATCCTCCAGTTGCCCCTTGAAACCGGACATGGGTCGGGGTCGCTGGCCGGGAAGTGATCGGCGTGTCCGACAGCGAAGGCGACTGCGTCGAGTGGGTCTTCCCCGCGTCACCGGACGCCGTGCGGAGCGCCCGCTCCCTCGTCCGCGGCACCCTGCACGGATGGGGTCTCGACAGCGTCGGCGACATCACCGCCCTGCTGGTCAGCGAGCTGGTCACCAACGCCCTGCGGCACGCCACCGGCCCCATCGGCGTCCGCCTGGTGCACCACCCGGCCGGCCTGGACGGCTCCCTGCTCGTCGAGGTCTCCGACCCGCTCCCGGACCCGCCCCGCAGGCGCGTCCCCCAGCCCGGGGACGAGGGCGGCAGGGGCCTGCAACTGGTCGCCTCCTCCGCCAGCCGCTGGGGCACCCGGCCCGGAGGGGCGGGCAAGACGGTGTGGTTCGAACTCGCGTTGCCACCCTGACCTCGCGCCGCCGCGACGCCGGTGCGCGCCCGCCAACTGGTTCACGCCAGTGGCAGTTGTCGAACTACGTGATTCGATGCCGTGTCCGCTGGTTAGAAGACTGGAAGTGTTGTCACGGTCCGGACCGAAAACCATCGGGACCGTGCTGTGATCGTGAACACCGTGTTGTGCGGCGCCGTAGTGCTGGATACTGCGGGCAGCCGCCCCCGGTGACCGGTGCCGGACGCGGTGAGCTGGAGGGGACGGTTCGCGTGAGCGAGATACCAGCGAGGGCCACGGAGTCCACGGAGTCCGAGGGCCCGTCGGAAGGCGCGCCACTCGGTGACGCGGTGTGGCAGAGCAGCCCACCCGGCTCCATCTACGACTACATCAAGGTCGCGTCCTTCTCCATCGGCCCCGACGGGCTCGTCGACCAGTGGAGCCTGCGCGCGGAGCAACTGCTCGGCATCCGGGCCGAGGACGCCGTGGGCACCGACCCCATCGAGGCGTTCATCGACCCCGACCTGCGCGAGCGCGGCCAGCGGAAGATGGCCGAAATCCTCGACGGACGGGAGTGGACCGGCGTGGTCCCCTTCCGTGCGCCGAACAGCGGTGCCGAGGGCGGTGTCGAGGACGGCGGCCGGCGTGGACGCGGGCAGCGCGGGCTCGCCGAGGTGTACGTCATGCCGACGCGTACGGAGGACGGGGAGAAGGCCGCCGTCTGTATCGTCGTCGACGTCCGCGTGCTGCGCAGCATCGAGACCGACCTCGCCGCCTCGCAGGCGATTTTCGGCCAGTCTCCGTTCGGTTTCCTGCTGATCGACCCCGACCTCCGGGTGCGCCGCGCCAACCAGCGGTTCGCCTCCGTCTTCGGCGGCACCCCCGACGACCACCGCGGCAAGGGCGTCCACGACTATCTGCCGCGCGCCGAGGCCGACCGGGTCTCCGCGACCCTGCGCCGGGTGCTGGAGAGCGGCGACTCCATCACCGACATGCACGTCACGGGCTTCGTGCCGGGCTCCGACGAGCGCCGCCACTGGTCCGTCAACCTCTACCGCGTCCACAGCGGTACCGGCCGCCCCATCGGCATCGCCTGGCTGGGAACCGACATCACCGCCCGCCGCGCCGCCGCCCGCGAGGCCGCCGCCGCCCGGCGCAACCTGGCCCTCCTCAACGAGGCCGGTGCCCGCATCGGCAACTCCCTCGACCTGGAGACCACCGCCCGCGAACTCCTCGACGTCGTCGTCCCCGGCTTCTGCGACCTGGCCACCGTCGACCTCTACCAGGGCCTGCTGGTGGGCGACGAGACCCCGCCCGGCCTCGCCGACGGCAGCGCCGAGCTGCGCCGCGTCGCCTTCTCCAGCGCCGTCTCCGACGCGCCGTTCCACGACACCGGCGAGCGGGTCCGGCTCGGCGCCGTCCACCACTACCCGTTCAACTCGCCCTGCGCGGACGCCCTGCGCACGGCCCGCCCCCGCACCGTCCCCGCCGAGGACGGCGGCCTCGTGCAGTCCACGCTCGCCGTGCCGATGGTCGCCCACGACACGGTCGTAGGACTGGCGCAGTTCTCCCGGACCAAGGGCAGCGAGCCGTTCGGGGACCGCGACCGCGACCTCGCCGTGGAACTGGCCGCGCGCGCCGCCGTCTGCATCGACAACGCCCGCCTCTACCGCCGCGAACACGAACGCGCGCTGATACTGCAACGGTCCCTGCTCCCGCCCGGCGACCCCGAGGCCTCCGGACTCGACATCGCCTGCCGCTACCTGCCCGGCAACGCGGCCACCGGCCGGCCCAGCGAGGTCGGCGGCGACTGGTTCGACGTCATCGAACTCCCCGGCCACCGCACCGCGTTGGTCGTCGGAGACGTCATGGGCCGCGGCCTGCGCGCCGCGGTCGCCATGGGTGAACTCCGCACCGCCGTGCGCACCCTGGCCCAGCTCGACCTCGAACCGGCCGAAGTGCTCTCCCAACTGGACGAGATCGCGCGCGGCCTCGGCGCACCCGGGGGCGTCCAGCAGGCGACCCGGGCCGCCCGCCGCCCCCGCGAGGCCGACCTCTCCGAGGTCTACCTGGCGACCTGCGTCTACGCCGTCTACGACTCGGTGACCAGGCGCTGCACCTTCGCCAACGCGGGCCATCTGCCCCCCGTCCTCGTCGAGCGCGGCGAGTCCGCGCTGATGCTCGACGTGCCGCCGGGCCTGCCGCTCGGCGTCGGCGGGGAACCCTTCGAGGAGGTGGAGGTCGAACTGCCCGAGGGCGCCCTGCTCGCGCTCTACACGGACGGCCTGGTCGAGAGCCGCGACCACCCCCTCGACGAGGGGCTCCAGGCCTTCGTGGGCGCCCTCACCGACCCCACCCGGCCCCTGGAGGACGTCTGCGACCAGGTCCTCAACACCCTCGACAGCCACCACGGCGAGGACGACATCGCGCTGCTGATGGCCCGCGTCCAGGGCCTGCCCAGCGACTCGGTCGGCGACTGGACCCTGCCGCGCGAGCCGCGCAGCGTCGGCCGCGCCCGCGAACTGGCCCGCGCCCAGCTGCTCGGCTGGGACATGGAGCCGCTGGTCGACACGACCGAACTGCTCGTCAGCGAGCTCGTCACCAACGCCCTGAGGTACGGCGAGGGCGAGATCAGACTCCGTCTCCTCCTCGACCGCACCCTGGTCTGCGAGGTCTGGGACTCCGGCCTGGTGCAGCCCCGCCGGCGCCGCGCCCGCGACACCGACGAGGGCGGCCGAGGCCTGCAACTCGTCGGCCTGCTCAGCGCGGCCTGGGGCTCACGCCGTACGCCGCGGGGCAAGACGGTGTGGTTCGAGCTGCCCCTGCCGGGCGGCGACACCCAGCTCACGGACCCCGCGGAGGCCTTGCTGAGCCTCTTCTGACGCGTCCCGGTGTCGTACGGCTCCGGGCGCGCCGGACGCGGCGCACATACCCGTATCCGGCCAGCAGCAACGCCGCCCCGGCCGTGACCAGGGGCGGCACCAGGTCGGCGGAGATCATCGCGCCGCACCCCTGACCGCAACCGGAACACCGGTTCGACTCGTCCCCGCTGGCAACACGCTTGAGCGTATGCGCGGAACCCGGCCACCGCGACCGGGGACGGGCCACAGGGAGGGGAACGCCATGGAGCACACGGAGTCGAAGACCACCGAACCGGCAACCGCCGACAGCGAGGACGCCTCCCAGGGACCACCCGCACCCGAGGAGGCAAGCCGCACGGACGATGCGGGCGGGGACTCGAAAATGAGGAGACGGCTACGCCTCGTCCGCCGTACCGCCCTCACCCTCCTCCTCGTCCTGCTCCTCCCCCTCCTCACCGCCCAGGCCGCCCTCCGCGTCAACTACATGGGAGACCCCGCCGACGGCACGTACACCAGGAACCGCGACGCGATGTGGCTCGGCCACGCCTGGGTCGACGGCCGCAAGACCGACGCCGACCTCGCCGCCTTCGCCCGCCGCGTCAAGACCACCGGCATCCGCGACCTGTACGTCCACACCGGCCCGATGGAGCACGACGGCACCCTGCCCGAGTCCCTGTACCCCAAGGCCCGCTGGCTGATCGACGCCGTGCACAAGGAGCTGCCCGGCGTCCGCGTCCAGGCCTTCCTCGGCGACGTCCTCGCCACCGAGGGCCCCGACGGCATGCACCTGGAGAAGGCCGGCACCCGCGCCGCCGTCGTCGACTCGGCCCGCCAGGTCCTCGCCGCCGGCTACGACGGCGTCCACCTCGACCTGGAGCCCCTGCACTCGGGCGACCGGAACTACCTCTCCCTCCTGGACGACCTGCGCGCCGTCACCCGCGCCCAGGGCGCGCAGCTGTCCGTGGCCGCCCACCAGATCGACCCGCTCCCGGCCCTCCACACCGTCTTCGGCGTCTTCACCGAGCACCCCAAGTGGTGGTCGCAGGAGTTCTTCGGCCAGGTCGCCCGCCGCGTCGACCAGATCGCCGTGATGACGTACGACACCGCGCAGCCGCTGGAGGGCACCTACGGCGGCTACGTGGCCCAGCAGACCTCACTCGCCCTGGAGGTCACCCCGCCCAGCACCCACCTGCTGATCGGCCTGCCCTTCTACCACGAGAGCAACTTCGACCACTGGGGTCACGCGGAGACGGTCGCCGCCGCCGTCCGCGGCGCCCGCCTCGGCCTGTCCCGCACCGACCCCGACCGCGAGCTCTTCGGCGTCGCCCCGTACATCGACTTCGCGGCGACGGAGACGAACTGGGACGAGTACCGGGAGGGCTGGGTCCGCTAGGGCCTGTCGTTTGGATCATCCCGGCGTCGCGGGCTCTGGCACGCACATCTGCCGCGTTGTCGTCGGTTGCCAACGCTCCGCGTTGACGCCCTCCTCCGCCTTGCAGCTGCACGCACCAGAGCCCGCTCGGGTCGGCCAAGAGGTGCTGCACCTTACGGCCGGCCTGATCCAAACGACAGGCCCTAGGTCCGGCGCCGGATCTTCGACCCCAGCCACACCAGCGGGTCGTACTTGCGGTCCACGGCCCGCTCCTTCAACGGGATCAGCGCGTTGTCCGTGATCTTGATGCCCTCGGGGCAGACCTCCGTGCAGCACTTGGTGATGTTGCAGTAGCCGAGGCCGTGGTCGTCCTGGGCCGCGCGGCTGCGGTCCAGGCCGGTGTCCCCGGCCGCGTCCAGCGGGTGCATGTCCAGTTCGGCGACGCGCATGAGGAAGCGCGGGCCCGCGAAGGCCGGCTTGTTCTCCTCGTGGTCGCGGACGACATGGCAGGTGTCCTGACACAGGAAGCACTCGATGCACTTGCGGAACTCCTGCGAGCGGTCCACGTCCTCCTGCATCATCCGGTACTCGCCGGGCCCGAGGTCGGCGGGCGGGACGAACGCCGGGACCTCGCGGGCCTTGGTGTAGTTGAAGCCGACGTCCGTCACCAGGTCACGGACGACGGGGAAGGCGCGCAGGGGCGTGACGGTGATCGTCTCCTCGCGGGAGAAGACGGACATCCGGGTCATGCACAGCAGCCGGGGGCGTCCGTTGATCTCCGCCGAGCACGAACCGCACTTGCCCGCCTTGCAGTTCCAGCGCACGGCGAGGTCGGGGGCCTGGGTGGCCTGGAGGCGGTGGATGATGTCGAGGACCACCTCGCCGTCGTGCACCTCGACCCTGAAGTCCTCCAGGCCGCCGCCGTCCACGTCACCGCGCCACACCTTGAAGCGGGCCTCGTAGCCGCTCATTCGGACAGCTCCTCCTCGGCGAGGTACTTCACCAGCTCCTCCTTCTCGAAGAGGGCGAGCAGGTCGGGTCGGATCGGCTCGGTGGTCTGCCGTTCCAGGGTGATCTGGCCGCGCTCCGGGTCCGTCGCCGCCAGGCCGCCGCTCGGGTCGGCCAGCGTGCACAGCAGGTTGGCCGGGCGCCACCTGCGGTCCATCGAGGGATGGTCCTCGCGGGTGTGTCCGCCGCGCGACTCGGTGCGCTCCAGCGCGGCCCGCGCCACGCACTCGCTGACCAGCAGCATGTTGCGCAGGTCCAGGGCGAGGTGCCAGCCCGGGTTGAACTGCCGGTGCCCCTCCACGCCGGCCCGGCGGGCGCGTACTCGCAGCTCCGCGAGTTTCTCCAGGGCCTGCTTCATCTCCGGCTCGCGGCGGATGATGCCGACCAGGTCGTTCATCGTCTGCTGGAGTTCCTGGTGGAGGGTGTACGGGTTCTCCGGCGGGCCGTCGTCGGGCTGCTCCTGCCTCTGCGCCTCCGCCTCCGCCGAGAACGGACGCAGCGCCTCCGCGGCCGCGGCGTCGACCTGCGCGTCGTCCGCCCGGGGCCGCGTCCCCTCCGCCCGCCCCGCCGCGTACTCGGCCGCGTGCCAGCCCGCCCGGCGCCCGAAGACCAGCAGGTCGGACAGCGAGTTGCCGCCGAGCCGGTTGGAGCCGTGCATGCCGCCGGCCACCTCACCGGCCGCGTACAGCCCCGGCACCCCGCGCGCGGCGGCCGTGTCGGAGTCGACGGCGATGCCGCCCATCACGTAGTGGCAGGTGGGCCCGACCTCCATCGGCTCGGCCGTGATGTCGACGTCGGCCAGCTCCTTGAACTGGTGGTACATCGAGGGCAGCCGGCGCTGGATCACGTCGGCGGACATCCGGGTGGACACGTCGAGGAAGACGCCGCCGTGCGGGGAGCCCCGGCCCTCCTTCACCTCGGCGTTGATCGCGCGCGCGACCTCGTCGCGGGGGAGGAGCTCCGGGGGCCGCCGGTTGTGGTCCGGGTCGTCGTACCAGCGGTCGGCCTCCTCCTCCGTCACCGCGTACTTGTCCTTGAAGACGTCGGGGACGTAGTCGAACATGAACCGCTTGCCGTCGGAGTTCCGCAGCACCCCGCCGTCGCCGCGCACCGACTCGGTGACGAGGATGCCCTTCACCGACGGCGGCCAGACCATCCCCGTGGGGTGGAACTGCACGAACTCCATGTTCAGCAGCGGCGCCCCGGCCAGCAGCGCCAGCGCGTGGCCGTCGCCCGTGTACTCCCACGAGTTCGACGTCACCTTGAAGGACTTGCCGATGCCGCCCGTGGCGATCACCACCGAGGGCGCCTCCAGCACGAAGAAGCGGCCGGTCTCGCGCTCGTAGCCGAAGACGCCCGAGACCTCCCGGCCCTCCTTGAGCACGCGGGTGACCGTGCACTCCTGGAAGACCTTGAGCCGGGACTCGTAGTCGCCGCTCTCGCGGAAGTCCTCCTGCTGGAGCGCGACGATCTTCTGCTGGAGGGTGCGGATCAGCTCCAGCCCCGTACGGTCGCCGACGTGGGCGAGGCGCGGGTACTCGTGGCCGCCGAAGTTGCGCTGCGAGATCCGGCCGTCCTTCGTGCGGTCGAACAGCGCGCCCCAGGTCTCCAGCTCCCACACCCGCTGCGGGGCCTCCTGGGCGTGCAGCTCGGCCATCCGCCACTGGTTGAGGAACTTGCCGCCGCGCATGGTGTCGCGGAAGTGGACCTGCCAGTTGTCGTGCTCGTTGGCGTTGGCCATCGCCGCCGCGATGCCGCCCTCGGCCATCACGGTGTGTGCCTTGCCGAACAGCGACTTGCAGATCACGGCCGTACGGGCGCCCCGCTCACGGGCCTCGATGGCGGCGCGCAGCCCCGCGCCGCCCGCGCCCACCACGACGACGTCCCATTCCTGCCGGTCGACCACGGACATCAGAAGGCCTCACTCATCGGAACTCATCAGAAGAAGCGCGGATCGTCGAAGGCACCGGACGCGACGAGATACACGTAGAAGTCGGCGAGCGCCACGCTCACCAGCGACGCCCAGGCGAGCTGCATGTGGCGGGCGTTGAGCCGTCCCACGAACTGCCACGTCCGGTAGCGCACGGGGTGCCGGGAGAAGTGCTTGAGCTTGCCGCCGACGATGTGCCGACAGGAGTGGCAGGAGAGGGTGTACGCCCAGATCAGCATGATGTTGGCCAGGAACACCAGGGTGCCCAGGCCCATGTGCCCCCACGCGTAGTGCTCGTCGCGGAAGGCGAGCACGGTGTCGTAGGTGAGGATCAGCGCGACCACGAGTGCGGCGTAGAAGAAGTACCGGTGGATGTTCTGCAGGATCAGTGGGAAGCGGGTCTCGCCGGTGTACTTCTTGTGCGGCTCGGCCACCGCGCAGGCCGGCGGGGACGCCCAGAAGCCCCGGTAGTAGGCCTTGCGGTAGTAGTAGCAGGTCAGGCGGAAGCCGAGCGGGAAGATCAGGATGATGATCGCGGGGGAGATGCCCCACCAGGCGCCGAACAGCTCCCAGTTCGGTCCGCCGCGCATCGGCACGCAGTTCTCCGCCAGGCAGGGGGAGTAGAACGGCGAGACGTACGGGGCCGCGTAGTAGTCGGCGTTCGCGAAGGCCCGCCAGGTCGAGTAGACGACGAAGGCCAGCAGGCCCGCGGCGGTGGCGGCCGGCGCCAGCCACCAGCGGTCGGTGCGCAGGTGCGGGGCGCGGATGGCGGCGCGCGTCGGGGTGTGGACGCCGCCGCCGCGGGGATGGGGGTCGGTGGCTGGGGGTTCCGTACCAGTGGCCACGGGGCGACTCCGGTCGGTCGGTCGGGTTCAGGGGGCGTGGCGGTCGCGGGCGCCGAGGCCCTCGTCGTCCGAATCCGTCCACAGCGAGAGGTCGTACGGATCGTCGGAGATCGTGACGAGTTCCGGCCGCTTCGGCGCGTCCTGCGCGGCGGCCTCCCGGAGCAGCGCGACGCTCTCGCGCAGGCGGTCCGCGTCGGCCCGTATCCGGCGGATCTCCAGGTCGCCGCTGCCCATCTGCTGTTCCAGCCGGGCCACGGACCGGAGCAGTTCGTCGAGACTGCGTTGCATCGCTGACAGGTCGTTGTGCACGGACATGACGTGACCTCGCTTCCGTCGGAGCTTCCGTCGGACACGGCCGGGCCGGCCTTGGGTGGTGACGTTCATGCGCCTGCGAGTGTTGCGCGTCACACCTGTTGCTGGGAAGGGACGTGCAGCGATTGGCCGGGGCGTGTCGGTGCATCGAGGGTGGTGTTGCGCCACACGGGTGGCTTCCGCACCGTCCTCGCCGTGTCTCCCGGCGTCGCCGAACCGATTCCTCTTCAGTGGCCGCATCCGCGTCCGGATAACAAATGATCAACTCAAAACCAGCATATACCGCACATAGTGCATATATCGCTACAAGTGATCACCATGCCCGCGGCCCTCCGGAGGTAGCAGAGATGTCCCACGTCGGCGTCGGACCGCGCGCGGTCATGCGCTCGGTCGCCTTCCTCACCGCGGGGGTGCTCGCGCTCACCGCGCTGGCCGGCTGCAGCTCCGAGGACCCGTCGGGCAAGCCGCTCGCCGGGCCGGACATCGCCGACGCGGACCGCGCCGGCGTCGCGGACGGCGGCACCCTGCGCTGGGCCGTGGACTCCGTACCGGACACGCTGAACACCTTCCAGTCGGACGCCGACGCCACCACCGCCCGCGTCGCCCAGGCCGTGCTGCCCTCGATGTACCGGATGGACGAGGCCGGCCGCCCGGTCCGCAACCCCGACTACCTGGAGTCGGCCAAGGTCGTCGAGACCGAGCCCAAGCAGGTCGTCGTGTACCGGCTCAACCAGCAGGCCGTCTGGAGCGACGGCCGGGAGATCGGCGCCGCCGACTTCGCCGCCCAGTGGCGCGCCCTGTCCGGCAAGGACAGCGCCTACTGGACCGCCCGCAACGCCGGCTACGACCGGATCGAGAAGATCGAGCGCGGCGCCGGCGACCTGGAGGTCAAGGTCACCTTCAGCCGGACCTACGCCGACTGGAAGTCGCTGTTCACACCGCTGTACCCGAAGGAGGTCATGGGCACCCCGGACGCCTTCAACGACGGCGCGCGGCGCAAGCTGAAGGTCACCGCCGGCCCCTTCACCGTCAAGAAGGTCGACACCAAGGCCGACGAGGTGCTCCTGACCGGCAATCCGCGCTGGTGGGGGGAGCCGGCCAAGCTGGAGCAGATCGTGCTGCGCGCCGTACCGCGCGACGAGCGGGTCTCCGCACTGGTCGCCGGCGAGCTCGACCTGGCGGAGATCGACCCGGACACCGCCGAGCAGGTCACCCTGGCCGCCGGCCCCCGGGACGCGGGCACCGGGACCCCGCTCATGGGGCCGGACGACTCCCCGGCCGCGGATTCGGGCGCCTCGCCGCTCGGGGGCGCGCAGGGCAGGTCCGCCGCGCGGGCGCTGCGCTCCTGGGCCCTCGCCAACGGCTCCGACGAGGAGGCGGCCGAGGAGGAGGCCCTCGCCCGTGAGGAGCGGCGCGCGTCGCCGGCCAAGCTCGAACGCCGGGAGAAGGCCCTGAGCGGCTTCGAGGTCCGCAAGTCGCTGGAGCCCGTCCACACCCAGCTCGCCCTCAACGGCGCCGACGGCCCCCTCGCCGACGAACGCGTCCGCCGGGCCGTGGCCCGCGCACTGGACCGCCGGCAGCTGGCCGAGACGGTGCTCGGGCCGCTGGGCCTGCCCGCCGAGCCCGTGGGCAGCCACCTCGCGCTCTCCGGCCAGCCCGCGTACGCCGATGGCAGCGGCGCACTCGGCGAGCAGAACGTCAAGGAGGCCCGGGCCCTCCTCGCGGACGCCGGGTGGGTGTGGGGCGGGCCGGTGAAGGAGACCGAGGACGGCGAGGAGGCCGCCGGCGCCGAGAAGTCCAAGGAGGGCAAGGACGAGGAGAAGTCCGAGGGCGGCGACGACGGGACATACATCGTCGGCGAGGACAACAAGAACGACGACGAGAGCGACAACAAGAACGACGACGGCAGGGACGAGGCCGACGACACCGACCAGGAGAGCGGCGAGAAGCGCAGCAGCGGCAAGAACACCGCGCAGGGCGGCGCCCCCGGCGCCTACGCCCCCAAGGGCACCGCCGCCCCGGCCGGCGCCGCGGCGGCCCCCGTCGCCAAGGACGGCAAGGCGCTCACCCTGCGCTTCGTGCTCCCCTCCGGCTCCGGCTCCCAGGCCCTGCGCACCGTCGCCGACCGCATCTCGGGGATGCTGGAGAAGATCGGCATCGGCACCGACATCACCAAGGTCCCGGACGAGAGCTACTTCAAGGACCACATCGCCTCCGGCGAGTACGACCTGGCGCTCTACTCCTGGCCCACCACCGCCTTCCCCGCCACCGACGCCCGCCCCATCTACGCCAAGCCCGTCCCGGCCGCCGACGGTTCGCTGAACGTCGCGCAGAACTACACCCGGGTCGGCACCGACCAGGTCGACCAGCTCTTCGACCAGGCCCTGGCGACCCTGGACCAGGAGGAGGCCCGGGACCTGCTCCGCAAGGCCGACTCCCGGATCTGGGCGGCGGCCGGGTCCATCCCCCTCTATCAGCGCCCCCAGCTCATGGCGGCCCGGAAGAACCTCGCCAACGCCGGAGCCTTCGGTTTCGAGACCCCCGTCTACGAGGACATGGGCTACTTCAAGAAGGGCGCCCAGGGGTCACGGTCGTCGGCCACTCCCTCGTCCTGACCGGGTGTCCCGGCCTGCGCGTACAGCACCCGGGAAGCCCCAGTCCCCGGGGCCCCGTACCATTGGGTGAGGCCGTGGCATGTACCGCCCGGCAGGCCCGCGTGACACGGACGTACGCGAGGGCCGTCCTCACACCCTCCGGGAGTACGCCTCATATGGCCACGCGCCACGACATCCGCAACGTCGCCATCGTCGCCCACGTCGACCACGGCAAGACCACGATCGTCGACGGAATGCTCAAGCAGGCCGGTGCCTTCGCCGCGCACCAGCTCGACTCCGTCGACGACCGCATGATGGACTCGAACGACCTGGAGCGTGAGAAGGGCATCACGATCCTGGCCAAGAACACGGCGGTGAAGTACCACCCGAAGGATGGCGGCGACGTCATCACCATCAACATCATCGACACCCCCGGCCACGCCGACTTCGGTGGCGAGGTCGAGCGCGGTCTGTCGATGGTCGACGGCGTCGTCCTGCTCGTGGACGCCTCCGAGGGCCCGCTGCCGCAGACCCGCTTCGTGCTGCGCAAGGCGCTCCAGCAGCGGCTGCCGATCATCCTGTGCATCAACAAGACGGACCGGCCGGACTCCCGGATCGACGAGGTCGTCAACGAGACCTACGACCTCTTCCTCGACCTGGACGCCGACGAGGAGCAGATCGAGTTCCCGATCGTCTACGCCTGCGGCCGGGACGGCGTCGCCTCCCTGACCAAGCCGGAGGACGGCACGGTCCCCGCCGACTCCACCAACCTGGAGCCGTTCTTCTCCACCATCCTGGAGCACATCCCGGCCCCGACCTACGACGAGGACGCCCCGCTCCAGGCGCACGTGACCAACCTGGACGCCGACAACTTCCTCGGCCGTATCGCGCTGCTGCGCGTGCACCAGGGCGAGCTGAAGAAGGGCCAGACCGTGGCCTGGATGAAGCGCGACGGGTCCGTGAGCAACGTCCGCATCTCCGAGCTGATGATGACCGAGGCGCTCACCCGCAAGCCCGCCGAGAAGGCCGGCCCCGGTGACATCTGCGCCGTCGCCGGTATCCCGGACATCATGATCGGCGAGACCCTGGCCGACCAGGAGAACCCGGTCCCGCTGCCGCTGATCACGGTGGACGAGCCCGCGATCTCCATGACCATCGGCACCAACACCTCCCCGCTGGTCGGCCGCGGCGCCACCGGCAAGGGCGCGGACAACAAGGCGGTCGTCAAGGACCGCAAGGTCACCGCCCGCCAGGTCAAGGACCGTCTGGACCGCGAGCTCATCGGCAACGTCTCGCTCCGCGTCCTGGACACCGAGCGCCCCGACGCCTGGGAGGTGCAGGGCCGCGGTGAGCTGGCGCTGGCCATCCTGGTCGAGCAGATGCGCCGCGAGGGCTTCGAGCTGACCATCGGCAAGCCGCAGGTCGTCACCAAGGAGGTCGACGGCAAGACGTACGAGCCCGTCGAGCGCATGACGATCGACGTGCCCGAGGAGCACATGGGCGCGGTCACGCAGCTGATGGGCGTGCGCAAGGGCCGGATGGACAACATGTCCAACCACGGCTCCGGCTGGGTCCGCATGGAGTTCGTCGTGCCGTCCCGCGGTCTGATCGGCTTCCGTACCGAGTTCCTGACCCAGACCCGCGGCACCGGTATCGCCCACTCCATCCACGAGGGCCACGAGCCCTGGTTCGGCACCCTGACGACCCGTAACAACGGCTCGCTGGTCGCCGACCGCTCCGGTGCCGTCACCGCGTTCGCGATGACCAACCTCCAGGAGCGCGGCGTGCTCTTCACGGAGCCCGGCACCGAGGTGTACGAGGGCATGATCGTCGGCGAGAACTCCCGCTCCGACGACATGGACGTCAACATCACCAAGGAGAAGAAGCTCACCAACATGCGGTCGTCCTCGGCCGACTCGTTCGAGGCGATCGTCCCGCCGCGCAAGCTCTCGCTGGAGCAGTCCCTGGAGTTCTGCCGCGACGACGAGTGCGTCGAGGTGACCCCGGAGGCCGTCCGCATCCGCAAGGTGAACCTGGACGCCCGCGAGCGCGCCCGCGCCGCGAGCCGCGCCAAGCACGGCTGACGCCTCTTCACAACGGCACCGGGCACCACGTCTGACGTGGTGCCCGGTGCCGTTTCGTATGCGGGGGCGCGGTCGGCGGGGCGAGGCGCGGACCCCAGCAGACCCCCGGTAGACCCCCAAGAGGTAGGGATAACCCTAGATTTCGTCGCCGGATGCCGCCGGGCGGACCGAGCCGCACTAACCTGCGCCGAGCACGAGACAGACCTGCAAGGCACCTTGCACCGCCGGTGCGTTACGCGCAATCACTTTTCGTCACCCCGGCGTCCGTTATACGGACAGTATTCACCGCTAGATGTGTAACAAGTCCGTTTCGCTGTGATCTCTCACCAAACCCTTTGTCCGGATTTTGAAAGGTCTGGCCCCTATCTGTGATCGAACCGAGACCTCGAGAGTGTGGTTCGTCCACCAGAGAATGGCAGATAGTTAGGCGCGTAGAGCTCGGATAAACGGGTCACGCGCTGACGGCGCAGGCTCGCGAGCGCGGGGGCACCTGACGGTCTCCGGTCACCGCTGGGTGGCCGGGACGCGTCCTGTGCTCCTCTTTGCGGTGAACCAGCGGATTCATGAGGAGGAACCCATGCGAGGTGCCACAAGCGCCATATGGGTCGCATCGTCCCCGATGGCAGATGTAGGCCCCGCAGGTGCGTTCGGTGCCGTCACGGTGGTCGAGGTAGCGACGCGGCGGCGCGAGCTTCCTTGACGACGCGTGCCGTCGGCCGGTAGGTACCGGCCGCGGGCAAGGGTTCTCCAGGGGTGGTGCCGCCCCTCCGTCGTTGTTCCCCTCGCGCGCTGCGAATGACGTACGCCGTGCGAAGGCCGTCGGGCCGCTGTGCACTCCCGACGACCTCCAACCTGTGAAATGGACCAATCATGACGAGTCCAATCGAGATTGAGGGTGCTGAAGCCTCTCCCGTCTTGGACAAAGAGAGCGCGCCGAAGGGTGACGCCAAGGAGTCGAAGAAGCTGGCGGGGCGCAGTCCCAAGCAGTTGATGTGGGCGCGTTTCAAGCGTGACCGCACCGGTGTGGTGGCCGGCTTCGTCGTCCTGTTCTTCTTCCTGATCGCGGCGGCGGCGCCGCTGATCTCGAAGGTGTACGGCAAGGACCCGTACACGCTCTACGGGCAGGACAACCCCGAGCTCCTGGACATGTTCACGATGCCTGCCAAGCCGTTCGGCGGCATGGACGGCGAGTTCTGGTTCGGCATCGAACCGGTCCTGGGCCGTGACGTGTTCACCCAGCTGCTGTACGGCATCCGGACCTCGCTCGCCACGGCGCTGGTCGCGACCATCCTCATGACGGTGCTGGGTGTGCTGATCGGTCTCGCCGGCGGCTACTTCGGCGGGAAGGTCGACTACTGGCTCGGCCGGGTCACCGACTTCTTCATGGCCCTTCCCAGCCAGCTGTTCTTCGTCGCCGCGATGCCCGTCATCACCACGGTGTTCGTCGCCCCCGACAAGGAGACGCCCACCTACGTGCGCACCAGCGCGATCATCATCGTGCTGTCCTTCCTGGGCTGGATGAGCATGTCCCGGATCGTCCGAGGCGCCACACTGGCCCTGCGCGACCGGGAGTTCATCGAGGCGGCGCGCATCTCCGGCGCCTCTCCCTGGCGCATCATCCGCAAGGAACTGCTGCCCAACATCGTCACTCCGACGCTGGTACAGGCGACGCTCCAGCTGCCGAGCACCATCCTCAACATCGCGTTCCTCTCCTTCGTGGGCGTCGGGTACGTCGAGCCCACGCCGGACTGGGGACGGATGTTCGCCATCGGCGCCGGCACCATCGAGCAGGACCCGTACTACATGCTCTTCCCCGGAGTGGCCATGGTGATCTTCGTCGTGGCCTTCAACCTCCTCGGTGACTCGGTGCGGGACGCCTTCGATCCCAAGACGGGACGCTGAGCCCCCAGGGGAATCCCCCCACACTCTCGCCCGGCCGGTTCGGTGCCGCTCAGCCCGGCCCCGGCCACGTACCAGCAGTGCTCACTACTCACAGGCAGGTGGATTCGTCCCTATGAGCATCTTCCGTAACCGCACCGCCACGGCCGCGATCGTCGCGGTCGCTGCCGGCGCCCTGACCCTGACCGCCTGTGGTGGCGGCGACAGCGGCGGCTCCGCCAAGGACAACAGCAAGAAGAAGGAAGACGCCAAGTCGCAGTCGAAGCCGGTGCAGATCGGCGATGCGCAGGCGTCCACCGGTCCGGCTCCCGAGGTTCCCGGCGCGACGCCGGGCGGCACCATGACCGTCTACCAGGAGGACGACTTCTCCCACCTGGACCCGGGTCAGATCTACGTCTCGGACGGCAAGCTGCTCAGCCGCCTCATCTTCCGCGGTCTGACCCAGTACTCCGAGGACGACAAGGGCAACCTGACCGTCGTGGGCGACCTCGCCACCGACGCGGGCAAGTCGTCGAACGGCGGCAAGACCTGGACGTACACCCTGAAGGACAACCTGAAGGACGCGAACGGGAACCCGATCAACTCGGCCGACATCCGCAACACGGTCGAGCGCCTGTACTCCTCGTACATCACCGACGGCCCGACCTACCTGCAGCAGTGGCTGTCCGGTGCCGGCACCACCTACCGCGACGCCTACACGGGTCCGGACAAGGGCAAGCACCTGCCGGACAACGTCCTGGCGACGCCGGACGACAAGACGATCGTCTTCAACTTCAAGGTCGCGCAGCCCGACCTCCCGCAGATGCTGACGATGCCGGGTTACAGCGTCGTCCCGGTGGAGACGGACACCAAGGCGAAGTACGACACGGCCCCGGTCGCCGTGGGCCCGTACAAGATCGCGGACTTCAAGCCGGGCAAGTCCATGAAGCTGGTCAAGAACACCCACTGGGACCCGAAGTCCGACTCGGTGCGTCACCAGTACGTGGACGGCTTCGACATCTCGATCAACCACGATGACGAGGACCAGACCAAGACCCTGCTCGCCGACCAGGGCGAGGCCAAGAACGCGATGATGTTCACGGGTCAGGTCGCCACCACGCAGCTGCAGAAGGTCGTCAGCGACAAGGCGGCCATGAAGCGCACGATCCAGGGCTACGCGCCCTACGTGTGGCAGCTCAACTTCAACATGGACCGCATCAAGGACAAGAAGCTCCGCGATGCCATCACCCTGGCGATCCCCTCGTCCTCGGTCTTCAAGGCCGACGGCGGTGCCTACGGCGGTGAGGTCGCCAACTCGCTGATCTCGCCGACGACTCCGGGTTACGACGAGGCGTTCGACCCGTTCAGCCGGCACAAGAAGCCCAACGGCGACATCGAGGCCGCCAAGAAGCTGATCAAGGAAGGCGGCTTCGAGGGCAAGAGCCTCGTCTACGCCTACGCCAACACGCCGGTCCGTCAGCAGCAGGCCGTCCTGATCACCACCGCGCTGGAGAAGATCGGTCTCGACATCCAGAAGAAGGAGATCGACGGCGCGACCTGGTACGAGCAGGTCGGCAAGGTCAACAACGGCCTGGACCTGTACATGACGGGCTGGGGCCAGGACTGGCCGTCCGCCTCCACGGTCATCCCGCCGGTGTACGACGGCACGCAGATCCAGGACGGCGCGTCGAACTACTCGCACATCAACGACGCCCACGTGAACTCCGAGATCAAGCGCATCTCGCAGATCACCGACACCGCCGAGGCCACCAAGGCGTGGGCCGAGCTGAGCAAGTACATCTCCGAGAAGGTCAACCCGGCCGCCCCGATGTACTACACCAAGGTCTTCCAGATCTTCGGTTCTAACGTCGGCGGCCTCCGCTACAGCTCGGACTCGAGCTACGTGGACGTCACCCGGGTCTTCCTCAAGAAGTAACCGCCAGGTCAGGACTCCGGTGGTGGGCGCGCGGCGGAGCGCCCACCACCGGGGCCCGGACGCCTCCCCGACCTCCCCTCCGATTGCCGCCGTCCTGAGAGCAGCTGCCTGCCATGCTTCAATTCCTCATTCGCCGGACGTTCGGCGCGGCGCTGATTCTGCTGTTGATCAGTGCGTTCACGTTCTTCATGTTCTTCGCGATCCCGCAGGACCCGGCCATGCTGGCCTGTGGCAAGAACTGCACTCCGGACGCGCTGGAGATCATTCACAAGAACCTCGGCCTCGACAAGCCGGTCACCACCCAGTACTGGGACTTCCTGGTCGGCATCTTCGCCGGCCGTGACTTCGCCGTCGGACACTGCCCTGCGCCCTGCTTCGGTGTCTCCTTCGCCAACGACCAGAACGTCTGGGACACGATCCTCGACCGTTTCCCGCTGACCCTGTCGCTGACCGCGGGCAGCCTGATCGTCTTCCTCGTCGCCGGTCTCGGCGCCGGCATGCTGGCCGCGAAGTTCCGCGGCACCTGGGTGGACAAGACGTTCAGCTCCGGGTCGCTCGTCATCAGCTCCATGCAGATCTACTTCCTCGGCCCGCTCGTCCTGCTCGCCACGGTCTACAGCACCGGCTGGCTGGACAAGCCGAAGTACGTGCCGTTCTCCGAGGACCTCGGCGGCTGGTTCATGGGGTTGCTGATCCCCTGGTTCGTGATGGCGACCATCTTCACCGCCAACTACACCCGTATGAGCCGCTCGTCGATGATCGAACAGCTCCAGGAAGAGCATGTGAAGGCGGCCCGCGCCAAGGGCATGTCGGGCAACTTCGTCTTCTTCCGCTACGCCTGGCGCGGCTCCCTCATCCCCATCGTGACCATCCTCGGCATCGACCTCTCCTCCCTGTTGTCGGGAGGCATGGTGACCGAGCTGACGTTCGGCCTCGCCGGACTGGGCCGGCTCGCGCTGAACTCCGTCACCAACAAGGACCTGCCGATGCTGATGGGCGTCATGCTGGTCAGCGCCGCGCTCATCATCGTCTTCAACCTGATCGTGGACGCCCTGTACGCCGTCATCGACCCGCGCGTGCGTCTGTCCTAGGAGAACCACCGTGACCACTCAGACCAAGCCCGAAGAGGCAGCGTCCGCCGCCGCGGGAGAAGCCTTTCTCTCGGTGCGCGACCTCAAGGTCCACTTCTCCAGCGAGGACGGCGTCGTCAAGGCCGTGGACGGGCTCTCCTTCGACCTGGAGCGCGGCAAGACCCTCGGCATCGTGGGCGAGTCCGGCTCCGGCAAGTCGGTGACCAACCTGGCCGTCCTGGGCCTGCACAACCGCAAGAAGACCGCCATCGACGGCTCGATCAAGCTCGACGGCCAGGAGCTGACCGTCGCGAGCGAGAAGCAGCTGGAGAAGCTGCGCGGCAAGAAGATGGCGATGATCTTCCAGGACGCGCTGACCGCGCTGTCGCCGTACTACACGGTCGGCCGGCAGATCGGTGAGCCGTTCATGAAGCACACCGGCGCCTCCAAGAGGGACGCCCGGGTGCGCGCCATCGACCTGCTGCAGAAGGTCGGCATCCCGCACCCGCAGAAGCGGGTCGACGACTACCCGCACCAGTTCTCCGGCGGCATGCGCCAGCGTGCCATGATCGCGATGGCGCTCTCCTGCGACCCGGACCTGCTCATCGCCGACGAGCCCACCACGGCCCTCGACGTGACGGTGCAGGCGCAGATCCTCGACCTGCTCAAGGACCTGCAGCAGGAGTTCGGCTCCGCGATCATCATGATCACCCACGACCTCGGCGTGGTCGCCAACATGGCCGACGACATCCTGGTGATGTACGCGGGCCGGGCCGTGGAGCGCGGTTCGGTGCGCGAGGTGCTCAAGGCGCCCCAGCACCCGTACACCTGGGGTCTACTGGGCTCGATGCCGCGGCTGTCCTCCGACGTGGACGAGCCGCTGGTGCCGATCCCGGGCTCGCCGCCCTCCCTGCTGAACCCGCCGTCGGGATGTGCCTTCCACCCGCGGTGCGGCTTCACCGACAAGGTCTCCGGAGGCCTGTGCTCGGCTGAGCGCCCGACGCTCGCCGATGGCCGGGCCGCCGCCTGTCACCTGACGGAGGGCCAGCGGCAGCAGGTGTTCATCGACACGATTCAGCCCCGGCTGGGCTGAGAGAAACCGGCGACTGGGGCATCACCATGAGCGACAACAGCAAGACGACCACGGCGGTCGCCGACACCGTCCCGCAGCAGCGGGACGGCGACGGCACACCGCTCCTCAAGGTCACGGGACTGAAGAAGCACTTCCCGATCAAGGGCGGCTTCCCCATCAAGCGCACCGTCGGCCACGTCAAGGCCGTCGACGGCGTCGACCTCGAGGTCTTCGAGGGCGAAAGCCTCGGCCTCGTCGGCGAGTCCGGCTGCGGCAAGTCGACGACCGGCCGACTGCTGACCCGCCTGTACGAGCCCACCGAGGGCACCATCCAGTACCGCGGGCAGGACATCAGCCGCGCCAACCGCAAGCAGCTGGCGCCGATCAGGTCCGAGATCCAGATGATCTTCCAGGACCCTTACACGGCGCTGAACCCGCGGCAGACGGTGGGCACGATCATCTCGGGCCCGATGGAGATCAACGGGATCAACCCGCCCGGCGGCCGCGAGAAGCGCGTCCGGGAACTCCTGGAGATCGTCGGTCTCAACCCCGAGCACTACAACCGCTTCCCGCACGAGTTCTCCGGCGGTCAGCGCCAGCGCATCGGCGTCGCGCGTGCCATCGCCCTGGAGCCGAAGCTGATCATCGCCGACGAGCCGGTCTCGGCGCTCGACGTGTCGATCCAGGCCCAGGTGGTCAACCTGCTGCAGGAAGTGCAGCGGGAGATGGGGATCGCGTTCGTCTTCATCGCCCACGACTTGGCGATCGTGCGGCACTTCTCGCAGCGCATCGCGGTGATGTACCTCGGCAAGGTCGTGGAGATCGCCGACCGCGACTCCCTCTACAACCGGCCCCGCCACCCGTACACGCACGCGCTGCTGTCGGCGGTGCCGGACGCCGACATCGACGCGGAGAAGAAGGAGCGGATCCGCCTCGAGGGCGACGTCCCCTCGCCGATCTCCCCGCCGTCCGGCTGCCGCTTCCGCACCCGGTGCTGGAAGGCGCAGGACAAGTGCGCGACCGAGGAGCCGCCGCTGGTCCACCTCGAGGGCAACCGGTCGGGCCATCTGACCGCCTGCCACTTCCCGGAGGACCCCACGACGGAGGCCAGGTCCGAGGACATCGTGATGGACCCGGGGCTGAAGGCCCTGGAGGACGACGCCGACGGCGGCGACGCGAAGCTCTCGAAGAGCTGAACGGCAGACAGGAACAGCGCAGGGGCGGGAGGAACACTCCCGCCCCTGCGCTGTGCCGGTTCCCGCCACACCCGTCCGGAGCACCGCGCAACCCGTACGGACCGGACGAGTGTGCGCCGATGGATGCACCCCCTGAAGCTGACCCGTAACGGATCAGCCGAACAGCCAGGGCACAGGGAGGCACTCCATGCGCGGAGCCACGCACGCCAGATGGGCCGCATGTGCGGCTGCGGTAGCCCTCGCGACGACTGCCTGCGGAGGCGGGGGCGGCGGCAGCGGAGACACGAGCGCGGTGCTCAGCTCCTCCTGGGGCGATCCGCAGAACCCGCTGGAGCCGGCCAACACCAACGAGGTGCAGGGCGGCAAGGTCCTCGACATGATCTTCCGGGGGCTGAAGAAGTACGACCCCGAGACCGGCGAGGCACAGAACATGCTCGCCGAGAGGATCGAGAGCTCCGACTCGCAGAAGTTCACCATCACCGTCAAGGACGGCTGGACCTTCAGCAACGGCGAGAAGGTCACCGCCCAGTCCTTCGTGGACGCCTGGAACTACGGCGCGAGCCTGAAGAACAACCAGCGCAACGCCTACTTCTTCGGCTACATCGACGGCTACGACAAGGTGCACCCCGAGGACGGGAGCGAGCAGAGCGCCGACACGCTCACCGGGCTGAAGGTCACCGGCCCCCTCACCTTCACCGTCCAGCTCGGCCAGAAGTTCTCGACGTTCCCCGACACCCTCGGCTACCCGGCCTTCGCGCCCCTGCCCAAGGCGTTCTTCGACGACCACGACGCCTGGCTGAAGAAACCGGTCGGCAACGGCCCGTACATGGTGGACAACTACACCCGCGGCTCCCAGATGTCCCTGCGGACGTGGGAGGAGTACCCGGGTCCGGACAAGGCCCAGAACGGCGGCGTCGACCTGAAGGTCTACACCGACAACAACACCGCCTACACCGACCTGATGGCCGGCAACCTCGACCTCGTCGACGACGTCCCCGCCGCCCAGCTGAGGAACGTCGAGAGCGACCTCGGCGACCGCTACATCAACACCCCGGCCGGCATCATCCAGACCCTCGCCTTCCCCTACTACGACAAGGACTGGAACAAGTCCGGCTCGGACAAGGTTCGCACGGGCCTGTCCATGGCGATCAACCGCAAGCAGATCACCGACACGATCTTCGAGCAGACCCGCACCCCGGCCACCGACTGGACCTCACCCGTCCTCGGCGCGGACGGCGGCTACAAGGCCGGCCTGTGCGGCGAGGCGTGCGAGTACAAGCCCGACGAGGCCAAGAAGCTGATCGCGGAGGGCGGCGGACTGCCCGGCGGCCAGGTGAAGATCACGTACAACGCCGACACCGGCTCCCACAAGCAGTGGATCGACGCGGTCTGCAACTCCATCAACAACGCCCTGGACAACGACCGCGCCTGCGTCGGCAACCCGGTCGGCACCTTCGCCGACTTCCGGGGCCAGATCACCGACAAGAAGATGAGCGGCCCCTTCCGCGCCGGCTGGCAGATGGACTACCCGCTCATCCAGAACTTCCTCCAGCCGCTCTACTACACCAACGCCTCCTCCAACGACGGCAAGTGGTCCAACGAGAAGTTCGACGACCTCGTCGACCGGGCCAACGCCGAGACGGACACCACCAAGGCCATCGGCCTCTTCCAGCAGGCGGAGGAAGTCCTGCGGGACGAGATGGGAGCCATCCCGCTCTGGTACCAGAACGGCAGCGCCGGCTACTCCGAGCGGCTCTCCAACGTCAAGCTCAACCCGTTCAGCGTCCCGGTCTACGACGAGATCAAGGTCGGCTGAGGGGGCGCCATGGGACGCTACGTCGTCCGGCGGCTGCTCCAGATGATCCCGGTCTTCCTCGGGGCCACGCTGCTGATCTTCCTGATGGTCAACGTGATGGGCGACCCCATCGCCGGCCTGTGCGGCGACCGGGAGTGCGACCCGGCGACCGCCGCCCGGCTGCGGCACGAGTTCGGCCTCGACCAGCCCGTGTGGCAGCAGTACGTCACCTACATGGGCAACGTCTTCACCGGCGACTTCGGCACCGCCTTCAACGGCCAGCCGGTCACCGAGCTGATGGGCACGGCCTTCCCGGTCACCATCCGGCTGACCGTCGTGGCGATCCTCTTCGAAATCATCGTGGGCATCATCCTGGGCGTCGTCACCGGCCTGCGCCGCGGCCGACCCGTCGACACCGGGGTGCTGCTCCTCACCCTCGTGGTCATCTCCGTCCCCACCTTCGTCACCGGCCTGCTCCTCCAGCTCCTGCTCGGCGTCAAATGGGGCTGGATCGACCCGGCCGTCTCCACCGAGGCCGCCTTCGGCGAGCTGATCGTCCCCGGCCTGGTCCTCGCCTCGGTCTCCCTTGCGTACGTCACCCGGCTGACCCGTACCTCCATCGCGGAGAACCGGCGCTCCGACTACGTCCGCACCGCCATCGCCAAGGGCCTGCCCCGCCACCGGGTCATCACCCGGCACCTGCTGCGCAACTCCCTGATCCCCGTCGTCACCTTCATCGGCACCGACATCGGCGCCCTGATGGGCGGCGCCATCGTCACCGAGCGGATCTTCAACATCCACGGCGTCGGCTACCAGCTCTACCAGGGCATCCTGCGCCAGAACACCCAGACCGTGGTCGGCTTCGTCACCGTCCTGGTCCTTGTCTTCCTCGTCGCCAACCTCGTCGTCGACCTCCTGTACGCCGTACTCGACCCGAGGATCCGCTATGCCTGAACACGAGCCCTACGAGCCCGAACGCGCCGTCGCGGCGACCGGCACGGGCGGGACCATGGACCTGGGTGCGAGCGAGGCGGTCACGCTGGAGAAGGCGCCGTCGGGCCCGGACGGCGACACGGACGGCGACACGGACGGCGACACGGACGGCGGACCCGGCCCCCAGGACAGGCCCCGCAGCCTCTGGTCCGACGCCTGGCACGACCTGCGCCGCAACCCCGTCTTCATCATCTCGGCCCTGGTGATCCTCTTCCTGATCGTCATCTCCGTCTGGCCGTCCCTGATCGCCTCCGGCAGCCCCCTCAAGTGCGACCTGGCCAAGGCTCAGGAGGGCTCCCAGGCCGGCCACCCCTTCGGATTCAACGGCCAGGGCTGCGACGTCTACACCCGCACCGTCTACGGCGCCCGTACATCGGTGACGGTCGGCGTCCTCGCCACGCTCGGCGTCGCGGTCCTCGGCAGCGTCCTCGGGGGCCTCGCCGGCTTCTTCGGCGGCGTGGGGGACTCGATCCTCTCCAGGATCACCGACGTCTTCTTCGCGATCCCGGTGGTCCTCGGCGGCCTCGTCCTGCTCTCCGTCATCACCAGCAACACCGTCTGGCCGGTCATCGGCTTCATCGTGCTGCTCGGCTGGCCGCAGATCTCCCGCATCGCCCGCGGCTCGGTCATCACCGCCAAACAGAACGACTACGTGCAGGCGGCCCGTGCCCTGGGCGCCTCCCACTCCCGCCTCCTGCTCCGCCACATCGCGCCCAACGCGATCGCACCGGTCATCGTCGTGGCGACCATCGCGCTCGGCACGTACATCTCCCTGGAGGCGACCCTGTCCTTCCTCGGCGTCGGCCTCAAGCCGCCCAGCGTCTCCTGGGGCATCGACATCTCCGCCGCCGCCCCCTACGTCCGCAACGCCCCCCACGCGCTGCTCTGGCCCTCCGGAGCCCTCGCCGTCACCGTCCTCGCGTTCATCATGCTCGGCGACGCGGTGCGCGACGCCCTCGACCCGAAGCTGAGGTGAGCCGCCGCATGCTGCTCGAAGTGCGCGACCTGCACGTGGAGTTCCACACCCGGGACGGCGTCGCCAAGGCCGTCAACGGCGTCAGCTACGGCGTCGACGCGGGCGAGACCCTGGCCGTCCTCGGCGAGTCGGGCTCCGGCAAGTCCGTCACCGCCCAGACGGTCATGGGCATCCTCGACATGCCGCCGGGCCGGGTCACCGCCGGCGAGGTCCTCTTCGAGGGCCGGGACCTGCTGAAACTGAAGGAGGAGGAACGCCGCAAGATCCGCGGCGCCGAGATGGCGATGATCTTCCAGGACGCCCTGTCGTCGCTCAACCCGGTGCTGACGGTGGGCGACCAGCTCGGCGAGATGTTCACCGTGCACCGCGGGATGTCGAGGAAGGACGCGCGGACCAAGGCCGTCGAGCTGATGGACCGGGTCCGCATCCCGGCCGCGAAGGAGCGCGTGCGACAGTATCCGCACCAGTTCTCCGGCGGCATGCGCCAGCGCATCATGATCGCCATGGCGATGGCCCTGGAGCCCAGGCTGATCATCGCCGACGAGCCGACCACCGCCCTCGACGTCACCGTCCAGGCCCAGGTCATGGATCTGCTCGCGGAACTCCAGCGCGAGCTGCGCATGGGCCTGATCCTGATCACCCACGACCTGGGCGTGGTCGCCGACGTCGCCGACAAGATCGCCGTCATGTACGCGGGCCGCATCGTCGAGACGGCCCCCGTCCACGACATCTACAAGAGCCCCGCCCACCCCTACACCCGCGGCCTGCTGGAGTCGATCCCGCGCCTGGACCAGAAGGGCCAGGAGCTCTACGCCATCAAGGGCCTGCCGCCCAACCTCACCCGCATCCCGTCCGGCTGCGCCTTCCACCCCCGCTGCCTGATGGCCCAGGACGTCTGCCGCACCGACGTACCGCCCCTCTACGACGTGACGGACTCCGACGCGGAGCGGGGCAGCGCCTGCCACTTCTGGAGGGAGTGCCTGCATGGCTGAGCCCATTCTTCAGGTCAGAGGGCTGGTCAAGCACTACCCGCTGACCTCCGGCATCCTCTTCAAGAAGCAGGTCGGCGCGGTGAAGGCCGTCGACGGCGTCGACTTCGACCTGGCCCGCGGCGAGACCCTGGGCATCGTCGGCGAGTCCGGCTGCGGCAAGTCCACGGTCGCCAAGATGCTGGTCCACCTGGAGAGGCCGACGGCCGGCGAGATCCGCTACAAGGGCGAGGACATCACCAGGCTCTCGGGCCGGGCCCTGAAGGCCGTACGCCGGAACATCCAGATGGTCTTCCAGGACCCCTACACCTCCCTCAACCCCCGCATGACGGTCGGCGACATCATCGGCGAGGCGTACGACATCCATCCGGAGGTGGCCCCGAAGGGCGACCGGCGGAGGCGGGTCCAGCACCTGCTGGACGTCGTCGGCCTCAACCCGGAGTACATCAACCGCTACCCCCACCAGTTCTCCGGCGGCCAGCGCCAGCGCATCGGCATCGCGCGGGGCCTCGCCCTGCGCCCCGAGATCATCGTCGCCGACGAACCGGTCTCGGCCCTCGACGTCTCCGTCCAGGCCCAGGTGATCAACCTGATGGGCCGCCTCCAGGACGAGTTCGACCTGTCCTACATCTTCATCGCCCACGACCTGTCGATCGTCCGGCACATCTCGGACCGGGTCGGCGTGATGTACCTGGGCCGCATCGTGGAGACGGGCAGGGACGCGGAGATCTACGACCATCCCACCCACCCCTACACCCAGGCACTGCTGTCCGCCGTGCCGGTCCCCGACCCGGAGGCGCGTGAACACCGCGAGCGCATCATCCTGGCCGGTGACGTCCCGTCCCCGACCAACATCCCCTCCGGCTGCCGCTTCCGCACCCGCTGCTGGAAGGCCCAGGAACGCTGCGCGCGGGAGGTCCCGGCCCTCGCCGTCCCCGCGGAGTTCCGCGCGGTCTCCGGCCCCGCGGCCCACGACTCGGCGTGCCACTTCGCCGAGGAGAAGAAGGTGGTGCCCCTGGAGGCGGGCGGGGAGCAGCAGGCATGACAGCGGGCCGGGGTGACATGGCTCCCCGGCCCGCTTACGGCACCCGCACGGCCGTACGCTGATCAGCGTCGCGCGTCCGTATATCGGAACCGTTTTGGTGAAGTTGCCTGCGTGTTACAGGGGTTGATGCCTCCGGGTGCCTCAGGCGGGTGATGTCAGGCCAGCGACCGCTTGAGGAAGTCCACCTGGAGCAGCAGCAGGTTCTCGGCGACCGACTCCTGCGGGGTCATGTGCGTGACGCCGGACAGCGGAAGCACCTCGTGCGGGCGGCCGGCGGCCAGCAGGGCAGAGGACAGCCGCAGGGAGTGGGCGACCACCACGTTGTCGTCGACGAGCCCGTGGATGACCATCATGGGACGGTGCGGCTCGGCGGCGTCCACCAGGCCCGCGTCGTCGATCACCGAGTTGCGGCGGTAGACCTCCGGCTGCTCGTCGGGGTGTCCGACGTACCGCTCCTGGTAGTGGGTGTCGTAGAGCCGCAGATCGGTGACCGGCGCCCCCACGACCGCGGCGTGGAAGACGTCCGGCCGGCGCAGCGCGGCCAGCGCGGCGAGATAGCCGCCGAAGGACCACCCGCGGATGGCGACGCGGCCGAGGTCCAGCGGGAAGTCGGCGGCGAGGGCCTGCAGTGCGTCCACCTGGTCCTGGAGCACGACGGCGGCCACGTCGTCCTTGATGGCCTTCTCCCAGGCGGGGGAGCGCCCCGGGGTGCCCCGACCGTCGGCGACGACCACCGCGAACCCCTGGTCGGCGAACCACTGCGAGGTGAGGTGGGCGTTGTGCGCGGCCACCACACGCTGGCCGTGGGGGCCACCGTACGGGTCCAGGAGGACGGGGAGGGGGGTGTCACCGTGGTAGTCCCTTGGCATAAGCACGGCGCACGGGACACGGCGTGCGCCCCCTTCGGTGAGCGTCACGCGCGGGGACAAACCGGGGTCTTCGGCGTACGAGGCGATGGTCGCCGCCGGCTTCCCGTCGCGCAGAACCTGCACCCGGGCCCCCGGCCGGTCGAGCGTCGCGGAGACGAGAACGGTCACGCCCCCGGCGCGCACCGCCGAGTGCACGCCGGGTTCCTGGGAGACGCGCTCCACGCCGAGTTCGTTCACCCGGTACACGTGCACTTCACCGGTCTCCGGATCGTCCGCCTCCGCACCGGCCGACGCGGAAACCAGCACGTCGTCGGAGGAGACGTCCAGTACGGCCCGCAGGTGCAACTGGGCACCGGTGAGCGGCCGTTCCCCGACCGCCAGCACCCGGGCGCCCCCCTCGTCCGCGATCCGCACGAGCTGTCCGGAGGGGCTCCAGCAGGGCACGCCAGGGAAGAGTTCCAGCCAAATTGGATCTTCGTCGGCGTGCACCATACGGGTCGTCCCGGACTCGGTGTCCACGGCCAGGAACAACTGACTGCGCTGGTCGCGCGCCTGTACGAGGAGGAGTGGCGCACCCGCCGCTGACCAGTGCACTCGCGCCAGATAGGGATACCGTGCCCGGTCCCAGAGAACCTCCGTGCGCCCCCCGTCCAGCCCGATCACGAACAGCCGTACGTCCGCGTTGGCGGTGCCCGCCGCCGGGTACGGCACGTGGCGTGGATCACGCTCGGGGTGGGCCGGGTCGGAGATCCACCACCGCTGCACCGGCGTGTCGTCCACGCGCGCCACCAGCAGCCGGTCCGACTCCGGCCCCCACCAGAAGCCCCGGCTGCGCCCCATCTCCTCGGCGGCGATGAACTCGGCGAGCCCGTGGCCGACGCCCTCCGCGTCCGCCTCGGCCAGCGCCCTGTCGCCGTCCCCCTCGGCGCCCACGACCCGCAGGGCGCCCTGGGCGACGTAGGCGATGTGCCGGCCGTCGGGGGAGGGGCGCGGGTCGATCACCGGCCCCGGGGTGGGCAGTTCACGCGCCGTCCCGGCCCGCAGTTCGGCCGCGAAGAGCCGCCCTGACAAGGCGAAAGCGGCCAGTTCGACGGCGGAGTCGGTGGCGTAGCCGACGATGCCGGCCCCGCCCTCCCGACTGCGTTCGCGCCGTGCCCTCTCCTCGGGCGACAGATGCTCTTCGGCGCCGCCCAGGAGGGCGCGCGGGTCGGCGGCGACGCGCTCCCCGCCCTCCTCGACGTCGAGGATCCACAGCGAATTGGCCCGGTCGGTACCGGTGCCGGAGCGCAGGAAGGCGACCCGTGAACCATCGGGCGCCACGGTGAACGAACGCGGCGCGCCGAGCGTGAACCGCTGGGTGCGGGCGTGCCGTTTGGGGAAGGAGTCGGACTCGGTCGTCATGCCCTGACCATATTGGCCATGCGCCCCCTTGTGCGGCTGTGCGCCGAGAGATGCGCGCGCACGGATAGTTATGATCACTAGCGCATAGTGGGTATCAACCAGGTGCCCGCTGCGTGGATTTATCTGCCCCAAGGTTCGACTGCGACCGATCGCGTCCGACTGCGTCCGACCCCCCATGTCCCTGGGCTTATTGGAGGTGAGCCGCCGTGGCACTCTCGATTTCGGCGGTTGTGCTGCTGGCGATCATCGTCTTCCTGCTGGTCAAGAAGTCAGGCTTGAAGGCGGGACACGCGGTCGTGTGCATGCTCCTCGGCTTCTACCTGGCCTCGTCGACCGTCGCGCCCACGATCAGTGAGCTGACGACGAACATCGCGGGGATGATCGGCAGCATCAACTTCTGACACCCGGGTCAGCTGCTCGAGGGCGCCGAGCCGGGCGGCGGGCCGTCGGTCGGGGCTCCGCTGGGCGGCCGGCCGCCTTCGGGGGCGCCGCCGGGTGCGTTGCCGGCCGTGGGCTCGGTGCCGGTGTCGATGGGGACGGTCAGTTCGGCCGTGTAGCCGGCCTTCACCGAGCCGGTCAGGGTGGCGAGCTGGTGGACTCCGCCGTCGTCGCCGAAGACGTTGTCGGTCTTGAGGGTGAGCTTGGCCAGGTTGTCGACGGAGGACTCGTAACCGTCGGTGGCGAAGACGGTTTCGCAGCCGGTCCTGGGAAGGGCCAGCTGGGAGGTCGACAGCCGCTTGTCGTAGTCGGTGACGGAATCGAGATCGGGGTAGACCTCGAAGTGGATGTGGGGCCAGCGGCCCGGGTAGCAGGCGGGGAAGATGCTGACGAACCTCACCCGGCCGTCGTCGTCGGCGACCTGGACGCCGCGCAGGTAGTTCTCGTCCTCGATCCCGCTGGAGTACAGGGAGTAGTTGCCGTCCCGGTCGCACTGCCAGGCGTAGACGGCCGCCCCGGCCAGCGGCCGGCCGTCCTTGGCGATGTCCAGCAGGGTGAACTCGAAGGTGAGGGGGATGCCCGGCGCGGTGGTCGTCGAGTCCCCGAAGCTCGAGCGGATGTCCTGTCGGACGATTCCGTCCTGGTCCAGGACCTGGACCCCGTTGGTGCCGTCCGCGGGGTAGGGGCCGTTGGTCTCGTCGGGGATCTCGGTCAGGTCGGACGACGACGCGGAGGCCGTGGCCCTGGCCGTGCTCGACGCGCTGCTGCTCGAGCTCGAACCCGAGCCGCACGCGGCGAGGGCCGCCATGCCCCCGACCCCTCCGAGGAAGGACAGGGCCCGCCTGCGGGAGACGAGTGTGCCGAGGTCGAACTTCAGTCCCTGGTCGACGACCTCTTCCTCCGGGTGGGGAAGCAGGCGTCCCTGGTAGGCGGGGCCGGCGGGAGTCCGGTGGGCTTTCGGCTTGCGCATCGAGCGCCTTCCGTCAGAAGTGACAGGTCCGTGGGGGCCGCACCGGCGCCTCCGGGAGGGGGCGCCGGTGCCGACCTGTCGGTCAGCCTGGCAACGGTATCCATGACCCGGCTCGGCGCGGGATGTGCGTCGGCCGTGAAACGCTGTCGCGGCGCCCGTCCCGACGTGCCGACCCCTCCACGGTCTCCCGCGCTACGAGGACGAGGTCTCCGCCTCATAGGGTGGGGGCATGACGGAACTCCCCGCCCGGCGTCTGCTGCTGGTGCACGCGCACCCGGACGACGAGTCGATCAACAACGGCGTCACCATGGCCAGGTACGCGGCCGAAGGCGCCCACGTGACGCTGGTCACCTGCACCCTCGGTGAGCGCGGCGAGGTCATCCCGCCCGAGCTCGCACACCTGACCGGAGCCGCCCTGGGCGGGCACCGCAGGGGCGAGCTGGCGGCGGCGATGCGCGCGCTCGGCGTCGACGACTTCCGGCTCCTCGGCGGGCCGGGCCGCTTCGCCGACTCCGGGATGATGGGCCTGCCCGACAACGACGACCCCGGCTGTCTCTGGCAGGCGGACGTCGACCGGGCCGCCGGGCTCCTCGTCGAGGTGATCCGCGAGGTGCGCCCGCAGGTCCTCGTCACCTACGACCCCGACGGCGGATACGGCCACCCCGACCACATCCAGGCCCACCGCATCGCCATGCGCGCCGCCGAGCTCGCGGCCGAGGCCGGCTGTCCGGTCGCCAAGGTGTACTGGAACCGCGTGCCGCGCACCGTCGCCGAGGACTCCTTCGCCCGCCTCCGCGACGACCTGCCGGGCCTGCCCTTCGAGAAGGCGGCCGGCGTCGAGGACGTACCCGGCGTGGTCCAGGACGACCGGATCACCACCGAGATCAGCGGCGAGAGCACCCCGTACGCCGCCGCCAAGGCCGCCGCCATGCGCGCGCACGCCACACAGATCACCGTGGCCGAGCCCTACTTCATCCTCTCCAACGAACTGGCACAGCCGGTCTTCACCACCGAGTACTACGAACTGGTGCGCGGCGAGCGGGCCGGTGACGGTGACGGCGGCGGGCGTGAGAGCGACCTGTTCGCCGGAATCGAGACCGGGACCGAGGTGACCTCATGAGCAGCCGCCGCAACGAGCAGGCTCCCACCTCGGCGTTGGCCCAGCCGCTGCGCGCGCCCTCCCCCGGGCGGGCCGCCCTCTACCTGGGGCTCTTCGTGCTCGGGGCCGTCGTCGGTGTGGCCGGGGCACTCGTGCAGCCGGCGTGGTTCCCGGGCGGGCTGCTGCTCGCGCTGGCGGCGGAGGCGGGGCTGTGCCTCGGCGCGGGCCGGGCCGTGGGCCGCCGTGGCGGGGCCGTCGCGCCCGCCGCCGGCTGGGCGATCGCCGTCGTCCTGCTCACCACCAGCCGGCCCGAGGGCGACTTCCTCTTCGCCGCCGGGAGCGGTTCCTACCTCTTCCTGCTCGGTGGTATCGCCGTCGCTGTGATGTGCGCCACCCTCGCGCCGGTGCGGCAACCGGACGGCGACGCCGGCCGACTTCGCAAGTGACGTACTACTTCGCCGTGGCGCGGACGTGCGAGTCCGGTGTGGGTTTCCCCGGCGGTCACGGGATACGCGTGAGACGCGGCCAGTATGGTGGTGCGCGCCGCCGAGCCGCCCGCTTTCTGGTGTGCCGGGCGGCGGAGCCAACCGGGAGAACCTGCCTTGAGTCGTGAAACTGACAGTTCGTCCTCCGGGCCCCACGGGCGCGGCGGAGCCGCCTACCCGTCGGGCACCCCGCCCTACGGGACACCCGTGGCTTCCGACGCCGGTGCGGACGCGGGCCGTTCGGCCTCGCGGCCGGAGGAGCGCAAGACCGAGACGACGCTGACGACCCGGATCCGGATCAACATCCCCGGGTCGCGGCCCATTCCGCCGGTCGTCGTGCGCAAGCCCGTCGGGGACGCCGAGGGCGACGCCGCCGGCACGGAGCCGGCCGAGCGGCCCGCACCGAGCGCCGCCGCGCCCACGGCCCCGGCCCCGGCCCCGTCCTCCGCCCCCGAGGCTCCCGCCGAGTCGGCCCAGTCGGCCGAGGAGAAGCCGACCAGCGACTGGTTCGCGCCGCGCAAGTCCGGTTCCGGCAAGGGCGCTCAGGGCGGCGGCTCCACCAACGGCGCCGGGCTTCCCGGTGGTTCCGGAGCGCCGAGCGGTGCACCGAACGCGGGTCCTTCGGGCGCCGGTGCCGGTGCGCGGCCGGGCGGCGGGAGTGGCCGCCCCGGTGGCGTCGTCGGCTCCATGAACGTGCCGGGCGGCTCCCGGTCGGGCTCCACCAACGGCGCCGGTCTCCCCGGGGCGACCGGCGGCCCCGTGGCGCCCGGACACGGTGGCGGCACCGGTTCCTTCGACGTGACCGAGGCACTGGCGTCCGGACCGCTGGGCAACGGCAACGGCAGCAACCCCCGTCCGGGCACCGACGGCGGTCCCGAGCCGCGCCGCGACGACCTGCCGTACTTCTCGGGGAACGAGCAGAGCGGCCCGAACCACCCGAGCGGCCCCAACAGCCCGTCCCCGTACGGCGTTCCCCAGGGCCCCACCGGCCCGACGAGCGGCCCGGCCACCGGCGAGGGCCGACTGACGCCGCCCCCGCCCGGCAGTACGGGCGCACCCGGCGGCCCCGGCGCACAGCGCCGACCCGCGCCCAACGGCCTGCGCGGGCCCGGCGGCCCGTCGGGTACGGCGGCCCCTGCGGGCCCGGGTGGCGGCCCGAGCCGATCACAAGCCCCCGGCGCCGCCACCGGCACCACCGGCCTCGGCCCCGGTGGCGGGCTCAGCGACGACACCGCGATCCTCACCCCGCAGAAGCCGGCCCCCGAGCCGGGCACCCCCGGCCGCGGGAACCCGGACAACGTCTCCGGGAACACCGTCACCAGCGGCATCCCCGTCGTCCCGAGCGACCGGGGCACCCCGTTCCAGGGCACCGACGGACCGCTGCCGCACACGCCGCCCAAGCTGCCCACGCCGGTCGCCGAGCCTCCGGCGAGCTCCACCAAGCCGGCCAAGAAGAAGGGCGGCCGGAAGAAGCTCCCGCTGCTCGTCGGCGGCCTGGTCGTCGTCGCCGGTGTCACCTACGGCGCCGGCCTGCTCATGAACCGCTCCGACGTGCCCAAGGGCACCACCGTGCTCGGCGTCGACATCGGCGGCGGCACGCGCGACGACGCGGTCGAGAAGCTGGACAAGGCCCTCGGCGCCCGCGCGACCAAGCCGCTCAAGCTCACCGTGGGCGGCGACACCGTCTCCCTGAAGCCCGACCAGGCGGGTCTCCAGCTCGACACGCAGGCCACGGCCAGCGACGCGGCGACGAGCGACTACAACCCGATGTCCGTGATCGGCTCGCTCTTCGGACAGAAGCGGGTCGTCGACCCGGTCATGCCCGTCGACGAGGAGAAGCTCCACGCCGCCCTGGAGAACGCGGCCGGCGGGGCCGGATCGTTGACCGAGGGCACGATCAGGTTCGAGTCCGGCAAGGCCGTCCCGGTGTACGGCAAGGCGGGCAAGGGCATAGACGTGGCCAAGTCCACCGAGGCCGTGCAGGAGGCGTACCGGGCCCAGGTGGAGACGGGCACCGCCACCCCGGTGAACGTGCCGACCACCACCCGGCAGCCCACGGTCTCCAACGCCGAGGTCGACCGGATGCTGAAGGAGTTCGCCGAGCCGGCCATGTCGGCCCGCGTGACCGTGCAGACGGACGCGGCACACTCCATTCCGCTGAGCCCCGAGAAGTCGCTGTGGAAGTTCCTCAGGGTCACGGCCGTCGACGGGAAGCTCGTCGACAAGCCCGACCTCAACGCCCTCAAGGAGCTCTACGGCCAGACGTTCGACGGCGTGCTCATCACCCGCGCCAACGGTGAGAAGACGGCCGTCACCCCCGAGGACGTCTACGGCGCCCTGCGCCAGGCCCTGAAGAGCAAGACCGACCGCGTGGCGGTCATCGAGACCAACCCCAGCTGACGCACGTCCACGAGAGAGGGGCGCCCGGCACGCGCCGGGCGCCCCTCTCGTCGTACGACTCGCGCCGGCCCCTCACCACCTCAGTTGAGCATGGCTCGCGCCGCCCGCGCCTCCCCCCGCACCAGCTCGGCCGCCGCCTCGTCCACCGCCTCCACGACCTCCGCGTACGCCTCCAGCTCGCCGGCCCCTGCCGAGAACTCCCCCCGCTGCACCAGCAACCGCGCCCGCTCGTACCGCAGCCGCGCCGGCCGCGCCGGCAACAGCAACGCCAGCTCGATCGCCCACAACCCGACGTCCGACCGCTCCGGCCGGGCCGCCGCCCACGCCCGTACGTTGTTCAGGATGCGCGCCACCACGTCCAGGGGCGCCGCGGGCTCCAGCATCGACGGCTGCAACCGCGCCCCCGTGGCCCCGGCGACCAGCACCTCCGCGTCGTTCCCGGTGAGCACCCGGCCCCCGTCGAACGGATCGGCGAGCACCCGCTCCTCCTCCGGCCCGAACTCCGGCCCGAACCCGACCACGAAGTGCCCCGGCAACGCGACCCCGTACACCGGGGCCCCCGCCCGCCGGGCCACCTCCATCCACACCACCGACAGCATGATCGGCAGCCCGCGCCGGCGCCGCAGCACCTCGTGCAGCAGCGACGACTCCAGCCGCCGGTAGTCCGCCGCGGTCCCGTGGAACCCGTACCGCCCGCCGAGCAGGTCCCGCAGCGCAGCCGCCCAGGCCTGCGGCGTACCCGGCCGGAACGGCAGCTGCCCGGCCAGCCGGTCCAGCTCCATCTGGGCGGCGTCCAGACCCGCCTCGTCCAGGGCCCCGTCCGCCTCCGCGCCCACCAGCAGGCACAGCGTCGACAGATCGGGCCGCTCGGACCGCGCCTCTTCGGCGAACAGCCGTCGTACCTCGGCGGAGCGCTCGGGCGGCGGGGGATGGGGGAGGTGACGCATGCCTGGCTCGTGCCCTTTCACGGCGATCGGTTACCGGCCCGGACCGGCATTCTCCGGACCGGCATCCTCGGGCGCACGGTAGTGGTGGTACGTGTGATGCGCCGCGAAGCCCATCCCGGCGTACAGCGCCCGCGCCCCCGCGTTGTCCGTCTCCACCTGGAGCCATGCCGCCGAGGCGCCCTCGTCGAGCGCCCGCCGGGCCAGCGTGGCCATCACGTCGGTCGCCAGTCCCCGGCGCCGCTGTGCGGGGTCGACCTCGACGGCCGAGAAGGAGGCCCACCGCCCGTCCACGACACACCGCCCGATGGCGGCCGGGGCGTCGGCACCGGGCACCGTCGCGAACCACACGGACGGCCCGGCGCCCAGCACCCGCAGGGCCACGTCGCTCACGCCCTTGCGCTGGTACCGCGCCAGCCACGCCTCGTCCGCCTCCCGGGACAGGACCACCCCGGTCCCCTCGGAGAGGTCGGCGACCGGTGCCAGGGCACCGATCCACAGCTCGGCCGTCACCTCCCGCACCCACCCCCGCCGCTCCAGCTCCGCGCAGAGCAGCTCCTGTGTGCCCTCGGCACCGGTGGCGGTCTGGACGTAGGCGGGCAGGCCGCGCTCGCCGTACCAGCGGCGCACGGCGGTCAGCGCCTCGTCGAGCGGCATCCCCGGATCGCCGAGCGGCAGTACGGAGTTCGCCCGCCGCGTGAACCCGGAGGCCGCCCGCAGCTCCCACTCACCGAGCCGCTCGCTCTCCACCGGCCGCCAGGCCCGCGAGGCGACGCGCGCCAGCTCCTCGTAGGAGGCCGCGGGGCCGCGCCGACGCGCCGGAGCGGACGGCACCACCTTGCCCGCGACCAGCGCGGCCTCCGGGATACGGACGGTCTCGCCACTCTTCCGTGTGATCAGCAGCACACCGTCGTCCCATGATGTGAGAACGCCGACCGTGTCGGTGAACCTCTCACCCGAGACACCAGGTTCGCTCAAGCGCCGCACGGAGACCCGTTTGCCCACGTCAGCAGTGGTGATACGGACCTCAAGGCGTCCAGCGGCAGAGATTTCCACGGGTCGGTCCACCCCTCCTGTTCGGATCATGCCCCAGAACGGAGATACTAGGGGCGGGCATCGACGACGCCGCGCTCCCGCGCGCCAGGCGGCGGAGCCTGAGGAGGCCCGCCAGCGCCCTATCGAGGAGGAACGACAGCGTGACCTACGTCATCGCGCAGCCTTGTGTCGACGTGAAGGACAAGGCGTGCATCGAGGAGTGCCCGGTCGACTGCATCTACGAGGGCCAGCGGTCCTTGTACATCCACCCGGACGAATGCGTCGACTGTGGTGCCTGTGAGCCGGTCTGCCCGGTCGAGGCGATCTTCTACGAGGACGACACTCCGGAGGAGTGGAAGGACTACTACAAGGCGAACGTCGAGTTCTTCGACGAGCTCGGCTCTCCCGGCGGCGCCAGCAAGCTGGGCCTGATCGAGCGCGACCACCCCTTCGTCGCCGCGCTGCCGCCGCAGAACCAGTAGGAGCGGCCCGCACCGCGCCGCCTCGGTCCCGTACGGCCTGATCGCCCCCCGATCGGCGCCGCACGGGACCGAGGCGTTTGGCGGGCCCGCGCCGTACCCGACGAAAGTGAGCCAGTAACCGTGTCCGCAGTCTCCGACCGCTTGCCCACCTTCCCCTGGGACAAGCTCGAGCCGTACAAGAAGACGGCCGCCGCGCACCCCGACGGCATCGTCGACCTCTCCGTCGGCACCCCGGTCGACCCGGTCCCCGAGCTGATCCAGAAGGCCCTGATCGACGCGGCGGACTCCCCGGGCTACCCGACCGTCTGGGGCACCCCGGCACTGCGCGACGCGATCACCGGCTGGGTCGAGCGCCGCCTCGGCGCCCGCGACGTCACCCACCGCCACGTCCTGCCGATCGTCGGCTCCAAGGAACTCGTCGCCTGGCTCCCCACCCAGCTGGGCCTCGGCCCCGGCGACCGGGTGGCCTTCCCCCGTCTGGCCTATCCGACGTACGAGGTCGGCGCGCGGCTGGCCCGCGCGGAGTACGAGGCGTACACGCTGACACCAGGCGCTGACGCGCCGGGCCCCACCGACCTGGACCCGACGGGCCTGAAGCTCCTGTGGCTCAACTCGCCGTCCAACCCGACCGGCAGGGTGCTGTCCAAGGCCGACCTGACCCGGATCGTCGCGTGGGCCCGCGAGCACGGCGTCCTCGTCGTCTCCGACGAGTGCTACCTGGAGCTGGGCTGGGAGGCCGACCCGGTCTCCGTCCTGCACCCGGACGTCAACGGCGGCTCGTACGACGGCCTGGTGGCCGTCCACTCGCTCTCCAAGCGCTCCAACCTCGCCGGCTACCGCGCGGCCTTCCTGGCGGGCGATCCGGCCGTCCTGGGCCCTCTTCTGGAGATCCGCAAGCACGGCGGCATGATGACCTCGGCACCGACGCAGGCGGCCGTGGTGGCGGCCCTCGGCGACGACGAGCACGTGCGCGTCCAGCGCGAGCGCTACGCGGCCCGCCGCACGGCCCTGCGCGAGGCCCTCCTCGGCCACGGCTTCCGCATCGAGCACAGCGAGGCCAGCCTCTACCTCTGGGCCACCCGTGACGAGTCCTGCTGGGACACGGTGGCCCACCTGGCCGAGCGCGGCATCCTGGTGGCTCCGGGCGACTTCTACGGCCCGGCCGGCGAGAAGTTCGTCCGCGTCGCCTTCACCGCCACGGACGAGCGCGTCCGCGCGGCCGTGAGCCGGCTGACGGCCTGACCGCCCCGCCCCGCTGCAATCAACGGGGGCACACAAAGGCGACGGGGCCTGAGAACTCCCAGACCCCGTCGCCCCTGTTGTTCAGGCGGGCGCTCAGCCGAGCGGCAGCCCGCCCTTCGTGGCGGTCTGCGTGGTGTCACCGACGACGTCCGTGGCGGAGCCCGTCACGTCCTTGGCGCCCTTCTGCGCCATGGGCGTGGCCTTCTTGACGGTCTTGCCGCCGGTGTCGCCCGCGGTCTTGGTGACACCCTGGGTGGTGGCGCCGAGGGTGTCGCCGGCGTTCGCCCCGTCGAGGGCGGTCAGTCCCCCGAGGTTCGGGTTGGCCGGCAGTTCGGGAGCCGCACTGGCGGAGCCGGCCGCACCGACCCCGGCAGCCGCTCCCGCAGCGACGAGCAGCGCGGCACGGGCGATCCGGCGGGTCAGGGGGAGGGACATGATGCTCCTTCGACGGAAGTCAACGATTCGGACGCCGTGACTACCGCTCGAAGGCCGGGAAGGTTGCGGCGACACAAGGTAAAGAGTTGGCAATGCGTCGCATTATCAGGTCCACGGAAAAGCGGGCAAAAGGATGTCCGCCGGAATGCCCTGCCGAATCCTTACGGCGCTTGGCCTTCCTGGGCGCGGGGCGATGCGGGCGCGACGACGCGGGATCCCGCGCACCGCGTCGGTCAGGCGCTGTCACGGACACTCGCAGGGATGACGAACCGTACGGATGACCGTTACCGCGCGGACGTGATCCGGACCGATCCGCCGGCCCGCTCCCCGCCCCCGGTGCTCCCCGTGGCCGTGGGATGCCACTTGCTGTCGGTGTTCCCCGCCGTCCACTCCCGGCCGGCGTAGGAGACCCGTTCCAGGTGCAGCGCGGAGGCGTTGGCCACCGCCCAGTGCGCCAACTGCCAGCCGCGCTGCTCCGGGCGCTCCTGCGTACCCGCGCCGGAACCCGCGCCGGCGGTCACGGGCAGCGTCACGGTCCGCCCGTCGGAGCCGCCCGCCGCGCCCGCGCCCGCCGCGCCCGCGGCCGGTGCGGACGCGGACTTCGACGAGACGTCCGCGCCGGCCGGCTGGAGCACATCGCGCCCGAAGTCCCGTACGAGCGCCGCGCGCACCGCGTCCGGCCCCTTCATCCGGTCCGCGCCGCGACGCCCGTCGCAGGTCAGCGTCGCCGCGGACCGTCCGGTCAGCGCGGCGGCGAGCAGCCTGGCGTCCGGCTCGTGCTTGGCGTACGCGTCCGGGAAGCCGCTGCGCTGCACGCGCTGGGCGGCGACGGTCAACGGGAGGTCCGTGTAACCGGGCACCTCGACCAGATGGTCGTAGAACAGGCCCGCCGAGTACGCCGGGTCCATGATCTCCTCCGGCGTGCCCCAGCCCTGCGAGGGCCGCTGCTGGAACAGGCCGAGCGAGTCGCGGTCGCCGTGGTCCAGGTTGCGCAGGGCCGACTCCTGCAGCGCGGTCGCCAGCGCGATCGTCACCGCCCGCTCCGGCAGGTTGCGCGCGGTGCCCACGGCGGTGATCGTCGCCGCGTTCACGGCCTGCTCCGGGGTGAACTCGTAGACCGCCCCCTCGTCCCCGGCCGAGACCACCTTGCACCCCGGCGCGCCCGCGCCCCCGGTGACGTACTGCACCGCGAGGTACCCGGCGACGGCGAGCAGGACCACGGTGGCCGCCCCGGAACGGACGAGGCGGCCATGACGTTTGCGGGTCGGCGACGGCTGAAGCACGCGTACAAGGTACTGGAGGGTAGGGCGTGGTGTACGCCGGGTACGCACAGTGCCCGAAAGGGCAGGGGCGTTAGGGTCGGGCCATGGCCGATACCCCGCTTGACCTCACGCTGGACGCCGCGGAGCTCACCGCCCGGCTCGTCGACTTCCCCTCCGAGAGCGGCACCGAGGAGCCGCTGGCGGACGCGATCGAGAGCGCCCTGCGCGCCCTGCCGCACCTGTCGGTCGAGCGGTACGGCAACAATGTCGTGGCCCGCACGAACCTGGGCCGGGCGGAGCGCGTGATCCTGGCCGGCCACATCGACACCGTACCGATCGCGGACAACGTCCCCTCCCGCCTCGACGCGGACGGCGTCCTGTGGGGCTGCGGCACCTGCGACATGAAGGCGGGCGTGGCGGTCCAGCTGCGCATCGCGGCCACGGTCCCGGCGCCCAACCGCGACCTGACCTTCGTCTTCTACGACAACGAGGAGGTCGCCGCCGAGCTGAACGGGCTGAAGCACGTCGCCGAGGCGCATCCCGAGTGGCTGGAGGGCGACTTCGCGGTGCTCCTCGAACCGTCGGACGGCCAGGTGGAGGGCGGCTGCCAGGGCACGCTGCGGGTGCTGCTGAGGACGACCGGCGAGCGGGCGCACTCGGCCCGCTCCTGGATGGGCTCCAACGCGATCCACGCGGCCGCGCCCATCCTCGCCCGCCTGGCCGCCTATGAACCGCGCTACCCGGTGATCGACGGCCTGGAGTACCGCGAGGGCCTGAACGCGGTCGGCATCACGGGCGGCGTGGCGGGCAACGTCATCCCCGACGAGTGCGTGGTCACCGTCAACTTCCGCTACGCCCCCGACCGCAGCCCCGAGGAGGCGCTCGCCCACGTGCGCGAGGTCTTCGCGGACTGCGGGGTGACGGAGTTCGTGGTCGACGACCACAGCGGCGCGGCCCTGCCGGGGCTGTCCCACCCCGCCGCGGCGGCCTTCATCGAGGCGGTGGGCGGCACCCCGCAGCCCAAGTACGGCTGGACGGACGTGTCCCGCTTCTCGGCGCTCGGCGTCCCGGCGGTCAACTACGGTCCGGGCAACCCGCACTTGGCGCACAAGCGTGACGAACGGGTCGAGGTGACGAAGATCCTCGCGGGGGAGGAACGGCTGCGGACCTGGCTGACCGCATGATCCGCGGGGGGTTTACGCCGCAGCGTTCCGGACATGCTGAGGTCCCCCGTACGTAACCCGCGTAGATCTACGCTGAGGTGGAAAAACCCGCAAACGGAGGGAGCGCGCATGCCGACCGGCAACCCCGAGGGCAAGAAGCAGCCACCGGAGGAGCAGCGCCTGGGCCCTGTCCTCCGGCGGCGCGGCCAGGTCCAGAAGAGCACCACGGACCAGCGCCTGCTGGACGAGCGTGCACCGACGGACTGGGTCCACACCGACCCCTGGCGCGTGCTGCGCATCCAGTCGGAGTTCATCGAGGGCTTCGGCACGCTGGCCGAACTTCCGCCCGCGATCAGCGTCTTCGGTTCCGCCCGTACGCCGGTGGACTCGCCGGAGTACGACGCAGGCGTCCGGCTGGGCCGCGGCCTGGTCGAGGCGGGCTTCGCGGTCATCACCGGTGGTGGGCCGGGCGCCATGGAGGCGGCCAACAAGGGCGCCCTGGAGGCTAAGGGCACGTCGGTCGGCCTCGGCATCGAGCTGCCCTTCGAGCAGGGGCTCAACCCGTACGTCGACATCGGGCTGAACTTCCGTTACTTCTTCGTCCGCAAGATGATGTTCGTGAAGTACGCGCAGGGCTTCGTGGTTCTGCCCGGCGGCCTCGGCACCCTCGACGAGCTCTTCGAGGCCCTCACCCTGGTCCAGACCCAGAAGGTGACCCGCTTCCCCATCGTCCTGTTCGGCACCGAGTACTGGGGCGGCCTGGTGAACTGGCTCCGCGACACCCTGGTGGCCCAGGGCAAGGCCGCGGAGAAGGACCTCCTGCTCTTCCACGTCACGGACGACGTGGAGGAGGCGGTGGCCCTGGTCTCGAAGGAGGCGGGCCGCTAGCGGGGTGCAGGGCCCGGAGCCCGTGGTGTCAGGGGGCCAGGCCCCCGCCGGGGTCCGGGGGCGGAGCCCCTGGTGGGGTCGAAGGGGCGAAGCCCCCGGGGACGGGAACGGGTAAGGGCGGCGGGGGCGAGGAACCACGCCTCGGCCCACCACCCCGCGCCGGCTCCCGGGCAGCACCCCCAGGCGACTCCGGCGGAGCCGACCGCGCTACGCCAACCCCCGCCGGGCCACCGCCGGCTCACGGTGCCCCGCGATCGTCGCCACCATGTCCAGCACCTGCCGCGTCTCCGCCACCTCGTGCACCCGGTACACCCGCGCCCCCAGCCAGGCCGACACCGCCGTCGTCGCCAGCGTCCCCAGCACCCGTTCCTTCACGGGCTTGTCCAGTGTCTCCCCGACGAAGTCCTTGTTGGACAGGGACACCAGCACCGGCCACCCCGTCTCCACCATCTCCCCGAGCCGCCGGGTCGCCTCCAGGCTGTGCCGCGTGTTCTTCCCGAAGTCGTGCCCGGGATCGATCAGCACCGACTCCCGCGGCACCCCCAGCGCCGCCGCCCGCTCGGCCAGCCCCAGCGTCACCTGAAGGATGTCGGCCATGACGTCGTCGTACGTCACCCGGTGCGGCCGGGTCCGCGGCTGAGCGCCACCGGCGTGCGTGCACACCAGCCCAACCCCGTACCGCGCGGCGACCTCAGCGAGCTTGGGGTCGACGCCGCCCCACGCGTCGTTCAGCAGGTCCGCCCCCACCTCGCACACGGCCTCGCCCACCTCGTGCCGCCAGGTGTCCACGCTGATCACGACGTCCGGGAACCGCCGCCGCACCTCCGCGACGAACCCCACCGTCCGCCGCGCCTCCTCCGCCGCCGAGACCTCGTCCCCGGGGCCCGCCTTCACCCCGCCGATGTCGATGATCGCGGCGCCCTCGGCCACCGCCTGCTCCACGCGTGCGAGGGCTGGCTCGTCGCGGAAGGTCGCCCCCTGGTCGTAGAAGGAGTCCGGGGTCCGGTTCACGATCGCCATGATCACCGGCTCGTGCGCCGCGAACTCGCGCCTGCCCAGCCTGAGCATCCCCTGTGACATCTCCTCGCCCATCCCGTTCTCACGTCCCGCTCTCGCCTCGGAATCCGGTCCACGAACCGGCCTGCGCGTCCTCGAAGCGGTCTTGGACCGCCTGCGACCCGCACTGTCAGACTCGCATGGCACGATCGGACCCGACACAACCGACTCCGACGACGCCGAGTACACCCGGTACTCCGAGTACTCCGAGACCCGACCATGGGGGCCCAGCGATGGTCATGTTCCTGTTCCTCGTCATCGCGCTGGCCGTCGTGGTCACCGCGGTCACGCTCGCGGTGGTGAGCGGCGGCGACAGCGGGCCGTTGCCCGACGTCCCGCCGGAGCGGCTGCGGGACTCGCTGCCCCCGGACCGCCCGGTGGGCCGTGCGGACGTGGAGCGGCTCCGTTTCCCGCTCGTCGTCCGCGGCTACCGCATGGCGGACGTCGACGACGCCCTCGGCCGTCTCGGCGCCGAGCTGGCCGAGCGCGACGCGCGCATCGCCGACCTGGAGTCCGCGCTGGCCGGTGCCCGGGCCGCCGCCGCCCATCCGCACGTCTCCATGGAGAAGCCGGCTCAGGAGGAGCAGCAGTGAGCGCCGGGGAAGCCGTGGCAGGACCGGACGGCGCGCCGCGCTGTCCCTGGGCCCTGTCCACCGCGGACTACGTGACGTACCACGACGAGGAGTGGGGCCGTCCGGTCCACGGCGACGACGCCCTGTTCGAACGGCTCAGCCTGGAGGCCTTCCAGTCCGGCCTGTCCTGGATCACGATCCTCCGCCGCCGCCCCGGCTTCCGTACCGCCTTCGCGGACTTCGAGATCGCCAAGGTGGCGGCCTTCACCGACGAGGACCGCGCACGCCTGCTCGCCGACGCCGGCATCATCCGCAACCGCGCCAAGATCGACGCGACCCTCGCCAACGCGCGCGTGCTGGCCGAGTGGGCCCCGCGTGAGCTGGACGAGCTGATCTGGTCGCACGCCCCGGACCGGGCCGGCCGCCCGGTCCCGAAGACCCTCGCCGACGTCCCGGCCGTCACACCCGAGTCCACGGCGCTGTCCAAGGCCCTGAAGAAGCGGGGCCTGCGCTTCGTCGGCCCGACGACGGCGTACGCGCTGATGCAGGCCTGCGGACTGGTCGACGACCACCTGGAGACCTGCGTGGCCAGAAGCGCCCGGTGAGGGGGCGGGGGACCGTCACCGGTCCCGCTCAGCGGCCCAGGTACTTCGGCTTCTCCTTGTTGACGAACGCCCGCACCGCGATCGCGTGGTCCTCCGAGGCCCCCGCCCGCGACTGCAGCTCGTCCTCCTTCTCCAGCGTCTCGGAGAGCGAGTGGGTCAGCCCGTACGCCATCGCCTCCTTCAGCGCGGCGTACGCCACCGTCGGCCCCGCGGCCAGCGCCCGCGCCGTCTGCTCGGCCTCGGCGCGCAGGTCGGCGGCGGGTACGACCCGGTTGGCGATGCCCAGCTCGTACGCCTCCCGGGCGCCGATGCTGCGCGGGAAGAGCAGCAGGTCGGCGGCGCGCCCGGGGCCGACGACGCGCGGCAGGGTCCAGGAGATGCCGGAGTCGGCGGTCAGCGCAACGCCCGCGAAGGACGTGTTGAACGCCGCCGTGTCCGCGACGATCCGGTAGTCCGCAGCGAGCGCGAACCCGAAGCCGGCCCCGGCCGCCACGCCGTTCACCGCGGCGACCACCGGCTTGGCCGCCTCGGTCAGCGCCCGCACGATCGGGTTGTAGTGCTCGCGCACCGTGCTCATGGTCCGGCCCGAGCCCGTCTCCCGGTCGTCGGCCAGCAGCCCGATGTGCTCCTTGAGGTCCTGGCCGACGCAGAACGCCCGCTCCCCGGCCGCGGTGAGCAGCACCGCCCGTACGGCGTCGTCCGCCGCGGCGGAGCGCACCGCGTCCCGGAGCGCGACCTTGGTGTCGATGTTCAGCGCGTTCATCGCCTCGGGGCGGTTCAGCGTGATCGTCGCGAGTCCGTCGCTCACCTCGTAGAGCACGGTGTCGGCCATGGATTTCCCCTCCGCGTCGTGGTGTGTGTCCGGGAGACAGCATGACGGAGATCACCGGCGGCGGACCGATCCGGCGGTGTGACCTGCGTCAAAGAATTCCGGTCCGTATCCATTCGGTGGAAGTGGGCGAGGGCGCGCAGTATCGCAGGCACATCCCCGAATTGAGTGGTTTTGCTCGCGCGCGTTGCCCAAGCGATGCCTACCGATGTTGGTCATCGGGTCCTGGGATGCGGGATAATGACTGGGAAGCAATGTGTTCGATGCCGGTGTCGCGCGTCCATGCCGGACTGCGCGTGCCCTCACGGGCCGTCGGCGGTGACGGTGAGCTGGTATCAGGAAGGGGAACGAGCATGGCGGCCATGAAGCCGCGGACGGGCGATGGCCCGCTCGAGGTGACCAAGGAGGGGCGGGGCATCGTCATGCGCGTTCCGCTCGAAGGCGGCGGTCGACTCGTCGTCGAGCTGACCCCCGACGAGGCCGACGCGCTCGGCGACGCCCTCAAGAAGGTCGTCGGCTGACGCGCAAGCGACCATACCCGTTCAGTCGCCCCGGTACCGCGCATGGTGCCGGGGTGATTGTTTTCCGTTTCCCGCGGTCACCGTTTGGCCGGTCACCTTTTGACGGCGCACAGCAGCCCGTCGCCCACCGGCAGCAGTGACGGCACCAGCTCCTGACTCTCCCGCACCGCGCGCAGGAGTTCCCGCAGTCGCAGCACCTCCGCGGGCTGCGGCCCGGAGTCGATCGTCCGGCCGGCGCCGAACACGCCCTCGAAGGCGACGAGACCTCCCGGGCGCAGCAGGCGCAACGATTCAGCGAGGTAGTCCTGGTACTCCATGCGGTCGCCGTCGCAGAAGACCAGGTCGTAACCGGCGTCCGCGAGCCGGGGAAGGACGTCCAGGGCACGGCCCGGGATGAAACGGGCACGGTTGCTGGCGAAGCCCGCGGCCCGGAAGGCCTGACGGGCGAACTGCTGGTGCTCCGGCTCCGGGTCGACCGTGGTCAGCACCCCGTCCGGCCGCATGCCGTGCAAGAGGTGGATCCCGGAGACACCGCAGCCGGTGCCGATCTCCGCGACCGCCTTGGCGTCCACGGCGGCGGCGAGCAAGCCCAGGGCCGAGCCCGTGCCTGGGGTCACCGAGCGCAGGCCCGCCTCACGGGCCCGGTCGCGTGCCCAGCGCAGCGCGTCGTCCTCGGCGACATAGGCGTCGGCGAACGCCCAGCTCGTCTGCCGGTTGCCGGTAATGACCCTCTCCTGTCCCCGTACTTGCCTCGGCGTGACTGTATCCGTTGGGGTCGGGAACCCGCAGATGGGACCGGTCGTTTAAGAGGAGAGCAAGGAGACGACCGAGGGGCCGGGACTGCGACGGGGGCGGCGAATTGGGCCAGGGTGCCGAGCAAGTGCTGACGCAGCCGTACGAGCCGTGTCAGCCCAGATCAAATTCTCGTAAAACCGCTTATCCGGAGCTAACGGGCGAGGTGGCTATGGTAGGGGCTCCACTGGACACCACCAGAGCCGACAGGGGAGGTGCGGCCGCACCCGCGGATCGGAGAGGAGTGCTGCGGCGCTTCCTCGGATCGGCAGGCAGGCCGAAATCCGTGAACGACACCGCTGCTGACCCCAGCCACGCCGACGGTCCCGCCACGGGACCCGCCCAGACCGCGACCTTCACCAGCGACGCGGACGGGCAGGCGTGGACTCCGCCCACCTGGGAGGAGATCGTCAGCACCCACAGCGGCCGGGTCTACCGCCTCGCCTACCGCCTCACCGGCAATCAGCACGACGCCGAGGACCTCACCCAGGAGGTCTTCGTCCGCGTCTTCCGGTCGTTGTCGACCTACACGCCGGGCACCTTCGAGGGCTGGCTGCACCGCATCACGACCAACCTCTTCCTGGACATGGTCCGCCGCAAGCAGCGCATCCGCTTCGACGCGCTCGGCGACGACGCGGCCGAGCGGCTCGCCAGCAAGGAGCCCACCCCGCAGCAGATCTTCCACGACGCCCACTTCGACGCGGACGTCCAGCAGGCGCTGGACACCCTCGCGCCCGAGTTCCGGGCCGCCGTCGTCCTGTGCGACATCGAGGGGCTGTCGTACGAGGAGATCGCCGCGACCCTCGGTGTGAAGCTCGGCACGGTCCGCTCCCGCATCCACCGTGGCCGCTCCCAGCTGCGCAAGGCTCTCGCGCATCGTTCCCCCAAGGCGCGTGCCGAGCGTCGCTCGTTCGTGGCCCGTGTTCCCGCACTGGGAGGAGGGGGCACGAGCGCGTGAGTGGGTCACGGCCTAAATCCGAGGATCATCTCGCTGAGCAGCATCTGGGAGACCGACTCTCCGCCCTGGTGGACGGAGAGCTCGGTCATGACGCGCGCGAGCGCGTGCTGGCGCACGTGGCCACCTGCCCGAAGTGCAAGGCGGAGGTCGACGCACAGCGCCGGTTGAAGAGCGTCTTCGCGAAGGCGGCCCCGCCGGCCCCCTCCGAGAGCTTCCTCGCCCGCCTCCAGGGGCTGCCCGGGGGAGGTGACACGGACAGAGGTGGCTCGTCGCTGGGCGGCGGAGGGTTCTCCGACGGCCTGGCCGGGCTGCCCGGCAGGTTCGACGCGTCCCCGTCCTCCGGGGCCTTCGGTACCGAGCGGGGCGAGCGGTTCGAGTTCGACTACGTACCCGTCCGGCCGCACGCCTCCCTGCTGCCGCCCTCCTCGCAGGGCCGGGGCTTCCGGATCCACGACGTGAGCCGGCACGACGAGCGGTCCGCCTCGCGCGGCCTGCGGTTCGCGTTCGCCGCCGCCGGGGCGGTGTCGCTGGCCGCGATCGCGCTGGGCGGTGTCACCGCCGGCATGCCGGACACCACCACGGAGGCGCGGGGCTCGGGAAGCGGAAGCAATGTGACGCCGACGCGCACGCAGGGCGCGGGAGCGGTCACGGGTTCCGAAAGCCAGCGCCGTCGCTCGGCCGGTGCGCTGCCCGGGCAGGTCCAGGGGCAGCGGGCGCTGGGCGACACACCTGTCGCGCCCACCGTGATGTCCGCGCCGTTGCTGCCGGGGCTGCCGGTCCCTCCGGGCGCGGATCCCCAGCAGCAGGCGGTGCGCGCGCTGACCACTCCGGTGACGGCCGGTGCCGCCGCGATGTCGCCGCTGATACGTCCGCTCGAAGCGGTTCCGCCGCTCGCCCTGTCGGCCCTGACGTCCTGGTCGACGGCCCCCGAGCTCAGGCCACCCGGCCTGCTCGCCGCGCCCGTCCCCGAGCCGGTCCAGTCCTTGTCCCCGTCGGCGTCCCCCGCCGCCTCCCACCGCCCGGTTCCCTGACCGGACTCTGCGCGCCGGGCCGCGAACCTGATTGAATCCGGGATGGCGCCAGAGCCCTTGGAGCCGACGATCTGCGGCCAGCTGCGGGGGAGAACATGAACGAGGGGAAGCCCACGAAGGCGAAGTGGTGGAGTCGTCCCCGCTCGTCCCAGGACGCCGACGGCGACTTCGAACTGGAACGCCCGCGCGCGACGCCCACCACCGGTACCGGTGGTGACACGTCCGACGACGGCGACTTCGAGCTGGAGCGCCCGACGGCGCCCCGGGTGGCCGACGGGGGGGACTACGAGCTGGACCGCCCGTCCCCGACGCCGAACGGCCCCACGGCCGGCAACCAGCACGCGGAACCACATCCGGCCACGCCCACCGACCCCGCCCCGCGGACAGCCGCCAACCAGGAGACCGCCCCGCCCAGCGGCACGGTCCCCGACGCGGCGTCGCACGCGACCATGCACCCACCCGCCGCCCCCCAACCGCCCGAAACCCACGCCGCCGGTCCGTATGCGGGCACCGGCGCCGAGCGGCCGAAGCCGTTGCACGATCCCGATCCGTACAGCACGCCGCCGTACGGCGAGCCGGGGCCCTGGGCCCCCGCCCCGCCGGTCCAGCACCCGGCGGCGACGCCGGCCCACGGCACGTCGGCGGCGGTGCCGTCCCCGCCTCCGGGAGCGGTACCGGAGCCGTCCTTGGCGGACGCCCCGCCTCCCGCCCCGTCGGTGCACGGCACGACGGCAGCGGTGTCGTCCCACGCGGGCCCGTCGTCCCCGCTCGTGGGCGCCACCGTCCCGGGGACGGACGCCCCACCGCATCCGGCGGCGACGCCGGCCCACGGCACGCACGGCGCGCCGGCAGCGGCGGTGCCTCCCGCGTCCGTCCCGCCGGCGGAGCCGTCGGCGTTCCCGGCACCCGGCACCGACGCTTCCGCCGACCCCTGGGGGCGCTACGACCCCTGGGCCGCCTCGGCCGCCGCCGCGCCTCTCCAGCACCACGGGGCCGGCACCCGCACATCGCAGCAGCGACGCAGGCGGGCCGTGCGGATGCTCGTCGGCGGGGCCCTGCTGATCGCCCTGGTCTCCGGCGGCATCGGCGGCGCCATAGGGGCGTACCTGGAGCGCAACGGCGGCGTGGGGACCGTGGAGCTGCCGCAGGCCGGGAAGGAGGCGGCCGACCGGGCCCCCGACAGCGTGGCCGGGATCGCCGCCCGCGCCCTGCCCAGCGTGGTGACGCTGCACGTGAGCGGCAGCGACGCCGCGGGCACCGGCACCGGCTTCGTACTCGACGACCGCGGGCACATCCTGACCAACAACCACGTCGTGGAGCCCGCCGGATCCGGCGGCGAGATAACCGTCACCTTCAACAGCGGCGACACCGCCGACGCCACGGTCGTCGGCCGCGACAGCGGATACGACCTCGCCGTGGTGAAGGTGAGCGGCGTGCGGAACCTCACCCCCATGCCGCTCGGCAACTCCGAGAACGTCCACGTCGGTGACCCCGTCGTCGCCATCGGCGCGCCCTTCGACCTGGCGGGCACGGTCACCTCCGGCATCATCAGCGCCAAGGAGCGGCCCATCACCGCGGGCGGCGAGGAGGGCGACGGCAGCGACGTGTCGTACGTCGACGCCCTGCAGACCGACGCGCCCATCAACCCCGGCAACTCCGGCGGCCCTCTCCTGGACGCCCGGGGCCGGGTCATCGGCATCAACTCCGCGATCCGGTCCGCCGGCAGCGGCGGCGCCGAGTCGGACGGCGGCCAGGCCGGCTCCATAGGCCTCGGTTTCGCCATCCCCATCAACCAGGGCAAGCGCGTCGCCGAGGAACTGATCAACACCGGCAAGGCCACCCACCCGGTCATCGGCATCACCCTCGACATGAACTACACGGGCGACGGCGCCCGCGTCGGCACCAAGGGCAGCGACGGCGGACCCCCGGTCACCGCCGGCGGCCCCGGCGCCGAGGCCGGTCTCAAGGCCGGGGACGTGATCACCGAGGTCGACGGCCGGCGCGTGCACTCCGGCGAGGAACTCATCGTCAAGACGCGCGCCCACCGCCCCGGCGACCGCCTGGAACTGACCCTGGAGCGCGCGGGCAAGGAGACGAAGGTCTCACTGGTCCTCGGCTCCTCCGACGGCGACTGAACCGCGGCACGGGACGCGACAAGGGACCAGGAAGGCAAACAATTCGGAAAGCGCTCGCATACACGCGGTCGGGGCCGACCGGACGGTACCCGTCGGACAGGGTCGCCGGGTACCGTGGTGGCGGCCCGGACATCCCAAGGAGCTTCAGGTGTTCAATGACATAGGCGCACTCGAGCTGGTGACGCTCGTCGTCCTCGCCGTGCTCGTCTTCGGTCCGGACAAGCTCCCCAAGGTCATCCAGGACGTGACGCGCACCATCCGGAAGATCCGGGAGTTCTCGGACAGCGCCAAGCAGGACATCCGGCAGGAGCTGGGCCCCGAGTTCAAGGACTTCGAGTTCGAGGACCTCAACCCCAAGACGTTCATCCGCAAGCAGCTGGACAACGACGAGCTGGGGCTCAAGGAGATCCGCAACGGCTTCGACCTGAAGAAGGAGATGGCCGAGGTCACCGACGCGGTCCACGGCCGCGAGTCCGAGTCGTCGTCCGGCTCCTCCTCGTCCTCCTCCGGCTCCACCGGCGGCCGCATCGACATGTCGAAGAAGCCCGAGACCCCCGCCCGCGACGACCGCCCGCCCTTCGACGCGGACGCCACCTGAGCTCGGCCGGCGGGCTGCCGTACGGCACGGGAGCGTGGCTCTTGCTCCTGCGTGACGCGTATCACACTCGGGACGGAGTCCGCAGGGCGCGCAGGGCCTGAGAACGACGTCCGGGCGACCCACACGCCGGGCGGTTTCCCGGCTGCCGCCAGTGGTGTGGCTATGCTGCCCGAGTTGTTGTGCGGACCGGACGAGTGCGCCCGAAGGGGGGCGGGCCGTTCCGTTCCGACGAGAGCGAGGAGGCGTCCGGGCACATGGAGACGACGAGTGGGACGGTCGCGCAGGCGCCGGCCGCGGAGGACGGACCACGGGTCTCCTCCGCCCGGCGTACGGTCGACGGCTACCTGCGCGCGCCCTTCCCTTGGTACGGCCTGGACGAGGCCTTCACGGGACGGCGCTGGCTGATGCAGGTCGGCACTGCGGCCGACGGGGCCGTGGAACACGGCTCGATCGGACACGGCGACGAACCGTCGGTGCGCAACGAGCACGTGGCGGGCGACGAGCGGGACGCCAAGGAGAAGTTCGCGGTCGTCGTGACCGTGGCGGCCAACCCCGACCGGCGCAGCGCCGACGGCACGGGCCTGCTGGAGGCCACCTCGGTGTCCTCGGCGGCCTGGCTCGCCGGTGTGGGCCTGCTGTCCTTCACCTGGCCCGGCCAGATGGACCACTCGCTGCGCGACGACTGGCTGGAGCAGCAGACCGAGACCGCGTGGGTCCTCGCCGACGACCTCGACGGGGAGGACTGGTCGACCCTGTCCCTCCCCGTGGACGGCGTGCCGACGTCCTTCCACTACCGGGAGTCCGAGTTCGGCTGGGTGCTCGCCGGCTCCACCGAACAGGGCGTCCACCTGGGCGCGTACGGCAGGGGCATGAGCGCGTACGGGCTGGCCTTCTCCGTGGTCAAGGACATCACCGCGTACGCCTGACGGCAGCCGGTCGTACGACGCGGCTGGGCGTGCGACCCAGCCGGGCGTACGACGCAGCCGGAGTACGACAAGGGGCGCCGTCCTGCCGGACAGCGCCCCGGGTCCCGTACGGAAATCCCCATACGGAACGTCAGAACTTGTTCTTCGGGGTGATCCCCAGCGACAGCCCCGACAGGCCCCGCTGACGCCCGCCCAGCTTGCCCGCGATCGAGCGCAGGGCCGCGCCCGCCGGGGAGTCCGGGTCGGACAGGACCACGGGCTTGCCGTCGTCGCCGCCCTCGCGCAGACGTACGTCGATCGGGATGGCGCCGAGGACCGGGACCGAGGCGCCGGTCGTGCGGGTCAGTCCGTCGGCGACCATCTGGCCGCCGCCCGTGCCGAACACGTCGACCATCTCGTCGCAGTGCGGGCAGGGCAGCCCGGACATGTTCTCGACGACACCGACGATCTTCTGGTGGGTCTGGACGGCGATCGCGCCCGCCCGCTCGGCCACCTCGGCCGCCGCCTGCTGAGGCGTCGTCACGACCAGGATCTCGGCGTTCGGCACGAGCTGCGCCACGGAGATGGCGATGTCGCCGGTGCCGGGCGGCAGGTCGAGCAGCAGGACGTCGAGGTCGCCCCAGTACACGTCCGCCAGGAACTGCTGGAGCGCGCGGTGCAGCATCGGGCCGCGCCAGACGACCGGCGCGTTGCCCGGGGTGAACATGCCGATGGAGATGACCTTCACGCCGTTCGCCGACGGCGGCATGATCATGTTCTCGACCTGGGTGGGACGCCCGTCGACGCCCAGCATGCGGGGCACGGAGTGGCCGTAGATGTCGGCGTCCACGACACCGACCTTGAGGCCGTCGGCCGCCATCGCCGCCGCCAGGTTCACCGTCACCGAGGACTTGCCGACGCCGCCCTTGCCGGAGGCGACCGCGTAGACCCGGGTGAGGCTGCCGGGCTTGGCGAAGGGAACCTCGCGCTCGGTCTGGCCGCCGCGCAGGGCGCTCGCCAGTTCCTTGCGCTGCTCGTCGCTCATCACGTCGAGCTCGACGTCGACCCGCGTGACACCCTCGACCCGGGAGACCGCGTCCGTCACGCGCTGCGTGATCGTGTCCCGCATGGGGCAGCCCGAGACCGTCAGGTACACGGCGACCGCGACCGCTCCGTCCGCGCCGATCTCCACCGACTTGACCATCCCGAGCTCGGTGATGGGCCGGTTGATCTCGGGGTCGTTCACCGTCGCCAGTGCCTCGCGCACCGCGTCTTCCGTAGCCATAAGGACGATGGTACGGCGCCGCCCATAGGGCACGGAAAGCCCCGTCACCGGTCGTGTACGTCACGTCCCCGCGACCGTTCTGCCGGGAATACCCCGCGGTCGGGATGGTGGCCGTTCTGCCGCTCCTCCAACTCCTTCAGCGCGTCCTGCAGCTCGGAGCGGATCCAGTCCCGCGTCGCGACCTCGCCGAGGCCGATGCGCAGGGCGGCGATCTCGCGGGTCAGGTACTCGGTGTCGGCGATCGACCGCTCGTTCTGCTTGCGGTCCTGCTCCAGGTTGACCCGGTCACGGTCGTCCTGCCGGTTCTGCGCGAGCAGGATCAGCGGGGCCGCGTAGGAGGCCTGCAGCGAGAGCATCAGCGTCAGGAAGATGAACGGGTACTCGTCGAACCGCAGGCTGCTCGGCGCGGACACGTTCCACACCACCCACAGGATGATGACGATCGTCATCCAGACGATGAACCGCCCGGTGCCCAGAAACCGTGCGATGCGTTCCGAGAGCCGTCCGAAGGCCTCCGGGTCCCACTCGGGCAGCAGGCGGCGGCGCGGGGCCCGGGGCTGGTCCAGGCGGGTGCCGCGGGAGCGGGAGGCCGCCGTGGCCCCCGACACCGTGCGCTCACGGGGCGCCGTATCGCGCTCAGGCGCCATCGGCACGCACCTCCTTCGCCGCTCCGGCCGCTCCGGTCGCCCCGGTCCCTCCGGTCGCCCCGGTCCCTCCGGTCTCGTCGTCGAGGTGGTACTCGGTCTCCCGCCAGTCGTCGGGCAGCATGTGGTCCACCACGTCGTCCACGGTGATCGCGCCCAGCAGCGACCCGGACTCGTCGACGACGGGCGCCGCGACCATGTCGTACGTGGCGAAGAACCCGGCGACCACGGGCAGCGCGGCGTCCGGCTCCAGCGGTTGCAGATCGTCGTCGAGGATCGAGCCGACCAGGGTGTACGGGGGGTCGCGCAGCAGGCGCTGGAAATGGACCGTGCCCAGGTACTTGCCGGTCGGGGTCTCCTCGGGCGGGCGGCAGACGTAGACCTGGGCCGCGTGCGCCGGGGACAGGTCGGGATTGCGGATGCGGGCCAGGGCGTCGGCGACGGTGGCGTCGGGCCGCAGCACGATCGGCTCGGTCGTCATCAGACCGCCGGCCGTGTGCTCCTCGTACGCCATCAGGCGACGCATGTCGGCCGCGTCGTCGGGCTCCATCAGGCTCAGCAGCCGCTCCTTGTCCGCCTCGGGCAGCTCGCCGAGCAGGTCGGCCGCGTCGTCGGGGTCCATCGCCTCCAGCACGTCCGCGGCGCGCTCCTCCTTGAGCTTGCCGAGGATCTCGATCTGGTCGTCCTCCGGCAGCTCCTCCAGCACGTCGGCCAGGCGGTCGTCGTCGAGGGCGGCGGCGACCTCGGCGCGGCGCTTGGCGGACAGGTGGTGCAGGACGTTGGCGAGGTCGGCGGGGCGCAACTGCTCGAAGGTGGCGAGGAGGTTCTCGGCGCCCTGCCCCTGCTCCTCCACGGAGAAGCCGGTGACGCCGGACCACTCGACGGTCAGCGTCTCGCCCTTGCTGCGCCGGAAGGCGCCGCCCTTCTTCCCCTTGCGGACGAAGACCTTGTCGATCTCCCAGTCCCGGCGGGCCGGGAGCTGCTGCACCGACAGGTCCAGGACGGTGACCTCCTCACCGGTCTCGTTGAGGGTGACCCGGCGGTCGAGCAGTTCACCGAAGACGAGGCGCTCGGTGGGGCGCTGCTCGAAGCGCCGTACGTTGAGCACGCCGGTGGTGATGACCTGGCCGGACTCGATGCCGGTGACCCGGGTCATCGGCAGGAAGATGCGGCGGCGGGTGGTGAGTTCGACGACCAGACCCAGTACGCGCGGAGGTTTGCGGCCGACGCGGAGCATGACGACCAGATCGCGGACACGCCCCACCTGGTCGCCTGCCGGGTCGAACACGGCGATGCCGGAGAGGTGCGAGACGAAGATCCGGGGGGCGCCCGCTGCCATGGCCGCGGCTCCTTTTCGTATGCGTGCGTCGGACTGCGTGAGACGTGCGTCAGACTGCCTGAGACGTGCGTCAGAGTGCGTGAGAGCTGTGTCGTACGGTGTCTCTTTTCCGAATTGCCCGCTCGGACGGGCTTCAGGCTAGCCCGTCCCGAACGGCTCCGCCCGGGTGGCCGGTCCGGACGGACTGGCTCCGTTCGTCGTGCGGGGCCCCGGTACGCTGCGGTACGCCGTCAGGGCCTGGTCAGCTCCCTGCCGGCGGCCTGTCAGCCCCTGTCAGAAAGGCAGTCCCACCTGTGTCTGTGACTCCCCGGCGCCGGATCCGCAGGGCCACCGTGCTGAGCGCGGTGTGCGCCCTGGCCGTGGCGGGGGCGGGGCTGACGGGATGCAGCAGCGAGGACCCGGACGCGGGGACCAACGGCGTCGGGAAACTTCCGGCCGACAAGATCCACGCCAAGGCCCGCACGGCCGCCGAGTCCGCCGGAGCGGTCCGTCTGCACGGGACCGTGGCCGCGGGCGGGAACACGTACACCCTCGACATGCGGCTGAAGCCCGACGGGGGCACCGGGTCGGTCGCCGCCGAGGGGACGACGTTCGGGCTGCTGCGCGTCGGCGAGCAGCTCTTCCTCAAGGCCGACGCCGGGTTCTGGAGCAACGACGGGGGTGACGCGGCGGCCGCCGAGAAGCTGGCCGGCAAGTACGTGAAGGTGCCGCAGCGCGACCCGGCGTACCAGAAGTTCAGCGGCTTCACGGACAAGGACGTCCTCCTCGGCGATCTGCTGAGCCTGCACGGCACGGTGGCCACGGACGGCCGGCACGAGCAGGCGGGCGTGCGCACCATCCGCATCACCGGCGACGAGGGCGCCGGCGGCTCCCTCGACGTCTCCCTGGAGGGCACGCCGTACCCACTGCGCCTGGTGCGGGCGGGCAGCGCGGGCACGATCGGCTTCTCGGACTGGAACAAGGACTTCGCGCTCAAGGAACCGGCGAAGGACGACACGCTGGACTACGGCAAGCAGCTGCCGACGTCGTAGGGCCCCACCGGCGCCGCTAGCGCCGTTTGCGCCGCTTCAGCAGCAGGCGTGGCAGCCCCGCCGGGACCGGCTCGCGCGTCGTCGCCGGGCTCTGCAGGGGCGCCTCGGCCAGCGAACCGTCGGGCAGGGGCGCCGTGGCCCCCGTCGGCTCCAGGCGCAGTACCCGGCACTCGCGCGCCCAGCGCTCGGTCATCGCCTCGCCGTCCGGGGCGTTGAGGCGCTTGCCCTTGAGGTCGGCGACCGCCGCCTGCCACGCGTCGGAGCCGGAGGGCAGCTCCACGACCCGCGCCGACCAGGAGACCAGTCGGCCCCCCTTGTCCTTGCTGCGCACCGTCACCTCGGCCGCGACCCCGTCGGCCAGCCCAGGCAGCGGCTGCTCGCCGGGACCGTCGCCGACGACGCAGGCCGCGCCCTCGTGCCAGACGTGCCACAGTGCTCGCGCGGGCACCCCGGGCGCCTCGACCCAGATGAGCCCGGACTTCTTCGTGGCCTCCTCGACGAGGGCCTGGTCGAGCAGCTCACTTGTCATGCGGCCAGCCTATCCAGGCCGGCTCACAGCCAGCCGTTGCGCTTGAGCGTGCGGTGGATCCCCAGACAGATGCCGACCGTGATCGACAGGACCAGCGGGTACCCGTACTTCCAGTGGGTCTCCGGCATGTGGTCGAAGTTCATGCCGTACACCCCGCACACCATCGTCGGTACGGCGATGATCGCGGCCCACGAGGTGATCTTGCGCATGTCCTCGTTCTGCGCGACGGACGCCTGCGCGAGGTTGGCCTGGAGGATGGAGTTCAGCAGCTCGTCGAAGCCGATGACCTGCTCCTGCACCCGCGCCACGTGGTCGGCGACGTCGCGGAAGTACTTCTGGATCTCCGGGTCGATCAGCCGCATGGGCCGCTCGCTGAGCAGCTGCATGGGCCGCAGCAGCGGGGACACCGCCCGCTTGAACTCCAGTACCTCGCGCTTGAGTTGGTAGATCCGGCCGGCGTCCGTGCCGCGCGGCGTGCCCTTGCGGCCCGGCGAGAACACCTCCGTCTCGACCTCGTCGATGTCGTCCTGCACCGCGTCGGCGACCGCGATGTAGCCGTCGACGACGTGGTCGGCGATGGCGTGCAGCACCGCCGAGGGGCCCTTGAGCAGCAGCTCGGGGTCCTCCTGCAGCCGGTGCCGCAGCGCGCGCAGCGAGCCCTGCCCGCCGTGCCGGACGGTGATGAAGAAGTCCCGCCCGGTGAAGCACATGACCTCGCCGGTCTCGACGACCTCGCTGGTGGCGGTGAGCTCGTCGTGGTCGACGTAGTGGATGGTCTTGAAGACCGTGAACAGGGAGTCGTCGTAACGCTCCAGCTTGGGCCGCTGGTGGGCCTGGACGGCGTCCTCCACGGCCAGTGGGTGCAGTCCGAACTCCCGGGCGATCCCGGCGAATTCGTCCTCGGTGGGCTCGTGCAGGCCGATCCACACGAACCCGCCGTCGCGGCGCACCTGGCGCATCGCCTGGTGCGGGCTGAGCGGCGTTTCGGTCTCGACCCGCATGCCGTCGCGGTAGACGGCGCAGTCGACGACGGCGGAGGCGGTCGCCGGGTCGCGGGTGGTGTCGTAGACGCCGGTTTCCTTGCGCAGAGAGACGCGGGACGGGCGGACCGCGGCGCGCAGGTCACGGATCATCGACATGGCGGGCTCCTTCGCGACGGGCAGCGAACGGGGCCGGTGACGGGTGGAACCACCCGGAATGAGGACGTCCTGACCACGCGTGTGCGGCGCGTCCACAAAGCGGGGGGCACCGCACCGTTGCGGTGGCCGGCTTCGCTGCTGATTCAGCTGCTGGATCCGGACCGGTGGACCGGATCGGGCACAACGAGACGAAGTGCTCTTCCGTGTGAAGGCGCGCCGGTGAGGCGCAGGTGAGAGGAAGCGGCAGCGGCGGAGAGCCGGAGCGGCTGCGTCAGAGGCAGGAAGAGCGGGTGGTACTGCACGGTCGACTTCGGTCCATGCCAGCCCCACCTCCTCCGGCCGGTCCCTCGTGAGGGACGATCCATTCCCCTTGTTTGGAGGGGTTCCCCGTAGGGGAGTCTTCATGGCGTCGGGGCTTGATCGCGACGCACTGCGTGCTGCCCCGAAGCGCTGACCCAGAGTATCAGTCACCCGGTGTGTCAAGGCGCCGCTTTGCCGCTTCCCTACGAGTTCTATGCTCGCCGCATGGCTGATGTTCTTCCTCTGGTCGAGGCCCGGTTGCGCAGCGCTCTGGGCGAGCCGGACGCACGCGCGGCGGTCACCTTCCTCGGCACCGACCGCATCGAGGTGCTCCGCTTCCCCGGCGGCGGTCAGGAGGGCGACATCGTCCGCTACGCCACCCTGGGCATGTCGTCGCAGCCCATGGCGGACCCGACGGCCGTGCTCGCCGACCCGGTCAAGGGTCCCCGTGCCGAGCTGGTCCTGTCCGTCCGGACCGGTCTCGCCGACACCGACAAGGTGCTCCGCCCCCTCGCTGTGCTGGCCGCGTCCCCGCAGGTCGAGGGTGTGGTCGTGGCTCCCGGTGCCTCACTCGACGTCGGCGAGGCGCTGTGGCCCGGGGCCCCGTTCACCTCGGTGCTGGTCGCCGAGCCGGGCGGCCTGGTCGAGGACCTGGAGCTCGACGCCCCGCTGGACCCCGTACGGTTCCTGCCGCTGCTGCCGATGACCGCGAACGAGGCCGCCTGGAAGCGGGTGCACGGCGCGCAGGCCCTTCAGGAGCGCTGGCTGACGCACGGGACGGACCTGCGGGATCCGTCCCGCAGGTCCGTCCCACTGGAGTGACGGAACTCACCAAGTCCCGGTCTTCGTTCGTCAGTTGGCGAAGACCGTGACCCCGTCCTCGGTCGCGTGCTTCGGCTCCGGCTCCTCGGCCATGGGGGTTCCCCCGCTCGAGCGAAGCCGAGAGTGGGGGAGGGCGAGCGCGCGACGCCGTACGAGGACGACGGCCGCGCCCAGCACGGCGGTGACCGCCGCCACCACGAACGGGATGTGGATGTCGGTCCACTCCTCGATCTTCGGCGCGAAGTAGGGAGCCGCCGCCGCCGCGAACCAGCGGACGAAGTTGTAGCCCGCGCTCGCCACCGGACGCGGCGCGTCCGACACCCCGAGGGCCAGCTCGGTGTAGACCGTGTTGTTCACGCCGATGAACGCGCCGGACAGGATCGTGCAGACGATGGCCGTCGTGTGGTTGCCGTACCCGAGGACCAGCACGTCGGCCGCGAGCAGTACCAGCGAGCCGCCGAGCACCTTCAGCGAGCCGAACCGCTTCTGCATGCGCGGCGCCACGAGCACCGAGAAGACGGCGAGCAGCACGCCCCAGGCGAAGAACACGGCACCGGACTTGTACGGCGTCATGTTCAGTACGAACGGCGTGAAGGCCAGCACGGTGAAGAACGTGTAGTTGTAGAAGAACGCCGAGAGCGCGGCGGAGGCGAGGCCGCCGTGGCCCAGCGCCCTGACCGGGTCCAGCAGCGAGGTCTTGCGGGCCGGCTTGGGCTGTTCCTTGAGGAACACCGTGATGCACAGGAAGCCGATCGCCATCAGGAACGCGGTGCCGAAGAACGGGTAGCGCCAGCTGGCGTCACCGAGCAGCGCGCCCAGCAGTGGGCCGCAGGCCATGCCGAGGCCGAGGGCGGACTCGTACAGCAGGATCGCCGCGGCGCTGCCGCCGGCCGCCGCGCCGACGATGACCGCGAGGGCCGTCGAGACGAACAGCGCGTTGCCGAGGCCCCAGCCCGCCCGGTAGCCGACGAGCTGACCGACGGTGTCGGACGTGCCCGCCAGGCCCGCGAAGACGACGACGAAGGCGAGGCCGAGCAGCAGCGTCTTGCGGCCGCCGATGCGGCTCGAGACGAAGCCGGTGACCAGCATCGCGAGGGCGGTGATGAGGAAGTACGAGGTGAACAGGAGGGAGACCTGGCTGGCGCTCGCGTCCAGGCCCTTGGCTATGGACGGAAGGATCGGGTCCACGAGCCCGATGCCCATGAAGGCCACGACGGACGCGCCGGCGGTCGCCCACACGGCCTTGGGCTGGCGCAGGATGCCGCCTGTGCCCGCGTCGAAGGGGTCCATTCTTGCTCCAATGGCGACAGGTGGTCGTTGGGGGACGGCCGAAATGGTTGGTGTATGCACATAGTAAGTTAGGGTGGCTAATTAATGCAAGGTACATCTAGTTTTCCCCGGTCAGCCCTGCCGCCCGGATGGGTGATCGTCCTTGACGTGGGGGAGCGAGGGTAGGAGCGTGGGGCCCTATGAGGGGCGAACCCAGTTGCCCGAAGTGTGGTGGCCGGGTCAGGGCTCCCGGCCTCTTCGCCGATTCCTGGCAGTGTGATGTGCACGGGACCGTGCACCCGCTCCAGCCCGTGCTCCCGCCCAGCGTCGAGGCGCTCGGCGTCGTGGTGCACCGCACCCAGGTGCCGGTGTGGATGCCGTGGCCGCTGCCGGTCGGCTGGCTGTTCACCGGCGTGGCCTGCGCGGGCGACGACCGCAGCGGCGGCCGGGCGACCGCGGTCGCCTGCTCCGGACCCGGTCCCCTCGGGGGCATCGGCGAGCTGATCCTGGTCGCCGAGGAGCTCGGCGTCGGCCTCGGCGCGCGGTACGCCGGCATCGACGCCCCGGACCCGGGCCCGTACATGAACGTGGAGAAGCCACCCCAGGCCAAGGTCCTGGCCGCCGGCCGCCCGACCCCTCTCTGGCACGTCTCCGGCGCACCCGTCGACCGCGCCGTCTTCGCCGGGGAGGCCCTCGGGATGTGGCTGTGGGCCGTCGTCTGGCCCGAGCGGTCGGGGCTGCTGATGTACGAGGAGCTGGTGCTGGCCGACCTGCGGGAGGCGGGCGCCGAGGTGGACCTGGTGCCGTGCGGGGCGCTGTCGCCGCGGTTGATCCAGCCGTAGCCCCGATCCGCGGCCTGTGCCCGGCCCGGTGGGGACGCCCGGCGGTAGTGGGCGCAGGACCGTTTCGGGTGTGACAGCGGCGGTCCGAGTTCCGGTTATCCTTGAGCGTCCCCTTCCGTTCCGTCACCGCCTGGAGTCAGCGTCGTGCGCATTGATCTGCACACCCACTCCACCGCGTCCGACGGCACGGACTCCCCGGCCCAGCTGGTGCGCAAGGCCGCCGCGGCCGGGCTGGACGTCGTCGCGCTGACCGACCACGACACCACCCGCGGACACGCCGAGGCCGTCGCCGCGCTGCCGGAGGGGCTCACGCTGGTCACCGGCGCCGAGCTCTCCTGCCGTGTCGACGGCATCAGCATGCACATGCTGGCCTACCTCTTCGACCCCGAGGAGCCCGCCCTGCTCGCCGAGCGCGAGCTGGTCCGGGACGACCGGGTGCCGCGGGCCCGGGGCATGGTCGCCAAGCTCAACGCGCTCGGCGTCCCCGTCACCTGGGAGCAGGTGGCCCGGATCGCGGGCGGCGGGTCGGTCGGACGGCCCCACGTGGCCTCGGCGCTCGTGGAACTCGGCGTGGTGCCGACCGTGGGCGATGCCTTCACCCAGGACTGGCTGGCCGACGGCGGCCGGGCCTTCGTGGAGAAGCACGAGACCGACCCCTTCGAGGCGCTCCGGCTGATCAAGGGCGCGGGCGGGGTCGCCGTCTTCGCGCACCCGGCCGCCGCCAAGCGGGGCCGTACGGTGCCCGAGACCACGATCGCCGAGCTGGCCGCCGCCGGGCTCGACGGCATCGAGGTCGACCACATGGACCACGACGGGGACACCCGGGCCCGGCTGCGCGGCACGGCCAAGGAGCTGGGGCTCCTGGTGACCGGCTCCAGCGACTACCACGGCAGCCGCAAGACCTGCGTGCTCGGCGAGTACACGACCGACCCCGAGGTGTACGGGGAGATCACGCGGCGGGCGTTCGGGGCGTTCCCCGTGCCGGGGGCCGGCGGGGTCTGAGCCGCACCCCCGCACGCCCACCTCTCACCTCTCGCGCAAGGCCAGTAGCTCACCCATGTTCGACGTCGCCGTCTTCGGCTCCCTCTTCCTGACCCTTTTTGTCATCATGGATCCCCCCGGGATCACCCCGATCTTCCTCGCGCTGACCTCCGGTCGCCCCGCCAAGGTGCAGAAGCGGATGGCCTTCCAGGCCGTCTGCGTCGCCGGTGGCGTGATCACCGTGTTCGGTCTGCTCGGGCACCAGATCCTGGACTACCTGCACGTGTCCGTGCCCGCACTGATGATCGCGGGCGGGCTGCTGCTCCTGCTCATCGCGCTCGACCTGCTCACCGGCAAGACGGACGAGCCGAAGCAGACCAAGGACGTCAACGTCGCGCTCGTACCGCTGGGCATGCCGCTGCTCGCCGGGCCCGGGGCGATCGTGTCGGTCATCCTGGCGGTGCAGAAGGCCGACAGCGTGACCACCCAGGTGTCGGTCTGGGCGGCGATCCTCGCGATCCATGTGGTGCTGTGGCTGGTGATGCGCTACTCGCTGCTGATCATCCGGGTCATCAAGGACGGCGGTGTGGTCCTGGTGACCCGCCTCGCCGGAATGATGCTCTCCGCCATCGCCGTGCAGCAGATCATCAACGGCGTCACGCAGGTGATCCAGGGCGCGTGAGGCGGGTGCGATGCACGCGCAGGGCCCCCGCACGGCGTTCCGTGCGGGGGCCCTGGACGTGTGTGCGGCAGGTCCGCGCTACAAGGCCGAGGTGTCGGCGGGGCGGATCCACAGGCGCTGCCCGATGGCGGCGGCCTGCTGAACGATGCGGTTCACGGAGGCGGCGTCCACGACGGTCGTGTCGACGGGGGTTCCGTCGATGTCGTCGAGTCGCATGACTTCAAAGCGCATGGCCTCTCCCTTGATCTGGTCATCCTCCTGAGGAGAACTACTGGTGTGGCTCCCGGGTCGTCGGTGCCCGGGCTTCCGTAGCAGTCAACGGGGTGCGTGTTACAAACATTCCCTACGCTAAAGAAATTTTTCGAACGGCTAATTACTGACCGGTAAGCCTCCGTGTCGTTGCAAGACTGACCGGGACCGGTTGTATTCGCAGCGTGACCGCCGGGACAATGGAGGGTGATGAACGACGACCTCGCGCCCCTGAACGCCCGCATCGATCGCACCAACGAGCTGCTCCAGCGCATGCTCGCCGAGGTGGCGAAGACGCCCTCGACCCACGCGATCTTCGTGGACGCCGGATACCTCTACGCGGCGGCGGGGCGACTGGTGGCCGGGACCGAGGACCGCCGGGCCTTCGACCTGGATGCCGAGGGGCTGATCGAGGCGCTCATCGACAAGGCCCGCACCATCTTCGCGGACAGCCGCCTGCTGCGCGTCTACTGGTACGACGGCGCCCGGCGCCGCATCCACACCGCCGAGCAGCAGACCATCGCCGAGCTGCCGGACGTGAAGGTCCGCCTGGGCAATCTGAACGCCAACAACCAGCAGAAGGGCGTCGACTCCCTCATCCGCTCCGACTTGGAGTCCCTCGCCCGGCACCGCGCCATCAGCGACGCGGCGCTGCTCGGCGGCGACGAGGACCTGGTGTCGGCGGTCGAGGCCGCCCAGGGGTACGGCGCCCGCGTCCACCTGTGGGGCGTCGAGGCCCCCGAGGGGCGCAACCAGGCCGACCCGCTGCTCTGGGAGGTCGACAGCCAGCGCACCTTCGACCTGGACTTCTTCAAGCCGTACGTCTCCCGGCGCACCGCGCACGCCTTCGACGCGACGGGCGTGGCCCGGCCCGCCCGCGAGGACGTCCGCTTCGTGGGTGCGCAGATCGCGGCGAAGTGGCTGGCCGCACGGGGCCGCGAGTCACTGGTGGAGCTGCTCCCCGGCCACCCCTACCTCCCCGGCTCGGTGGACCAGGACCTGCTGGTCGAGGCGGAGGGGATGCTCCAGTACTCCCTGCGCGGCCAGGCCGACCTGCGCCGGGCGCTGCGGGACGGCTTCTGGGAGCACCTGCAGGCGCAGTACTGAACCTTCCGCTTCCCTCTCAGGAGCCGGTGGGCCGCTGCGGTGACTGCGTCGGTACGTCGTCCCAGAAGTCGGCGAGGGCGCGGGCGGTCGGCAGGGGCTGGTCGGTGTTGGGGGAGTGCTCGGCGCCGGGGACGACGGTCCGGCGCGCGTCCAGCCGTCGCGCCATGTCGTCCAGGAGGGACACGGACCAGGTGTCGTCGTAGGCGCCCGACAGCACGTGGTACGGCAGCGGTACGGCGGCGAGTTCGGCGACCCGGTCCGGCTCGGCACACAACTGGCGCCCGGTGGCACGGAGTTGGGCGGGGCTGGTGCCCAGCCAGCGGTTGCGCAGCCGTTCCGGGTCGGCCGGGCCGACGGCGGGGCCGCCGACCTCCTCGGGCGGGCCCATGGCCTGGATCACCTCCCAGACCTCGGCCATCGTCATGGTGTCGAGCGCGTCCCGCAGGAGCTTCACGCGCTGTTGCTGGGACTCCGAGATCCGTGCCGGGCCCGAGGACATCAGCGTGAGGGACACGAAGGGGGAGTGGTCGAGCAGGACGGCGGCGCGCGCGATCTGGCCGCCCAGGGAGTGCCCGACGAGATGGACGCGCGTCTCCAGGGCGGCGACCTGCGCGAGCACGTCCCGGGCCAGCTCCGCCTGCGCGTAGGCGGCTTCGTCGAGCTCGGGCCCGTCGGACTCGTACTGTCCCCGCCCGTCCACGGCGACCGTACGGTACCCGCGTGCCCCGAGCGGTTCGTGCAGCAGCGTGAAGTCCTCCTTGCTCCCCGTGAACCCGGGCAGCATCAGCACCACGCCCTTCGCCTCGGCACCGCCGGCCACGGGCGAATCGACGACGGCGAACTCGCCGCGCGCGGTACGCAGCCGGTACGCGCGGGCGTCGGGGGGCGGGGTGAAGGCGGCGTTCTGGCTCACGGGCAGAGGCTATCGGTCGGCGGGCGGCCTCCGGGGCTGCGGGAACGACGTCGGCCCGGTCCCGCGTGGATCGCGGGACCGGGCCGACGGTCGGGTGAGCGGCGCGGATCAGCTCTCGGCGGACTCCGCGGGCTGCGGGGCAGCCGTGGCCGCCTTGCGGGTGCGGCGCGTCTTCGGCTTCGCCTCGGCCGTGTCGGCGGACGCCTCGGTGGCCGTGGCCTTGCGGGTCCGTCGCTTGGGTGCGGCCGTCTCGGCCTCGTGAGAGGCCTGAGCCGGGATCTCGGCGGCGGCTTCCGCGGGTTCGGCCGTCTTGCGGGTGCGGCGGCGCGGCTTGGCCTCCGCGGCCTCGGCGGTGTCGACGGCGGCTTCCGCCTTGGCGGCCGTCTCGGCGGCGGCCGTCTTCGTGGCGGCCGTCTTCCGGGTGCGGCGGGGCTTGGCCTCGGTGGCCTCCGGTGCGTCGGCGACCGTCTCGGTGGCGTCTGCCGCCTTGCGGGTGCGGCGCGTCTTCGGCTTCGCCTCGGCCGTGTCGGCGGACGCCTCGGTGGCCGTGGCCGTGGCCTTGCGGGTCCGTCGCTTGGGTGCGGCCGTCTCGGCCTCGTGAGAGGCCTGAGCCGGGATCTCGGCGGCGGCTTCCGCGGGTTCGGCCGCCTTGCGGGTGCGGCGGCGCGGCTTGGCCTCCGCGGCCTCGGCGGTGTCGACGGCGGCTTCCGCCTTGGCGGCCGTCTCGGCGGCGGCCGTCTTCGTGGCGGCCGTCTTCCGGGTGCGGCGGGGCTTGGCCTCGGTGGCCTCCGGTGCCTCGGCGACCGTCTCGGTGGCCTCTACCGCCTTGCGGGTGCGGCGGCGGGGCTTGGTCTCCGTGGCTTCAGCGATGTCGACGGTGGCTTCCGCCTTGGCGGCCGTCTCGGCGGCGGCCGTCTTCGTGGCGGCCGTCTTCCGGGGGCGGCGGGGCTTCGTCTCCGTCGGTGCGGACAGGGGCTCGGCCGTTGCCTCCGCCGTGTCGACCGCCGTCTCGGCGGTGGCGGCCGTGGCCTTGCGGGTGCGGCGGCGCGGCTTCTCCGCGGGGGCCTCGGCGACCGCCGGCTCGGCGACCGCCGACTCGGTGGCCGTGGGCTCGGTGGCCGTGGGCTCGACCACCGACGTGGTCTCCAGCGGGGCCGGTGCCTCGGCTGCCTTGCGGGTGCGGCGGCGACGCGGCTTCGCCGGGGTCTCCATGACGTCTGCGACCTCTGCGACCTCCGCGGCTTCGGAGACCGCGAGTGCGGTGCCCTCCGTCGCCTGCGCTGCGGGGGCCTCGGCCGGCGCGGCCGTCACCGGCTGGCGCGACGGCTCGCCGCTCCGCGTACGGCGCCGGCGGCGCAGGGTGCGGGGAGCCTGGGCGGCGTCCGTGTCCGTGGCGCTGTCCGCGCCGCCGGTCACGGCCTCGGGTGCCGCAGCGGTCGCGGAGGCGTCCGCGTCCACCGGCGCCCCGCCGCGCATCCGACGGCGACGGCGCGGCGTACGGGACGAACGCTCGCGGTCGGCGGAACGGGACTCGTCCCGGCCGCCCCGGTCACCCCGGTCACCGCGCGTGCGGCCACCGCGACCGCCCGGCTCGCCCAGGTCCTCCAGTTCCTCCGCGTCGAGCCCGGCGCGCGTGCGCTCCGAGCGCGGCAGGACGCCCTTGGTGCCCTCGGGGATGCCGAGGTCGGTGTAGAAGTGCGGGGAGGTGGAGTACGTCTCCGGCGGGTCGTTGAAGTCCAGCTGCAGCGCCTTGTTGATCAGCTGCCAGCGCGGGATGTCGTCCCAGTCGACGAGGGTGATCGCCGTACCCTTGGCGCCCGCGCGGCCGGTGCGGCCGATGCGGTGCAGGTACGTCTTCTCCTCTTCCGGCGACTGGTAGTTGATGACGTGCGTCACGCCCTCGACGTCGATGCCGCGGGCGGCCACGTCGGTGCAGACGAGCACGTCCACCTTGCCGTTGCGGAAGGCGCGCAGGGCCTGCTCGCGGGCGCCCTGGCCGAGGTCGCCGTGGACCGCGCCGGAGGCGAAGCCGCGCTGCTTGAGCTGGTCGGCCAGGTCGGCCGCCGTGCGCTTGGTGCGGCAGAAGACCATGGCCAGTCCGCGGCCCTCGGCCTGCAGTATGCGCGCCACCATCTCGGGCTTGTCCATGTTGTGCGCGCGGTAGATGAACTGCTTCGTGTTCGCGACCGTCGCGCCCTCGTCGTCCGGCGAAGTGGCGCGGATGTGGGTGGGCTGCGACATGTAACGCCGGGCCAGTCCGATGACCGCGCCCGGCATGGTGGCCGAGAACAGCATGGTCTGGCGCCTGGTCGGCAGCATGTTGATGATCTTCTCGACGTCGGGCAGGAAGCCCAGGTCGAGCATCTCGTCGGCCTCGTCGAGGACCAGGCACTTGACGTGCTTCAGGCTGAGCTTCTTCTGGCCCGCGAGGTCCAGCAGGCGGCCCGGGGTGCCGACGATCACGTCGACGCCCTTCTTCAGGGCCTCCACCTGCGGCTCGTAGGCCCGGCCGCCGTAGATCGCGGTGACGCGCACGTTGCGGACCTTGCCGGCGGTGAGCAGGTCGTTGGTGACCTGCTGGCACAGCTCGCGCGTCGGGACGACGACGAGGGCCTGGGGGGCGTCGGTCAGGGACTCGGGTGCGGCGCGGCCCGCCTCCACGTCGACGGGGACGGTGACGCGCTCGAGGAGCGGAAGACCGAAGCCCAGCGTCTTGCCGGTGCCGGTCTTGGCCTGGCCGATGACGTCCGTGCCCGACAGGGCCACGGGGAGCGTCATCTCCTGGATGGGGAAGGGGGTGGTGATGCCGACGGCTTCGAGGGCTTCGGCGGTCTCGGGGAGGATCCCGAGGGATCGGAACGTCGTAGTCAGGGTGCTGCCTCTTCTGTGTACGTGGTGCGAGGCGAGCGCGCGGGTCGTGCCGGACCGTGTCGGGGACGTCGGCCGCCTTACGGGAGCCGTAGGACACGGGACCTCTGTCGACGCTCCAGCGCTCGTACCACTGAGGGTCCCCCTCCGGATTCCGTACGCAGTGTGGCGTACGGCAGGGAGGGCTGTCGGGTCGGAGCCGATCGGGCCACCGACCGGGCATCCTCATGCGTGCGGCCCGACGAAGATGTCACGTACCCGTACGTCACATACTCGGCAGGCGCATTACCACCATACCCCGGATTCGCGCACACGCGATGGCCGATTTGGTCACGTAGTCGTCGTCACACTGATTCGCCGGGGCCGGCCTGGGAGCGACCGGGAGTCACCGGGGGCCTTCCGGCGCGCGACGGGCGAGCTATTGTGCGCTGCATGACGAGCTCTGACAAGCCTGGCAACGCCGCAGACGCCACCGCCGAACCCACTTCGGTCGCCGCCCGGGACTGGGCGACGGCCGCCGCCGACCCGCAGTACCGAGCTGCCGTCGTGGACCTGCTCGGCGCGCTCGCGTATGGCGAGCTGGCGGCGTTCGAGCGGCTCGCGGAGGACGCCAAGCTGGCGCCCACGCTGGCGGACAAGGCGGAACTGGCGAAGATGGCGTCGGCGGAGTTCCACCACTTCGAGCGGCTGCGCGACCGGCTCGCCGACATCGGTGAGGAGCCGACGGCGGCGATGGAGCCGTTCGTGGCCGCCTACGACGGCTTCCACAAGCAGACGGACCCCTCCGACTGGCTGGAGGGCCTGGTCAAGGCGTACGTCGGCGACTCCATCGCCAGCGACTTCTACCGTGAGGTCGCCGCCCGCCTCGACTCGGACACCCGCGAACTGGTGCTGGCCGTGCTCGACGACACCGGGCACGCCGGTTTCGCCGTGGAGAAGGTGCGCGCGGCGATCGACGCGGACCCGCGCGTGGGCGGGCGGCTCGCACTGTGGGCGCGGCGGCTGATGGGGGAGGCGCTCTCCCAGTCCCAGCGGGTGGTGGCCGACCGGGACGCGCTGTCGACGATGCTCGTGGGCGGTGTGGCGGACGGCTTCGACCTCGCGGAGGTGGGCCGGATGTTCTCCCGGATCACCGAGGCGCACACCAAGCGGATGGCAGCGCTGGGTCTGGCTGCCTGAGCCGTCGTCTCAGCGCGGGCGCGACCCGCTACGGCGACCGGTCAGGCGGTCGCCGACCGGCGGCGGAGTCTTCCCGCGGGGCGCAGCAGGAGCGACAGCGAGGCCGCGGACAGGGCCGCCGAGCCCAGGAGAACCAGCAGGAGACTGCCGGCGCCCAGCGCGGTGTGCGTCACGAACGCCCCGAAGAGGGCTCCCGCGATCCCCGTCGGCAGCACCAGGACGGGGGCCGGGAGGCGGTGCGGCAGACGGTGGGCGGCGGCCCACGCCAGGGCGAAGCCGAGGATCGCGGCGCTGAGCGCTTCCAAGAGCATGTCGGGGTCCCTCCCACATGGCTGGCCTGCCCCAAACGGTCACAGCCGTCCTACCCCTGACCTGCGGAATGCAATCCTCACCCTGTGGGTGAACTGTGCTCCGTCCGTGAAACGGGACGAGCGAGGAGGGTCGGACGAAGAGGGCCGAACGAGGCGGGCCAACGAGGCGGGCCCGGCGGTGACTCACCGAGTCACCGCCGGGCCCTCCTCGACTACGCGTGCGCCGACTACAGCGCGCCGAAGCCCACCTTGCGCGGGGACGGCTCGCCGATCTCGACGTAGGCCAGACGGTCGGCCGGCACCAGGACCTTGCGGCCGTGTTCGTCCACGAGGCTCAGCAGCTGCGACTTGCCCGCCAGTGCCTCGGCCACCACACGCTCGACCTCCTCGGCACTCTGACCGCTCTCCAGAACGATCTCGCGGGGCGCGTGCTGCACGCCGATCTTGACCTCCACGGCTATGTCCCTCCGACGGTCAGTGAAGTGCGCGATCTCCGCGCCGTACCCAGCACACATTAGCCCGGTGAGGGGACGTACACGCTCCGCCGGAGAACGCCAGGAGCGAACAGCCGACGGGAACAGAACCGGCGCACGCCCCGAAGCGCGGCGACGTCGTGCCGGTCAGTGCTGCTCGCTGCCGTGCAGGGGGAATCCGGCGATGCCCCGCCAGGCCAGCGAGGCCAGCAGCTGGACCGCCTGGTCGCGGGGCACGCTGCGGTCGCTGTGCAGCCATGAGCGGGCCACCACCTGGGCGAGGCCGCCCAGCCCGGAGGCCAGCAGCATCGACTCGGCGCGCGAGAGGCCGGTGTCCTCGGCGATGACGTCACAGATCGCCTCGGCGCACTCGTTCGTGACCTTGTCGACGCGCTCGCGCACTGCGGGCTCGTTCGTCAGGTCCGACTCGAAGACCAGACGGAAGGCGCCGCCGTCGTCCTCGACGTACGCGAAGTACGCGTCCATCGTGGCGCGGACGCGGTGCTTGTTGTCGGTCGTCGACGCGAGCGCGTTGCGCACGGACTGGATCAGGGCCTCGCAGTGCTGGTCCAGCAGCGCGAGGTAGAGGTCGAGCTTGCCCGGGAAGTGCTGGTAGAGCACCGGCTTGCTGACACCGGCCCGCTCGGCGATGTCGTCCATCGCGGCCGCGTGGTAGCCCTGGGCCACGAACACTTCCTGTGCGGCGCCCAGCAGCTGGTTGCGTCGGGCACGGCGGGGAAGGCGTGTGCCCCGCGGGCGTACCGCCTCTGTCTGCTCGATGGCTGTCACGCCGCCTCCCATAGTCGTCCACGTGCGGTGTGCGCCGCCTCGCCATCGTACTTTTCGGTAACCGTGGTGTGCGCGGTGCGAGCGCAGAATTTCACGGACCGGACAGTGGCGAAAGCTGCACAACAGGTTTCAAAAGGGTCCAGGCCGGGCAAAAATCGGCCTCCCTTCTGCTCCGCGGAGCCTCTCGGCCGCGTGCGCGGCCCCGCGCTCAGCGGTAGTCGTCCTCGCCGTGGGAGACGACACGGGCCTGTTCCACCAGGTCGGCCTCGTTGGCGCGGTCCGGGTCGACGCCGGTCAGCGAATCGTCGCGCTCCGGGGTGAGGTCCGCCTGCTGCTCGGCCGCGTCGGCGTCGGGTGCCTCGACATCGAACTCCTGCGGTTCCTGTGCTTCCTCGTCGAAGGTATCGGGGTCGGTCGGGTCGACGGTCATGCTGGGCTCCCTTCCTACGAACGTCCCTGAAGATGCAGGGGCCACACGCGGGTGCCCACTCCACGAGCCTAGGAGACACCCGATCGGGACGCCATGTGTCGGGTTGTGCGGCACCGACCCGTCCGCGCTTGTGACGGCGAACACATGAGCCACTGCGTGATCGTCTCGTAACATTGCCGCATGTCTTCGACCGAGCTGCCGTCCGTGCCGCCTGCCAACGTGCTGCCCAAGGTCGCAGCCGTCAAGGTCGCGGAGGGCGAGCACCTCAGGTCGGTCCACCTGCGCGGCATCACCCTGGCGGTGCGTTCGAGACGGCCGGCGCGCGAGGGGCTCCCGCCCGCGTTGTACGTCCACGGCCTCGGCGGCTCCTCGCAGAACTGGTCGGCGCTGATGCCGCTGCTGGACGACGTCGTCGACAGCGAGGCCGTCGACCTGCCGGGCTTCGGCGACTCCCCGCCGCCGGACGACGGCAACTACTCGATCACGGGCCACGCGCGCGCGGTCATCCGCCACCTCGATGCCGCCGGGCGCGGCCCCGTGCACCTCTTCGGCAACTCGCTGGGCGGCGCCGTCGCGACCCGCGTCGCCGCGGCGCGGCCCGACCTCGTGCGGACGCTGACCCTCGTGTCGCCCGCGCTGCCGGAGATCCGCGTGCAGCGCAGCGCCGTGCCGACGGGTCTGCTGGCGCTGCCGGGCGTGGTGTCGCTGTTCACCCGGCTCTCCCGGGAGTGGACCGCGGAGCAGCGCGTCCGCGGTGTGACGGCGCTCTGCTACGGCGACCCGGGGAGGGTGACGCCGGAGGGCTTCCGCAACGCCGTGGAGGAGATGGAGCGGCGACTGCAACTGCCGTACTTCTGGGACGCGATGGCGCGTTCCGCCCGCGGCCTCGTCAACGCCTACACGGTGGGCGGCCAGCACGGGCTGTGGCGACAGGCCGGTCGGGTTCTCGCACCCACGCTCCTGGTCTACGGTGGACGGGACCAACTCGTCGGCTACCGCATGGCCCAGCGGGCTGCCCGCGCCTTCCGTGACTCCCGGCTGCTGACTCTGCCGGACGCAGGGCACGTGGCGATGATGGAGTATCCGGAGACCGTGGCCACGGCGTTCCGGGAACTCCTCGCGGACACCGGGAAGTCGACGGCCGGCGACCGGACCGGCGGGGTCGTCGACGACGAGCCCGCCCATCAGACCACAGGAGGCTGAGGCGCGACGTGGGACGCCACAGCCGCCGCGGACCCGCACCCAAGGCCGACGACGCGAACACCGCAGCAGCGCGGGAGGCCCGGCCCGGGTGGCCGGGCCGCCGCCGGGTGCCCGGCTCTCCGGAGGGCGAGCGGGCGCCGGCACCACCTCCGGGTGCGAGGCCCGGTGCGGGACCGTACGGGGCGCCGGGTGGGGTCCCGGGGGGAGGCCCCGGGCGAGGTCAGGGGTACGCGGGCGCGGGCCCGGGTCCGGGACCGTGGCTGCCGGACGGGACGCCCGCGCATGGTTTTCCGTCGGCTTCGGGTGAGGGGCCGGCTCGTGGTGTCCCGCGGATGCCGGACGGTACGCCCGCGCGCGGTGTCCCCGGGTTCCTCGGCGGCACCCCGGCGCACGGTGTGCCGCAGGTCCGTGGTGGTCATCCCGAGCAACGTGAGGCGGGCGGTGGCTGGGGCGAGTTGAGCGGTCGGACCGGCGCGGGGTACGGCACTGCGGCGGGGTTGCCGACCGGTGCTCCCACGCATCCGGGTCGGTCCACGCGGCCCGGTTCCCCCTTCCCGCGGCAGCGGCAGGCGCCCCCGGGAGGGCCGCGGCAGGAGTACCTGGACGCGTTCGGCGAGGACGACGACGTCTTCACGGCCCGTCCCCCGCGCCGTACGCCCGTCACCCCGCAGCCCGCCGACCCGTACGCCTCCGTCACCGACTGGAGCGCCGACGACGGGGGCCCCGGGGCCACGGGCCGTGGCGTCGCGTCCGACGCGGACGACGCGCCGCCCACCGGTGATCCCGTCGGCGGTCCCGCCGCGGCCAAGGGCGGCAAGGGGCGGACCTTCACCGGCATCGCCGCGGCCGCCGTCACCACCGTGCTGGCGGTCGTCGTGGCCGGCCAGGTCGCCGACGGGCCGCAGGGTGAGGAGGTGCGGTCGCAGTCCGCCACCGACCAGGCCGCCAGGGACGCCCGCGACTCCGCGTCGCGCGCGGACGAGCGGCCGACGCCGTCCGCGCCCGCGGCGCCGCTGACGTACGAACAGAAGATGGGCAAGACGTACCCGCTCAGTGCCTCGATGAAGGGGTCGGGGAAGTTCGACGCGATCCCCGGCACCGACAAGGGGACGGGGACGGGGCAGGAGTACACCTACCGCGTGGACGTGGAGCAGGGACTCGGTCTCGACGGGGAGCTCTTCGCCGAGGCCGTGGAGAAGACGCTCAACGACGACCGGAGCTGGGCCCACAACCGCGCGCGCACCTTCGAGCGCGTCTACTCGGGGGAGGCCGACTTCGTGATCACGCTGGCCAGCCCCGGCACCACCGCCGAGTGGTGCGCCAAGTCCGGCCTGGACACCACCGTGGACAACGTGTCCTGCGACTCCGCCGCCACCGAGCGCGTGATGATCAACGCCTACCGATGGGCGCAGGGGGCGGAGCCGTTCGGCAACGACATCTACGCGTACCGGCAGATGCTGATCAACCACGAGGTCGGCCACCGCATCGGCTTCAACCACGTCACCTGCGACAAGGACGGCGAACTCGCCCCGGTCATGCAGCAGCAGACCAAGTTCGTGGACCACGACGGGATCGACTGCCGCCCCAACGCCTGGGCGTACCCCCACAGCGGCGACTGACCGGCGATGCCTGGCCGGAACGTGACAGCTGGTGACTGCTTGATCTCCTAGCGCGATCGAACGCGTCCCGTGCGGGAAAGTTACGACCGTTCACCCCTTTTGGTGGCGCGATGGACAACCGTCCATCGCGCCACCGTGTTGTCCGCATACCTTCGTCCCGCTGCGAGCCGCCGGGCCAACGGCGGCTCCCCAAACGGGAGATCGGGGGTGCGCGCGTGCGCATCGGACTGCTTACGGAGGGTGGCTATCCGTATGTGAGCGGTGAGGCCGGGCTCTGGTGCGACCGGCTCGTGCGCGGGCTCGGGCAGCACGAGTTCGACGTCTACGCCCTCAGCCGCAGCGAGTGCCAGGATGCCGAGGGGTGGGTTCCGCTGCCGCCGCAGGTCAGCCGGGTGCGCACGGCTCCGCTGTGGGACGCCGGGGACGACGGGGTCGTCCACGGGCGGCGCGCGCGCCGGCGCTTCGCCGAGTACTACGGCGAACTGGTCGCGGCCCTGTCCACGGCCGCACCCGGAGACTCGTTCGGGGCATCGGCGGAGACGTCCGCACTTGAGGCGGACCGTTTCGCCAGCGCGCTGTACGGCCTCGCCGAACTCGCCCGCGACGAGGGCGGACTGCCCGGCGCACTCCGCTCGGACACCGCCGTCCGCGCACTCGAACGCGCCTGTCGCGCGCCCGGCGCCCACCGCTCCGCGCGAGAGGCGCGCGTCCCCGATCTGCTCACCGTGGCCGCGCGCCTCGAACGCGCCCTGCGCCCCTTGTCGCTCGACTGGTACGAGGACGACGGTCTGGGCGCGGTCGACCTGTGCCACGCGGCCTCCGGTGGCACGGCGGCCCTTCCGGGCCTGCTCGCCCGGCACTTCTTCGACGTTCCCCTGCTGGTGACCGAGTACGGGGTGCGGCTGCGGACGCACTACCTCACGGAACCCGACTCCCCGCCCGCGATACGGTCCCTGCTGGCCGCCTTCCACGGCAGGCTGGCCGCCGAGACCTACCGGCGCGCAGCCGTGATCACGCCCGGCAACACGCACGCCCGCCGCTGGCAGGAGCGGTGCGGGGCCGACCGCGCCAAGCTCCGGACGGTGTACCCGGGGATGGACGCGGCTCCCTTCGCGGAGGCGGGAGAGGCGGGAGAGGCCGGGCAGCTGGGTGCCGCGGGGGAGTCACCGCAGGGTGCCGGCCCGCGCACGCTCGTCTGGGTCGGCCGTGTCGAGCCCGCCAAGGACCTGGTCTCGCTGCTGCACGCCTTCGCCGAGATCCGCAAGGCGGAACCGGGGGCGCGTCTCAGGATCGTCGGCACGCCCGGCGGTCCCGAGGGCGCGGCCTACCACGTCCACTGCAAGGGCCTGGCCGCGCAGCTCTTCCCGGACGAGGCCGACGGCCCGCACGCCGTCGGCCGTAACCCCGTGTCCTTCGAGGAGACCGGCGGACCCGAACTGCCGTCCCGTGCAGACGCGTACGCCTCCGGTGCGCTGGTCGTCCTCTCCAGCGTCGTCGAGGGGTTCCCGGCCGGCCTCGTCGAGGCCATGCTCTGCGGTCGCGCGACGGTGTCCACGGACGTCGGCGCCGTGGTGGAGGTCATCGGCGGCACCGGGCTCGTGGTGCCTCCGCGCAATCCGCGGGCGCTCGCCGAGGCGTGCGTCGCCCTGTTGCGCGACCCCGAGCGCCGTGAGCGCCTGGGTGCCGCCGCGCGTGCCCGCGCACTCGAGCTGTTCACCGTCGAGCAGAACGTCGCGGCATTTCACGGCATTTACCTGGACATCCTCTCGCGGACGCCGGTCCATCGCGTCGTCCTCGACGACACCGGCGAGCCACTGCCCTTCGCCGTCCCCGCCGAGGCCCGGGTGTCCGGCCGCTGGACCGACCCGCCGGCCCGTGTCGTGGCCCGGGGCGGGCCCGGCTGGGCGACGGACGCCCCCGCCCGGGCGCCGATCTCGCTCCCCGCGACCGAGGGGGCCCGATGAGCGGGCTCGGTGAACTGGACCGCCCCGAGACCCCGGGCAGCCCCGGCGCCTGGGACGAAAGCGCACACCGCTCCCTGACCGACGCGAGCGATGGCGCACAGACGCCGGCCGAGGGCGGGTTTTCGGGCGAGGGCAGGTCGCCGGGTGGGGGACGGTCCCCGGTCGGGGGGCGCTCTTCGGGCGGGGGCGGGCGGCCGAGCGAGGGCGTCGGTGCCGCAGTGGCCGACGGGGGCAAGCAGTCGCCCACCGCTGCCCGCGGCGCCACCGCGGACCCGGTGAAGGCCCTGATGCACCGTCACCGCACGCTGTGCGAACGAGCCGTGGACCCGCTGGAGATCGCGGCGGGCCTGGAGGCGCACGGCGTCACCGACCGGACCGCGGCCCGCTTCCGTCACCGGGACGTCTTCTCCCTCGCGGAGGAGATGTACGCCCGCGTACCGCGCGACGCCGACACCCCTCCCCGCGCCACGGATCCGTCGGCACCCCGGGCACGCGCCGTCTGGATCCTCCTCGCCCTGCTGCCGGGTGTGCTGTGCGCCGCCGCCGTGGCCGGCCTTCGCCTCACCGACGGCCGGCCGCGTCTGATCGTGGCCGCCGCCGGCACCCTCGCGGTGACCCTCGCGCTGCGCGCCGCACTGCGCCGAGGGCCGCTGTACGCCACCACGCGCACCACCGGCACCCGGACCTGCTGGCTCCTCGGCTACGCCCTCCTCGGCGACGGTCTGCTCGGCGCCGCCCTCGCCGGTGGCCCCGACGGCCTGCCCGACGGCACCGCCGACGGCCCGTGGCCCCTCACCGTCGTCCCGGTCCTGGCCCTCGCCCTGGCCTGCGCGCCGGCGGCCTGGAGCGCCCACTTCTTCGCCGTCCGCGCGCGCCGCAAACTGACGGTCAGCCGCGGTCTGGCCGACTTCTCCGCCTCCGTACGCCCCCTGCTGCTCGGCACGTTCGCCCTCTTCCTGGTCGCCCTGACGGCTCTGCTCGCGCTGACCGGCGCGGTCCTCGGCGAGCCCGCCGCCTACCCACAGACGCTCGCCCTGGGTGCCCTGCTCCTGCTCGCCCGTCTGCTCACCGTGCACGGCCACACCCATGCCCCCACGCTCGTCCTCACCGCCGCGGTCGCCGCCGAGGCGGGCGCCCTGGCCACGCTCTTCGCCGGCCGCCTCCCCGGCTGCGGCTTCCTGGCCGTACCCGTGGAGGAGCTCGTCGTCGCCTGCGGCCCGGCAGGCGTTCCGACGGCAGCCTGCGGCATCGGTGCCCTCACCCTCCTGATCCACGCGACCCGCCGACTGACCAGGGCGTCGGCCCACGCCTCTGCGGAGCAGCAGCCGTGATCGCGCGCCCGGACAGCCCCCCACATGACCGCACCACCCTCCGAAGGAGCCCCCAGATGACCACCTCCCGACCCGACGCCTCGGCACCGGGAGCCGCCCGATGAGAGTCCTGCTGATCGGAGCCAACGGCTACATCGGCCGCTTCGTCGCCGACCGCCTGCTCGCCGACCCGGCCGTCCAGCTCACCGCCCTCGGCCGGGGCGACGACGCCGACGTCCGCTTCGACCTCGCCACCGGCAGCCCCGGCGCCCTCACCCGCTTCCTCGACGCGGTCCACCCCGGCGTCGTCGTCAACTGCGCGGGCGCCACCCGCGGCGGTGCCCGCGAACTCACCCGGCACAACACCGTCGCCGTCGCCACCGTCTGCGAGGCCCTGCGGCGCAGCGGCTGCGGCGCCCGCCTGGTGCAGGTCGGCTGCAGCGCGGAGTACGGTCCCAGCCAGCCCGGCTCCTCCACCGCGGAGGATGCCGTGCCCCGCCCCGGCGGCCCCTACGGCGTCAGCAAACTCGCCGCGACCGAACTGGTCCTCGGCTCCGGCCTGGACGCCGTCGTCCTCCGTGTCTTCTCGCCCGCCGGTCCCGGCACCCCGGCCGGCTCCCCACTGGGCCGCCTCGCCGAGGCCATGCGCCGCGCGATGCAGTCCGGCGACGGCGAACTCAGGCTCGGCGGACTCGGCGCCCAACGCGACTTCATCGACGTCCGCGACGTGGCCCGCGCCGTCCACGCCGCCTCGCTCTCCGCCGCGCAGGGGGTCATCAACATCGGCTCCGGCCGCGCCGTCCGCCTGCGCGACGCCGCCGCCACCCTCGCCCGCGTGGCCGGCTACGGCGGCACCCTGCACGAACTCGACGGGCCGCCCGGCGCGCTGCGGCCGACCATCGGCCACCCCCGCGCCGAGGCCCTCGGCCACCGTGCCGACGGCCTCGGTCACCACCGCACCGATGCCCTCGGACATCACCGCACGGAGGCCCTCGGGCACCGCGCCGAGACCGAGCACGCGGCCCCGGTCGCCCACCCCTACCCGGACGGCTGCGGCAGCTGGCAGCAGGCCGACGTACGCACCGCGCGCGACCGGCTCGGCTGGCGGCCCCGGATCGCCCTCGAGGAATCCCTGGCCGACATCTGGATGGAGGCGGCATGCCGTATCTGACCAGTACCGCGGCGGGCACCGCGAGCACCGAGGTCCGCACCGGCCTCGCTGTGCCGGGCCTGGCCCACCCCCTCGTCGCTCCCGGTGAATGGGCCGGCCTCACCAACCCGGGCACACCGCTGCACTGGGTCGTCCTCAACGTCGCCGACGGCCCCGGTGTCCAGCCCGACCCGCACTGCCTGGAGGCCGCCGGCCACCTGCGCAATGCGGGCGTCCGCGTCCTCGGCCACCTCGACGCCGCCCACGGCGCCCGGACCTTCGGTGAACTGATCTCCGACGCGCACCGGTATCTCGACTGGTACCGGGTCGACGGCTTCCTCCTCGACCGCTGCCCGTCCGGGAAGGCCGCCCTCCCCGAGGTCCGCCGCACGGTCACCACCCTGCGGGTGATCCGTGACGATGCCCACATCGTCCTGAACCACGGCACCCACCCCTACCCCGGTTATGCCGAGAACGCCGACCAGTTGGTCACCTTCTCGGGTACCTGGAGTGACTACCGCTGGTCCCAGGCGGCCGACTGGAGCGCCGACCACCCGCCCGAACGCTTCTGCCACTTCGTCCACGGCGTCCCCCGCGGACATCTGGAGGAGGCGTTGCGCATCGCCCGCTGGCAGGGCGCCGCGACGATCTACTTCACCGACCGCACGGACCGGGGCGTTCGGGGCGGCCGAAGCGGTCGAGTCGACCCCTGGGAGACGATGCCCGGCTACTGGGACGAAATCGTCTCGCGGGTCGGGACAGGTGTCTCGGAATGAAAAAGGCCGTGGCAGTGTTACGAGGAGAACAACCGTAATTACTGACCGACCAACGGAGTCCCCGTGTCGCTGCCACCCCTGGTCGAGCCGGCCCCCGAGCTCACCGTAGACGAGGTCCGCAGGTACTCCCGCCACCTGATCATCCCCGATGTGGGGATGGACGGGCAGAAGCGGCTGAAGAACGCCAAGGTGCTCGCCGTGGGTGCGGGCGGGCTCGGCTCGCCGACCCTGATGTACCTGGCGGCAGCCGGTGTCGGCACGCTCGGCATCGTGGAGTTCGACGAGGTCGACGAGTCGAACCTGCAGCGGCAGGTCATCCACAGCCAGTCCGACATCGGCCGCTCCAAGGCCGAGTCCGCCCGCGACACCATCAAGGGCATCAACCCGTACGTGGACGTGGTCCTTCACCAGGAGCGGCTCGAGGCCGACAACGTGATGGACATCTTCAGCCAGTACGACCTGATCGTCGACGGTACGGACAACTTCGCGACCCGCTACCTGGTCAACGACGCCTGCGTGCTGCTGAACAAGCCCTACGTCTGGGGCTCGATCTACCGCTTCGACGGCCAGGCCTCCGTCTTCTGGTCCGAGCACGGGCCCTGCTACCGCTGCCTCTACCCGGAGCCCCCGCCCCCCGGCATGGTCCCCTCCTGCGCCGAGGGCGGCGTCCTGGGCGTGCTGTGCGCGTCCATCGGCTCCATCCAGACCAACGAGGCCATCAAGCTCCTCGCGGGCATCGGCGAGCCGCTGGTCGGCCGCCTGATGATCTACGACGCCCTGGAGATGCAGTACCGCCAGGTCAAGGTCCGCAAGGACCCCAACTGCGCGGTCTGCGGCGAAAACCCGACCGTCACCGAGCTCATCGACTACGAGGCCTTCTGCGGCGTCGTGTCCGAGGAGGCCCAGGCGGCGGCCGCCGACTCCACGATCACTCCCAAGCAGCTCAAGGAGTGGATCGACGACGGCGAGAACATCGAGATCATCGACGTCCGCGAGCCGAACGAGTTCGAGATCGTCTCCATCCCGGGCGCGCGGCTGGTCCCGAAGAACGAGTTCCTCATGGGCTCCGCCCTCGAGAGCCTCCCGCAGGACAAGAAGATTGTCTTGAACTGCAAGACGGGTGTCCGTAGTGCGGAAGTCCTGGCGGTCCTCAAGTCCGCCGGCTTCTCGGACGCCGTGCACGTCGGCGGCGGCGTGATCGGCTGGGTCAACCAGATCGAGCCGGCGAAGCCCGTCTACTGACCGGACGCCGGTCCCGCTTCCCGGACGGCGGGGGTTTCGCGCACCGCAGGTGCCCGAAGCCCCCGCCGCGGTCATGAGCAGACCTTGCCGTCCTTGGGCACCGTGCCCTTCAGCAGGTAGGCGTCGACCGCCGAGTCGACACAGTCGCTCCCGCTCCCGTAAGCCCCGTGCCCCTCGCCCTCCCAGGTGAGCACCACTCCGACCTCCTTGCCCAGCTCGTCCGCCATCCTGCGGGCGCCCTCGTAGGGAGTGGCCGGGTCGCCGGTGTTGCCGACCACCAGGATCGGGGCCGCGCCGGACGCGCTCACCTCCGGGGTCTCGTGCTGTCCGGCCACCGGCCAGTCGTGACACCAGCCCGCCGTGTCCCAGCCGAGGAAGGTGCCGAACACGGGCGAGATCTTCTCGAACCTCGGGAGCAGCTTCTTCGTCTCCTCGACGGTCGGCCGCTGCTTGCCGTCCAGGCACGATATGACCCGCTGGGAGTGGGTCGTCGTGCCGTAGCGCCCCGAGGGGTCTCGTTCGTTGTAGCCGTCCGCGAGCGCCAGCAGCTCCGAGCCGTCGCCGTCCTCGGCCGCGGCCAGGGCGCTGGTCAGGGCCGGCCAGCCGTCCTTGCTGTACAGCGGCAGGACGATGCCGGTGAGCGCGAGCGTCTGGGTCAGCTTCCGGTCCGACGACGTCGGCAGCGGCCGGGCGTCGAGCCGTTTCAGCAGGCCGGCGATCTTCTGCGATCCCTGCTCCGGGTCCTGCCCGGTGGACTCCAGATAGTCGTCCAGCGCGCGCTGGAAGCCCCTGATCTGGTTCTCGGCATGGCCCATCGTGTCGGCGCTCGGGTCCACCACCGCGTCGAGGATCACGCGCCCCACCCGCTTCGGGAACAGGTGGGCGTAGACCCCGCCGAGTTCGGTGCCGTAGGAGATGCCGAAGTAGTGCATCTTCTCGTCGCCCAGCACATGCCGCATCAGGTCCATGTCGCGGGCGGTGTCCGTGGTCGAGACATGGGCCATCAGCTTGCCGGCGGCTTTCTCGCAGCCCTGTCCGAAGTCGGCGGCGTCCTTCAGATACGCCTGTTCCTCGGCGGCGGTGTCGGGCGTGGAGTCCACCGACTCGGCGTCCTCGATCGCCTCGTCGCTGCGACAGCGGACGCCCTCGCTGGCCGCCACCCCGCGGGGGTCCCAGCTCACCAGGTCGTACCGCTCGTGCAGGGAGGAGACGGTGTCGGCGTAGGACGGCATCATGGAGACGCCCGAGCCCCCGGGGCCGCCGAAGTTGAACAGCAGGGAGCCGATGCGCTGGTCACCGGTGGCCTTCGCCCGGATCAGGGCGAGGTCGATCGTCTCGCCGTCGGGTTTCGCCCAGTCCAGTGGCGCCTTGAGCGTGGCGCACTGCCAGTCGTCGCCCGGCGCGGGGGAGCCGGCGGTGGCCTTGCAGCGGCCCCAGTCCGGAGTCTGGGAGGCCAGCGACTCGGGCACCCCCGACGGTGCCGCCGCCGACGGTCGCGCGCTGCTCTCGCCCTCGTCGGCCTTGTCGTCGCCGGACGAGCCGCTGCTGCAGCCCGCCGTCAGCAGTGCGGCGGCGGCCGTCAGAGCCGTCCACCGTCCGAGCCGCGTCATGTGCTCTCCCCCCTCGCGAGCCGTCCGCGCCGTGCAGCGGATGGCGGTCATGCCATGGTAGGCGGGATCGCACATCGCCCACCGCGCCCTGTGGATAACGCTCTGACCTGCGGGTTCGGGCGAGCTTTGGTGTCGTGGGGCAGGTCAGGAGCAGACGGTCCCGGCGGCGGGCACCTTCCCGTCCAGCAGATAGCCGTCCACCGCGTCCCGCACGCACTTGTTCCCGCTGTCGTAGGCGCCGTGCCCCTGGCCCTTGTAGGTCAGTTCCACACCGACGCCCTTTCCCAGCGCCTTCGCCATCCTTCCCGCGCCCTCGTAGGGCGTCGCCGGGTCGCCGGTGTTGCCGATCACCAGGATCGGCGGTGCCCCGGGCGCGCCGACGTCGGGATGGTCGGCGGCGCCGGCGACCGGCCAGTCGGTGCAGCCGATCATGGACCAGGCGAGGTAGTCGCCGAACAGCGGGGACGCCTTCCGGAACTCGGGCAGCTTGCGTTCCACGTACGCCGGGTCGTACCGCGGTTTGTCGTCGGCGCAGTTGATGGCGACGTTGGCCGCGGTGATGTTGCTGTACTCACCGTTCTCGTTGCGTCCGTTCAACGAGTCCGAGAGCACCATCAGAACCCTGCCGTCACCGTCGTAGGCCTGGACCAGACCTTCGGTGAGGTACTCCCAGAAGTCCTTCGAGTACAGCGCCTGCGCGATGCCACCCGTCGCGGCGGTCTGGGTGAGCTCGCGGGGGAAGACGCCCGGGAGCGGGGTGCGGTCGAGGTCCTTCAGCAGCCGGGCGATGCGGTCCTTGACGTCCCTTGCGCTGTCGCCGACGGGGCAGTCCTCGATCTTCGACACGCAGTCCTCGGCGTAGTTGTCCAGCGCGCGCTGGAAACCCTTGGCCTGACCGAGCGACCCCTGTTCCGAGGTCTGGGTGGGGTCGACGACCGCGTCGAAGACGGCACGGCCCACCTTCTTCGGGAACAGGTGGGCGTAGACCCCGCCGAGTTCGGTGCCGTAGGAGATGCCGAAGTAGTGCAGCTTGTCGTCGCCGAGGACCTGGCGCATCAGGTCCATGTCGCGGGCCGCGTCGGTGGTGGCCACGTGCGGCAGCATCCTCTTCGAGTTCTTCTCGCAGGCCGCGTTGAACCTCTCCGTGTTGTTCAGCAGCTCGGTGCGCTCGGCGGCGTCGTCCGGGGTCGCGTCCTGCTGGAAGTAGGTGTCGAGCTGCTTGTCGTCCAGGCATTCCACGGGGACGCTGCGGCCGACACCGCGCGGGTCGAAGCTGACCAGGTCGTATCGGGTGCGCAGGTTCGCATAGTCCTGGCCGAAGGCGTGCAGGGCGGTGACACCCGAGCCGCCCGGGCCGCCGAAGTTGAAGACCAGCGAGCCGATCCGCCGGTCCGCCCCGCCGCTCGCCCTGGCCCGGATCAGCGCGAGGCCGATCGTGTCGCCCTCGGGATCGTCCCAGTCGAGCGGCGCCCGCATGGTGGCGCACTGCCACTCGGCACCGTCCGGCAGCGGGGACGGGGCGGTGCCGCCGCCTTCGGCCTCGGACGGCGCCGGGCAGGCCTTCCAGCTGAGCTTCTGGTCCGGCAGGTCCTCCGCCTTCGGGGAGTCGTCACCACAGCCCGACAGCAGGGCGGACAGCACGACGGCGGTGGCGGTGAGGGCGGCGGCGCGCAGCCGGGCGGGATACGGCATGCGTCCATCGTGCGGTCGCGCGGGTGCGTGCGCTCGGGACAAGGGCCGTACGAGGTAGGCCGTACGAGGTAAGGGCCGTACGAGGCAGGGGTCGTACGAGTCAGGGCTACGGGGCCCCTACAGCGCCTCTTTCCGCGACAGGTGGTTGAAGGCCAGCCAGCCCGGCAGTACTGGCAGCCACAGTGTGAGCAGCCGGAACAGCAGTACCGCGGGTGCGGCGACCTCCTTGGGCAGGCCCACGGCGATCAGACCGACCGTCAGGGTGGCTTCCACCGCGCCCACACCACCCGGCGTCGGAGCGGCGGACCCCAGGGCGTTGCCCGCGAGGAAGACCACGGCGACGCTGGCCAGGCTGATCGATGTCGACTCGTCCCCGAAGGCGCGGATCGAGGCGTCCAGGCACATCACGAAGCAGGCGGTGAGCAGCAGCATGCCGCCGATGCCGGTGATCAGCTTCTGCGGCCGCTGCAGCACGTCCAGCATGCGCGGCACGACTCCGGCGAAGAGCGACCGCACGCGCGTGACGACGAATTTCCGCAGGAACGGCACCGAGGTCACCACGAGCACGAGCACCGCCACCGTCAGCAGACCCGCGATGACCGTCCGGGACGGCGACAGCGACGGTGTCTTCTCGGTACCGGTCAGATAGCCGAAGGCGAGCAGCATGAGGATGTGACAGCCGAGGCCGAACAGCTGCGACGCGCCGACACTCGCCACCGCGAGCCCCGGCCGGACGCCCGCACGCTGCAGGAAGCGCGTGTTCAGGGCGACGCCGCCGACCGCCGCGGGCGCGACGATCTTCACGAACGACCCGGCGACCTGCGCGGCCACGGTCCGCACGAACGGCACCCGCTCCGGCACGAACCCCAGGAGGGCCATCGCCGCCGCGACGTAGCTCGCCGCCGAGAACAGCACGGCCGCGACGACCCAGCCCCACTCGGCGTTCGAGATCAGCGGACCGAACTCGATGTGGGTGAGCTGGGTCAGCAGGAAGTACGCGCCGATCGCACCGGCGATGAAGCTGATCAGGGTGCGCGGCCGGATGCGCTCCAGCCGGGCCGGCTCGACGGGGGCCTGCGGCCTGATGCGCAGCACGGCATGCCGGATCAGCGTGAGCAGGTCCTCCTCGCGTGCCTCCTCCAGCGCCTCGTCCACGGCCCGTTTCTCGGCCCGCTGCTCGGCGCGCACGGCCTTCTTGTCGGGCTTTCCGGGTTTGCCGGGGCCGGGCTTGTCGTGTGCGTCGCGTACGGGACCGCGGTCGCCGGCTCCCTCCGTCTCCTCCGCGCGGGCCGCCTTGGCCTCTCGGGAGGACTCCAGGACCGCCTCGCGCTCTCGCTGGGCACGCTCCCGGGCCAGCTTGCGCAGGGTCGCGCGCGTGGAGCGGCTGAGCGCGATGGGCTGGAGCATCGGGAGACAGTCCGCGACGGCGTCGGGCCCGAGCACTCCCACCGCCGAGGCGACCGCTCGTTCGGCACCCACCCGCAGGCCGAGCGTCACCAGAAGCTGGGAGATGTCCATGCGCAGCAGCAGGTCCCCGGCGGCGATCTCGCCGATGCGCAGGTCGGTGAGGATCACCGTGCCGGAACGATCCACCAGAATCGCGTCGCCCACCAGTCTGCGGTGTGCGATGCGACGGGACTGCAGGGCCCGCACCTGCTCCCAGGCGCCGCGCAGCAGTTCGTCGGTGATCTCCTCGTCCGGCAACGAGTCGAGGGTGCGCCCGCCGGTGTGCTCGTAGACGAGCATCACGGCGTCGGGACCCAGTTCGGACGTCGCGATCAGCTTGGGGGCGTTGGCGCCCGCCGCGATCGCCGCGTAGGCGAGCAGCGCCTCCTGCTCCAGGGCCTGCCGCAGCGACGGGAGACTGCTGCGGGTGGCGAAGCCGCGCAGCGTCAGATTGCGCCACGCACGGTAGAAGAAGCCCTGGGCCTGCTGCTCCCGGTCCACCACCGTCACGTCCAGTGGACGGCCGTCCTCCAGGGTGACGAAGTAGCGCCGGCCGCGGTCACCGGTCTCGGCGGTGTCCGGCGGTGCCTCCTCGCGGGCGGCGGTCACCGGGTGGAAGCCCACGGTCCGCAGGCCCGCCATCAGTGTCCGCCCGGTGGGACGGACGTTCGGGGAGCCGACCGCGTACAGCGTCCCGTAGGCCACGGTCCAGCCGATGAGGACCGTCAGGATGATGGAGAAAGGCGTCGTGTAGCCGGTGACGAGCATCGAGAAGGCGTCGAGGAGCAGCACGATCCACAGCACCGCGCGCCACCGGGGTCGGCGGGACATGCCGACGGCCGTCATATAGGCGATGACCGGCGCCAGATAGCCGTGCACGGGATCGGTGAGGGCGTGGACGTCGCCCGGCGACGGCTGGGTGAGCGCCTCCTGGATGGAACCGGGGGCCGCCTTGGCGACCCACAGATCGGTGGCGAGGGTCACACCGTGCGCGAGGACCGCCGCCAGGACGCCGTCGGCGATGCGCAGTCCGTCCCGTTTGACCAGCCGCTCGATGGCGAACGCGACGGGCACCAGGAGGATCGCGATGCTGGAGGCCAGACCCGCGATCTTGATCAGCAGATCGGGAGCCTGTCCGGTGCCCTTGGTGATGTCCTGTTCGAGGCCCGAGGTGGTGCCGTGCGCGAAGGCCGCGACGGCGAGCAGCACGCCGACGGCGAGCACGCCCACCAGGAGCCGCATCAGGTCGGACGGACGGTGCACGCGCGCGGGGAGCAGCGGTTCGTCGCCCTCCACCTCGTCGATGTGCGCCACGTCCTCGGGGTCGGCGGCCGTCGCCGACGGGCCTCCTGTCGCGCGCTCGCCGGGCTTCTCGTCACTTCCGGTCGCGGTGTCCGGGCGCGACGAAGAGTCAGAGGTGCCCTCGGCGTCCTCGGGGTGCACACCCTGCTGCTTCATCGCCTCTTCTTGCTCTCGTATCACTGGTCACCGCCCGCACGATGGTGGCATGCCGTGGCGGCCTGCGGAGGCATCAGGGTGCCCGCGCGGGCCGCACAGTCTGCCCGAAGCGCCGCTCCCGGGCGAGGGGCACGCACCGTCGGGAGCGCGTCGCATTGTCGGTGGGGTGGGGCAGGATGGGTCGGATGAGCGAGCAGAGCCTTCCGGACGGCGACCGCCCGGAATACGTGGACGCGCTGCCCGAGTACGCCGAGCGAGTACTCGAGGTGACCGAACTCATTCCACCGGGCCGCGTCATGACGTACGGGGACGTCGCCGAGTACCTGGAGGAGGGGGGACCCCGTCAGGTCGGACGGGTGATGTCCCTCTACGGGGGAGGCGTGCCGTGGTGGCGCGTGGTCCGCGCGGACGGAGTGCTGCTCGCGGGGCACGAACTCGAGGCGCTCGGCCGCTACCGGGAGGAGGGCACGCCCCTGAGGGAGGCGAACAGAGCCGCGGAGGGCCATCTGCCGCGCCTCGACCTGAGACGGGCGCGATGGGACGGCGGCGAACGTGCACAGGGTCACACCTGACAGCTTCCGGCATCGGCCCGGCCGGCGTGTGGCCTGTGATCCGGATGAGCGAAAAGGGATGTTTCGGGTACGTCCGTGACATGACGTACGTTCGTGGGGCGGGGGACTCCCGTGCCGAGAGGGTCCTGGGGGAAGAAGGGGAAGCCCTGCTTCCGCCTCGTCCACCGGCGTAGCGTCGGCCGCGCGCGTCACCCTCATCCCGCGGCCACCGCCGTACCCGCAGCGCGGACGGCCCACCAGCACACCCACCAGGACCGGCGAACCACGTGAGCTCCTCTTCCTCCACCGGACACCCGTCGCACCCCCAGGCGCGACGGGGGAGCCGTGGCGCTTACCGACTGGTGCGTACCCCGCCGGCACGCATCGACCCCCCTCGTCTGGACGCCGCACAGCGCGCCGTGGTTGACCACAGGACCGGGCCGCTGCTCGTCCTGGCCGGCCCGGGCACCGGCAAGACCACCACGCTGGTCGAGTCCGTGGCGCACCGGATCGACCGCGGCGGCGACCCCGAGCGGATCCTGGTGCTGACCTTCAGCCGCAAGGCGGCCGTCGAGCTGCGCGACCGGATGGCGCTGCGCATGGGCGCCGCGCGTGCTCCTCGGGCAACGACCTTTCACTCCTTCGGTTACGCCCTGGTCCGCGCCCACCAGGACAGCGACCTCTTCGTGGAGCCCCTGCGGCTGCTCTCCGGCCCGGAGCAGGACGTGGCGGTACGCGAGCTGCTCGCCGGGCAGGCCGATCTGGAGCGGCTCGGGCTGGCTCATGTGCGCTGGCCGGACGAACTGCGGGCCTGCCTGACCACCCGCGGCTTCGCCGACGAGGTCCGCGCGGTTCTCGCCCGCAGCCGTGAACTGGGCCTCGGTCCGGACGCCCTGGGGGCCTTCGCCCGCCGCATCGGCCGCCCGGACTGGCGGGCGGCCGCCGTCTTCCTCGCCGAGTACCTCGACGTGCTCGACCTGCAAGGCGTGCTCGACTACGCGGAACTGGTCCACCGCGCGGTGCTCCTCGCCCGCCGTCCCGAGGTCGCCGCGCACCTGGCGGCTCAGTACGACGCGGTGTACGTCGACGAGTACCAGGACACCGACCCGGCCCAGGTGCGGCTGCTGCACGCCCTGGCCGGCGGCGGGCGCACCCTCGTCGCCTTCGGCGACCCCGACCAGTCGATCTACGCCTTCCGGGGCGCGGACGTCAACGGCATCCTCGACTTCCCGAACGCCTTCCCGCGCGCGGACGGCCGCCCGGCGCCGGTCGAGGTACTGCGGACCTCGCGCCGCTCCGGGGGCGCCCTCCTGGCCGCCACCCGGCTGCTGACCCAGCGCATGCCGCTGACCCGGCTTCCCGCCGACAAGGTGCGCGCCCACCGCGAACTCGCCCCGGTACGGGACGGGGGGCGCGTGGAGGTCTACACGTACCCGACGTCCGGGACCGAGCTGGACAACATCGCCGACATCCTGCGCCGGGCCCACCTGGAGGACGGCGTCCCCTGGAGCGACATGGCCGTCCTGGTGCGCGCCGGGTCCCGCAGCATCCCCACGGTCCGCCGCGCCCTCACCTCGGCCGGCGTCCCCCTGGACATCGACGGCGACGACCTCCCCCTGCGGCACGAGCCGGCGGTGGCGCCCTTGCTGACGGCACTGCGGGCCGTGGCGGAGGCGGAGGCGGCGGCGGGGGAGCGGCCGGGGTCCGGGACCGGGGCCAGGACCGGTGCCGGTGACGTGCCGGAGGCTCGGGGTGAGGCCGGCGGTGATGGGGCCGTGGCCGGGGGTGCTGGTGCTGCTGCTGGTACTGGTGCCGATGCGGCCGCCGACGGCGAGGCCGTGCCCGGCGCGGGCGTCGATGGCGCCGCGACGTCCACGCGCGAAGCGGACGCCGACCGGGCGGGGCACGCCGAGCACGGAACGGACACCGACGACACGACGGAGGCCGCGCCCGCGGAAATCCCGAGCGCGACAGCGGAGACCGCGGCCGGGGCGGGCGCTGGTCCGGCGGTGGAGACCGCGGCCGGAGCGGACGCCGATGCGGCGGTCGAGGCCGTTGCAGCGGCCGACGCCGATACGGCAGACGTCGTTACGGCGGAGGGGCCGGCGCCCGGCGACGGCTCCGGCCCCCCGGAGGAAGCGTGCTGGCTCCCCACCGACACCGCCCTCACCCTGCTCACCTCACCCCTCGCCGGCATGGACGCCGCCGACCTGCGCCGCCTCGGCCGCGCCCTGCGCGAGGAGGAGCGCGCGGCCGGCAACCCCCTGCCGCCGCCCTCGGACGAACTGCTCGCGCGGGCGCTGGCCGAGCCGGAGCGGCTGGCGGTGCACGACCCCGCGTACGCGCGCGGCGCCCAGCGGCTCGGCGCGCTGCTGCACAAGGCACGCGCGCGTCTGGCGGGCGGCGGCAGCGCAGAGGAGGCGCTGTGGGACCTCTGGGAGGGCACCCCGTGGCCCACCCGTCTGGAGCGCTCCGCCCGGCGCGGCGGCGCGGCCGGGCGCAACGCCGACCGCGACCTCGACGCCGTGTGCGCGCTGTTCGCGACGGCCGTCCGCGCGGAGGAGCGCACCGGCGGCCGGGGCGCCCTGAACTTCCTGGAGGAGATCGACGCCGAGGACATCGCCGCCGACACCCTCACCCGGCGTGCCGTGCGCCCCGACGCCGTCCGCCTGATGACCGCACACCGCGCGAAGGGGCTGGAGTGGCGGCTGGTCGTCGTCGCGGGCGTCCAGGAGGGACTGTGGCCGGACCTGCGCCGCCGCGGCTCCCTGCTGGAGGCCGACCGCATCGGCCGGGACGGACTCGCCGAACCCCTCACGCCAGGAGCGCTGCTCGCCGAGGAGCGCCGCCTGTTCTACGTGGCCGCCACACGCGCGCGTGAACGCCTCGTCGTGACGGCCGTGAAGGCACCGGCCGACGACGGTGACCAGCCCTCCCGGTTCCTGACCGAGCTCGGCGTCGAACCTTCCGACGTCACGGGCCGCCCGCGCCGCCCCCTCGCCGTCGCGGCACTCGTCGCCGAGCTGCGCGCCACCACGGTCGACCCCCGCGTCTCCGAACCCCTGAGGGAGGCCGCCGCCCGCCGCCTGGCCCGCCTTGCCGCCCTCGCCGACGAGGACGGCCGCCCCCTGGTGCCGTCCGCCCATCCCTACCGCTGGTGGGGCATGTGGGACCCGACCGAGAGCAAGGTGCCGCTGCGCGACCGCGATCAGCCCGTCACGCTCTCCGGCAGCGCCCTGGACCAGCTGGCCAACACCTGCGCCCTGCAGTGGTTCCTGGGACGCGAGGTGAAGGCCGACGCGCCCGCGACCGCCGCCCAGGGCTTCGGCAACGTGGTGCACGTCCTCGCCGACGAGGTGGCCTCCGGACGCACGCCGGCCGACCTCGACGTCCTCATGGAGCGCCTGGACTCCGTGTGGAACGCGCTCGCCTTCGACGCGCCGTGGAAGTCGGCGCAGGAGAAGGCCAACGCGCGCGTGGCGCTCGAACGCTTCCTGAAGTGGCACGTCATGGACCGCGCCGGGCGCACACCGGTGGCGAGCGAGCACGACTTCGACGTGACCCTGGAGGCCGGTGACTACGAGGTGCGCATCCGCGGCCAGATGGACCGCGTCGAGACCGACGGCGACGGCCGCGCCTACGTCGTCGACTTCAAGACCGGCAAGCAGGCGCCCACCTCCGCCGAAGTGGCCCGCCATCCCCAGCTCGCCGTCTACCAGCTCGCCGTGCGCGAAGGAGCCGTCGACGAGGCCTTCGGCGGCGTACGTCCGGAACCGGGTGGCGCCGAACTCGTCCAGCTGCGCCAGGGCGCGCCCAAGCGGGACGGCGGCGAGACGCTCCCCAAGGTGCAGGCACAGGAGTCCCTGGAGGGGCCCGCGGGCGAGTGGGTCGGAGACCTGCTGGCCACGGCCGCCGGCAAGGTCCTCGACGAACGGTTCGCCCCGACCACGGGCCAGCACTGCACCCACTGCGCCTTCCGCGCGTCGTGCAGCGCACGGCCCGAGGGACGGCACGTCGTGGAGTGAGCGACCGGTGCGGACGTCACCGGTGCGTCCCGGTGTGACAAGACGCACCACACGTGCTGACCAGCACTTCTCCCGGCTCCAAGGGCGACCCGGCCTCCGCTGTCGGTGGCCGCCGTTAGCCTCTGTGACGTGCCCGCCCATCTCACCGATCCCGAGCAGCTCAAGGAGCTCCTCGGCATCCCCTTCACCCCGGAGCAGACGGCCTGCATCATCGCGCCGCCCGCCCCGCAGGTGATCGTGGCCGGAGCCGGATCGGGCAAGACGACCGTGATGGCCGCGCGCGTGGTGTGGCTGGTCGGCACCGGCCAGGTGGCCCCGGAACAGGTGCTCGGCCTCACCTTCACCAACAAGGCGGCCGGTGAGCTCGCCGACCGTGTCCGCACGGCCCTCGTCCGGGCCGGTGTCACCGACCCGGACGTGATCGACCCGGACAACCCGCCGGGCGAACCGGTGATCTCGACGTACCACGCCTTCGCCGGCCGCCTCCTGACCGACCACGGCCTGCGCCTCGGTCTGGAACCGACCTCCCGCCTCCTCGCCGACGCCTCCCGCTACCAGCTCGCCGCGCGCATCCTGCGCGAGGCCCCCGGCCCCTACCCGGCGCTCACCCGCTCCTTCGCCGACCTGGTGAGCGACCTTCTCGCCCTGGACGCCGAGCTCGCCGAGCACCTCGTACGCCCCGAGGAACTGCGCACCTGGGACGCCGGCCTCCTGGACTCCCTTCAGCGCGTCAAACTCAGCAACGCCGATCTGCGCAAGGTCCCCGAGGCCGCCGCCGCGCGCCGCGAACTCGCCGACCTGGTGATCCGCTACCGGGCCGCCAAACGCGAACGCGATCTGCTCGACTTCGGCGACCAGATCGCCCTGTCCGCACAGCTCGCCGGGCTTCCCGAGGTGGGCCGCGTCCTGCGCGACGAATTCCGGGTCGTCCTGCTCGACGAGTACCAGGACACCTCGGTGGCCCAGCGCATCCTCCTGGCGGGTCTGTTCGGCGGCGGCACCGGCCACCCCGTGACCGCCGTGGGCGACCCCTGCCAGGCGATCTACGGCTGGCGGGGCGCCTCCGTGGCCAACCTGGACGACTTCCCGGAGCACTTCGCCCGCGCCGACGGCCGCCCCGCCACCCGCCAGGCCCTCAGCGAGAACCGCCGCAGCGGCGGCCGCCTCCTCGACCTCGCCAACGGCCTCGCCGAACCCCTGCGCGCCATGCACGCGGGCGTGGAGGCTCTTCGGCCCGCCCCCGGCGCCGAACGCGACGGCACGGTCCGCTGTGCCCTGCTGCGCACCCACGCCGAGGAGATCGACTGGATCGCCGACTCCGTCGCCCACCTCGTACGCACCGGCAAGGCGCCCGGCGAGATCGCCGTCCTGTGCCGCACGGCGACCGACTTCGCCGAGATCCAGGGCGCGCTGGTGGCCCGCGACGTCCCCGTCGAGGTCGTGGGCCTCTCCGGACTGCTGCACCTGCCCGAGGTGGCCGACCTGGTCGCCGTCTGCGAGGTCCTCCAGGACCCCGGCGCCAACGCCGCCCTGGTCCGACTGCTCACCGGCCCGCGCTGGCGCATCGGCCCCCGTGACCTCGCCCTGCTGGGCCGCCGCGCCCGGCTCCTGGTGAGCCACGCGCGCGTGGACGGCGACGACGACCCCGACCGACGCCTCGCCGAGGCCGTCGAGGGCGTCGACCCGTCCGAGGTGATATCGCTCGCGGACGCCCTCGACACCTTCCTGGAGACGCCGCTGGACGGCACCGGCGACGACGACGGGCTGCCCTTCTCACCGGACGCGCGCGTGCGGTTCGCACGGCTGGCCGCCGAACTGCGCGACCTTCGCCGCGCCCTCGCCGACCCGCTCATGGACGTCCTGCACCGCGTCCTCGCCGTCACCGGCCTGGAGGTCGAGCTGTCGGCGTCCCCGCACGCCCTGGCCGCCCGCCGCCGCGAGACCCTCTCGAACTTCCTGGACGTCGCCGCGTCCTTCGCGGCGAGCGACGGCGAAGCCACCCTGCTCGCCTTCCTCGGTTTCCTCCGGACCGCCGTCCAGTACGAGAAGGGCCTCGACAACGCCCTGCCCGGCGGCGAGAACACCGTCAAGGTGCTCACCGCGCACAAGTCCAAGGGCCTGGAGTGGGACGTCGTCGCCGTTCCGGGCCTGGTCACCGGCACCTTCCCCAGCGGCCAGGGCCGCGAGAAGTGGACCGCCCAGGGCAAGGTGCTGCCGCACGGCCTGCGCGGCGACGCCGACACCCTGCCCGACGTCGGCTCCTGGGACTCCCGCGGCCTCAAGGCCTTCCACGAGGCCATGAAGGACCACCAGCACACCGAGGAACTCCGCCTCGGGTACGTCACCTTCACCCGCCCCCGCTCCCTGCTGCTGGGCTCCGGCCACTGGTGGGGCCCCAGCCAGAAGAAACCCCGCGGACCGTCCGACTTCCTGACGGCCCTGTACGAACACTGCGCCGCGGGACACGGCGAGATCGAGGCCTGGGCGGACGAACCCGCCGAGGACGAGGAGAACCCGGCCCTGCACCGGGCGACCGCCGACCAGGCCTGGCCCCTGCCCCTGGACGACGAGGCCCTCGCCCGCCGCCGGGCCGCCGCCGAGACGGTCCTCGCCCACCTCCACAGCCTCGCCTCCCACGACAACGGCCACCCCGCCGCCGCGCACCACCCGGACACCCACGACGACCCGGACTGGCCGCCGCCCCCCGAGGACGACGAGGCCCTCCTGGAGGAACAGGTTCGCGACCCGGCCGAAGACCCCGCCGACTGGGACTCCTGGACCACGGACCGCCCCGCCACACCGCCCACGGACCGGCCCGTCACACGATCACCGGGCCGCCCCACTGTCCCGCACCAGGCGACGCCTCCTGACCGGCCGCCCGGCGACACCCACGCCGTGCGCCCTCACCCGAGCACACCCGAACCGGCGCCCGCCCCGCAGGAGCCCGCACCCGCCCGCCTGACCCCGGAGGAGGCCCGCACCGTCGCCTCCTGGGACCGCGACCTGGACGCGCTCACCGGCGAGCTCCTGCGCGCCCGCGAGAGCGTCACCGAAGTGCGTCTTCCCGCGTCGCTGACCGCCTCCCAACTGCTGAGCCTGGCCGCGGACCCGGACGGCTTCGCGCAGGAGCTGGCCCGGCCCATGCCCCGCCCGCCCCAGCCCGCCGCCCGTCGCGGAACCCGTTTCCACGCCTGGGTGGAAGCCCGCTTCGAACCGCTGACGCTGCCCCTGCTGGAACCGGAGGAGCTGCCCGGCAGCGACGCCGAGATCGCCGACGAGAGCGATCTGGAGTTCCTCAAGGACGCCTTCGAGCGCACCGCATACGCCCGGCGCACCCCTTACCGCGTCGAGGCGCCGTTCCAGCTCTCCCTCGCCGGCCGAGTCGTACGCGGCCGCATCGACGCCGTCTACAAGGAGGGCGACGGCCGGACCGCCACGTACGAGATCGTCGACTGGAAGACCGGCCGCGCCGCCACCGCCGACCCGCTCCAGCTCGCGCTCTACCGCCTCGCCTGGGCCGAGCAGCAGCGCGTACCACTGGAGTCGGTCACGGCCGCCTTCCTGTACGTACGCACCGGCGAGATCGTCCGGCCCGACGGGCTGCCGGACCGCGCCGCGCTGGAGAGCCTGCTGCTGGCCGAGCCGGTCGGTGACGAACCGCACGATCCGGGTGTCCGTGCGGGCCGATAGGCTCGTGAGCATGAGCCACCCCGTTGACAATGCTGTCAGCGCTGTCCGTACGTACATCGAGCAGCACCGCGCCGCCTTCCTCGACGACCTCGTCGACTGGCTGCGTATCCCGTCCGTGTCGGCGCAGCCGGATCACGCGACCGATGTGCGCCGCAGCGCCGACTGGCTCGCCGCCAAACTGAAGGAGACAGGCTTCCCGACCGCCGAGGTCTGGCCGACCCCGGGCGCCCCGGCCGTCTTCGCCGAGTGGTCCTCCGGCGACCCGGAAGCACCCACGATCCTCGTCTACGGCCACCACGACGTGCAGCCGGCGGCCCGCGAGGACGGCTGGCACAGCGAGCCCTTCGAACCCGTCGTCCGCGAGAACCGTCTCTACGCGCGCGGTGCGGCCGACGACAAGGGGCAGGTGTTCTTCCACACACTCGGCGTCCGCGCCCACCTCGCCGCCACCGGCCGCACCGCCCCGGCGGTGAATCTCAAGCTGCTGATCGAGGGCGAGGAGGAGTCCGGCTCCCCGCACTTCCGCGCCCTGGTGGAGGAGCGTGCCGAGCGGCTCGCCGCCGACGCGGTGATCGTCTCCGACACCGGCATGTGGTCCGAGGACACCCCCACGGTGTGCACCGGCATGCGCGGCCTCGCCGAGTGCGAGATCCAGCTGCACGGACCCGACCAGGACATCCACTCGGGCTCCTTCGGCGGCGCGGTCCCCAACCCCGCCACGGCCGTCGCCCGCCTCGTCGCCGCCCTGCACGACGAGCACGCGCGCGTGGCGATCCCGGGCTTCTACGACGGAGTGATCGAGCTCACCGACCACGAACGCGCCCTTTTCGCCGAGCTGCCCTTCGACGAGCGGCAGTGGCTGCGCACGGCCAAGTCCCACGCCGCCCACGGCGAGGCGGGCCACACCACCCTGGAGCGCATCTGGGCCCGCCCCACCGCCGAGGTCAACGGCATCGGCGGCGGCTACCAGGGACCGGGAAGCAAGACGATCATCCCGTCGTCCGCCATGGTGAAGCTCTCCTTCCGCCTGGTCGCGGGCCAGGACCCCCACCACGTCGAGAAGGCAGTCCGCGCCTGGGCCGCCGAGCAGGTGCCCGCCGGCATCCGTTGCGAGATCACCTTCGGCGCGGCCACACGACCGTGCCTGACACCGCTGGACCACCCGGCGCTGCAATCGGTGGTCCGCGCCATGGGCCGCGCCTTCGAGAAGCCGGTCCGCTTCACCCGCGAGGGCGGCTCCGGACCGGCCGCCGACCTCCAGGAGGTCCTCGGCTCCCCGGTGCTCTTCCTCGGCATCTCCGTCCCGTCCGACGGCTGGCACGCCCCCGACGAGAAGGTGGAGCTGGACCTGCTCGTCAAGGGCGTCGAAACCTCCGCCCACCTGTGGGCCGACCTGGCGGAGTACTGGCGCCACGCACCCTGAGTGCTCCGCACCGACCGCGTCCGGACGTGCCTCGCGCGCGCGGCACACTGGAGGGGCCGCCGCGCACAGCCGAGCCCTCCCGGACCCGGTCGCCACCCGTCGTACGACCCGCTGAACCGCCTGCCGAAAAGAACCGCTCACCGGGGGAGTTGGAAGCACCCGTGACCACCTGGACCGACCACACCGCCGACCGTCCCATCTCGCTCACCGCCCCGAGCGGTATCGACCGCGCCGCCCACCACCGCCTCGACGAGGCCTGGCTCGCGGCGGCGTGGAGCCACCCCTCGACGCGCTGCTTCGTGGTCTCCGGCGGCCAGGTCCTCATCGACGAGACGCCCGACGGGCGTACCGAACTCGTCATGACCCCGTCCTTCGAGGCCCCGCTCACCGAGGCACACCGCTACTTCCTGGGCACCGACGAGGACGGCGTCAGCTACTTCGCCCTCCAGAAGGACTCCCTGCCCGGCCGCATGGACCAGTCCGCCCGCCCGGCGGGCCTGCGCGAGGCCGGGCTGCTCCTGTCGCCCCGCGACGCGGGCCTGATGGCCCACGCGGTCGCCCTGGAGAACTGGCAGCGTCTGCACCGGTTCTGCTCCCGCTGCGGCGAGCGCACTGTCATCGCCGCCGCGGGCCACATCCGCCGCTGCCCCGCCTGCGGCGCCGAGCACTATCCCCGGACCGACCCCGCGGTGATCATGGCCGTAACCGACGCGGACGACCGCATCCTGCTCGGCCGCCAGGTCCACTGGCCCGAGGGCCGGTTCTCGACGCTCGCCGGTTTCGTGGAGCCCGGCGAGTCCATCGAGCAGTCGGTGCGCCGCGAGGTGCACGAGGAGGTCGGCATCACCGTCGGCCCCGTCGAGTACGTCGCCAGCCAGCCCTGGCCCTTCCCGTCCAGCCTCATGCTGGGCTTCACGGCCCGCGCCACCTCCACCGACATCAATGTCGACGGTGACGAGATCCACGAGGCCCGCTGGTTCTCCCGTGACGAGCTGGGTGCCGCCTTCGAGTCCGGCGAGGTGCTCCCGCCCTACGGCATCTCGATCGCGGCCCGCCTCATCGAGCTCTGGTACGGCAAGCCACTGCCGACACGCGGCTTCGTCTGAGACAGGACGGCAGGACGGTAGAGAGGGGTGGGGGGGCCCCCCCCCCGGGGGGGCCCCCCCCCCAACCCCCGCCCCCCCCCCCGCGGAGGCCCCCCCCCCCCCCGGGGGCCCCCCCCCCCCCCCCGGGGCCGCCCCGCCCCCCCCCCCCCCCCCCCCCCCCCCCCCCGGGGGCCCGGCGGGCGCGGCGGGGGGGGGGGGGGCCCCCCCCGGGGGGGGGGCCCCCCCACCCCTCTCTACCGTCCTGCCGTCCGTCTGCTTACGCGCCGACCTTCTGCTTCACCTGCGCCAGCGACGGGTTCGTCAGCGTCGAGCCGTCCGGGAAGAGCACGGTCGGCACCGTCTGGTTTCCGCCATTCGCCTTCTCCACGAACGCGGCGGACTCCGGGTCCTGCTCGATGTTGATCTCGGTGTACGCGATGCCCTCGCGGTCCATCTGGCTCTTCAGCCGACGGCAGTAGCCGCACCACGTGGTGCTGTACATCGTCACAGTGCCCGGCATGTCTCTCGTGCTCCTTCGGCGGCTCGGGGATGAGGTCGCAGCTCTCTGGATGAGGTCGCAGGTGGGGAACGTCCGTGGCGCCGCCACCATTCCCGGCGGGCTTCCGGCGCGTGATGCCTGTCGCATTGGTACGACTATCGGTGCGTGCCTGTGGACAACCGACTCACCTGTCTCCCGCGACCTGGCAGCATGGCGGTGTGACAGCAGCAACGCATTCCACCCTCTTCCCGCAGGTACCGGACTCGGCCGACGCGGTGCTCGACGGGCTCGACCCCGAGCAGCGCGAGGTGGCGACCGCCCTGCGCGGTCCGGTGTGCGTGCTGGCGGGCGCCGGTACGGGCAAGACCCGGGCGATCACCCACCGCATCGCCTACGGGGTGCGCTCCGGGGTCCTCCAGCCCTCCAGCGTGCTCGCCGTCACCTTCACCAACCGCGCCGCCGGCGAGATGCGCGGTCGGCTGCGCCAGCTCGGCGCCGCCGGCGTGCAGGCCCGCACCTTCCACTCGGCCGCCCTGCGCCAGCTCCAGTACTTTTGGCCGAAAGCGATCGGCGGCTCCCTGCCCAGGCTCGTCGACCGCAAGATCCAGCTCGTCGCCGACGCGGCCGCCGCCTGTCGCATCCGGCTCGACCGGGGCGAGCTGCGCGATGTCACCGCCGAGATCGAGTGGTCCAAGGTCACCCAGACCGTCCCCGCCGACTACGCCCTCGCGGCCGCCAAGGCCGGCCGTGAGGCACCCCGCGACCCGGCCGAGATCGCCCAGCTCTACTCCGCCTACGAGGACCTCAAGCGCGGCCGCGGTGTCATCGACTTCGAGGACGTGCTGCTGCTGACGGTGGCCGTCCTCCAGGACCGCCACGACGTCGCCGAGCAGGTACGCGCCCAGTACCAGCACTTCGTGGTCGACGAGTACCAGGACGTGAGCCCACTTCAGCAGCGTCTGCTGGAGCTGTGGCTCGGCGACCGCGACGACCTGTGCGTGGTCGGCGACGCCAGCCAGACGATCTATTCGTTCACGGGAGCAACCCCCGACCACCTGCTCGACTTCCGCACGCGCCATCCGGGCGCCACCGTCGTCAAGCTGGTCCGCGACTACCGCTCCACTCCGCAGGTCGTCCACCTCGCCAACGGCCTGCTCGCCCAGGCCCGCGGCCGGGCCGCCGACCACCGTCTGGAACTGGTCTCCCAGCGACCCGCGGGTCCCGAGCCCGTCTACACCGAGTACACCGACGAACCGGCCGAGGCCGAGGGCGCCGCCCGCCGCATCCGCGAGCTGATCGATGCGGGCGTTCCCGCCGCCGAGATAGCGGTCCTCTTCCGGACCAACTCCCAGTCCGAGACCTATGAGCAGGCTCTCGCCGACGCCGGTGTTCCCTACCAGCTGCGGGGCGCCGAGCGGTTCTTCGACCGGCCGGAGGTGCGCAAGGCCCACAGCTCCCTGCGGGCCGCGGCGCGTTTCGGCGGCAACGACTCCCTGCTCGACGACGTCGTCGACCTGCCCTCCCAGGTGCGAGCCGTGCTCTCGGGGGAGGGGTGGACCCCGCAGCCCCCGGCCGGCTCCGGTGCCGTCCGGGAGAGCTGGGAGTCGCTGGCCGCCCTGGTCGGCCTCGCTCAGGACTTCGCCACCGCCAGACCGGGCGCCGGCCTCGGCGACCTCGTCGCGGAGCTCGACGAGAGGATGAACGCCCAGCACGCCCCGACGGTGCAGGGCGTCACCCTCGCCTCCCTGCACTCGGCCAAGGGCCTGGAGTGGGACGTCGTCTTCCTGGTCGGCGTCGCCGAGGGCATGATGCCGATCACCTACGCAAAGACCGAGGAGCAGATCGAAGAGGAGCGCCGTCTCCTGTACGTCGGGGTCACCCGGGCGCGCGAACGCCTGCAGGTGTCCTGGGCGCTGGCCCGTTCTCCCGGTGGCCGGCCGAGCCGTCGCCCCAGCCGTTTTCTGAGAGGGCTGCGGCCCGGGTCGGGCTCGACCGGCGGGCGAACGGCCGTGGGCGGCTCCGGGGGCGTGGAGCGCGGCGTCGGGGGTGGCCACGGGGGCGGCGGCACCTCGGGCGCCGTCCCCCGACGGACACCGCGGACCCCGGCCCGCTGCCGGGTCTGCGGCCGCACGCTCACCGACGCCGGCGAGATGAAGTTGATGCGCTGCGAGGACTGCCCGTCCGACATGGACGAGGGCGTCTACGCGCGGCTGCGCGAGTGGCGTGAGATCCAGGCGGGGCTCAGCGGGCAGCCGGCGTTCTGCGTCTTCACCGACAAGACGCTGATGGCGATCGCCGAGTCCGTCCCGGAGGACGAACGCGAACTGGCCCGGATCCCTGGGGTGGTGGCCCGCAAGCTCCACCGCTTCGGAGCCGACGTCCTGGCCATCTGCGCTGGCCAGAGCGTCGAGGGGCTTGACGAGGACGGCTGATGCAAACTCGTCGAAAAAATAGTTTGCGCATGCCCCAGGAATCCCCATAGGTTCTTGGTCACGGGAGCAGCGGCCTTCCCGGAGGCCCTGAATCCGTGCTGTACTTACATATCCGCGGATTGGTTCGCCCAGTCCCCCGAGACGCCGAGAGGAGGCGAGTCCAGTGATCAGCATCAACTTCAGCTCCATCGTCAGCTCCACCGCCAAAATGACCGATCGCTCGGCCGTCTCCCTGTGCATGCTCGGCGTTTCCAACCCGGGCACCGGTCTGTCCGGCATTCGTGCCGTGCGTCCGGCCTCGGCCTCCCTCGCTCCCGCGGGTCTCCCCGTCCGTGAGCGCAATGAGCGACCGACCAAGGCACTGGAAGCAGCGGTAGAGGCACAGGCAGAGGCCTATGCCTTTACGGCGACCGGTGCCGGATTCCGGAAGCAGACGACGCAGCACCACCTGATGTGGGCCTTCCGTGGGCCAGAACCCTGGAGTGATCCAGCCTGATCGCCGATCAGGCCGGCGCCTTCAGGGCCGCGGAACCCCATCCGGGATCCGCGGCCCTTCTGTTTTCCCCGAACGGGGAGGACAGCACGAAGGAGCCTCGGGACAAGAAAAGAACCCGGTACCACGCCGCCACCCGGCCAACCGGCCGGAACGACCAGACGAGGAAGACCACCCGTGCAACTCGAAGCGCACGCCCCGTCCGTACCGCCTTCCGACACGATCCCCAAGCCCTGCCCCACGGAGGACTCCACCTTGACCCCGCTCACCGCGCTCACCGCGCTCGACGACGCCATCGAGAACCTCGGCGTGCCCGTCCCCTGCCGTTCCTACGACCCGGAGGTCTTCTTCGCGGAGTCGCCGGCGGACGTCGAGTACGCCAAGTCCCTCTGCCGCACCTGCCCGCTCATCGAGGCCTGCCTCGCGGGCGCCAAGGAGCGGCGTGAGCCCTGGGGCGTCTGGGGTGGCGAGCTGTTCGTCCAGGGTGTCGTCGTCGCCCGGAAGCGGCCCCGTGGTCGCCCGCGCAAGAACCCGGTCACGGCATGAACATCGCAGGAACGATCGACCGCCCCCTCACGCACGACCCCGAGAAGCAGGCCCCGATGAAGCCGTCCACCCACGACACCGCAGGCACCGTGCCTGAAGACTTCACCACCAGCGGCGCGAAGGACTCGCGTCAGAACAGGACCCGTCAGATGCAACTCATCCCAGAAGCCCTGGCACGTGCGCATATGCACGACCGCCTGCAAGAGGCGGAGCAGGAACGCCGAGCCCTGCGCCTGGCGACCGCTCGCCGGATGCAGCGCCGGGCCGAGCGCGCCTCGATGCGAGCCCGGCGTGCGCTCGCCATGGCGGTCATGCAGTAACCGAGTACACCGAAACGGTGGCCTCCCCGGTGCGGGAGGTGAAGCTCATCCTGTGGGGGTCGGTCCGTCCGAACGGACCGGCCCCCACAGGCGTTCACCGTCGGCGGCTCACGCCTCCGCTGCCGCCTGCTCAACCCCGTCCACGCCGTCCACGGCGTCGGCCTCTTCCTCTCGTTCGTCCTCTTCTTCTGCCCTTGTCTCGTCCTCCGCCTCTGTCTCGGGGAGGAATCCCACCAGCCACTCGTCAAGCTCGTCGCGCAGCCGCACCGTTGCTCCCAGCTGACACAGCACGCCGATGGTGCTCAAGGTCACGCGGTGGATCAGTAGGTAGGCCGGCGGCAGGTTGAGCTGCTTGGCCAGCTGGTACGCGGGAGAACGGGGGTCGGCGATCCGGGCCGCCTGGCTGCGCATCCAGCCGCGGGTGAAGGTGAAGGCGTCGACCCTGGCCGGTTCGATGATCGGCAGGAGGTAGTCGAGGACGGCGTCCGGGTCGAGCTCTATCGACTCCTTGACGAAGCCCTCCGCACAGAGCATCTCGTAGACGGCCTCGGCCTCGCCGTCCAGCGTCATGCGCAGGGCCTCCCCGATGGGCTCCGGCAGGCCGCCCGGGAGGCGGTCGACCGTGCCGAAGTCCAGGACGCCCAGGCGCCAGTCGTCCTCGCCCTCCGGCCCGCCGGGCAGCAGACGGAAGTTGCCGGGGTGCGGGTCGGCGTGCAGGAGGCCGGTGCGGGCCGGGCCCGAGAACAGGAAGTGGGCCAGGAGCTGTCCGGCCCTGTCGCGCTGCTCCGGTGTGCCGTCCGTGATGATCTCCGACATCGGGATGCCGTCCATCCACTCGGTGATCAGCACCTGCTCACACTGGTGGACGACGTCCGGCACCACGATGTCCGGGTCGTCCGCGAACTCCTCGGCGTGAGCCCGCTGGGCCTGCGCCTCCAAGTCGTAGTCCAGTTCCTCCGAGACACGGTCCTTGAGCTCTGTGATCAGCGGTTTGACGTCCATGCCGGGGACCAGGGGGCCCAGCAGACGGGCGAAGCGGCTCAGCTGGTTCAGATCGGACAGCAGTGCCTCGCCGGCCCCCGGGTACTGCACCTTGACCGCCACCTCGCGGCCGTCGTGCCACACCGCGCGGTGCACCTGGCCGATCGAGGCGGCGGCGGCCGGCTTGTCCTCGAACTCCAGGAACAGGTCCTGCCAGTCCTCTCCGAGCCGCTCCGCGAGAACCGAGTGCACCGTGCGCGTCGGCATCGGCGGTGCCGCTTCCTGCAGTTTGGTCAGCGCCGCCCGATAGGGCCCGGCGACCTCCTCGGGCAGCGCCGACTCGAAGACGGACAGGGCCTGGCCGAACTTCATCGCCCCGCCCTTGAGCTCGCCGAGCACCTTGAACAACTGCTCCGCGGTCCGCTGCTGCAGCTGCTGGCCGACGATCTCCGCGGACTCGCCCACGATCCGCTTGCCCAGCCCCCAGGTCGCCCGCCCGGCGAAGCCGAGCGGGAGCGCGGCGAGTTTGGCGGTCCGGGTGACCGCCTTGCGCGGAAGATCAGACATGCGCCCTCCAAGTCCCAGCCGGCCGCGCCGTTCCCGCCTCGCGGCGTACCTCTGCCGACGGCCATTGCCCAGCCATTGTCTCGCGCCGCTCCCGGTCCTCGGGGGTGTGTTCCTGCTTACCTTTCCCGGCGGCTCCGCACCGGCACGCGGGGTGGGCCGGGACCGGCCGCGCCTGCCACCGCAGTCCGGGCAGGGAGGCCTCCCATCGCTCGCCGACGCTCGAGGGGGCCCGGCCGTCCAGGAAGGCGAGCGCGTGGGCTGCCGCCAGCCCGGCGACGGCCGTGGCCAGCGTGAGATCGCAGGCTCCAACCTGCCGTTGCCCGCCGGAGCGCCACTGCGCCACCAGGCGCGGCCAGGCCGGGTCCCGATCGGTGCGGTCCGCGTGCAGGCAGCCCGCACACCCCGTCTCGCCGGGCAGCACGAGGGGGCCGACGACGCCGGTACCCTCCACGACACCGGCGTACAGATGGGGCGTACCCGAGGCCATCAGGGACTCCGCGGTGGCGGGGTCGGGGGTGTGGACCGCGACGTCGTCGCGCGGGGCGAGGATCACCAGGGAGAAACCCGGGTCGCCCTCCTCCGGCGGCGTCGTCGGTCCGCGGCGCGGCGGCCTGCCGGGAGCGGCCCGGCGCACGACGCGGCGCGCCGTCTCGTCCCGGCGGTCGCCGACGGACTCGGCGGGCAGCCCGCCCGGGGCGACGTCCCACGGCTCGACGCATCCACCGTCGCGCACATCGATCTCGCCGACGCCGGCGCTCGACAACAGGCAGGACAACACCGCGCCCACCCGGCCCGCACCCTTCACCCGCACCCGCTGGGCACGCCGGGCGGCCAGGTGTCTGATCGCGTCCCCGGGCTCGGAGGTAGTCAACGACAGTGAGGCCAGGTCGGGGCGGAGCCGGTCCAGGATCTCCTTCTCCTCCCGCAGGGCCTCGGCTTCCGGACCGCCGCCGCGCGAGTCGTCGAGGAGCCCGGCCCGGGCCAGCCGCTCCACCACCCGGTCGACGTGTCCGTCCGGCAGGTCCATGCGGCGCCCCTCCTCGCGCAGGAGTGCCGGCCCGCGGGTGCCGTTGAGCAGTTCCAGGAAGCTGCCCGTCGCCGTGTCCACCGGGCCGAGCGTCAGAGCGTGCGCCGGCGTCATCCCGAACTGCACGGTGTTCAGATCGCGCCAGCCGCGCCTGAGTGCGGGCTTCACCATCGGATGCATGCCTGGTCCCCTGTATGTCTTCGCTGTCTGTGCGGTCGGTTGCGAATCCGCCGGCGAGTGCCAGGATGCCCCGGTCCGCGGCCGGGCGCCGAAAGTTGTCCACAGGTAGTGGTTATTCGTCGTACAAGTCATTCGTCACACAAGTCGGTCGCGTGTCTGGGAGGCGAGGCGGCGGATCGGCACCGAAGCATCCCGGAGCCGGGACTTCCCCGTGTGCAGCGGGTAACGTCGGGGCGTGTCCGCCGACCCACTGCACCGCGCCGGGGCGCCCCAGCGCACACCGACGAATCCGCCGCCGAACGGCTCGGGGGCGAGCGCGATCGAGGTCCGCAGGAGCAACCGGCGACGCCGGACGGTCTCCGCGTACCGCGAGGGCGATCGCACCGTCGTGCTGATCCCCGCCCGGATGTCCGAGGCGGAGGAGCAACGCTGGGTGAGCCTCATGCTGGACAAGCTCGCCGCCCAGGAGAGCAAGCGCGTCCTCGGCGACGCGGAACTGGCCGAGCGGGCGGAGCGCCTTTCGGCCCAGTACTTCGACGGACGGGCCCGGCCCTCCGCGGTCCGTTGGGTCACCAACCAGAACACACGCTGGGGCTCGTGCACCCCCGCCGAAGGAAGCATCCGGCTGTCCCACCGGCTCCAGGGCATGCCCGAGTACGTCGTCGACTACGTGCTGCTCCACGAGCTGGCGCATCTGCTGGTCCCCGGGCACGGGCCCCGGTTCTGGCGGCTGCTGGAGGCGTATCCGCGCACCGAGCGGGCCAGGGGCTATCTGGAGGGTGTGGTCGCCGCCGACCGGTTGCCGCACGTCCCCGGGGCCCGCAGCGAGTAGCGCGCCCGGGCCGGTGTCCGACACGGCCGCGCACGCATTCTGTACCGGGTCTGTACCGACCTCCTCCGGTGTCGGACATTGCCGTTAGCCTGGCGCGACGCACTCGCATTCGGATGGGGGACGGTCGTAACGCATGGCCAGGGAATTTCAACGCGGCCACAAGGCCAGGATCAGTGACCTCACCGCGGGCACGGATCTGTACGTAGGCGTGCAGATCTCCGCCCCCGGGCTGACCTTCGACATCAGTTGCTTCGGTCTCGACGCCGACGAACGGTTGTCGGACGACCGGTACTTCGTGTTCTTCAACCAGCCGAAGACCCCGGAGGAGTCCATCCAGCTCCTGGGTGCGCAGGCGGGTGACACGGAGTCCTTCCGGGTCACCCTCGACCGGATCCCGCCGCAGATCCAGAAGCTGTCCTTCACCGCGACGATCGACGGTGCCGGCCAGATGTCGCAGGTCGGACCCGGCTACATCCGGATCGTCGCCGGCGGTGAGGAGGTGGCCCGCTACCCGTTCAGCGGCGCGGAGTTCTCCACCGAGCGGGCGGTGATGCTGGGCGACTTCTATCTGAAGGACGTGTGGCGGTTCGCCGCCGTCGGCCAGGGCTTCGACGGCGGGCTCGACGCGCTGCTGAGGAACTTCGGCGGAGAGGTGGCCCAGGAGGAGGCGCCCGCGGCGCAGCAGCCGCAGCAGCCCCAGGCCGGCGCCGTCCCCGGCTTCGCCCCGCCCGCCCAGGCCGCCGCGCCGCCGGCGTTCGGCGCTCCCGCACCGGCCCCCGCGCCGCAGCCCGTCCAGCCCGCCCAGCCCGCGCCGCAGGGCTTCGCGCCCCCGCCCGGCGCCACCCCGCCCCCCGCGCCGAACGTGCACGCCGAGCCGACCATCGTCGCGCCCATGAACACGCCGCCCGGCGGTTCCCCCGTGCCGCCACCGGCCCCGGCCCCCGCGCCGTACGCCCAGCCGGGTCAGCAGCCGCCGCCATACGGCCAGGTCCCCGGTCAGACCGCCCCGCTGCCGCCCGGCTACGGCCTGCCGCAGGCCCCCCAGGCCCCGGCCCCACCGCCCGGCTACGGTCAGCCCACCCCGCCTCAGGGGTACGGGCAGCCGGTGCCGCCGCCGGGGTACGGCCAGCAGGTTCCCCAGGGCGTGCCGCAGGGCATGCCCCAGGGCGCGCCGCAGGGTGCCGGTGTCAGCGCGGCGCTCCAGCAGTTCCGGGAGACGGCGACCGGTCAGCGCTGGACCCAGCAGAACAAGAAGCTCGTCCGCGTGGACCTCGGTGCGGAAGGCCAGCCGGTACTGGCCCGGCAGGGCAGCATGGTGCTCTACCAGGGCAAGGTCGACTTCAGCTACAAGGGCGCCGGATTCACCGGCCGGGTCGTGGGCAACGCGACCGGCCAGGAGATGCAGCTGATGCGCTGCACGGGCAAGGGCCAGGTCTTCCTCGCCGACAACTCCGCGATGCTGCACCCCATCGAGCTCCAGGGCGACGCGGTGTGCGTCTCGGCGGAGAACGTCCTCGCCTTCGACGAGAGCCTCCAGTACGAGGTCCGTCGCATCGAGGGCCACGGCATTCCCGGCGGCGCGCTGTTCACGATGCAGTTCCAGGGCACCGGCACGATCGTCGTCAAGACGCACGGCGTGCCCGTGGTGCTGCCGGTCACGCCCACCACCTTCGCCGACTGCAACGCCGTGGTCGCCTGGTCGGCCGCCGCCCAGGTGGTCGTCTCCAGCCAGGTGCGGATGCGTCGCAACTCCTACGCCGGCGACACGGGCGAGAGCGTCAACCTGCAGTTCCGGGCCGCGCCCGGCAACTTCATCATCGTCCAGCCGTACGAGATCTGAGGGAGAGCCCGACATGAACCAGCCGCTCGCGGGCTACGCCCCCGCACCGGTCACCGCCCGCATGGAGAACCACGGCAACCACATGCTGAAGGTCGCCATGCAGACCGGAAACGACCTCCTCGCGCGCGTGGGGTCGATGGTCGCCTACGAGGGCTTCGTCCAGTACGAGCCCAACCCGCCGGCCGTCCGCCAGATCGCCAAGGACTGGATGACCGGTGAGGGCGCGCCCCTGATGAAGTGCTCCGGCGACGGTCTGCTCTACCTCGCCGACTACGGCGCGAACGTCGTCGTCATCAACCTCAACGGCGACGGGATCTCCGTCAACGCCACCAACCTGCTCGCCTTCGACGCCCATCTGACGTGGGGAGTGGAGCGGGTCAAGGGGCTGGCGAAGTTCGCCGGGCAGGGCCTGTGGAACACGAAGATCTCCGGACAGGGCTGGGTCGCCCTCACCTCCCGGGGCAAGCCGATCGTCGTCGACTGCGGCGGTGGCGAGGACGAGACGTACGTCGACCCGGACGCACTCGTCGCCTGGTCCCCGAACCTCAAGGTGAAGGGCAAGCGCAGCTTCAAGGCGCAGTCGCTGATCGGCCGCGGCAGCGGTGAGGCCTTCCAGATGGCCTTCTCCGGTCAGGGCATCGTCGTCGTCCAGCCCAGCGAGGACAGCACCGACCGCCTCCGGGTCCGGGGCTGAGGGGGAGCCAGAACATCATGCAGAGCCCGCTTTTCGCCTACAACGACCAGCAGACCCAGGAAGCCTGGAGCCTGCAGAACAAGCACATGCTCCGCGTCGCCCTGGAGGGTCACGACGACGTGCTCGCCCGCAAGGGCACGATGGTCGCCTACCAGGGGCTCGTCGAGTTCGACGCCGAGTACCAGAGCAACAACCAGTCACGCGCGCGTGCGCACACCGGTGAGGGCCTGGACCTGATGCGCTGCCACGGGCAGGGCACGGTCTTCTTCGCCAACCTCGCCCAGTGCGTCCACGTGATGGAGGTCGACCAGGACGGTCTCACCGTCGACAGCAGCTACGTGCTGGCGATGGACTCGTCCCTCCACCACGAGGTCATCGCGGTCGACAGCCTGTACGGCATCTCCGGCTCGGGGAAGTACCAGCTGAACATCACCGGCCGGGGCAAGGTCGCCCTGATGACCTCGGGAGCCCCGCTGCTGATGCAGGTGACTCCCGACAAGTACGTCAACTGCGACGCGGACGCGATCGTCGCCTGGTCCACCGGCCTGCGCGTGCAGATGCAGGCCCAGACGCACTCCTCGGGAGTGTGGCGGCGCCGGGGCAGCACGGGTGAGGGCTGGGAGCTCAGCTTCATGGGCAGCGGCTTCGCGCTCGTCCAGCCCAGCGAGCTGCTGCCGCCGCAGAACGCCCAGCTCGGATCGGGCCTGGCCGCGCAGTACGGCATGGGTCAGCAGGGGGCCCGGGGCCAGAACCAGGGCAACGTCTGGAGCTGAGGGCCGAGCGCAGTGCGGTAAGGGGTGATCGCCATGGCGGTCACCCCTTACGCGTTACGCGTTCACAGCCGGGCGCGGGCCGCCTCCAGCAGGCGTACGACCGAGTCGTCGGCCACGTCCGGCACCTCGGCGTACGGGAACCAGCGCAGGTCGAGGGACTCGTCGCTGATCGCCTCCACGGCCCCGGCCGGAGCCACCGCCGCGTACTGGACGTCCAGGTGCCAGGCGCAGGGCGTGTGGTGGCGGTCCAGCCGCACCGGGCCGCCGGGGACCAGGGCCAGGTCCGTGATGCCCGACTCCTCGGTCGCCTCGCGCAGCGCCGCCCTCGCCAGGGTCTCGTCGGCCGGCTCGCAGTGGCCGCCCATCTGCAGCCACATGCGCAGCTTCTTGTGCAGGGTGAGCAGGACCTGATCGCGCGAGGGGTCGATCACCAGGGCGCTCGCCGTGATGTGCCCGTCGCCGCAGGCCTTCCACAGGCCGTCCGGGTGTGTCGCGAGGTGGTCCAGATAGACCTGCCGCAGCTCGTCCTGGCCCTCGTACGCCTTCAGGGCCAGGACCGCGTCGTCGTGGAGGCTCACTCGGTGTCGTCGTCCTTGCCGTCGGCCTCGTCCTGGTCCTTCTCGTCCTTCTTCAGGTCGGGCTTCGGGGCGTGCTTGCCTGCCGCTTCGCCGAGCATTTTGTCCAGCTCGGAGAAGTCGAGCTGCTCGCGGTGCACGAAGCCGTCCGCGTCAGCGAGGTCGTCCGCGGTCGGCAGCATGTCCGGGTGGGCCCACAGGCCGTCCCGGCCGTCGACACCGCGCGCGTCCGTCAGGGACGCCCACAGACGGGAGGCGTCGCGCAGGCGGCGCGGGCGCAGCTCCAGGCCGATCAGCGTCGCGAAGGTCTGCTCCGCCGGGCCGCCGGTGGCGCGACGGCGGCGCAGCGTCTCGCGCAGCGCGTCGGCGGAGGACAGGCGCGGCTTGGCGGCGGCGTGCACCACCGCGTCCACCCAGCCCTCGACGAGTGCCAGAGCCGTCTCCAGACGGGCCAGGGCCGCCTTCTGCTCCGGGGAGTCCTCCGGCTGGAACATGCCCTGCTGGAGGGCCTCCTGCAGTTGCTCGGGGTTCTGCGGGTCGAACTGGCCGACCACGTCCTCCAGCTTGGCCGTGTCGACCTTGATCCCGCGGGCGTAGCCCTCGACCGCGCCGAACAGGTGCGAGCGCAGCCACGGCACGTGCGCGAAGAGGCGCTGGTGGGCGGCCTCGCGCAGGGCGAGGTACAGCCGCACCTCCTCCTGCGGCACGCCGAGGTCCTTGCCGAACGCCTCCACGTTCACCGGAAGCAGCGCGGCCCTGCCGGCCGGGCCGAGCGGCAGGCCCACGTCGGTCGAGCCGACGACCTCACCGGCGAGCACACCGACGGCCTGCCCGATCTGGGTGCCGAACATGGCGCCGCCCATGGAACGCATCATGCCGATCAGCGGGCCGGCCATGGCCTGCATCTCCTCGGGCAGCACGTCGCCCATGGCGGTGCCGACGCGCTCGGCCACCGGGTCGACCAGCTCGCGCCAGGCGGGCAGGGTCGCCTCGACCCACTCCGCACGGCTCCACGCCACCGCAGTGCCCGCGCCGGAGGGCAGGGCGGTCGCGTCGTCCAGCCACAGGTCGGCGAGGCGGACGGCCTCCTGGACGGCATTGCGCTCGGCGGGGCCGACACTCGCGTCCTTGGTACCGTCCGGCGTGCCCTGGGAGACCGTCTGGCGGGCGATCTGCTTGGCCATGTCCCAGTTCACCGGGCCGCCCTCGTAGGAGAGCATCTGGCCGAGCTGCTGGAACGCGGCGCCCAGGTCGGTGGGGTTCATGGAACCGAACATGGCGGCGAACGGGTTGTCCGCACCCGGACCGCCGGGGCCGCCAAGGCCTCCGGCACCGGGCAGCCCGAAACCGAACGGGTTGGCCGGTCCCTGACCACCGCCGCTCTGCTGGTCCTTCTTCTTGCCCTCGTCGCCGTGGTCCGGCTCCTCCGGCGGAAGGCCGAATCCGAATGGGGTGTCACTCACGGGGTTCCTCGGCTGGTAAGGCCGCCGGTTCTTTCCGGCGGCACGGCTGCCCGACTTCACCACCCAGCGTAGACACCCGGGGCGGTTCGGGCCTCGGTGCTTCGCCGACTGACGGCCTGCGGCAGGATGGATGCCACCTGGTACGTACGCGTCGAGCGCGCCCGTACTGAAGACAACCGCTGGAGACGCCCGGTGAGTTCCCCAGATCCGCAGGTTCGCGCAGCGCGAAACCAGTCAACCAGTTCCCTCGGCTCCGGCGCGCGCGGACCCGTCGTCGCGGTCACCGGAGCCGCCTCCGGGATCGGCGCGCTGCTCACGGCGCGCCTCGCCGCGTCCGACGAGGTCAGGCAGGTCGTGGCCATCGACGAACGACGTGGCGAGTGCGCGGCGGCGCAGTGGCAGATCCTGGACGTACGGGACCCGGCCATCGCCGAGAAGCTGCGCGGCGCGGACGTCGTGGTGCACCTGGCGCTCGACCTCGATCTGGAGACCGACGCGGCCGCCCGGACGGCTTACAACGTCCGGGGGACCCAGACCGTCCTGACCGCCGCCGCCGCGGCCGGCGTGCACCGGGTCGTGCTGTGCACGTCCGCGATGGTCTACGGCGCGCTCGAGGACAACGAGCTGCCGCTGTCCGAGGACGCCGAGCTGCGCGCCACGGCCGAGGCCACGGGCGTCGGGGACCTGCTGGAGATCGAGCGGCTCGCGCGCCGCGCGCCGCGCGCGCATCCCGGGCTCAATGTGACCGTCGTCCGGCCCGCGGTGCTGGTCGGAGGCGTGGACACCGCACTGACCAGGTATTTCGAGTCGCCACGGCTGCTCGTGGTGGCCGGGTCCCGGCCGGCCTGGCAGTTCTGTCACGTCGACGATCTGTGCAGCGCTCTGGAGTACGCCGTTCTGGAGAAGGCCGACGGAGAGCTGGCCGTCGGGTGCGACGGGTGGCTGGAGCAGGAGGAGGTCGAGGAGCTCAGCGGGATCCGGCGGATGGAGCTGCCGTCGGCGGTCGCGCTCGGTGCGGCGGCCCGGCTGCACCGGATCGGCCTGACGCCCTCACCGGCCGGGGACCTGGCCTACACGATGTACCCCTGGGTGGTGAGCGGCAGCCGGCTGCACGACGCCGGATGGCGGCCGAAGTACACCAACGAGGAGGTGCTCGCGGAGCTGCTCGAGGAGGTCTCCGGGCGGCACACGGTCGCCGGGCGGCGCCTCGGGCGCAAGGACGCCACGGCCGCGGGAGCCGCCGGTGCGACGGTGGCGCTGCTGGGCGCGGCCGCGGTGGTGCGGCGGGCGCGGAAGGCACGGCGCCGGATCTGAGCGGGCTCCTGCGGCCTGATCGGCCCCCTGTAGGAGGCTCCAAAGCGGTACGCGCGCGTGCCGGGTGATAGCGCTATTCCGCGCTGTCCGTGCCGTGGGGCACGATGGGCGTATGGCAACCACGAACGACCACCCCGGTGAGCAGGCCGCACCGGACCCCGTCAAGCTGATCGGCATCCGGGAGACGCCCCTCTCCGTGGACGAGGTCTTCCGGGCCGTCGGGGACGACGCGGCCGGGGGGACCGCGCTGTTCGTGGGGACCGTGCGGAACCACGACGGCGGGACCGACGTCGACCGGCTCGGGTACTCGTGCCATCCCAGTGCCGAGGCCGAGATGCGGCGGATCGCGGAGAAGGTCGTCGCGGAGTACCCCGTACGGGCCCTCGCGGCCGTACACCGCGTGGGGGATCTGCAGGTCGGGGACCTCGCGGTGGTGGTCGCGGTGTCGTGCCCGCACCGGGGAGAGGCATTCGACGCCTGCCGCAAGCTGATCGACGACCTGAAGCACGAAGTGCCCATCTGGAAGCATCAGACGTTCTCCGACGGCACCGAGGAATGGGTGGGCGCCTGCTGAAGGCGGCCCCTGCACCCCTGAGCCCCTGCACCCCTGTGTGACCGTGTGGCCCCGGTTGCGTAACCGGCACCCCGGCGTGAGCGTTGTCACTGCGGATGGTTAATCTGCTGATCAGTCAGTGGCGGACACTCACGGGGTTGGGAGGTCGGCATGGCAGCACTTGCCTGGTTGCTGATTCCGCTTTTGGCTGCTGTCGGCGCGGGTCTGTGGGGCAGCTGGGCCAACCGGACCCGCAAGGCCCGGAGCGACGGTCCCGAGCTGGACGGGTACGCGCGGTTCCGTGAGGCCATGGAGCGGCCCCGCACCGGAGCCTGACCGGACGGCGCAGCCCTGACGGTGCTCTGACAGTCACGTCCCGTACTGTCGTGCCATGCCACGCCGCACCGCGACGATGCTCGCCTCCACCCTGATGCTGATCGCGCTCCTGTGCGCGGGTGTGTTCATTCCCGTGCCGTACTCGGAGATGTCCCCGGGGCCGACGGTGAACACGCTGGGGGACCACGACGGCGAGCCGGTGCTGCAGATCTCCGGGCACAAGACCTACGAGGCGAGCGGTCATCTGAACATGACCACCGTCCGTGTCACCAGCGCCGAGTACCGGATGAACCTCGTGGAGGCCGTCTACGGGTGGCTCGCGCACGACAACCGCGTGGTGCCGCACGAGACCCTCTACCCGGACGGCAAGACCGAGGAAGAGGCCACCCAGGAGAACGCCGAGGAGTTCAGCCAGTCCCAGGAGAGCGCCAAGGTCGCCGCGCTGAAGGCGCTCGACATCCCGGTGAAGTCCTGGGTGGTCGTCTCCACGGTCGTCAAGGACTCCCCGGCCGAGGGCAGGCTGCACGCCGGTGACGTGATCAAGGCCGTGGACGGCACCGCGGTCAAGAAGCCCGCCGACGTCGCCGAACTGGTGACCAAGCACGAGCCCGGGCAGGACGTCGTCTTCACCATCGTGCCCGCCAAGGAACAGGCCGCCGCGGAGAAGGAGGGGCGGACGCCCACCCGGACGCAGAAGGTCGCGATCACCACCGCGGCCTCCGACGACGCGGGCGAGAAGCGCGCCATCGTCGGAATCTCCGCGGGGACCGATCACACGTTCCCCTTCTCCGTCGACATCAAGCTGGCCGACGTCGGCGGCCCGAGCGCCGGCCTGATGTTCGCCCTCGGCATCTACGACAAGCTCACTCCGGGTGACCTCACCGGCGGCAAGTTCGTCGCCGGCACCGGGACGATCGACGACAACGGCAAGATCGGCCCGATCGGTGGCATCGGCATGAAGACCATCGGGGCGCGCGACAAGGGCGCGCAGTACTTCCTGACGCCCGCCGACAACTGCGCGGCCGCCGCCGAGGACATCCCCGACGGGCTCACCCTCGTGAAGGTGGACACCATCGACGACGCCCTCGGCGCACTTGAGGACATCCGCTCCGGGAAGACCGGCGACCTGCCGAAGTGCACGACCGGCTGACCGAGCGGGCGGCCACGCAGGGCCCCTCGGGGCCCGTGGGACTACTCCTCGAACGTCGCGGTCAGCGCCTGCGCCAGCCCCGGCACCAAGTCGGAGCCCGTGAGGACCTCCGTGGCGGAGTCCTTCTCCCGCAGCCGCAGCGCCGAGTCGCGGGCGCCGTCGCGCAGCACCGCGACCGTCATGCGGACCTCCTGGCGGTCCGGGTGCTCCGCCACCCACCGCGCCAGCTTCGCCTCGTTCAGGCCCTGCGGGACCTGCGCCTCGGCGGACGGCGGCAGCATCAGGCGCTCCACCACGAGCGCGCACCCGACCACCGCGTCGGGCCAGGCGATGGTGCCCAGGAACTCGTCCAGAGGCTGGTCCGTTGGAATTTCGTCCTGCTCGATCGGGGTCAGGCCGGAGCTCTCCGGCTCGTCCTGCAGACCGAGCCGGTCCGCGAGCGAGGGCTGGTCGGCCCGCAGCCGCGCGGTGTCGACAAGTGCAAAGAGGCGTGCGGGCTGGTCCCAGCCCAGGCCGGAGACGTACTCGTCGATCTCGAGTACGGCCCGGGTGAGGGGGCTCGCTGCCATGGGGGTGTTGGACATGGTCACAATCCTGCCTCGTTACTGGCCCGAATCGGGAACCGAGTAAACGATGAGTAAGTTGCATAAGTGTGGGCCCACGATCACGGGGGCGCACGGGGGGCCCGCGAACCCGAGGGCCTGACGGATCAACAGCGAACTTCGAGGTGCGCACCTTGGCTTTCCAGATGCCGGACCGCGGCGGAGGCCCCCCGACGGGGCCGCGGATCAGAGTGGGCCGCCCGTCCCGGCGTGTCCGAACCCTGCTGATGACTCTTGGTGTCCTCGCCGTGCTCGGCATGGCGTTCACCATGTTCGCGGGCTTCTGGACGGACTGGCTGTGGTATCGGTCGGTCCACTACTCGTCGGTGTTCACGACGACCCTGTGGACCAAGATCGGACTCTTCTTCGTGTTCGGTCTGCTGATGGCGCTCGCCGTCGGGTTCAACATCTGGCTGGCCCACCGGCTGCGGCCGCCGCTGAGCGCCATGTCGATGGAGCAGCAGAACCTCGACCGGTACCGGATGGGCATCGCCCCGTACAAGAAGTGGCTGCTGTTCGGCATCACCGCCCTGGTCGGCCTGATCGCCGGCGCCTCGGCGGCCGGCCAGTGGCGGACCTGGCTGATGTGGGTCAACGGCGTGCCGTTCGGCCAGAAGGACCCCCAGTTCAAGCTGGACGTCTCCTTCTACGCCTTCGACCTGCCCTGGTACCGGTTCCTGCTCGGCTTCGGCTTCGCAGCCGTGATCATCTCCGTGATCGCCGCCGCGCTCACCCACTACCTGTACGGCGGACTGCGCGTCACCAGCCCGGGCGCGCGCGCCACGGCCGCGGCCACCGGACACCTCTCGGTGCTCATCGGTGTCTTCGTCGCCCTCAAGGCCGTCGCCTACTGGCTCGACCGGTACGGGCTGGCGGTGAAGTCGAGCGACTTCAAGGCCACCGACAACTGGACGGGTCTGCGGTACGTCGACGCCAACGCCTATCTGCCCGCCAAGACGATCCTCTTCTGCATCGCGGTCATCTGCGCGCTGCTGTTCTTCGCCACCCTGTGGCGGCGCACCTGGCAGCTGCCCGTGATCGGCTTCGGCCTGATGGTGCTCTCCGCGATCCTCATCGGCGGTCTGTACCCGGCCCTGGTCCAGAAGTTCCAGGTCCAGCCGAACGAGCAGGCCAAGGAAGCGCCGTACGTCGAGAAGAACCTCAAGGCGACGCGCGAGGCATACGGGATCGAGGGCACCCAGGTCTCCGAGTACGCGGGCAAGAGCGAGACCAAGGACAAGACCAAGCTCCGTGACGACGTGGATGCCGCGGCATCCATCCGGATCATGGACCCGAATGTCATCTCGCCGACGTTCCAGCAGCTCCAGCAGATGCGGAACTACTACGCGTTCCCGACCAACCTGGACGTCGACCGTTACGCCAAGGACGGCAAGGACCAGGACACGGTCATCGGTCTGCGCGAGCTGAATCTCGCCGGCATTCCGAAGAAGAACTGGATCAACAACCACTTCCGCTACACCCACGGCTACGGCGTGGTCGCGGCCAAGGGCACCCAGGTCGACTCCGAGGGCCGCCCGGTCTTCACCGAGTCCAACCTGCCGTCCGAGGGCGACCTCCCGAGGTACGAGCAGCGGATCTACTACGGCGAGAAGACCACCACCTACTCGATCGTCGGCGGTCCCCAGAAGGAGATCGACTACTCCGACGACACCGGGGAGAAGACCTTCAGCTACAAGGGCGACGGCGGGGTCGACCTGTCCAACCCGATCAACCGGGCGGCGTACGCGGCGGCGTTCAGCGAGCCGCAGATCCTCTACTCCGGCGCGATCGGCGAGGGCTCGCGGATCCTGTACAACCGCACGCCCAAGGAGCGCGTCGAGGCGGTCGCCCCGTGGCTGACCATCGACGGTGACGCCTACCCCGCGGTGGTGGACGGCCGTATCCAGTGGATCGTCGACGCGTACACGACGACGAACGGCTATCCGTACGCCTCCCGCACGACGCTCGGCGACACCACGGCCGACTCGCTGACCGCGGCCAACGACCAGCGTGCGGTGGTGGCCCAGCAGAACCAGGTCAACTACATCCGCAACTCCGTGAAGGCGACCGTCGACGCGTACAGCGGTGACGTCAAGCTCTACGAGTGGGACACCCAGGATCCGGTCCTGAAGACCTGGATGAAGGCGTTCCCGGACACGGTGCAGGACAAGAGCGAGATCTCCAGCGACCTGATGGCGCATCTGCGCTACCCGCAGGACCTGTTCAAGGTCCAGCGCGAGCTGCTCACCCGCTATCACGTGAAGGACGCGAACACCTTCCTCAGCGGCAGCGAGGTGTGGCAGGTGCCGGACGACCCGACCAACAAGTCGGGCGACGCGGTGCCGCCGTACTACCTGAGCATGAAGATGCCCGACCAGGACCAGCAGGCCTTCTCGCTGACGACGACGTTCACGCCCAACGGGCGGGACAACCTCAGCGCGTTCATGGCGGTCGACGCCGAGGCCGGGACGGAGGGCTACGGCAAGATCAGAATCCTGAAACTGCCGACGAGCACGACCGTCGACGGTCCCAAACAGGTCCAGAGCCAGTTCAACTCCGAACAGGACATCGCCGAGTCCATCAGGCTGCTGAGAGGCGGCGACTCGGAGGTCGAGTACGGAAACCTGCTGACGGTGCCGCTCGACGGAGGCCTGTTGTACGTGGAGCCGGTCTACGTACGCGGTGGCGACCTCAAGTACCCCTTGCTGCGCAAGGTGCTGGTGAGCTACGGAGGCACCACCGCCTTCGAGGACACGCTCGACGAGGCCCTCAGCAAGGTCTTCGGAGCGCAGGAGTCCGGGACCGGGACCGAGCCACCACCGGAGGAGGGTGACGACACGGCCGAGCCGCCACCGACGTCCACCAGCCCCACGGTCCGGGAAGCGCTGAGCGATGCGCAGAAGGCCTTCGAGGCCGGCCAGAAGGCCCTGGAGCAGAAGGACCTCGCCGCGTACGCCGAGGCGCAGAAGGACCTGGAGGAGGCGCTGCAGCGGGCCGAGGACGCTCAGGCCAAGGCCGACCAGAGCGCCGGCGGCAAGAACGGGGACGACAAGAACCCGGGCGACAAGAGCGGGGACGGCACGGCCAGTCCGAGTCCGACTCCGACCGGGGGCTCCGGCGGCGGCTGACCCCGCCGCTCGAGCCGGGAGCTCGAGCCGGGCATTCGAGCTGGTCAAGGCCCATCCCGCGCCGTGATACGGTTGTGAACACAACGGCGCGGGGTGGAGCAGCTCGGTAGCTCGCTGGGCTCATAACCCAGAGGTCGCAGGTTCAAATCCTGTCCCCGCTACTGAAGTCGTGAGCTACGTGCGAGCGACCACGAAGGCCCGGATCCCACCAGGGATCCGGGCCTTCGTGATGTGCGAACGCATGTACCGATGGTGGCGACGGCCGCGTCGGCAAGGGGAGTTGAGGAGATCTGTGTTTGACTTGTCTCCCTGTGGGCATGTCGACAAAACGCTGAAGTGACCTCACTGGCTGCGGTATACCGGATGTACCCAGGTTGCAGGTGGTGCGACGATGGACGTTATGGGGGACATGGCAAATCTGTTCGGGACAGGGCGTTTTGCCCAGCCGTCCGGTCAGGAGGACACCGCGGACGAGGCTCAGGAAGCCGCCGACGAGGCCGCCGAGGAAGTACGCCGGCGGCTTGCCGCCGATGCCGGTGACGTCGAGGCGATGAGCGTCCTCGGCGCGATGCTGCTGCGCCGCGGCGACTTCGACGGGGCCGAGTCCCATCTGCGCGCCGCCACCGCGGCCGGTGACCGAGCCGCCGCCAACAACCTGGGCGTCCTGCTCCACCAGCGCGGTTACGCCGACGAGGCCGCCGGATGGTGGCGGATCGCCGCCGTCGCCGGGTCCGCCGCGGCCGCCCACGCGCTGGGAAGGCACTTCCGTGAGCGCGGGGACGAGCCCGCCGCCGAGTACTGGCTGTGCCAGTCCGCCGAACAGGGCCATGTACTGGGCGCCTACGCACTCGCCGACCTGCTGGAACACCGGGGCGACGACGCCGGCGCCGAGCGGTGGATGCGGGCCGCCGCGGAGCGTGGGCACCGGGAGGCCGCGTACCGGCTGGCCCGGACGCTGGACCGGCGCGCCGGGAGGAAGGCCGAGGACGACGGGGCGGCGCCGGCCGAAGGGGCCGAGCAGTGGTACCGGCAGGCCGCCGCGCGCGGCCACCGGCGGGCCGCACTCCACCTCGGGGCGATCCTGGAGAAGCGGGGCGAGCTCAAGGAGGCCGGCCGCTGGTACCTGACCTCGGCCAAGGACGGTGAGGCACGCGCGGCCTGCGCGCTCGGCTTCCTGCTGCGGGACGCCGGCGACACCGAGAGCGCCGCCGTGTGGTGGCTGCGGGCCGCGCAGGACGGCGACGGCAACGCGGCCAACGCGCTGGGCGCGCTGCACGCCGAGCGCGGCGAGACCCAGACCGCGGAGCGGTGGTACCGGGCCGCGATGGACGCCGGGGACGACAACGGGGCGTACAACCTCGGACTGCTCTGCGCCGAACAGGGACGGACCGCGCAGGCCGAGCAGTGGTACCGGCGGGCCGCCTACGCCGGACACCGGGAGGCATCCAACGCGCTGGCGATCCTGCTTCTGCAGAGCGGGGACGAGACCGGCGCCGAGCCGTGGTTCTCCAAGGCCGCCGAGGCGGGCAGCGTCGACGCCGCCTTCAACCTCGGGATCCTGCACGCCGGGCGGCACGAGGACCGGGCCGCGCTGCGCTGGTACGAGCGGGCCGCCGCAGCCGGGCACACGGAGGCGGCGCTGCAGGTCGGCATGGCGCGGCTGCGCGACGGGGACGAGCGCGAGGCCGAGCGGTTCCTGCGGTGCGCGGCGGGGGGCGGCAGTGCGGAGGCCGCGTACCGGCTGGCGACGGTACTCGACGCACGCCGGCCGCCCCCGCCCGCGCACGAGCTGGGGGAGCCGGCGCGGGAGAGGTCCGAGTGCGAGGAGTGGTACGAGCGGGCGGCCTCCCAGGGGCACCGCCGGGCCCAGGTGCGGGTCGGGATGCTGGCCGCGGCGCGGGGGGACGTGGTGGAGGCGGCGCAGTGGTACCGGGAGGCGGCCGAGGCGGGGTCCCGCAACGGCGCGTTCAATCTCGGGCTGCTGCTGGCCCGGGAGGGGAGCGAGCCGGAGGCCGTCGTGTGGTGGCGCCGGGCGGCCGACGCCGGGCACGGGCGGGCGGCGCTGCGGCTCGCGCTGGTCTGCGCGCGGCGGGGGGAGCTGGCGGAGGGGCAGCGGTGGGCGGACCGGGCGGTGTCGCTGGGGCCGCGGGAGGTGGCGGAGCGGGCGGCTCGGTTGCGGGATGCGTTGCGGCAGGAGTTGTCGGCGTGACGCTGCGCTGAGCTTGGGCGCGTTGGGAAGCGCCGGGTGCTGGTGCTGGACGGGGGTGGGTCGCGCGGCCCGGCGCTACGGGGTGCCTCCCCCACTCTCGGCTTCGCTCGAGCGGGGGACCCCCACCGCCCACCCGTGCCGCCCTGGGGGTGCCTCCCGGGCCGTTCAGGCACTGGGGGAGGCACGACTGCCCGCAGCTGGGCTGGGGGTGATTTGCTTCTGGTCGTGCGGTTGACGTAATGTTCCATTCATCGACGCGGGGTGGAGCAGCTCGGTAGCTCGCTGGGCTCATAACCCAGAGGTCGCAGGTTCAAATCCTGTCCCCGCTACTGAAGGCCGAGGGCCGGAATCCGAAAGGGTTCCGGCCCTCGGTGCGTTGACTGCCGTACGTCCCCACGCCAAAGCCCCGGCACCCATCGGTGCCGGGGCTTTCGTGCGTGTGGAGTGGCTTACGCCGCGGCGCAGTTCGGGCAGGTGCCGCGGTAGGTCACCTCGACGTCCGAGACGGTGAAGCCGAAGCGCTCCGAGTCGGGCAGATCGGCCAGCGGGTTGCCGATCGGGTGGACGTCGCGGATCGCACCGCACTGGGCGCAGACCAGGTGGTGGTGCGGCTGGTGCGCGTTCGGGTCGTAGCGCTTGGCGCGCTTGTCCGTCGCGACTTCCAGCACCTCACCGAGCGACACGAGCTCACCCAGGGTGTTGTAGACGGTCGCCCGGGAGATCTCGGGGAGCTTGTCCACGGCCCTGGCGTGCACCTCGTCGGCCGTCAGGTGGACGTGTTCGCCGTCGAGGACCTCGGCCACGACGCGCCGCTGCGCGGTCATGCGCCAGCCGCGTCCACGCAGCCGTTCCAGTAGGTCACTCATACAGACCAGCCTAACAGCAAGGGGGACCAGGTCCCGAACGTGTGTGACTTTGGAGTCTTGCTTGACTTAGACATTGTCCATTGTAGGATCGGCAGTGGCATTAGCCAAGGGACAGGTTTTGCAGGATTGGCGCAGGAGGCGTACGTGACTCAGGGACCGCTCACTACGGAGGCCGGTGCTCCGGTAGCCGACAACCAGAACAGCGAGACCGCGGGCGTCGGCGGCCCCGTGCTCGTCCAGGACCAGCTCCTCCTGGAGAAGCTGGCCCACTTCAACCGTGAGCGCATCCCGGAGCGTGTCGTGCACGCCCGTGGCGCCGGCGCCTACGGCACCTTCACGGTCACCGCCGATGTCACCAAGTACACGCGGGCGAAGTTCCTGTCCGAGGTCGGCAAGGAGACGGAGACCTTCCTCCGCTTCTCGACCGTGGCGGGCAACCTGGGTGCGGCGGACGCCGTTCGTGACCCGCGCGGCTTCGCGCTGAAGTTCTACACCGAAGAGGGCAACTACGACCTCGTCGGCAACAACACCCCGGTGTTCTTCATCAAGGACGCCATCAAGTTCCCCGACTTCATCCACACCCAGAAGCGCGACCCCTACACGGGTTCGACGGAGATGGACAACGTCTGGGACTTCTGGAGCCTGTCGCCCGAGTCGACGCACCAGGTGACCTGGCTGTTCGGTGACCGCGGCATCCCGGCGTCGTACCGCCACATGGACGGCTTCGGTTCGCACACGTACCAGTGGAACAACGAGGCCGGCGAGGCCTTCTGGGTCAAGTACCACTTCAAGACCGACCAGGGCATCAAGTGCCTCACCCAGGCCGAGGCCGACAAGCTCGCCGGTGAGGACCCCGACTCCCACCAGCGCGACCTGCGTCAGGCCATCGAGCGGGGCGAGTTCCCGTCCTGGACCGTCGGCGTGCAGATCATGCCCGTCGCCGAGGCCGCGACGTACCGCTTCAACCCGTTCGACCTGACCAAGGTGTGGCCGCACGCGGACTACCCGATCGTCTGGTTCGGCAAGCTGGAGCTCAACCGCAACCCGGAGAACGTCTTCGCCGAGGTCGAGCAGTCGATCTTCTCCCCGGCGCACTTCGTGCCCGGCATCGGTCCGTCCCCGGACAAGATGCTCCAGGGTCGTCTGTTCGCCTACGGCGACGCGCACCGCTACCGCGTCGGCATCAACGCCGACCACCTGCCGGTGAACCGCCCGCACGCCACCGAGGCGCGCACCAACTCCCGTGACGGCTTCCTGTACGACGGTCGCCACAAGGGTGCGAAGAACTACGAGCCGAACAGCTTCGGCGGCCCGTTCCAGACGGACCGGGCGCTGTGGCAGCCGGTCGCGGTCTCCGGTGTCACCGGTGAGACCGAGGCTCCGTCGCACGCCGAGGACAACGACTTCGTCCAGGCGGGCAACCTCTACCGGCTGATGACGGACGAGGAGAAGGAGCGCCTGGTGAACAACCTGGCGGGTGCCATCTCCCAGGTCTCGCGCGAGGACATCATCGAGCGCGCGATCAACAACTTCCGTCAGGCCGACGGTGACTTCGGCAAGCGGCTGGAGGCCGCGGTCCAGGCCCTGCGCGGCTGACGTCCAGCACTGGACCGCTTGTCGTAGCGGCGGGCCGGATCCCCGGGAACGGGGGTCCGGCCCGTTCGTCGTTCCCGTTCGTTGTTGTCGTGTGTCGTTCCCGTCCGTCAGGCCGTCACCACCGGTGCGTTGTGCCGCGGGCGGGCCGGCGCCCAGCAGCGGATGATGTCGCGGACCGAGACGATGCCGGCGGGCTCGCCGCCGTCGAGGACGATGAGGTGGCGGAAGCCGCCGTGCGCCATCGCCCCGGCCGCCTCCTCCACGGTCCAGGACGGCGTCGCGAACACGACGTCGGTGGTGGTGTGGGCGTGGGCGCGTTCGGTGTCCGGGTCCTGGCCCAGGCCCACGGAGACGAGGACGTCGCGTTCGGTGAGGATGCCGATGCCGCCGGCGTCGGGGTCGTACACCACGGCCGCGCCGACGCGGCGCGCGGACATCAGTGCGGCGGCCTGGCGGAGGGTGTGGGCGGGGCCGATGGTGAGGACGACCGTGCTCATGGCTTCGCGGACGAGCATGGGTGGAGCCACCTCCTGCCGGTGATCCATGAGTTGGTTCATGGATTCACAAGTTCACAAGTGGGGGAACCCTCAGAGTGGCAGGTAAAGCGCGGGTCAACAAGGGGGCGCGGAGGGGGAGTTGGCGGCGCTCAGTAGCGCTGGTTGAGATAGCCGAGCAACTCGTCGTGCAGTCGGCCGTTGGACGCCGCCGCGTTGCCGCTGTGCGGACCGGGGCGGCCGTCGAGGCCGGTGAAGGTGCCGCCCGCCTCCGTGACGATGATCGCGTTCGCGGCCATGTCCCAGAGCGAGAGCTCGGGTTCCGCGCAGAGGTCCACCGAGCCCTCGGCGACCATCATGTACGGCCAGAAGTCGCCGTACGCGCGCGTGCGCCACACCTCGCGGGTCAGGTCGAGGAAGCCGTCCAGTCGGCCCTGCTCCTCCCAGCCGCTGAGCGAGGAGTACGCGAAGGAGGCGTCGGAGAGCGTCGAGACTTGGGAGACCTGCAGCCGGGAGGCGGAGGTCAGGCTACGGCCGGTGAAGGCGCCGTGGCCCTTCGCGGCCCACCAGCGGCGGCCGAGGGCCGGGGCGGAGACGAGGCCGACGACGGGCTGATAGCCGCCCTCGCCGGCCTCCATGAGGGCGATGAGGGTGGCCCAGACGGGGACGCCGCGCACGTAGTTCTTGGTGCCGTCGATCGGGTCGATCACCCAGCGGCGGGGGCCGGTGCCCTCGACGCCGTACTCCTCGCCGAGGACGGCGTCGCGGGGGCGGGCGCGGGCGAGGTGGCCCCGGATGAGTTCCTCGGCGGCCTTGTCCGCCTCGCTCACCGGGGTCATGTCCGGCTTGGTCTCGACCTTCAGGTCGAGGGCCTTGAAGCGGTCCATTGTCGCGGCGTCGGCGGCGTCCGCGAGGACGTGGGCGAGGCGGAGGTCGTCGAGGTAGTCGGCCATGCGGTCACGGTATCGGGCGGGGGCGGGGCGGGGCCACTGAGGGTTTGGCGGGGTGGTGTGTTGCGTGCGGGTGCGTTGGCGCGGGGCGGGGGTGACTGCCCGCAGCTGCGGCGGCACGACTGTCCGCAGCTGGGGCGGAGGTCTGTCGTGAGTCTTGACAGTGCTCCCATACCCGTCAAATCTGGGCACCAAGTCGGTCGGCCCGAGGGAGGCGATGGTGCCTGCAGCCCGGGAGTCCCTGCTCGATGCCGCTTGTACGGCGCTGGCGCGTCGGCCGTGGTCCGCTGTGCGGATGGTGGACGTGGCGGCGGCGGCCGGGGTGTCCCGGCAGACGCTGTACAACGAGTTCGGGAGCAAGGAGGGGCTCGCCCGGGCGCTCGTCCGCAGGGAGGCCGACGGCTATCTCATCGGCGTGGAGCGCGCGCTCTCGGGCCCAGGCGACCCCTGCGAGCGCCTCACCGCGACCGCCGAGTGGACCGCGTCGGCCGCCCGGGACAACGCGCTGGTGCGGGCCCTGCTCACCGGATGCTGGAGCGAGCGGCTGCCCTCGCCGACCCTGACGGCGGTGCCGTCCTCCTCCGCGGTGCCGGCGCAGCGCCGGGCCGACGGTCCGCTGCCCGCGCCCGGCGACTTCGTGGCCCTCGTCCGCGACCGTGCCGTGGCCGTCCTGAACGGTGCCGGCACGCTTCCCTCACCGGGCCCCGCCGAGCTGGCCCGCTCCTGCGAACTGGCCGTGCGCCTCGCGCTGTCCTGTGTCGCGGCTCCGCCCGGCGAGGTCGGGGTGGCGGACCTCGTACGATCCGCGCTCGCGCGGCAGTTGACGTCCTGACGTCCGGTCAGTGGGCCGAGCCGGACAGTTGCAGACCGATCACGCCGATGATGACCAGGCTGATCGAGACGATCTTCAGGGTCGAGACCAGGTCGCCCAGGAACACCATGCCGTAAATGGCGGTACCCGCGGCGCCGATGCCGGTCCACACCGCGTACGCGGGGCCGACGTCGAGTTTCTTCAGGGACATGGTCAGCAGGCCGAAACTGCCCAGCGCGAAGACGCAGAAGGCGACGGTGGGCCAGAGCCGGGTGAAGCCGTGCGACAGCTTCAGGCAGACGGCGAACCCGGTTTCGAGCACCCCGGCAACTATGACCAGCAGCCACGCCATGTCTCGTCCTCCCGTAGTCCCGTACCGTGACCGCTGCGTCGCCTGGTCCTCGTCGCTACCCGGCTTCGTCCGGACTTTGCTCAGGCTTGGATCCGGCTTGGTGCGATTATGCACTTACCGATCTCGCGGTACGGCAAACAACGCGGAGGTCAGTCGCCCTCCTTCCGCTCCCGCGTCGACAGCAGCCTGCGCAGCGAGTACAGCCGCGCCGGGTCGGCGTGACCTTCGGCGACCCACGCGTCCAGCGCGCAGTCGGGCTCGTCGTGGCTGCACGCGCGCGGGCAGCCCTCCGTACCGGGCTCCAGGTCGGGGAAGGCGTGAATCACCCGCGACGGGTCGATGTGCGCGAGGCCGAACGACCGTACGCCCGGGGTGTCGACGACCCAGCCGCCCGTGTCCGAGGACAGCGGCAGCGCGAGGGCCGAGGTCGTCGTGTGCCGGCCGCGTCCCGTCACCGCGTTGACGTGTCCCGTCGTACGGCGGCGGTCCTCGGGGACCAGTGCGTTGACGAGCGTCGTCTTGCCGACGCCCGAGTGGCCGACGAAGGCCGTGACCTTGCCCTCCAGATGCTCCCGTACGCGGTCGGCGGCGTCGCCGTTCTCCAGTTCCTCGCGGCTGGTGACCACGTAGGGGATGTCCAACGCGCCGTACAGTTCGAGCAGTTCGTCGGGCGGGGCGAGGTCGGACTTGGTCATCACCAGCAGCGGGGTGAGGCCGCCGTCGAACGCCGCGACCAGGCAGCGGTCGATCAGGCGGGGGCGCGGCTCGGGGTCGGCGAGGGCGGTGACGATGGCGAGCTGGTCGGCGTTGGCGACGACCACGCGCTCGTAGGGGTCGTCGTCGTCCGCCGTGCGGCGCAGGACCGAGGTGCGCTCCTCGATGCGCACGATGCGCGCGAGGGTGTCCTTCGTGCCGGACAGATCACCGACCAGCGCCACCCGGTCGCCGACGATCGCCGCCTTGCGGCCCAGTTCCCGTGCCTTCATCGCCATGACGACCCGGTCCTCGACGAGGCAGGTCAGCCGGCCCCGGTCCACGGTGAGGACCAGACCCGCGGCGGCGTCCTCGTGCTTGGGCCGGATGTGGGTGCGCGGCCGGTTGCCCTTGCGGTTGGGACGGGAGCGGATGTCGTCCTCGTCGGTGTGCTTGCCGTAGCGGCGCATGGCGAACCGTCCCTACGCCCCGAGCATCCCGGTCCACAGGTCGGGGAATTCGGGGAGGGTCTTGGCGGTCGTCGCCACGTTCTCGATCTCCACGCCCTCGACCGCGAGGCCGATGATCGCGCCGGCGGTGGCCATGCGGTGGTCCTCGTAGGTGTGGAAGATGCCGCCGTGCAGGGGGCGCGGGCGGATGTGCAGGCCGTCGGCGGTCTCGGTGACGTCACCGCCGAGTTCGTTGATCTCCTTGGTGAGCGCGGCCAGGCGGTCCGTCTCGTGCAGGCGCAGGTGCGCCACCCCGCGCAAGGTCGACGGAGAGTCCGCGAGGGCGGCGACGGCCGCGATGCCCGGGGTCAGCTCGCCGACCTCGCCGAGGTCGACGTCGATGCCGTGCACGGCGCCCGATCCCGTGAAGACGAGCCCGTAGTCCGTCAGTTCGCAGGAACCGCCCATTTCGGTGAAGATCTCGCGGAGCCGGTCGCCGGGCTGGGTGGTGCGGGACGGCCAGTCGGGGATCACGACCCTGCCGCCGGTCACGAGCGCCGCCGCCAGGAACGGCTGGGCGTTGGAGAGGTCCGGCTCGATGGTCAGGTCCCGGCCGAGCAGCGCGCCCGGCGTGACCCGCCAGACGTTCGGCTCGCCGCCGGACTCCGGGGTGTCGACCTGGGCGCCGACCGAGCGCAGCATGTCGACGGTCATCCGGATGTGCGGCATCGACGGCAGCGCCGCACCGGTGTGGCGGACCTCGACGCCCTGGTTGAAGCGCGGGCCGGACAGCAGCAGGGCGCTGACGAACTGCGAGGACGAGGACGCGTCGATCTCGACCGGGCCGCCCTCCAGGGCCCCGCCGCCGTGCACGGTCATCGGCAGCGCGCCGCGCCCGTCGTCGTCGATGCGGGCACCCAGGACGCGCAGCGCGTCGATCACGCCGTGCAGCGGACGCTCGTACGAACGCGGGTCGCCGTCGAAGCGGATGGCGCCGTCGGCGAGCGTGGCGACCGGGGGCAGGAAGCGCATGACCGTGCCGGCGTTGCCGACGTCGACCGTGGCCGGGCCGCGCAGGCCGGCCGGGATGACCCGCCAGAACTCGCCGGTGCCCTCCGGGCCGACGCCTTCCTCGATCTCGACGCCCATCGCGCGCAGGGCGCCGGCCATCAGCAGGGTGTCGCGGGAGCGCAGCGGGCGGCGCAGCCAGCCGGGCTCGGAGGCGAGGGCGGCCAGCACCAGGGCGCGGTTGGTGACCGACTTGGACCCGGGCACGTGGACGGTCGCGTCGACGGCCCCGCTCGCGAGCGGGGCGGGCCAGAGGGCGGTGTGCGCGGGGTTCACGGTCATGGGCCCCACTTTAATGGCTGAGGACGATCGGAGATCTTGATCAAAAACGGCGAAACCTGACTGAAAGTGGCCGCGCCCCGGTTCAGAGCCCCAGCAGCCAGCGTCCCCCGCCGACCAGCGAGCACAGCGACACCGCGTGGAAGAGGAAGAACCACACCCCCGCCGGTGCGTGGGTCAGCCGGGCCAGCTGGTCGGCGTCCGAGTCACCGGCGCCTCCCCGTGCCCGCTTGCTCTGCAGCTCGAACGCCGGGCGCACCCCGCCGAGCAGCAGGAACCACACCACCGCGTACGCGAAGGCCGCCTGCACCTGCGGCCCGGCCAGCCAGGACACCAGGACGAACGTGGCGCCGGTGAGTACCACCGTCAGCACGCCGTACGCGTTGCGGACCATCACCAGCAGGGCGGCGAGCAGCGCCGTCGCGAGCCACAGCAGCAGGGTGATCCGCCCGGAGGCCAGCAGGGCCGCGCCGCCGAGGCCGAGCAGCGGGGGAGCGGTGTAGCCGGAGACCGCGGTGAGGATCATCCCGAGGCCGTGCGGCTTGCCGCGGCTTACGGTCAGGCCGCTGGTGTCCGAGTGCAGGGTGATACCGGTCAGCGTGCGCCCGGTGAGCAGCGCCACGAGCCCGTGGCCGCCCTCGTGGGCGATGGTGATGGCGTTGCGCGCTATCCGCCACAGCCCGTGCGGCACGACCACGGCCAGCGCGGCGACCAGGGTCGCGATCACCACCCACAGGTCGGGGTCGGGCTGGGTGCCGGAGACCTCGTCCCACAGGGAGGCGAGCGAGGCCGATGCGAGGTGGTCCATGGTGGGGAAGGCTCCTCGTTTGCGCGCGGGGTCTGGCAGTGTGGCACGTATGTGCGGACGGTATGCGGCGAGTCGTCGACCCGAGGATCTCGCGGGAATCTTTGAGATCGAGAAGTGGGAGCCCAAGGAGACCTTGGAGCCCGACTACAACGTGGCCCCCACCAAGGAGGTCTACGCCGTCCTGGACCGTCCCCTGAAAGACGTCGAGGATCCGAAGCCGGTTCGCCAGCTGCGGAAGCTGAAGTGGGGGCTCGTCCCCTCCTGGTCCAAGACGCCCGAGGGCGGCGCCCGGATGATCAACGCCCGCGCGGAGACCGTCCACGAGAAGCCGTCCTTCCGTCGTGCCTTCGCCACCAGGCGCTGCATCCTGCCCGCCGACGGCTACTACGAGTGGGTCACCGGCAAGCAGGAGCGGGACCTGGAGGTCGAGGGGCGCAAGAAGCGGCCGCGCAAGCAGCCGTACTTCGTGACCCCGGCCGACGGATCCGTGTTCGCCATGGCGGGGCTGTACGAGTTCTGGCGGGACAGGACGCTGCCGGACGACCATCCGCAGGCCTGGTGGGTGACGTGCTCCGTGATCACCACGGAGGCGGAGGCCACGCCGCTCGCGGTCGCCCCGGCCGACGGACCGCACGCCCTGGCCGACATCCACCCGCGCATGCCCCTGATGCTGACGCCGGACCGGTGGGACGACTGGCTCGACCCGGCACGCACGGACCCCGACGAGCTGACCTCGCTGCTGGCGCCCCCGCCCGCCGGGCTGATGCGGGCCTTCCCGGTCGCCACGGCCGTGAGCAACGTCCGCAACAACGGTCCGGAGCTGCTCAAGGAGCTGGAGGCACCGGAAGAGGGCACACTCTTCTGACGTGACGGAATCAAACGTGACGGGCTCCGAGGTGACCGACTCCGGCGTGACGGATGCGACAACGGACGTGCCGGAGGTCGTCGGGACGGACGCGGGCCCCGCCCGTATCACCTGGCACCGCGCGAAGCGCCCCCGTCTCGTCCTCGCCGTGAGCCACGGCGCCGGCGGCGGCATCGAGGCGCGCGATCTGAAGGCCCTGGCGGCCGCGCTGCCCGCGCACGGCGTCAGCGTCGCCCTCGTCGAGCAGCCCTGGCGGGTGGCCGGCAAGAAACTGGCGCCCGCCCCGAAGACCCTGGACACCGGCTGGCGCGGAATCTGGCCCGCGCTGGAGGCGCCCGGCCTGCCGGTGATCTCCGGCGGCCGCAGCGCCGGTGCCCGCGTCGCCTGCCGCACCGCCACCGAGCTGGGCGCCCACGCCGTCCTCGCCCTGAGCTTCCCGCTGCACCCGCCGGGCAAGCCCGAGAAGTCCCGTGCCGACGAGCTGCTCGGCGCCGGCGTGCCCACCCTCGTCGTACAGGGCGGCAACGACCCGTTCGGCAGGCCGCAGGAGTTCCCCGAAGCCCCGAGGGGGACGTACGACCTGATCGAGGTGCCGTACGGCGACCACGGCTTCGCCGTGCCCAAGCGGGCGGAGATCACCCAGGAACAGGCCCTGGAACTGATCACCGAGGGGGTCGCGAAGTGGGTCGGCTCACTCGGGTGAGCGTCCGGGAATGACCGGCGGGCGACCACTGTTGTGGCGGACATACGTTGCTGGGAAACAGCACCGACGCCGTAGGAGAGGAAGTCCGCCGCATGGGTGCAGCCTTCTGCCCGAGCCGCAGCAGCCGGTCCGACTTGGACTGGACGGTGCTGCACGCGGCGAAGACCGCCCCTATTCGGGCGGCGGGCGGACCGGATCGTCGTCTATCCTCCGATTCGAGTGGGGCCGGTCTCGGTCTCGCGACGTCACTGGAGGAGGTGGGTCCGGTCACTGGGACCGACGCAGGGACCGAACACGGCCAGGCGGAGCAGCCCGAGGGCCGGGGCACGGGCGTGGAGTCGAACGCGGAGCGCAGCGCGCGCTTCGAGCGGGACGCGCTCGAGTTCCTCGACCAGATGTACTCGGCGGCGCTGCGCATGACACGTAATCCGGCCGACGCCGAGGACCTGGTGCAGGAGACCTACGCCAAGGCGTACGCGTCCTTCCACCAGTTCCGCGAGGGCACCAACCTCAAGGCCTGGCTGTACCGCATCCTCACCAACACCTTCATCAACTCGTACCGCAAGAAGCAGCGCGAACCTCAGCGCAGTGCGGCCGAGGAGATCGAGGACTGGCAGCTCGCGCGCGCCGAGTCGCACATGTCGACGGGTCTGCGCTCCGCGGAGTCGCAGGCGCTCGACCACCTGCCCGACTCGGACGTGAAGCAGGCGCTCCAGGCGATCCCCGAGGAATTCCGTATCGCCGTGTACCTGGCGGACGTCGAGGGCTTTGCCTACAAGGAGATCGCCGACATCATGGGGACACCCATCGGTACGGTGATGTCCCGGCTGCACCGTGGACGCCGTCAGCTGCGCGGCATGCTGGAGGACTACGCCCGCGACCGCGGTCTGGTCCCGGCCGGCGCCGGAGAGTCGAACGAAGCGAAAGGCTCGGGGTCATGAGCTGCGGAGAGCCGCACGAGACGGATTGCAGCGAAATCCTCGATCATCTCTACGAGTTCCTCGACAAAGAGATGCCGGACTCGGACTGCGTGAAGTTCGAGCACCACTTCGAGGAGTGCTCGCCCTGCCTGGAGAAGTACGGGCTGGAGCAGGCCGTGAAGAAGCTGGTCAAGCGGTGCTGCGGACAGGACGACGTGCCGGGTGACCTGCGGTCCAAGGTCATGGGCCGGATCGACCTGATCCGCTCCGGGCAGTCCGTGCCCGAGCACGACGTCACGGCCGCGCCGCCGACTCCTCAGGAGTCCTGACCGCGCACGTCACGTCACTCGTACGTGCTAATCCGCGGGCTGTCCGCCCGCGTCCCCCAGCCGCCGCCCTAGGCTCCGGAGCCTGACAGGCATGGCCGGGGGAGGGGCACATGGACGCGGAACCGGCGCGGGTGCGTGCGTACGTCACCGGTGTCGCCCTGGCCGCCCTGGTCTGCCTGCTCCCGCTGTCCGCGGCACACATCCCCTGGTACACCCCCTGGTGGGCCGTGCTGCTGCTCGCCGGGTTGTACGCGGGGTGCGAGCAGGTCGCCCGGTCCCGTTCCGTGGGGACCTGCTACCCCGTACTGCTCGCCGGGGCCTTCCTGTTGCCGCCGTCCGCCGCCGCGCTCGTGGCGCTGCCCGGGGCCCTGCTGTTCCCGGCGGCCCGGCCCTTCGGCCTGCGGCGCGTCTGGCGGGCCGCGCAGCTGACGCTCGCCGTGTGGGCCGCCGCCCGGGTGCACGGGGTGCTCGGCGGGCGGGACGCGGTCGTCGCGGCCGACTTCCCCTACGCGCTGGTGCCGGCCGGGGCCGGGGTACTCGCGTTCTGCCTGGTCCTGACCCTGCTGGACGGTGGCGTCCTGGCGCTCGCCGACCGGGGGCCGGCGGGCCGGGCCTGGCGGGGGCTGTTCTCCCGGTCGCTCGCGCCGATCGCCGTGCACGGGCTCGCCGGGCTGATGATGGCCGTCCTGTGGTGCAGCCCGTACGGTCCCGTCGCCGCGCTGCTCGTGCTGCTGCCGATGTGCGTGGCGTGGTGGGCGTTCGCCCAGTACCACCGGGAGCGGGCCGCGCACCAGGCAACCATCCGTGCGCTCGTGCAGGCCGTCGACATCAAGGACGGGTACACGCGCGGGCACAGTGAACGGGTCGGGCAGGCCTCGATGATGATCGCCCGCGAACTGGGCATGGACGACGAACGCATCGAGACACTCCGCTTCGCCGGGATCCTGCACGACGTGGGCAAGCTGGGCGTGCCCACCCGGCTGCTGCGCAAGGACGGGCCGCTGACGCCCGGGGAGCGCCGGGTGATCGAGCTGCACCCCGAGTACGGGCACGAGATGGTGCGGGGCATCCGCTTCCTGGGCGAGGCCCGGGCCGCCGTCCTCCACCACCACGAACGCCTGGACGGCAGCGGCTACCCCTACGGGCTGGCCGGCGACCGGATCCCGGAATCGGCCCGGGTGGTGGCCGTCGCCGACGCCTTCGACGCGATGACGTCCACGCGCTGCTACAGCAGGGCCCGACCCGTGGCTGCGGCCGTAGCGGAGCTCGAGCGGTGCGCCGGGGTTCAGTTCGACCCACGCATGGTGGGGGCGCTGGTGCGCGCCCTGGGACGCCACGGCTGGCGCCCGGCGGTGACGGCGGACGGCACACCGTCCGCCCCCGCCAGGGTGAGCGCGGGCCGACGCGAGGAGACGCGGGACAGCGCCGGCCGGGGGACGCCGTGATGGGCGCGGGGGCCGTCGCGGGGTCGCCCCTGGGCCTGGGCGGTGAGGGCGCCCTCGATGCCCCCTCGGACCGGCCGTCGGGGACGGTTCGGCGGGTGGGTGCCGGCCGTGGGGGCTTGTCTTCGAGGACAGGGCCCCGGGGGCGGTGCGGGTGGGTGGCCCGGTCGTGTGTGGGGGCCGGTCGCCGTGTGCTCTCCGTGCCGGGTGGGCGGGGAGCGTGGGATCGCCTCGGCGGGAGGCTGCCATGACGTCGTCGTGGTTCCGGCCCCCCGTGGTCCTGGGGCTCGTCCCCGCCTGCGCCGGGCTCCTCGCGCTCGGCTGCGTCGCCTCCGTGCTGTGGTCGGGGACGACGGAGCGGCCCGTCGCGCTGGCCTTCGGCGTCCTTGTCACCCTCGGTGAGCTCACCCGGCGGGCCGGGGCCGAGAGCCGCGAGACCGCGCCGCTGGGGGCCGCCGGGGCGCTGGCCTACGCGCTGCTCGACAACGTCGCCGGGCGGCCCGTGCACCACGGCGTCGCCCAGACCGTCACCGTCGTGCTCGCCGCCTCGCTGCTCGGCAGCGTGCCGTACATCGCGCGCGGCCGCGGGCCCGTGCTGGACCATCTGACGCGGCGCGTGCTCACCGTCGCCTTCGCGGCCGTGTGCTTCCGGCCGCTCGCCAACCAGGGCGTCTTCCAGGACTGGAGCGGCCCCGCACACGCGCTGCTGCTGATCGCGCTGCTCGCCCTCACCACGCTGTGCGACGCCGTACTAGCCGCGGCCCCCGTGCACGCGCGCACCGGGTGGCCCTTCGGCCCGCTGCTGCGCGAAGAGCTGCGCGGCATGGTCGGCATCACGTCCGCGGTGTGCGCGACCGGGGCGGTGATGGCCCTCGCGGTGGCCGTCGCGGGACTGTGGGCGCTCCCCGTCTTCTGCGTCCCGCTGCTGCTCACGCAGCTGTCCTACCGCCGGTACGCGGCCGTCCGGGCCACCTACCGGCAGACCATCGCCTCCCTGGCCCGGGCCACCGAGATCGCCGGGTACACCCCGGCCGGGCACGCCCGCCGCGTCGCCGAGCTCAGCGGGGCCGTCGGTCGGGACCTGGGACTGTCCGGAGCCGAGCTGACCGTCCTGGAGTACGCGGCCCTCATGCACGACATCGGGCAGCTGAGCCTGGTCGACCCCGTCCCGGCGGGCGCCACCGCCGGTCTGCCGGTCACCGAACAGCGGCGGATCGCGCTGCTCGGCGGCGCCGTCGTCCGTCAGACGGGAGTCGACGCGGCGGTCGCGGTGGTGGTGGAGCGACAGGCCGACCCCTGCCGCGAGCAGCCGGTTGCCGCGCGGATCATACGGGCCGTGAACGCCTACGAGGAGAAGGCCCGGGACGCGGGGCCGGGAGGCGGCCTCACGGCACTGGAGGAGCTGCGCCTGGCCACCGCGGGCGACTACGCTCCCGACGTCGTGGAAGCACTGGCCCGAGTGCTGTCCCGAGGCAGTCATACCGCGTCCCCGGGTGGGTAACCCATGGGTAATGAGCGCCCTTGTGGCCGTACGTGGTTGGATGCGAAGGAGAAGGGTGTCCGGGGGCGCGGGAAGGCACAGCCAGCCCACTGAACGGAACTGGCAGGCGGGAATCGTGAGGATCTTCGGCAAGGGACGGCACCGGCCCTCCGCCTCCTGGCGGCAGGCCACCGACCGCGCGTTCACGCTGATCGGCGACGGTCGTTACGAGGACGCGGGCGCGTTGCTGACGCGCGCCGCCGACCTGGAACCCTGGCTGTCGGAGTCGTGGTTCAACCTCGCCCTGCTGCACAAGTTCCGGCACGACTGGGAGCAGGCCAGAGCGGCGGGCCTGAGGGCCGTGGCGCTGCTCGACCGGGACAGCGGCGCGCCCGACTGGTGGAACGTCGGCATCGCCGCGACCGCCCTCCAGGACTGGCCGCTGGCCCGCCGCGCGTGGCAGGCCTACGGACTGCGCACCCCCGGGGCCGCGACGGACGCCGGCGAGCCCCTCGGCATGGACCTCGGCAGCGCGGCCGTACGGCTGTCCCCGGAGGGCGAGGCCGAGGTCGTGTGGGGGCGGCGGCTGGACCCCGCCCGCATCGAGGTGCTGTCCATCCCGCTGCCGTCCTCGGGCCGGCGCTGGGGCGAGGTCGTCCTGCACGACGGAGTGCCGCACGGGGAGCGCACGACCGCCGCCGGGCACGCCTACCCCGTCTTCGACGAGATCGAGCTGTGGGCGCCGTCGCCCGTGCCCACCTGGGTGGTCCTCCTGGAGGCCGCCACCGAGTCCGACCGGGACGCGCTGGAGCAGCTCGCCGCCGACGCCGGGTTCGCCGCCGAGGACTGGTCCTCCTCCGTCCGGCTGCTGTGCCGGATGTGCTCGGAGTCCCGGATGCCGTCCGACGAGGGCGACGGCGAGCACCTCGACCCGCACGACCACAGCGAGCCGGGGCACCCGGGACCCCTCGGCCACCGGACCGACGGGCAGCTGTGGGTGCCGGAGCGGGAGTGCGGGGTGGCTGCGCCGGCCGCGCTGGTGAGGGGGCTGCTGGACGGGTGGGTCGCGGACAGTCCGGATTCGCGGGACTGGCGGGATCTGGAAGAGGTCTGCTGAGCGGCCCCGTAGTCTTTACCAGGACTCCGCAGACCAGGACTCCGCAGCACCAGGACTCCGCAGCACCAGGACTCTGCAGCAGTCACCATCAGCATCACCCCTTAGTTGTTCGAGGAAGGCGTACGTCGGTCATGGCCCAGCAGGACACCGATCAGCAGCACGCGGGCGTGCTCCCCGTGGACGACGAGGGGTTCGTCGTCGACACCGAGGACTGCGAGGAGCGCGAGACTGCCTGGCGTGAGCGCGGCACCTCGCGCCCGATCACGGTGGTCGGCAACCCGGTGCTGCACAAGGAGTGCGAGGACGTCACCGACTTCGGCGAGGAGTTCCAGCAGCTGGTCGCGGACATGTTCGCCAGCCAGCGCACCGCCGAGGGCGTGGGCCTGGCCGCCAACCAGATCGGCGTCGCCAAGAAGGTCTTCGTCTACGACTGCCCCGACGACGAGGGCGTCCGCCACGTCGGCGTGGTCTGCAACCCCAGGCTCGTCGAACTGCCCGCCGACCGGCGCCGCCTGGACGACAGCAACGAGGGCTGCCTGTCCGTCCCGACTGCCTACGCGCCGCTCGCCCGCCCCGACTACGCCGAGGTGACCGGGCAGGACGAGCAGGGCAACCCCATCAAGGTGCGCGGCACCGGCTACTTCGCACGGTGTTTGCAGCACGAGACCGACCACCTGTACGGGTACCTCTACATCGACCGGCTCTCCAAGCGTGAACGCAAGGACGCGCTGCGGCAGATGGCCGAGAACGAGCCGCGCTACCCCGTGGTCGCGAACGACTGACGCCGCATCAGCGGCCCCTCCCATCTCCCGCATCTCCTGTGCGCACGGCGCCCGTTCGGGTCTCATCCTGAGCGGGCGCCGTTCGTCTGCCGTCTGCCGTCTGCCGTCTGCTGGGAACCTGCCACACAACAGGAGGATTCCGGCACAGGGGGTAGTGAATGAAGCAAATCCGTTCCCAGAACGGTCAGTTGTGGTGCTGAATAGGAAGCGCGGGGATACGCAACGGCGCACGCCCCGCTCAGCGAGAGGGGTGCGCCATCGGCGGCTGAGAGGGGTTTGTTCGTGCATGCTTTCTCACACGGCACCACAGCGACACCGACCGCGATCGCGGTACCTTCATCGCTCCGTCTCCCGGTGATCGAGGCGGTTTTTCCCCGGCAACTGCACCCGTATTGGCCGAAGCTACAGAGGAAGACACGCGCGTGGCTGCTGGAAAAACGGCTCATGCCGGCGGACAAGGTCGAGGAATATGCCGACGGCCTGTGCTACACGGACCTCATGGCGGGCTACTACCTGGGCGCCCCCGACGAGGTCATGCAGGCGATAGCGGACTACAGCGCGTGGTTCTTCGTCTGGGACGACCGGCACGACCGGGACATCGTCCACGGCCGCCCCGTCGCCTGGCGACGGCTGCGGGACCGGCTGCACATGGCACTCGACTCCCCCGAAGACCATCTGCACCACGAGGACACGCTGGTCGCCGGGTTCGCCGACACCGTGCGCCGGCTGTACGCCTTCCTGCCGGCGCCGGCGACGTGGAACGCCCGGTTCGCCCGGCACTTCCACGCCGTGATCGAGGCGTACGACCGTGAATTCCACAACCGCACCCGCGGTATCGTGCCCGGCGTCGAGGAGTATCTCGAGCTGCGCCGGCTCACCTTCGCGCACTGGATCTGGACCGACCTGCTGGAGCCGAGCTCGGGCTGCGAGCTTCCGGACGCCGTCAGGAAACACCCGGCATATCGTCGCCCGGCGCTGCTGAGCCAGGAATTCGCGGCCTGGTACAACGACCTCTGCTCGCTGCCGAAGGAAATAGCGGGGGATGAGGTCCATAATCTCGGCATCAGTCTCATAACTCATCACGGGCTGACTCTGGAAGAAGCCATAGGAGAAGTCCGGCGGCGCGTCGAGGAATGCATTACCGAATTCCTCGCCGCGGAACAGGACGCGTTGCGGTTCGCCGACGGTCTCGCCGACGGAACCGTACGCGGAAAAGAACTCAGCGGCGCCGTGCGGGCCAACGTCGGCAATATGCGGAACTGGTTCAGTTCCGTCTACTGGTTCCACCACGAGTCCGGCCGTTACATGGTCGACAGCTGGGACGACCGGTCCACGCCCCCGTACGTCAACAACGAAGCGGCAGGTGAGAAATGACCGTCGAGTCCGTCAACCCCGAGACCCGTCCCGAAGCGCCGCCCGAGCTGCGCGAGCCGCCCGTCGCGGGTGGTGGCGTCCCTCTTCTCGGCCACGGCTGGAAGCTGGCCCGCGACCCGCTGGCGTACATGTCCCAGCTGCGCGACCACGGTGACATCGTTCGCATCAAGCTCGGCCCGAAGACCGTCTACGCGGTCACCGCGCCGGAGCTCACCGGCGCCCTGGCGCTGAGTCCCGACTACCACATAGCCGGCCCGCTCTGGGAGTCGCTGGAGGGCCTGCTCGGCAAGGAGGGCGTGGCGACCGCCAACGGTCCGCTGCACCGGCGTCAGCGGCGCACCATCCAGCCCGCCTTCAGGCTCGACGCCATCCCGGCCTACGGGCCCATCATGGAGGAGGAGGCGCACGCGCTCACCGAGCGCTGGCGGCCGGGCCGGACCGTCGACGCCACCTCCGAGTCCTTCCGCGTCGCCGTGCGCGTCGCGGCCCGCTGCCTGCTGCGCGGCCAGTACATGGACGAGCGGGCCGAGCGGCTGTGCGTCGCGCTCGCCACCGTCTTCCGGGGCATGTACCGGCGGATGGTGGTCCCGCTGGGACCCCTCTACCGGCTGCCGCTGCCGGCCAACCGGAAATTCAACAACGCCCTGGCCGATTTGCATCTCCTGGTCGACGAGATCATCGCCGAGCGTCGCGCATCTGGTCAAAAGCCGGACGATTTGCTGACGGCATTGCTGGAGGCGAAGGACGACAATGGCGACCCGATCGGGGAGCAGGAGATCCACGACCAGGTCGTCGCGATACTCACCCCCGGCAGTGAAACCATCGCATCCACGATCATGTGGTTGCTCCAGGCACTTGCCGAACACCCGGTACATGCCGACCGCATACGCGACGAAGTCGAAGCGGTCACCGGCGGGCGTCCCGTGGTATTCGAGGACGTCCGCAGTCTCACCCACACCGGCAATGTCATCCTGGAGGCCATGCGTTTGCGTCCGGCCGTATGGGTATTGACGCGGCGCGCGGTGGTCGAGACCGAACTCGGTGGCTATCGCATTCCAGCCGGTTCGGACATCATCTACAGTCCGTACGCAATCCAGCGCGATCCGAAGTCGTACGCCGACAACCTGGAGTTCGACCCGGACCGTTGGATTCCGGAACGTGCCGGGGATGTGCCGAAATACGCCATGAAGCCGTTCAGCGTGGGCAATCGCAAGTGCCCCAGCGACCACTTCTCGATGGCCCAGCTGACGCTGATCACGGCGGCGCTCGCCACGAAGTACCGCTTCGAGCAGGTGGCCGGTTCGAACGACGCGGTCCGCGTGGGTATCACCCTCCGTCCGCACGACCTGCTGGTCAGGCCGGTGGCGAGGTGACGCTCAGGCGGCCGCCTCGGGTCCCCTGAAGGTGCGCCGGTAGGCGTGCGGCGTGGTCCCCAGGGCCCTGACGAACTGGTGCCTGAGGGCCGCCGCCGTACCGAAGCCGGTGCGCCAGGCGATCGCGTCCATCGTCTCGTCCGTCGCCTCCAGCAGCCGCTGGGCCAGCAGCACACGCTGGCGCAGGATCCAGCGGTAGGGAGTCGTACCCGTCTCCTGCTGGAAGCGGCGGGCGAACGTGCGCGGGGACATGTGCGCCCGGGCCGCGAGCTGGTCGACGGTGACCTCCTCGTCGAGGTGCTCCTGCATCCAGGCCAGCACCTCGCCGACGGTGTCGCAGGAGGATCGCGGCAGCGGACGTTCGATGTACTGCGCCTGCCCGCCGTCCCGGTGCGGCGGTACGACCATGCGCCGGGCGATCTTGTTGGCGACCTCCGGCCCCTGCTCCTTGCGGACGATGTGCAGACAGGCGTCGATGCCGGCGGCGGTGCCGGCACTGGTGATCACCGGGTCCTCGTCCACGTAGAGCACGTCGGGCGAGACGGCCACCCGCGGATACTGCCGGGCCAGCTCGGCCGCGTGGTGCCAGTGCACCGCGCACCGCCGCCCGTCCAGCAGCCCCGCGGCGCCCAGCACGAAGACCCCGGAGCACACGCTCAGCACCCGCGCGCCCCGGTCCACCGCCCGCCGCAGGGCGTCCAGCAGCTCGGGCGGGTACTCCCGGCGGACGTAGTCGCTGCCCGCCGGCACGGCGATCAGGTCGGCCTCCTCCAGCCGGTCCAGCCCGTACGGCGTGGAGACGGTCAGCCCGCCGACATGGGTGCTCAGCGAGGGGCCCTCCGCCGACACCACCGCGAAGTCGTACCCCGGCAGGCCCTCGTCGCTCCGGTCGATGCCGAAGACCTCGCAGATCACACCGAGTTCGAAGGGATGCGCACCGTCCAGCAGGACGGCGGCCACGTTCTGCAGCATGCCGCCAGTGTGCCTCGGAAGTGGCAGGAAATCGAGGTCCCACGGCAGTCCTGCCACTCCCGGTCAGGAGTGTCCGGCGCGACAGTGGTGTCATGACCGGAAACCAGATCGAAGCCCTGATCGGAATGCTCGTGACCTTCGGACTCCTCGTCCTCATGGTCCTCCCCTCGGTGATCGGCATCGTGCGCGACAGGCGCATCGACCGTCAGCTCAGGGAGGCCCAGGAGGACGTCCGGGAGGGAGAGGAGACTCAGAAGTCCTCGTCCAGGTCGACGGTGCCCTCCACCGCCACCTGGTACGCCGAGGGACGCCGCTCGAAGAAGTTGGTCAACTCCTGAACGCCCTGCAGCTCCATGAAGGAGAAGGGGTTCTCGGAGCCGTACACCGGGGCGAAACCGAGGCGCGTCAGGCGCTGGTCGGCGACGCACTCGAGGTACTGCCGCATCGAGTCGGTGTTCATGCCCGGGAGGCCGTCACCGCACAGGTCGCGCGCGAACTGCAGCTCGGCCTCGACGGCCTCCCGCAGCATGTCGGTGACCTGCTGCCGCAGCGCGTCGTCGAAGAGGTCCGGCTCCTCCTTGCGGACGGTGTCGACCACGTCGAAGGCGAAGGACATGTGCATGGTCTCGTCCCGGAACACCCAGTTGGTGCCGGTGGCCAGGCCGTGCAGCAGGCCCCGGCTGCGGAACCAGTAGACGTAGGCGAAGGCGCCGTAGAAGAAGAGGCCCTCGATGCACGCGGCGAAGCAGATGAGGTTGAGCAGGAAGCGGCGGCGGTCGGCCTGGGTCTCCAGGCGGTCGATCGACTCGACCGAGTCCATCCACTTGAAGCAGAACTCGGCCTTCTCGCGGATGGAGGGGATGTTCTCCACGGCGGCGAAGGCCGCGGCGCGGTCCTCCGGGTCGGGCAGGTAGGTGTCCAGCAGCGTCAGATAGAACTGGACGTGGACGGCCTCCTCGAACAGCTGCCGCGACAGGTACAGCCGTGCCTCGGGGGAGTTGATGTGCTTGTAGAGGGTGAGCACCAGGTTGTTCGCCACGATCGAGTCACCGGTGGCGAAGAAGGCCACCAGCCGGCCGATCAGGTGCTGCTCCTCGGGGCTGAGCTTCGCGAGGTCGGCGACGTCCGAGTGGAGGTCGACCTCCTCGACGTGCCAGGTGTTCTTGATGGCGTCCCGGTAGCGCTCGTAGAAGTCCGGGTAGCGCATGGGGCGCAGGGTCAGTTCGAAGCCCGGGTCGAGCAGGTTCTTGGTGGTGTCGTTCATTACTGGCAGGCCTCGCAGGACTCGGGGTTTTCCAGGGAGCAGGCGACCGCTTCGGGGTCGGGGGTCTGCTGCACGGGGGCGGTGGCCCGGGCGGCGGCGCGGGCGATGCGGGTCGCCGGGCGGGAGCGCAGGTAGTACGTGGTCTTCAGGCCCTGCTTCCAGGCGTACGCGTACATCGAGGAGAGCTTCCCGATGGTCGGCGTCTCCAGGAACAGGTTCAGCGACTGGGCCTGGTCGAGGTACGGGGTGCGGGCGGCGGCCATGTCGATCAGGCCGCGCTGGGGGATCTCCCAGGCGGTGCGGTACAGCGCGCGCACGTCCTCGGGAATCCAGGTGAAGCCCTGCACCGAGCCGTTCGCCTCGCGCAGCGCCTCACGGGTGCGCGCGTCCCACACGCCGAGCCGCTTGAGGTCGTCCACCAGGTACGAGTTGACCTGGAGGAACTCGCCGGACAGGGTCTCGCGCTTGAACAGGTTGGACACCTGCGGCTCGATGCACTCGTAGACGCCGGCGATGGAGGCGATGGTGGCGGTCGGCGCGATGGCGAGGAGCAGGGAGTTGCGCAGCCCGGTCGTGGCCATGCGCTCGCGCAGCGCCGCCCAGCGCTCCGGCCAGGCCTGCTCGACGCCGTAGTGGTCCGGGTGCAGCACGCCCCGGGCGGTGCGGGTCTTGTCCCAGGCCGGCAACGGGCCGTTGCGCTCGGCGAGGTCGGCGGAGGTCTCGTACGCGGCGAGCATGATCCGCTCGGCGATACGGGTGGAGAGGGTGCGCGCCTCGGGGGAGTCGAAGGGCAGCCGCAGCTGGAAGAAGACGTCCTGGAGGCCCATCGCGCCGAGGCCGACCGGGCGCCAGCGGGCGTTGGAGCGGCCCGCCTGCTCGGTCGGGTAGAAGTTGATGTCGACGACCCGGTCGAGGAAGGTGACGGCGGTGCGGACGGTGGCGTCCAGCCGCTCCCAGTCGATGTCGCCCTCGGCCACGTCGACGAACGCGCCCAGGTTCACCGAGCCCAGGTTGCAGACGGCCGTCTCGCCGTCGTCGGTGACCTCCAGGATCTCCGTGCAGAGGTTGGAGGAGTGGATGACGTGACCGGGCTCGGCGGTCTGGTTGGCGGTGCGGTTGGCGGTGTCCTTGAAGGTCATCCAGCCGTTGCCGGTCTGGGCGAGGGTGCGCATCATGCGGCCGTACAGCTCCCTGGCGGGAAGCGTCCTACGGGCCAGGCCCGCGGCCTCGGCCTTGCGGTAGGCGGCGTCGAACTCCTCGCCGTACAGGTCGACCAGCTCGGGCACGTCCGAGGGCGAGAACAGCGACCACTGCCCGTCGGCGTCCACCCGGCGCATGAACTCGTCCGGCACCCAGTGCGCGAGGTTCAGGTTGTGCGTGCGGCGGGCGTCCTCGCCGGTGTTGTCGCGGAGCTCCAGGAACTCCTCGATGTCCGCGTGCCAGGTCTCCAGGTAGACCGCCGCCGCGCCCTTGCGCCGGCCGCCCTGGTTCACCGCGGCGACCGAGGCGTCCAGCGTCTTGAGGAACGGGACGATGCCGTTGGAGTGCCCGTTGGTGCCGCGGATCAGCGAACCGCGGGCGCGGACGCGGGAGTAGGCGATGCCGATGCCGCCCGCGTGCTTGGAGAGGTTGGCGACCTGGTGGTAGCGGTCGTAGAGGGAGTCCAGCTCGTCCTTGGGGGAGTCCAGGAGGTAGCAGGACGACATCTGGGCGTGCCGGGTGCCGGAGTTGAAGAGGGTGGGGGAGGAGGGCAGGTAGTCGAGGCGGCTCATCAGGCCGTAGAGCGCGGCGACTTCCTCCGCCGAGCGGGCGGTGTCGTCCTCGGCGAGCCCGGCGGCCACCCGCAGCATGAAGTGCTGGGGCGTCTCGACGACCTTGCGGGTGATCGGGTGCCGCAGCAGGTACCGGCTGTGCACCGTGCGCAGGCCGAAGTAGCCGAAGCGGTCGTCGGCGGACGGGTCGATCAGCGCGTCCAGACGGTCCGCGTGCAGCCGTACGAACGCGGCGGTGCGGTCGGCGATCAGACCCTCGCGGTGGCCGGTGGCGACGGACTCGGTGAAGGTCGTGACGCCCTGGGAGGCGGCCTCGGCGCGGATGCCGGTGGTCAGCAGCCGGGCGGCCAGCCGGGAGTACGCGGGGTCCTCCGCGATCAGGCCGGCCGCGGCCTCCGTGGCCAGCTCCCGCAGCTCCGTCTCGTCGGCGTGCGCGGACCGGCCGCGCAGTGCGGCGGCGGCGACCCGGCCGGGGTCGGCGCCGGGGAGGTCGGCGGTCAGCCCGGTCAGCGTCCGCAGCAGGGCGGCACCGGGACCGTCGGGTTCCTCGGTCGCCGTCGCCGGGGTCGCTGAAGCCGGATCGGCTGGCGCGATGGTCACGTGGGGCACTCCCTCGCTCGGCACGGGGCCTGGCGGAGGGCAGGGGGCAGCTCACGAGCGCACGCGGCGTCGCGTCCACCGGCCCACTCCACGAGGCCCGGACGTCATGGCACCCGGGCCGGGACGGCCGGGCGCACTGTCGGCAGGTCCTCGGACTGACCATGCGTGGACGCACGTGCGAAAGACGTGCGGAAACACGCAAGTACACCGTTGCGGGACAGTTCCGGATTCGCACCGGATTCCCCTGCGGCGACAGCGAGCAAGAGCATACATCTTGTGTCGGGTTCCGTGAGCACCCCCAGATGTTGTGTCGCGCCGGTCTCAGAGTGTCAGCTCATAGGTGAGCAGAGTGATGTCGTCGAGCTCCGGCAGCGGGTTCCAGTCGCGCCCCGGGGTGCGGGTGAAGCCCAGCCGTTCGTAGAGGCGGTGGGCGGTGCGCATCGTCCGCTGGGTCGACAGCACCACGCGCACGCAGCCCTCGACGGCCCGGGCGCGGTCGACGCAGGCCCGCACGAGCGCCTCGCCGACCCCGCGGCCGCGTGCCTCACGGGTGACGGCGAGCATGCGTATCTCCGCCTCGCCGGACCCGGCGATGTCGGCCATGGGGCCGCCGCGGGGCACGAAGGTCACGCCGCCGAGCACCCGGCCGTCCGCAGCGGCGACCAGCACCTCGGCCGCCGCCGCCCGCTTGGCCACGTTCCGCAGCTCGCCGAGGTACGCGTCGCTCTCCCCGAAGTCGAGGAGCCCGTCGCGGAGATAGGCCCCCGCGGTGATCTCGCCGAGGGCGTCGTACTCGCCAGGTGCCGCCTGCCGGATCTCGAAGTCCATGGGGCCGAGTGTGCCCGACGGGTACGACAACAGGCCGCCGGATTTCTCCGACGGCCCGTCTCGAACCGGCGATCAGTGCGAGGAGCCCGCCGTGGCCGGCGGGAGCTCCACCTCCACGCCCGGGTCGCCCGCGTCCGCCGTGTAGTCGCCCGGCTTGGTCTCGTCGACGCCCTCGGGTGCCTTGACGGCCTTCAGGACGAAGGTGAGGACCACGGTGACCAGTACGTTCAGTACGAAGGCGGTGAGGCCGATGTAGCCGATCTCGCCGATGCCCGGGATCTCCTTCGAGGAGCCGCCGAAGTGCTTCTGCGTCGGCGAGGCCACCCCGTACGCGGCGACCGTGCCGTAGATCATGCCGACCGCCCAGCCGCCGAGCAGTGCCCAGCGGTGGAACCAGCGGGTGAACAGGCCGCCGACCAGGGCCGGGAAGGTCTGCAGGATCCAGATGCCGCCGAGCAGCTGGAAGTTGATCGCGACCGTCTTGTCCATGCCGAGGACGAAGACCAGCGCGCCCACCTTCACCAGCAGGGACACCAGCTTGGAGACCTTGGTCTCCTGGGCCGGGGTGGCGTCCGGCTTGATGAAGTCCTTGTAGATGTTGCGGGTGAAGAGGTTCGCGGCCGCGATCGACATGATCGCCGCCGGGACCAGGGCGCCGATGCCGATCGCCGCGAAGGCCACGCCCGCGAACCAGTCCGGGAACATGTTCTCGAACAGCTGCGGGATCGCCAGCTGGCCGTTGTCCACCTTGACCCCGGCCGCGATCGCCATGAAGCCCAGCAGCGCGAGCAGGCCCAGCATCAGCGAGTACAGCGGCAGGATCGTGGTGTTGCGGCGGATCACCTCGCGGCTGCGCGAGGACAGCGTCGCGGTGATCGAGTGCGGGTACATGAAGAGCGCGAGCGCCGAGCCGAGCGCCAGGGTGGCGTACGTCCACTGCCCCGTCGCGTCCGGGACCAGGCCGCCCTTGCCCGCTTCGGTGAACTTGTCACCGGCCGAGGCGAAGATGTCGTCGAACCCGCCCAGCTTGATCGGGATGTAGATGATCGCCACCGCGATCACGATGTAGATCAGCGTGTCCTTCACGAACGCGATCAGCGCGGGCGCGCGCAGACCCGACGAGTAGGTGTACGCCGCCAGCACGCCGAAGGCGATCAGCAGGGGCAGGTCCTTGATGAACCAGTTGGTGTCCTCGCCGCCGCCGACGCCCATCACGTCCAGCACGGCCTGGATGCCGACCAGCTGGAGCGCGATGTACGGCATCGTGGCCAGGATGCCGGTCACGGCCACCGCGAGGGACAGCCCCTTCGAGCCGAACCGGCCGCGCACGAAGTCCGAGGTCGTCACGTACCCGTGCTTGTGGGAGACCGACCACAGGCGGGGCAGGAAGGTGAAGATCAGCGGGTAGACCAGGATCGTGTACGGCACCGCGAAGAAGCCGGACGCGCCCGCCGCGTAGATCGCCGCCGGGACGGCCACGAAGGTGTACGCCGTGTACAGGTCGCCGCCCAGCAGGAACCAGGTGATCCAGGTGCCGAACGAGCGGCCGCCCAGGCCCCACTCGTCCAGGCTGTGCTCGTTCTCCGCCCGGCGCCAGCGCGCGGCCAGGAAGCCCATCGCGGTGACGAGGACGAAGAAGAAGATGAAGACGGCGAGGGCGACGCCGTTCACTCCGTCGTTCACTTGGCCCCACCTTCCCGGCGGGCGCGCTGGTCACGCTGCCAGAGCTTGTACGCGATCATCGTGAGGACGGTGGAGATCACGACCCAGGCCATCTGGTACCAGTAGAAGAACGGGACCCCTATGAAGGCCGGGTCGGTCTCGGCGTACGAGCCGACCCACAGCATGGCGACGAACGGTGCGACGAGGCAGAGGCCGATGACGACGCGCACCGGCGTCACCACCGGCCCCCTGCTCACTTCTGGGTCTTCTGACATGCGGTGGCTCCGTCCCCTCGCTGATCACCTCGTGCAGTGCGCACGAAATGTAGGTGACGGCTTCAGGACAGCGGAAGCCCTCGTTCGTATATCGGTCCCCAACCGCAATCTGGGGCCCGTGTGAGCGGGTTCTGGTCCAGACCAGACCTAGTCCTGGGGCCGCTTGAGGCGGGCCACGAACTTGTAGCGGTCGCCCCGGTACACCGACCGCACCCACTCCACCGGCCGGCCCGTGCGGTCCAGCGAGTGGCGGGAGAGCATCAGCATGGGCAGGCCCACGTCGGTGCCGAGCAGGCCGGCCTCGCGCGGGGTGGCCAGGGAGGTCTCGATGGTCTCCTCGGCCTCGGCGAGATGGACGTCGTACACCTCGGCGAGGGCCGTGTAGAGGGACGTGTACTTCACCAGGGACCTGCGCAGCGCCGGGAAGCGCTTGGCGCTGAGGTGGGTGGTCTCGATGGCCATCGGCTCGCCGTTGGCCATGCGCAGCCGCTCGATGCGCAGCACCCGCCCGCCGGCCGTGATGTCCAGCAGCTCGGCGAGCCGGTCGTCGGCGGTGATGTAGCCGATGTCCAGCAGCTGTGAGGTGGGCTCCAGGCCCTGCGCCCGCATGTCCTCGGTGTACGAGGTGAGTTGCAGTGCCTGCGACACCTTGGGCTTGGCGACGAAGGTGCCCTTGCCCTGGATGCGCTCGAGGCGGCCCTCGACGACCAGTTCCTGCAGGGCCTGGCGCACGGTCGTGCGCGAGGTGTCGAACTCGGCGGCCAGCGTGCGCTCGGGCGGGACCGGTGTGCCCGGCGTCTGTGTCCGGGTCATGTCGAGCAGATGCTTCTTCAGACGGTAGTACTTGGGCACGCGCGCGGTACGGACGGTCGCCCCACCCTCGTTCTCCGCACTGCTGACGTCGGTGCTCATGCTCTGCCTTCCCGGCTCCGGGTGCCGAAGCGACCGCTATCCCTGTCGGCCACGGCTCACATCGTGGCACGGCTGCGCGCGGGGACGGTCCCACACGCTCCGTAATCCCTTCTGTATACCTCCGGGACCCGGGCTGGTCTAGTCCACAGCGCCGCCCGGCATCGCTGGTACGCGTGTTCGGGACCGTGTCGACGTGTCATTCGGTGGGTGGTGGTACACCCGGTCCCGGTCCGTCCGATCTGCCGCTTGCGGAATGAAAGGTCCCTGCATATCTCGGTCGCATCACGGACGCGGCGACCGTGCTTGAACACCCTTGACAGCCCTATTGGTCTGGGCCAAGCTCCCCGTACTGGTCTACACCATTGGTCCAGGTCCCGGCCCCATGGGCGGTCCGCGTCGACGAGCAACCGCGGGGAGGCAGGGGGGTTTGTGGCATCCCTGAGGAGGGTGGCGTGAAGCGCAAGCTGATAGCCGCGATCGGTATCGCGGGCATGATGGTCTCGATCGCGGCGTGCGGGGGCGACAGCGACGACGACGGCAAGAAGGCCGGGGCGGACGGCTACGCCGGCGAGACACTCACCGTGTGGGTGATGGACGGTTCCTCGCCCGACGACTGGCAGGCGGACCTCGCCAAGGAGTTCGAGGCGAAGACCAAGGCCAAGGTCAAGTTCGAGATCCAGAAGTGGAACGGTATCCAGCAGAAGCTGACCACCGCTCTCTCCGAGGAGAACCCGCCCGACGTCTTCGAGATCGGCAACACCCAGACCCCGGCCTACGCCAAGACCGGCGGCCTGGCGGACCTGAGCGACCTCAAGAGCGGGATCGGCGCCGACTGGTCCGAGTCCCTCAACAAGTCCGCCGTCTTCGACGGCAAGCAGTACGCGGCCCCGTGGTTCGTGGTCAACCGCGTGGTCATCTACAACAAGAAGATCTGGGCGGACGCGGGCATCACGGACACGCCCAAGACCCGCGACGAGTTCTACAACGACCTCAAGACGATCGGCGAGAAGACCGACGCCGAGCCGATCTACCTGCCCGGCCAGAACTGGTACCACTTCGTGGGCCTGGCCATCGGTGAGGGCGCCGAGCTGGTCAAGAAGGACGGCGACAAGTACGTCTCCAACCTGGACGACCCGAAGATCGCCGCCGCCACCGAGACCTACAAGAAGTTCCAGGCCCTCTCCAAGGCGCCCAAGGACAAGGACGAGGCCACCCCGCAGCAGGGTGAGATCTTCGCCAAGGGCAAGACCGGCGCCATCATCGGCATGGGCTGGGAGGGCGCCACGGCGATCACCACCAACCCGGCCATCGAGAAGGACCTCGGCTACTTCACCATCCCGGGTGCCACGGCCGACAAGCCCGAGGGCGTCTTCCTCGGCGGCTCCAACCTGGCCGTCGCCGCGGGCAGCAAGAAGCAGGAGCTCGCCAAGGAGTTCCTGAAGCTCGCGCTCTCCGACAAGTACGAGGGCGCGCTGGCCAAGGCCAACGGCGTCATCCCCAACAAGGAGTCGCTGAAGAGCAACCTCCAGGGCAACGCCGCCGCCGAGGCGGCCGCGCCGGCCTCCGCGGGCGGTGACACCACGCCACTGATCGCGGAGTGGGCCGCGGTCGAGAACGACCCCAACCCGATCAAGACCTATCTGACGGCCGTGCTGAAGGGGAAGTCCCCGGCCGAGGCCGCCAAGCAGGTCGAGGGCGAGTTCAACAAGCGCCTGGCGCAGCAGCAGTAACACCGGGGGAGCCGGGGCGGGGCGCCGAACGACGGCCCCGCCCCGGCGACCGTACGCGGGTCGACGTACGAGGGTCCGGTCGGGCCCAGGTCGAGAAGAGAGATCGCGAGCATGACCGTGCAGACCGAACGGCCGCCCTCCGGGCCGGGGGACGTCCGCAAGACGGACGACGGGGGAACCGGCAGGCCGACACCGCGAGCCGCGTCACGCGCCGGCGCGTTCGCCCCGTACCTGTTGCTGCTGCCCGCCTGCGCGGCCACCGTGCTGCTGCTCGGCTGGCCGCTGCTGAAGGACCTCCTGCTGTCCTTCCAGAACCTCAACATGGCGCAGCTGATCCAGCACGTCACCGAGTGGAACGGCATCGACAACTACAAGGAGGTCCTCACCGGCGAGGACTTCTGGCGGGTCACCCTCCGCTCGATCCTCTTCACCGCCGTCAACGTCGTCCTCACCATGGTCGTGGGCGCACTGATCGGCCTGCTGCTCGCCCGCCTCGGCCGGAAGATGCGGTTCGTGCTGCTGATCGGCCTGGTGCTGGCCTGGGCCATGCCGGTGGTCGCCGCGACCACCGTCTACCAGTGGCTCTTCGCCCAGCGCTTCGGCGTCGTCAACTGGGTCCTGGACAAGCTCGGCTGGCACTCCATGGCCGACTTCAGCTGGACCGGCAGCCAGTTCTCGACCTTCTTCGTCGTCACCGTGCTGATCGTCTGGATGTCCGTCCCGTTCGTCGCGATCAACCTCTACGCGGCGACCACCACCATCCCCGGTGAGCTGTACGAGGCCGCCTCCCTGGACGGGGCCGGCGCCTGGCGCAGCTTCACCACGGTCACCATGCCGGTCCTGCGGCCGTTCCTCTACGCGACGACGTTCCTCGAAGTCATCTGGATCTTCAAGGCGTTCGTCCAGGTGTACACGTTCAACGGCGGCGGCCCGGACCGTCTCACCGAGATCCTGCCCGTCTACGCCTACATCGAGGGCGTCGGCAACCAGCACTACGGCATGGGTGCGGCCATCGCCGTCCTGACCATCCTGGTCCTGCTCGGCCTGACCGCCCACTACCTCAGGATCGTGCTCAAGCAAGAGGAGGACGAGCTGTGAAGCGCTCGCTCTTCGGCCGCCTGTGGCCCAACGTCACGGCCGTCGTCCTGTTCATCGGCCTCGTCTTCCCCGTCTACTGGATGTTCGCCACGGCCTTCAAGCCGACCGGCGACATCATCTCGGAGGACCCGGTCTGGTTCCCGACCGACGTCACCTTCCGGCACTTCAAGACCGCGGTCAACGCCGACCACTTCTGGACGTACGTCGGCAACTCGTTCATCGTCACCGTCTGCGCGGTCGTCTTCTCGCTGATCATCGCGCTGGCCGGGGCCTTCGCCCTGGCGCGGATGCGGTTCAAGGGGCGGCGCGGCTTCATCGTCGGCTTCATGCTGGCGCAGATGGCGCCCTGGGAAGTCATGGTCATCGCGATCTACATGATCGTGCGCGACGCGTCGATGCTGAACAGCCTCGTGCCGCTCACCCTCTTCTACATGATGATGATCCTGCCCTTCACCATCCTGACGCTGCGCGGCTTCGTCGCCGCCGTGCCGAAGGAACTGGAGGAGTCCGCGATGGTCGACGGCTGCACCCGTGGCCAGGCGTTCCGCCGGGTCATCCTGCCGCTGCTCGCCCCGGGCCTGATGTCCACCTCGATGTTCGGCTTCATCACCGCCTGGAACGAGCTGCCCCTCGTCCTGGTCGTCAACAAGGAGGCCGAGTCCCAGACCCTGCCGCTGTGGCTGACCAGCTTCCAGACCGTCTTCGGCGACGACTGGGGAGCGACCATGGCCGCCTCGTCGCTCTTCGCCATCCCGATCCTCATCCTCTTCGTCTTCCTGCAGCGCAAGGCCGTCAGCGGCCTGACCGCCGGCGCCGTGAAGGGATAACGCCACCCATGACGACCATCGCCAGGGGGACCGACACCCTCACCCGCGACGCACTCACGGTCCTTCAGCCCGGCTTCACCGGCACCACCGCCCCGGACTGGCTGCTGCGCCGCCTCGGTGAGGGGCTGGCCTCCGTCGGCCTGTTCGGGCGCAACATCGCCGCGCCCGAGCAGGTGGCGGCGCTGACCGCGCAACTGCGCGCCGAGCGCGAGGACGTACTCGTCGCCATCGACGAGGAGGGCGGTGACGTCACCCGCCTGGAGGTGCGCACCGGCTCCTCCTTCCCCGGCAACCTCGCCCTCGGCGCGGTGGACGACGTCGGGCTCACCCGGGAGGTGGCCGCGGAACTGGGCCGCCGGCTCGCGGCGTGCGGGGTGAACTTCAACTGGGCCCCGTCCGCCGACGTGAATTCCAACCCGGACAACCCGGTCATCGGCGTACGCGCCTTCGGCGCCGGCACCGACCTGGTCGCCCGGCACACCGCCGCCTACGTCACCGGCCTGCAGTCGTCCGGTGTGGCCGCCTGCGCCAAGCACTTCCCCGGCCACGGCGACACGGCCGTCGACTCCCACCACGCCATGCCGCGCATCGACGTGGACGCCGACGTGCTGGCCGCACGCGACCTCGTCCCGTTCCGCGCGGCCGTCGCCGCCGGCAGCCGCGCGGTGATGAGCGCCCACATCCTGGTCCCGGCCCTGGACCCGGACCACCCGGCAACGTTGTCCCGCCGCATCCTGACCGACCTGCTCCGCGGCGAACTCGGCTACGACGGCCTGATCGTCACCGACGGCATGGAGATGCGGGCCATCGCCGGCACGTACGGCATCGAACGCGGCAGCGTGCTGGCCATCGCCGCCGGCGCCGACGCGATCTGCGTGGGCGGCGGCCTGTCCGACGAGGACACCGTACGGCGGCTGCGCGACGCCCTGGTCGAGGCCGTCCGCTCGGGCGAGCTGCCCGAGGAGCGCCTGGCCGACGCGGCACAGCGCGTCCGCGCCCTCGCCCGCTGGACCGCGGAGCACCGGACGGACGCCGCCCGGGCCGGGGACGGCGCCGACGGCGACGTGGGCCTGCGCGCCGCACGCCGCGCCCTGCGGATCACCGGCGCCGAGGGCTTCACCCCGCTCACCGAGCCGCCGTACGTCGCCGCGCTCACGCCCGTCGCGAACATCGCGGTCGGCGACGAGACCCCCTGGGGCATCGCCGCCGAGCTGTCCCGGCTGCTTCCCGGCACGGAGACCGACAGCTTCACCGGACCGGACGCCGGGAAGGAGGTGCTGGCCGCGGCAGGCTCCCGCCGCATCGTGGCCGTCGTCCGCGACGAGCACCGCCATCCGTGGATGGCCGCGGCCCTGAACATCGTGCTGGCGGCCCGCCCCGACACGATCGTGGTCGAGATGGGCGTCCCGCGCGCCGAGCCCCGCGGCTCCCTCCACCTGGCCACCCACGGCGCGGCCCGCGTCTGCGGCCGGGCGGCGGCGGAGGCCGTCACGGGCACGTAGCGGCCCCGGCCGCCGACACGCCGAAGGCGCCGGACCCCGCGGTGGGGGGTCCGGCGCCTTTGCGCGTGAGGCCGGCCGATGCTCGGGGACCGGGCGGGATCAGATCCCCTGCCAGTCGGGCTTGTGGGCGTAGGTGTGCCGGAAGTAGTCGGCGAGCTTCAGCTTGCCCGCGGCGGCCTCGTCGACGACGACGGTGGCGTGCGGGTGCAGCTGGAGCGCGGAGGCGGGGCACACGGCCGCGACCGGCCCCTCGACGCTCGCGGCGACCGCGTCCGCCTTGCCCTCGCCGGTGGCGAGCAGCACCAGGTGCCGGGCCTCCAGGATGGTGCCGATGCCCTGCGTGATCACGTGGTGCGGCACCTGGTCGATGTCACCGTCGAAGAACCGTGCGTTGTCCACGCGGGTCTGCTCGGTCAGCGTCTTGATCCGGGTCCGCGAGGCGAGCGACGAACACGGCTCGTTGAACCCGATGTGCCCGTCGGTCCCGATCCCCAGCAGCTGGAGGTCGACCCCGCCGGCCCCGCCCAGCGCCCTGTCGTACGCCTCGCACGCGCTCTGCACGTCCGCGGCGGTGCCGTCGGGACCCATGAACGCGTCCATGCTGATCCCCAGCGGCTCGAGCACCTCGCGCCGCAGCACCGAGCGGTACGACTCCGGGTGGTCCGCGGGAAGCCCCACGTACTCGTCGAGCTGGGCGATCCGTGCCCGCGCGGTGTCCACTGCGCCCGAGCGCACCTTCGCCGCCAGTGCCTCGTACACCGGCAGCGGCGTCGAGCCGGTGGCCACTCCGAGCAGGGCGTCGGGCTTGCGCCGGAGCAGCTGCGCCATGGCCTCGGCAATGAGCTCGCCGCCCGCCTGGGCATCGGGAACGATGACAACTTCCACGCTTGCCTGCCGTTTCGAAGAGAGGGCTCACCCGGGGTCCGGGACTGGCCATGTGGTTTAGACCAATCTAACAGAGCCGGGTCCCGCAGGCGCGTCGAAACGGTCAGGCGGAGTGGGGCCCGGAGCGCTCGCGGAAATTGCCTCGGCGGTCCGGCCCCGCGTGTGGTCCAACAGGGTTAGGCTTTGGCGGGGCGCAAACACCGTTCAACGCATGGACATGGTGAGTGGTCTAGTCCAGAATGACCCTGAGACGCTTACCGTGACAGTCACACAAGGTGAACGTCAGGCTTCCGCCTTCCCCGCACAGGAGGGCGGACCGAGGAACCGGAGCTCTCTGCCCTGACTGCCCCGGGTCCTCATCCTTCGGCCGACCGGGACCGCACACCCCACGGCCGATGTTGCTCCGGGCTGCGGTGCCGGGAGGGTTGAGGGTCCCTCTCAGGCGCCGCGGCCCGCGGGTGTTTCCGGGGACCCGTCGGAGTGCGGCCGAATCTGGCTGGTTTCCGTCCCTGTCCGTACCGCCAGGTACGCTCGGCCTCGTGCCCTCCATGAACGAACTCGTACGCCAGCACACCGCGCTCGACGACTCCGACCTCGAGTGGCTCCACCTGCTGGTCTCGGAGTGGCAGCTCCTCTCCGACCTCTCCTTCGCCGACCTGGTCCTGTGGGTCCCCACCCGCGACGGCACGCGGTACGTCTCCGTCGCCCAGATGCGGCCCAACACCGGCCCGACCTCGTACCAGGACGACATGGTCGGCCACCTCGTCCCACGCGGTCGCCGCCCCATGCTGGACGCCGCCCTGGACGAGGGCCGGATCGTGCGCGAGGGCGACCCGGAGTGGCGCGAGGAGGTCCCGGTCCGCGTCGAGTCGATCCCCGTACGCCGTCAGGGCCGCGTCCTCGGCGTCATCGCCCGCAACACCAACCTGCTCACCGTGCGCACCCCGAGCCGCCTGGAGCTCACGTACCTGCAGAGCGCCTCCGACCTGGCGCAGATGATCGCGGCCGGCGCCTTCCCGTTCGAGAACCAGCAGGTCGACATGGACGCCTCGCCCCGCGTCGGCGACGGCCTGATCCGGGTCGACGCGGACGGCATCGTCCAGTACGCCTCCCCGAACGCGCTGTCGGCCTACCACCGCATGGGCCTCGCCGCCGATCTGGTCGGCCACCACCTCGGCCGGACCACGGCCGAACTCGCCCCGTCCCGCGGCCCGGTGGACGAGGCGCTCGCCAAGGTGGCCAGCGGGTGGGCGCCACGCGAGTTCGAGATCGAGGCGCACGACGGGGTGATCCAGTTCCGGGCCATCCCGCTCAAGCCCAAGGGCACGCGCATCGGCTCGCTGGTGCTGCTTCGCGACGTCACGGAACTGCGCCGCCGTGAGCGCGAGTTGATCACCAAGGACGCCACCATCCGGGAGATCCACCACCGGGTGAAGAACAACCTCCAGACGGTGGCGGCCCTGCTGCGCCTCCAGGCCCGGCGCATCGAGTCCGACCGGGGCCGCGAGGCGCTCGAGGAGGCCGTACGCCGGGTCGGCTCGATCGCGATCGTGCACGAGACGCTCTCCCAGAACCTGGACGAGCGAGTGGAGTTCGACGAGATCGCCGACCGGGTGCTGGCGATGGTGGCGGAGATCTCGCCGGGCAAGGTCACCGGCCGGCGCACCGGCCGCTTCGGCATCCTGGACGCCGAGGTCGCGACCCCGCTGTCGATGGTGCTGACCGAAGTGCTGCAGAACGCCCTGGAGCACGGCTTCCGCGAGGGCGACACCGGCACGGTCGAGGTCGCCGCGGTCCGTGGCGGTACGACCAAGGAAGCCCGGTTGCTGGTCACCGTCCAGGACGACGGCGTGGGCCTGCCCGAGGACTTCGACCCGCACCGCTCCGGCAACCTCGGTTTGCAGATCGTCCGCACCCTGGTGGAGGGCGAGTTGGGCGGGACCTTCGACATGGTCCCGGCCCCGGGGGGCGGCACCCGGGTGATCCTCGACATCCCGGTGCCCGCGGGGAAGTAGCACCACGGGGAAGCAGCAAAAAGCCCCGGACCGGTGAAGGTCCGAGGCCAGTGCTCGTGCGATGTATCGTCCGATGCGCATCGGGGGTACTGCGCGCTGCGGCTCGGGAGCGGGAGTTGCGTACTCGCTGTACGCGCCGCCAAGCTCAGGCTGTCAGCAGGGGTGGATGGTCAGGCGGAGGCCTGACGGGCCCGGTTGCGGGCGGCACGGCGCTTCATTGCGCGGCGCTCGTCCTCGCTGAGACCACCCCAGACGCCGGAGTCCTGGCCGGACTCGAGCGCCCACTGCAGGCACTGCTCCATGACAGGGCAGCGACGGCAGACGGCCTTGGCTTCCTCGATCTGCAGCAGCGCGGGACCGGTGTTGCCGATGGGGAAGAAGAGCTCGGGGTCTTCCTCGCGGCAAACGGCGCGGTGACGCCAGTCCATGGCTGCTACCTCTCCTTGGTATGACTGTGCAAGTGCTTGTGAATGTGAACGCTTTCACGAATCCCTCAACAAGGGAAGGGCCTACCGCCAGGTTCCCTGGCGTGGTCCTGTGTTTGAAGAGGGGTTCTGGTGATCTGTGGAGGCCGGTGTTGCGGGCCGTCCCGATCGCCAAGAAGAGACTCGCAAACCTCAGCGGCGGATACAACCCCTTCCGGAAAGTTTTTTTTGATTCTTCGGTGTCGACTAGGTCACAGCCGTACTTCCATGGGGTGGACCCTGGTCTAAACGTTCGAGTGAAAGGACTTTCGCCCCTTCTGCTCACACAATCACACGCAGTGCACGGCGAACGCCTGTGAACGTCACGCTGGTCCGCAGCCCCAGGTGGTCACCGTCCATCTGGAGGGGGAGCGGCACCTTCGAATGCAAGGTGAACCGGGTCTGATCGTGCAGGGAGAGAGCGTGCCGACCCCGGGGTCCGCGCTCGGGGGACGAAGTGAGCAACTGGGTGCCATAGCGGGCAACCGCGGCCGTCGAGAGGCGACTGAGACCGAACACGTCGAGCCCGGTGTCGAACGAGGCCTCGGGCGACGCGTAGATCGGGCGGTTGCCGAGGAACGTCCAGGGGGACGTGTTCGAGACTATGGACAGCACCAGGTCCTCGACCGGGTCCTCGCCGTCCCGCTCCAGGGTGATCGTCCCGCTGCGGCGGTGCGGCTCGCCGATGAGCTGGCGCACCACCTGACGGACGTAGAGGGCGTGCGTGGACTTCTTGCCGCGCTCGCGGTGCTGCTCGACGCGGCCGACCACTCCGGCGTCGAAGCCCAGACCCGCGTTGAAGGTGAACCAGCGCTCCGGGACGGCTTCGTCCTCGGAACCCGGCGTGCCCGAGGCCAGGCCCAGTCCGACGGTCCGCTCGCTGCCCTCGCGCAGGGCGTCCAGCAGGGCGCCGGTGGCCTCCACCGCGTGGTTGGGCAGGCCGAGGGCGCGGGCGAAGACGTTGGTCGAGCCGCCGGGGACCACCGCGAGACCGGGGAGGTGATCGGGGTCGGGGCCGGCGTGCAGCAGACCGTTGACGACCTCGTTCACCGTGCCGTCGCCGCCGAGGGCCACGACCAGCTCGATGTCGTCGCTCTGTGCCGCGTGCCGGCCGAGGTCGCGTGCGTGGCCGCGGTACTCGGTGGTGACGGCCTCCAGCTTCATCTCGCTCGCGAGCGCGTGGATCAGCACGTCGCGCGTACGCGCGCTCGTGGTGGTTGCCGCCGGATTGACCACGAGAAGTGCACGCATGGTCTGCAGGGTACCTACTGGGCGGTACCCGGCCCAGCCCGAGGTACGAGCCCGAGACCCCGGTCCGACGTCCGAGACGGTCGGGCGGGAGGGGCCGGACGCGCCCACGGGCGTCCTGCTGCCGGGAGCTACCCTTCAGGGGTGAGCAGTGAGCAGACCCCCACCCCGGAAGCCGCCGAAGAGGCGGGCCCTCGTCCCGGCCGGCTGACCGCCGCGGCCGCGGCGGCCGCACTGGAGGGGCTGGCGCTCGTCGCCGGCGGCGCCTGGATGCTCGTGGGGGGACTCACCGGCCACCCCGACGACCGCACCTCGGCCGTCACCGGTGGCATCACCCTGATCGTCCTCGCCCTGCTGCCGCTGCTCGCCGCCCGGGGGCTGCTCGCCCGCCGGGGCTGGAGCCGTGGGCCCGCCGTCATCACGCAGATCCTGGCGCTGCCCGTGGCCTACAACCTGCTGCACGCCGACAGTGTGGCGATCCCTGCGGGGATCGTGCTCGGTGTCGTGGCCGTCACGGCGCTGGTGCTGCTCGTGAACCCCACGACGACCCAGGCCCTCGGCATCCGGGGACCCGGCGGCGCCGAGAAGTAGCCGCTACTCCTCGACCAGCAGCTTCTCCCGCAGCTGCGCCAGGGTGCGCGCCAGCAGCCGCGACACGTGCATCTGCGAGATACCGACCTCCTGCGCGATCTGCGACTGGGTCATGTTGCCGAAGAAGCGCAGCAGCAGGATTCGTTTCTCCCGCGGCGGCAGGTCCTCCAGCAGCGGCTTGAGCGACTCCCGGTACTCGACGCCCTCCAGCGCCTCGTCCTCGGCGCCGAGCGTGTCCGCGACGGCCGGGGACTCGTCGTCGGTGTCCGGGACGTCCAGGGACAGCGTGGAGTACGCGTTGGCCGACTCCAGCCCTTCCAGGACCTCCTCCTCCGAGATCGACAGCTTCTCGGCGAGTTCGTGCACCGTGGGGGAGCGGCCGTGCAGCTGCGAGAGCTCCGCCGTGGCCGTCGTCAGGGCCAGCCGCAGCTCCTGGAGCCGGCGCGGGACGCGCACCGCCCAGCCCTTGTCCCGGAAGTGCCGCTTGATCTCACCGACGACCGTCGGGGTCGCGTACGTGGAGAACTCCACCCCGCGGTCCGGGTCGAAGCGGTCGACCGACTTGATCAGGCCGATGGTGGCGACCTGCGTGAGGTCGTCCAGCGGCTCGCCGCGGTTGCGGAAGCGGCGGGCGAGGTGCTCGACGAGCGGCAGGTGCATGCGGACCAGCTGGTTGCGCAGCTCCGCGTACTCGGGACTGTCCTTCTCCAGCGTCCGCAGCATGGCGAACATGGCACGGGCCCCGCTGCGGTCCTGGTGGTCGTGGCGCGTGCGCTGTGTGCCCCGTGCGCCGGGCGCGTCGTCCTCGGAGTGTCGCTCGTGCTCGGAGTGTCGCTCGTGCTCGCTCATCGTCCCGCCCGTTGCCCTTTCCCGAGCCCTCGCCTCCGCTCGGACGGGCCGGGCGGAGGTGTCCCCGGTCCGCTGCCCGTCGCCCGGGACGACGGCCTCGGGGGAGGCCTCGTCCTCCGGGTGCGGCCGGGCCTGCTCGGGGATTCCGTCGATGCCGTCCGCCACGCTTCGGACCTCGCTCTCCGAACGAGTGCCCTCGGCCGGCAGCTCCCGTGTGCCGCGCTCTTCGTCCCGCACAGGCCCGTCCCCGTTCCTCACGTCGGCCCGGGTCCCGCGCCGCGCTGTTTGTAGAGGCTGATCGAAACGGTTTTGTCCTCGTCCACGGCGGACGAGACCTTGCCCGCGAGAGCGGACAGGACGGTCCAGGCGAAGGTGTCCCGCGAGGGGGCGTGGCCGTCCGTGGTCGGCGCCGAGACGGTGACCTCGAGCGAGTCGTCGACGAGGCGGAAGACACAACTGAGCACCGAGCCGGGCACGGCCTGCTGAAGCAGGATCGCGCAGGCCTCGTCGACTGCGATGCGCAGGTCCTCGATCTCGTCGAGGGTGAAGTCCAAGCGGGCTGCGAGGCCGGCCGTCGCCGTACGCAGCACCGACAGGTAGGCACCCGCGGCCGGCAGCCGGACTTCGACGAAGTCCTGGGTCGCGGGCTCGCCTGCGATCTGGGACACCCTCACCTCCAAGGTGGTACAAGCGTTACAGGGCCGAGGGTCACCTCGGGGTAACGCGATACGTGGTTCAGCGGTGACGTTATCGCGCTCCGAACTTTCCTGTCCCCGAGACCCCAACCCCTTGCTGTCACTCATAGTAAACACATGAACACGCACAGTGGCTAGGGGTTCGGCGGGCTCAAATCGGAAGAGCGCGCGCCGGGTTGACGTACCCAGGCGTCAGACGGTCGAACCTTCCCCGGCCGAGGTCACACGAGGACGTGGTCGACGAAGCACCAGCGCCAGCTCTCACCTGGCTCGAAGCTGCGCATCACCGGGTGCCCGGTCTCCTGGTGGTGCGCCGTCGCGTGCCGCCTCGGCGAGGAGTCGCAGCAGCCGACGTGGCCGCAGTCCAGGCACAGCCGCAGCTGTACCGGGTCCGTGCCCTCCGCCAGACATTCCGGGCAGGTCTCACTGCGCGGCTCCGGTTCCGGGTGCGGCAGCGCCTCGGCGTGCGTGCACTGTTTCATGATTGCCAGGTTACGACGGGTGTGCGGATGACCGCGCGGAAAAAGAGGGCGGGCGAGGACGATGGACGTGATGCCGCTGCTGTTGCTGGTGGCGGGCAGCGCCGCGGTCGCCGCGGCGGGACGGCGGGTGCCGGTACCGGCACCGCTGCTGCTGGTCGCGGCCGGTCTCGCGGTGAGCTACCTGCCCGGCGTGCCCGACTACACCCTCGACCCGCACATCGTCCTGCCCCTGCTGCTGCCCCCGCTGCTCTACACGGCGGCCACCGACAGCTCCTACCTCGACCTGCGGGCCCAGGTGCGGCCCGTGGCACTGCTGTCGGTGGGCTACGTCCTCTTCGCCACCTTCGTCGTCGGGTACGCCGCCTACCTGATCGTGCCGGGCCTGCCCCTGACCGCGGCCCTGGTGCTCGGCGCGGTGGTGGCGCCGCCGGACGCCGTCGCGGCCACGGCGGTCGCGCGCCGGGTGGGGCTGCCCTCCCGGATCACGACGATCCTCCAGGGCGAGTCGCTGGTGAACGACGCCACCGCGATCACCGCCTTCAAGGTGGCGCTGGCTGCGGCCGTGGGCGAGGGCGCCACCTGGGCCGGCGGGATCGGCGAGTTCCTGATCGCGGCCGTGGGCGGCGTCGGCGTCGGGCTGGTGCTGATGGTGCCGCTCCACTGGCTGCGCACACACCTGAAGGAGGCGCTCCTCCAGAACACGCTCTCCCTGCTGATCCCGTTCGTCGCCTACGCGGTCGCCGAGCAGGTGCACGCCTCCGGCGTGCTCGCGGTGGTGGTCGTCGCGCTCCATCTCGGCCACCGCGCGTGGGAGGTCGATTTCGCCACCCGTCTCCAGGAGGAGGCGGTGTGGAAGATGGTCGCCTTCGTCCTGGAGTCGGCGGTCTTCGCCCTGATCGGACTCCAGCTGCCCGTCGTCCTCAAGGGGCTCGGGGCCTACGAAGGCGCCGACGCCGTCTGGTACGCGGTCGCCGTCTTCCTGGTGGTCGCCGTGGCCCGGTTCGTGTGGGTCTACCCGGCGACCTTCCTGCCGAGGCTGTCGGCACGCGTCCGCGCGCGCGAGGGCGACCTCTCCTGGAAGGGGCCGTTCGTGATCGGCTGGGCCGGGATGCGGGGCGTGGTCTCGCTGGCCATCGCCTTCTCCATCCCGCTCACCGTGGAGGGCGGCAAGCCCTTCCCCGAGCGCAACCTCATCCTGTTCCTCACCTTCACCACGGTCATCGGCACGCTCGTGATCCAGGGCGTCACCCTGCCGCCCTTGATCCGCCTGCTCAAGTTCCCCGCACGCGACGTACAGGCCGAGACGCTGGCGGAGGCCAACGCCCAGGCGCAGGCCTCCCGGGTCGCCGAGGAACGCCTCGACGAGCTCCTCGCCGACGAGCGCAACGCGCTGCCGGCCCCGCTCGCCGACCGCCTCCGCACCGTCCTGGAGCGCCGCCGCAACGCCGTCTGGGAACGGCTCGGGCAGGTCAACGCCGTCACCGGCGAGACCGTCGACGACACCTACCGGCGCCTGTCCCGCGCGATGATCGGCGCCGAGCGCGAGGTCTTCGTCCGGCTGCGCGACGGCCGCTACATCGACGACGAGATGCTGCGGACGCTGCTGCGCCGCCTGGACCTGGAGGAGGCGGCGGCGTACCGGGAGACGACGTAGGGCGCGGTCGGCCGCGGCCAGGGGCTCGCGGTACTCCTGGGGAGGGTCGGCTCAGGGAAAGGGGCGGCCGGTGACGACCGCCGTCAGGGTGGTCCCGCGGGCGAAGGCGCCCTCCCGGGTGAGGACGAGCAGGGCGTGGAGCATCTTGGCGACGTAGACGCGCTCCACGGGCACGCCGTGGCGGCGTTCGAAGTCGTCGGCGAAGGAGTCGAGCTCGGGGGTGGTGCGGGCGTAGCCGCCGCCGTTGAAGCGGTCGTCGAGGCTCCAGGCGCCGCGGAGCCCGCCGAACGCACGCTCCTGGAGTCGCCGTATGTCGTCGGCCAGGAAGCCGCCCTTGAGGACCGGTATCCCGAGCGTCCGGCGCCCCGGGGGGAGGCCGGCGGCCAGCCCCGCGAGCGTGCCGCCGGTGCCGCAGGCGAGCGCGACCACGTCGGCGTGCTCGCCCAGTTCCTCGCCGAGCGCCCGGCAGCCGCGGACGGCCTCCGCATTGCTGCCGCCCTCGGGGACGACGACCGCGCCCTCGGCCCCGGCCGCGCGCATCAGGGCCGCCAGGGTCTCCGGTTCGGCCTTGTGGCGGTACGTCGATCGGTCGACGAAGTGCAGCCGCATGCCGTCGGCCGCGCACCGGGCCAGGGACGGGTTGAGCGGCCGGTCGGCCAGTTCCTGACCGCGCACCACGCCCACCGTGGTCAGACCGAGCAGCCGGCCGGCGGCCGCCGTGGCGCGCAGGTGATTGGAGTAGGCACCGCCGAAGGTGACGACGGTGCGACCGCGGGCCGTGGCGAGATTCGGCGCGAGTTTGCGCCACTTGTTGCCGACCAGCTCGGGATGGATCAGGTCGTCCCGCTTCAGGAGCAACCGGACGCCGTGCCGCTCGAACCGCTCGTCGGTGATCTCCTGGAGGGGAGAGGGCAGACGGGGGTGCAGCGGGGCGAGGTCGCAGGTGTCGGTGCCGGTCACCCCGTCATTGTCACGCCGCCGGGCGCGGTGGACACGTCAGGTCAGCCGGTCGCGGATCCGCGCGCGCATCGACGACATGGTGAAACCCCGTGGGTCCACCTTCCCCGGCTGCCATTCGAGGTGGCCGATGACGGACCGCTCGTTCCACCCGTGGTGGCGGCAGACCGCGGCGGCGGCGCGCTCGATGGCCTCCAGCTGCGCCGCCGGCCAGGGATCGTCGCCGTCGCCCAGGTTTTCGCACTCGAAGCCGTAGAAGTGCCGGTTGCCGTCGGTGTTCGCCTCGTTGTCCCGCGGCAGCGCTCTCTCCGCGATGACCGCGCGCAGGACGTCGTCGTCGCCGAGACCGGCGTGGTTGGCCCGGCCGTACCCGACCAGGTGCACCTTGCCGTCCTTGGTGATCACCCCGTGGCACAGCGGTCCCGGCAGACCCTCGTAGCCCTTGCGGCAGATCTCCACGGTCCGCGCGCTGCCCTTGGTGACCGTGTGGTGGATCATCACGCCGTGCACGGGTCCCCAGGGCCCCTTGTGGTTGCGGTTGTGGTCCCGCCAGTCGCCGACCTGGACGACGGTGAGGCCTTCCGCCTTCAGTGCCCTGAGGAAACTGCTCGCGGACATGGGTGAGGCCATGGCCGGCTCCTTCCCGCTGCGCGACGGCCGCCGGGCGCGACCGCCTCGTACCGGTGCTTGTACCGAAACGGAGCGCTCGCTATTGCTCGTTCGGCCGGTGTGCGAGTCGATTCGGACAACCTCGCACGGGCAAGTTCCCATGTCTGCCCCGGCCGTCGGTGATCCATTCCCGCTCTTTCGTGTAATAGCACTGGCACGCTCCGTGAGGAAGGCTGGTCCCCGCACATCGATGCCGGGCGCAGCCGTCCGGCATGACCGGGAGGGCAATTCCTTATGTCGGTAGGCGAAGAGGTCCGCACCGAGCAGACCAGGCCGCAGCAGAGCCTCGGCACGGCGGCCGCGCGGAACCTGGCCACCACGACCAAGTCCGTTCCTCAGATGCAGGAGATCAGCTCGCGCTGGCTGCTGCGCTCGCTCCCCTGGGTGGACATCCAGGGCGGTACGTACCGGGTGAACCGGCGCCTGACCTTCGCCGTGGGAGACGGCCGGGTGACGTTCGTGAAGAGCGGCGACCGCGTCGAGGTCGTCCCGGCGGAGCTGGGCGAACTGCCGGCCCTGCGGTCGTACGATGACGAGGACGTGCTCTCGGAACTCGCGCAACGCTGTGAGCAGCGGGAGTTCGGCCCGGGCGAGGTGATCGCCTCGTTCGGCGGCCAGGCCGACGAGGTCTACCTGCTGGCGCACGGCAAGGTGGAGAAGGTCGGCACCGGCCCCTACGGCGACGACGCGGTGCTCGGAGTCCTCGCCGACGGCTCCTACTTCGGCGAGCAGGCGCTCCTCGACGGGGACGCCATCTGGGAGTACACCGCCCGCACGGTCACCGCCTGCACGGTGCTCGTGCTGCCCCGCCAGCAGGTGGAGCAGGTCGCGGAGCGCGCGGACTCCCTGCGCGAGCACCTCCAGCGGCTGCGCTCGATCCCGGAGCAGCGCACCAACAAGCACGGTGAGAAGGCGATCGACCTCTCCGCAGGTCACAGCGGCGAGCCGGACATCCCGCACACCTTCGTCGACTACGAGGCCCGGCCCCGTGAGTACGAGCTGAGTGTCGCCCAGACCGTGCTGCGCATCCACTCGCGCGTGGCCGACCTCTACAACCAGCCGATGAACCAGACCGAGCAGCAGATCCGGCTGACGGTCGAGGCGCTGAAGGAGCGTCAGGAGCACGAACTCGTCAACAACCGCGAGTTCGGCCTGCTGCACAACTGCGAGTACGACCAGCGGATCCAGCCGCACGACGGCGTGCCCGGCCCCGACGACCTGGACGAGCTGCTCAGCCGTCGGCGCGGCACCAAGCTGCTCCTGGCGCATCCGCGGGCGATCGCCGCCATCGGACGCGAGCTCAACAGGCGCGGGCTGGTCCCCGAGACGATCGACATCGCCGGCAACCGCATTCCCACCTGGCGCGGGGTGCCCATCTACCCGTGCAACAAGATCCCGGTCACCGAGGCCCGTACGACCTCGATCATCGCGATGCGCACCGGTGAGCAGGACCAGGGTGTCATCGGCCTGCGGGCCACCGGCATCCCGGACGAGATCGAGCCGAGTCTGTCGGTGCGCTTCATGGGCATCAATGAGCAGGCCATCATCAAGTACCTGGTCACGGCCTACTACTCGGCCGCGGTCCTCGTGCCGGACGCGCTCGGCGTTCTGGAGAACGTCGAGATCGGCCGCTGGCGGTGACCCTGTCTCCCGAACGCCGTGTTCCCGCCCTCCCGGGCGGGTACACCCCGGGGGTACGAGGGCGGGCGTATGGGGGAGGTGAGTCCATGACGGAGGCTCGGCAGGGCGCCGCCGAGACGCGGCATCCCACCGGCATCCTGGAAAGGCACGGGCCCATCGGTACGCAGCGGCAAGAGGGGCCGGAACCGTCGTCCGACGGGCAGGGACCGGGGGAGTCCGACGGCCGGGAGACAGCGGGGCCCGAGGGCCAGGAGGCGGTGGCCCTCCTGCGGGAGTCCCGGGCGTCGGTCGACCCGGAACTGCGGTCCGCCATCGCCTCGCTGCCCTCTTCGATACGCCGGACCGCGCTCTACCACTTCGGCTGGCAGCACGCGGACGGCACGCCCGCGGCGGGCAACGCGGGCAAGGCGATCCGCCCCGCGCTCGTCCTCACCTCGGCCGCCGCGCTCGGCGGAGCCGAGGCCCGGGCGGCGGCGGTGCGGGCCGCGGCGGCGGTGGAACTGGTGCACAACTTCACGCTGTTGCACGACGACGTGATGGACCGGGACACCACGCGACGCCATCGGCCGACCGCGTGGACCGTGTTCGGCGCCGCCGACGCGATCCTCGCCGGGGACGCCCTGCAGGCCCTGGCCCTGCGGCTGCTCGCCGCGGACCCGCATCCGGCGTCCGCGGCTGCGGCCACCCGGCTCGCCGACTGCGTCATGGAGTTGTGCGAGGGGCAGCACGCGGACACGGCCATGGAGCGGCGCGCCCCGGACGAGATCACTCTCGCCGAGACGCTCGTCATGGCCGAGGCGAAGACGGGCGCCCTGCTGGGATGCGCCTGTGCTGTCGGCGCGCTGTACGCCGGTGCCGCCGACGAGGACATCGAGGCCCTGGACGCCTTCGGCCGCGAGGCCGGGCTGGCCTTCCAGCTCATCGACGACGTCATCGGCATATGGGGCGATCCGCGGCACACCGGCAAGCCGGCCGGCGCGGACCTGGCCGTCCGCAAGAAGTCGTTGCCGGTGGTCGCCGCGCTCACCTCCGGCACTCCGGCCGCCGCCGAGCTCGCCGAGCTGTACGCGGCACCGTACGACGAGGACAGGGAGGAGCTGGAGCGCACAGCGCTGGCCGTGGAGCGGGCGGGTGGCCGGGACTGGGCGCAGACCCAGGCGGCCGACCGGATGGCGACGGCCATGCAGGAACTGGCCCGCGCGGTGCCCGACCCGGAGTCGGCGGGCGGCCTGCTCGCGCTGGCCGAGTTCGTGACCCGGCGCACCACCTGACGGCCGGCGCAAGACCCCGGAGCCCGTACAGGGCCGTACGGCACCTGACCGACGTACGGCCGCACCGCCGAGGGCTCCGGTCAGGCGGGTCCCGCACTTCCCCACGGTGTGCGGGGCCCGCTCCCCGGCGGAGGGCCGGGAGCATCGCCCGCCTGCCGCCGTCGGGCAACGGCTGGGCTCAACGGCCGTACGCGCGGTCGTAGTAGAGCCGAAGGGCGGACGGGGCACGGGTGTGGTGATCCGGGCGGCGGGGGCGGACGACCGGGAGCCGGTGGTCCGGCTGCTGGACGAGGCCTTTCAGGACGATCCCGTGAGCAACTGGGTCTTCCCCGGTGAGGCGTACCGCCGCCGGACCCACCACCGGCTCATGGCCGCCTTCACCGACGCCGTGCTCGCCGACGGGCGCACCGACCTCAGCGAGGACGGTGCGGCCTGCGCGCTGTGGCTGTCGGTGCCGGCGGACGGGCACACCGGCGAGGAGACCGGCGACGACGACGGGCCCGCCCAGGTGCGCGAGGAGGTCGACCCGGACAACGAACGCGTCGAGCTGATCGCCAGGCTGACGGACGGCACCCACCCCTCCGGCCGTGCTCACGCGTACCTGTGGATGATCGCCGTGGCCCCCAGGGCGGCAGGGCGAGGGGCTGGGCACCGCGCTCATCGCGTCGGTCCTCGGCCGCTGTGACCGCGAGGGGCTGCCGCGTACCTGGAGGCGAGCGGCGCCCGCAGCCGGGGGCGGTACGAACGCCTCGGCTTCGAATTCACCGGCAGAGGGCTGGATCTGCCGGACGGTCCCCGGATGTGGCCGATGTGGCGGGAGCCGCGGGCGCCGGCGAGCGTCTGATCCGCGGCGCCCAGCCTCCCGCCGTCACGGCTCCGGTCGCTCCTGTGGTACGACCGTCGACACGATCAGCTCCACCAGGTCGTCCGGGACGTCCGCCCCGGGCAGGGCGCCGGACAGGACGTCCGGCATGGTGAGGTGCTCCAGGATCAGTCCGAGCATGGCCAGATAGAGCACGACAACGGTCCCGTCGCCGCCGGGCAACCCGGCCTCGCGGTGGAACTGCATGCCCTCCGCCAGGTCACCGCGCAGCGATTCGGTGTACGAGGCGCGCAGCTCCGGGCGCCGGGTGGCTTCCAGGCGCATCTCCAGCAGCGCCAGATAGCCGGTGCGGTCACGCGTCGCCCGGTCCATCAGGTCGCGCATGAAGGCGCCGACCAGCGCGCGGTCCTTCGGCCGGGTCATCAGAGCGGCCACCACGTCGGGGTCGGGTGCGAGCCGTTGGTGCAGGCGGGCGTCCATCTGCCGGAGCAGCTCCTCGCGCCCCGTGAAGTAGTTGGACGCGGTACCCACGGGGACGCCCGCCTCCGTGTCGACCGCGCGGAACGTCAGCCCGCGCGCGCCCTCGCGGGCGAGTACCTCGACCCCTGCGTCGACCAGGGCGGCACGCCGCTCCGGGTTGCTGACCATGCGGAGTCCTCTCTCTCACTTGCCTCACCGCCCGATCCCCGGACCGGAATCGGTTTACAACCACTACGTTCGAAGTACTATACCCGGAGTGGTTGACTGGGTGGTTGACCGAGAAGGTGACCCGCCCTGACGAAAAGAGGCCGTTTTGCGCAAGCTCACGTACTTCATCGCCTGCTCGATCGACGGCTTCATCGGCGGTCCGGACGGCGACGCGTCCTTCATGGTCCCGTTCGTCGACGAGGAGTTCTTCGGCTTCCTGACGGCGGAGTATCCGGAGACGGTGCCGACGCAGGGCCGCCGGGCCCTCGGCGTCGACGACCTGCCGAACAAGCGGTTCGACACGATCGTCCAGGGCCGTGCCAGCTACGACCTGGCCCTGAAGGAGGGGATCACCAGCCCCTACGCCCATCTGCGGGAGTACGTCGCCTCGCGCACGCTCACCCGGTCGCCCGACCCGAACGTGGAGATCATCTCGACGGACCTGGTCGGCAGGGTCCGGGAGCTGAAGGCGGAGGACAGCGGTCTCGACATCTACCTGTGCGGCGGAGCCGCCGTCGCCGGCGAGCTGATCGACGAGGTCGACGAGCTGGTCATCAAGACGTACCCCGTCGTGCTGGGCACCGGTATGCCCATGTTCGGCTCCGGCTTCGCGGTCTCCGAGTTCGTGCCGCAGTCGGTACGGTCGTTCGGCAACGGCGTCGTGGTGCGGACGTACGACAGGAAGCGCTGAGCGGTCGCCCGTTCTACGCTGGAGGCATGGACAGCGACAAGCACGCCTGTCCCGTTTGCGGACAGCCAGTCGAAACGGTCGTCCGGCGGCACAAGACGCTGGGCGCGTGGGTCCCGGTGTGGGCGCCCGGCCCGTGCCGCAACCCCAGGTGTGAGGCGGGTCCCGAGCAGAGCGCCCAGGGCAGGGAAACCGAGGCGCGGCCGCGGACCGCCGAGCCTTCGCGAGAAGCCGAGCCCTCACGGGAAACCGTCACGGAGAACTCCTGAACCGAGGCGACGGCCGAGTGCGTCGCCCGGAAACAGACCGCACCCGGACCGTCATCGGCGCCGTGTTCGGCGTCGTGCGGGCCGGGTGCGGGCCGGAAGGGGTCAGGCCTTCTTGGTCTCCCAGAAGATCTTGTCGATCTGGGCGATGTAGTCCAGGGCCTTCTGGCCGGTCGCCGGGTCCTTCGACGCCTTGGCGGCCGACAGGGCCTTCAGGGTGTCGTTGACCAGCTGGTGCAGCTCCGGGTACTTCTCGAAGTGCGGGGGCTTGAAGTAGTCGCTCCACAGCACGGAGACGTGGTGCTTCGCGAGCTCGGCGCGCTGCTCCTTGATGACCGTGGCGCGCGTCTGGAAGTGCGGGTCGTCGTTGCCGGCCATCTTCTCCTGGACGGCCTTCACCGACTCCGCCTCAATGCGGGCCTGGGCAGGGTCGTACACGCCGCAGGGCAGGTCGCAGTGGGCGCTGACCGTGACCTTGGGGGCAAACAGGCGGGAAAGCATGAAGCGTTCCTTCCTCGTGATCGTCTTCTCAGGGGGGACATTACTCCCTGGGAGACCCGATTTCGCGAGTGCCCCCGTGGGCTTAGGACAAAAGTCCGGGGTGAGACTGAGACTGGTGGAGGAAGAACCGGGGAGGTGCCGGGTGATGCCGGAGCAGCTGTCGCAGGAGACCGAGCGCGCGAGAGGGGCCCTGCCGTTCGGGCCGGCCGAGGTGACCGGGCCGTCGATGGTGCCCACGTTGCACCACGGGGACGTGCTGCTCGTGCACTGGGGGGCGCGGGTCCGGCCGGGCGACGTCGTCGTGCTGCGGCACCCCTTCCAGCAGGATCTGCTCGTGGTGAAGCGGGCCGTCGAGCGGCGCGGGGCCGGCTGGTGGGTGCTCGGGGACAACGCGTTCGCCGGCGGTGACAGCACCGACTACGGGGTCGTCCCCGAGGAACTCGTGCTCGGCAGGGCGCGGCTGCGGTACCGGCCGCGGCGACCGGGTCAGCGTTCGCCGTTCGCCGTGGCGCGCTGGGCGCTGTCGTCGCTCAGGCCGGTGCTGACCGACCGGTCCGCCTCGAGGCGTTTGCGGGCGCGGTAGGCCGCCACGTTGGCGCGGGTGGCGCAGCGGTCGGAGCAGTAGCGCCGGGAGCGGTTGGTGGAGGTGTCCAGGTAGGCGTTGCGGCAGGGGGACGCCTCGCACAGGCCCAGCCGGTCCACGCCGTACTCCGTGAGGTGGAAGGCCAGGCCCATCGCCGCGATGGCGGCGAAACCGGCGGTCGCGTTGGACGGGTGGTCCGCCAGGTGCATGTGCCACAGCGGGCTGCCGTCGTCGTCGCGGTGGTCGTGGCCGGAGATCTGCGGGCTCACCGGGAACTCCAGGAGCAGTGAGTTCAGCAGGTCCACGGCGAGCGTCTCGTCGCCGCAGTCGGCCGCCTCGAAGACCGCGCGCAGCCGTCCCCGGACCGACCGGAAGCGGGTCACGTCCGCGTCCGTGGCGCGGCGGGCGGCCGACTGGTTGGCGCCGAAGAGCTCGCGGACGGCCTCGACCGAGGTCAGGGAGTCCTGCCCCCGGACCGGTTCCTCGGTGTTGACGAGACGTACGGCGTAATCCGAGTAATAGGCCAGTTCCACTTGTAGTCCTTACGAAGGGGCTCTATGGTCGTGCCTGCGGTCAGGTAACAGCTGATCGTGCTTCCAGGGTATTACGTGTAGGAGTGAGGGAGGGGCACGATGACGGACGCGGACATCGCCACGACGGGTGCCGACTGGCAGGCCTGGCAGGAGAGCTGGGACCGGCAGCAGGAGTGGTACATGCCGGACCGGGAGGAGCGGTTCCGGATCATGCTCGACATGGTCGAGGCGCTCGTCGGCCCCGCGCCGCGCGTGCTCGACCTCGCCTGCGGCACCGGCACCATCACGGCCCGGCTGCTCGCCCGGTTCCCCGAGGCCACCAGCACCGGCGTGGACCTCGACCCCGCGCTCCTCGCCATCGCCGAGGGCACCTTCGCGGGCGACGGCCGGGTCTCCTTCGTCGCCGCCGACCTCAAGGACCCCGACTGGACGGCGAAGCTGCCGCACGACTCCTACGACGCCGTCCTGACCGCGACGGCCCTGCACTGGTTCCACGCCGAACCCCTCGCGGATCTCTACGGCCGGGTCGCGGAGGTGGTCCGCGACGGTGGTGTCTTCATGAACGCGGACCACATGATCGACGACACGACGCCCCGGATCAACGCGGCCGAGCGCGCCCAGCGGCACGCGCGGATGGACGCCGCCAAGGGCGCGGGCGCCCTCGACTGGGCCGAGTGGTGGCAGCTCGCCGCGAAGGACCCGGTCCTCGCCGGACCCACGGCGCGGCGCTTCGAGATCTACGGTGAGCACGCCGACGGCGAGATGCCCTCGGCGGCGTGGCACGCGCGCGTGCTGCGCGAGAAGGGCTTCGGCGAGGTGCGGCCGGTGTGGTGCTCGCCGTCGGACACGCTGCTGCTGGCGCTCAAGTAGGACCACACGCCGAGGGGCGGCACGGGAGACCCGTACCGCCCCTTCGGGGGTGGACTCAGAGGACCTTGGACAGGAACGCCTTCGTCCGCTCGTGCTGGGGGTCCGTCAGGACGTCGCGCGGGTTGCCCGACTCGACCACCACGCCGTTGTCCATGAAGACCAGGCTGTCGCCCACCTCGCGGGCGAAGCCCATCTCGTGGGTGACGACGACCATCGTCATGCCGGACTCGGCCAGGTCGCGCATGACGTCGAGGACGTCACCGACCAGCTCCGGGTCCAGGGCCGAGGTCGGCTCGTCGAACAGCATCAGCTTCGGGTCCATCGCCAGGGCCCGCGCGATGGCGACGCGCTGCTGCTGACCGCCGGAGAGCTGCGAGGGGTAGTTGCCGGCCTTGTCGGCCAGTCCCACGCGGTCCAGGAGCTGCATCGCGCGCTCCCTGGCCTGCCCCTTGGTCACGCCCTTGACCTGTACCGGAGCCTCCATGACGTTCTCGACGGCCGTCATGTGCGGGAACAGGTTGAAGCGCTGGAAGACCATGCCGATGTCCCGGCGCTTGACGGCGACCTCGCTGTCCTTCAGCTCGTAGAGCTTGTCGCCCTTCTGGCGGTAGCCGACCAGCTCGCCGTCGACGTAAAGACGCCCGGCGTTGATCTTCTCGAGGTGGTTGATACACCTGAGGAAGGTGGACTTGCCGGAGCCGGAGGGGCCGATGAGGCAGAACACCTCGCCGGACTTCACCTCCAGGTCGATGCCCTTGAGGACCTCGACGAGGCCGAAGGACTTGTGGACGCCCTCGGCCTTGACCATGGCGGTCATGCCGCACCTCCCGTCGTGCTGGAGCGGTTCGACAGGGAGAACAGGTTCGCCCTGATCTTCTGCATCGGGGTCGGCGGCAGGCTGCGGCTGGAGCCGCGGGCGTAGTAACGCTCCAGGTAGTACTGGCCGACGCTGAAGACCGACGTCAGCAGCAGGTACCAGGCCGCGGCCAGGAACAGCATCTCGGCCGGGGCACCGGAGGTCTGGCCGATGTCCTGGGCGACCCGGAACAACTCGGCGTACTGGACGACCGACACCAGGGAGGTCGTCTTCAGCATGTTGATGACCTCGTTGCCGGTCGGCGGCACGATCACGCGCATCGCCTGCGGCACCACGATCCGGCGCAGCGTCTTGGTGTGGCTCATGCCGAGCGCGTGCGCCGCCTCGGTCTGGCCCTCGTCGACCGCGAGCAGACCGGCGCGGCAGATCTCCGCCATGTACGCGGCCTCGTTGAGACCGAGGCCGAGCAGCGCCGTCAGGAACGGCGTCATGAAGTCCGACCACTCGTCGCGGTAGACCGGGCCCAGGTTGACGTACTCGAAGACCAGGCCCAGGTTGAACCAGACGACCAGCTGCACCAGGACCGGCGTGCCGCGGAAGAACCAGATGTAGAACCACGCGAGGGTCGAGGTCACCGGGTTCTTCGACAGCCGCATCACGGCGAGCAGGATGCCGCCGAAGATGCCGATCAGCATCGCGAGGATCGTGATCAGGAGCGTCTTGCCCACGCCGGTCAGGACGCGGTCGTCGAAGAAGTAGTCCGGGATCGCGTCCCAGTTGATCTTGCCCTGGGAGAACGCGTAGACGACCGCGGCCAGCAGCGCGATCGCGACGACCGCGGAGACGTACCGCCCGTAGTGGCGGACCGGGATGGCCTTGATGGCCTCCGGTCCGGCGGGCGGGGTGTCGCCCGGGCCGCCCGCCCTCTTGTCGATGTCAACAGTCACGGAAGTTGCCTTTCAGTGCCCGCCGCGCGGTCACTTGCCGCCGTTGATGGTGGCCGCCGTGACGGCGCCTTCCGCCACGCCCCACTTGTCGAGGATCTTCTTGTACTCGCCGTTCGCGATGACCGCGTCGAGCGCCGCCTTCAGCGCGTCGCGCAGCTGGGTGTTGTCCTTGCCGACCGCGATGCCGTACGGCGCCGCCTCGACCTGCTCGCCGACGAGCTGGAAGTCGTTGCCGCCGCCGGACGTCTTCACCGCGTACGCCGCGACCGGGAAGTCGGACGAGCCGGCGTTGGCGCCGCCCGCGCGCAGGCGGGTCTGGGCCTGCTGGTCGTTGTCGAAGGGCTGCATGGAGATCTTCTTGCCGGCCGGGCACTTCTCGTTCTCGGCCTTGGCGAGGTCCTCGGAGACCGTGCCGCGCTGCACCACGAGCTTCTTGCCGCACAGGTCGGCCCAGGTCTTGATGCCCTGGTCGTCGCCCTTCTTGGTGTAGATCGAGACACCGGCGGTGAAGTAGTCCACGAAGTCGACGCCCTGGCCGACCTTCTTGCCGGTCTCGGAGTCGATGCCCTCCTGGCGGTCCTTGGTGTCGGTCATCGCGGACATCGCGATGTCGTAGCGCTTGGAGCGCAGACCGGTGATCAGGGTGTCGAAGGTGCCGTTCTCGAACTCGAACTTCACGCCGAGCTGCTTGCCCATGGCGTCCGCGAGGTCGGGGTCGATACCGACGGTCTTTCCGGAGTCGTCCTTGAACTCGACCGGAGCGTAGGCGATGTCCGAACCGACCTTGATGACGCCCTTGTCGCGAATCGCCTGGGGGAGCTTATCGGCCAGCGGGGCACCCGCGGCCGACTGCGTGTCGCTGCCGGAGTCGCTGTTCTCGGTCTGGTCGCCGCATCCGGTGAGCAGCAGAGCGCCTGCGACCGCGATCGCACCGACCACTGCTGTCCGGGAGTGCGCGGCGGTCGTACGACGGGTGAAGCTTGCGGTCATGGTGGTTCCTCCGGCGGGAGATGGAGTTGCCGATGGGACGGGACGCCGGCCGGGGGACCGACAGGCGCCGTGGGTCGACGAGAGCACACGCCTTCGAGTGTCGCGACCTCGTGTGATTACGGCATCTTGCCATTCGGACTCGGTCGTTCAGGGGGGCCGTCATGTCAAAATCGGATAACGGGTGCCCCCCCGAACCGGACCAGGTCGGTACATCACGACCGAACCTTTGCGGGAATCGACCCTTCCGGCCGGAAGATCTTCGGCATTTCTTGAAATGCCCACCTGGTTCGGTGGTGTGCACGGTCGTAGAAAGTCTGTTCCCCAGGCCTGTCAAGGGGTATCGGAAAGTTGTCCGGATCCCTCGCTATGAGCCATGTCACCGGCATGCGGTGTGCGAGGTCCGACATGTGAGCTTGCACTTATCGGACTCGTCGCGGGGGGCGTCCGTCGGGTAAGAAGGTTCTTTACACCCCTCATCAGGGGCTCAGGGCGCGTGTGCGGCGCGTCCGTCGCGCAGGGGCCCATGTGGCCTAGGCGGCCATCTCTCTGCGCGGTGCCCGCCCATTCCTCACCAGGAGTGGACAAACCCTCAATCCATGAACTCTTAAGGGGTAAGACAAAGTGGCAGCGGAGATCGTCAATCCTCGCAGCGACAGCGACGCCAGTGCGGAGCAGGAGGCAGGGGCGGAGCCCCTCGACAGCTTCGACCCCGCGTTCGCGCTGCACCGCGGCGGCAAGATGGCCGTGCAGGCCACCGTGCCGGTCCGCGACAAGGACGACCTGTCCCTGGCGTACACGCCCGGCGTCGCGAAAGTGTGCAGCGCGATCGCCGAGCAGCCCGACCTCGTCCACGACTACACCTGGAAGTCGTCGGTCGTGGCGGTCGTGACGGACGGTACGGCGGTGCTGGGACTCGGGGACATCGGCCCCGAGGCCTCCCTTCCGGTGATGGAAGGCAAGGCGATTCTGTTCAAGCAGTTCGGCGGCGTGGACGCGGTCCCGATCGCGCTCGACTGCACGGACGCCGACGAGATCGTCGAGACGGTGGTGCGGCTCGCGCCGTCCTTCGGCGGCGTGAACCTGGAGGACATCTCGGCGCCGCGGTGCTTCGAGATCGAGCGCAAGCTCCAGGAGCGCCTCGACATCCCGGTCTTCCACGACGACCAGCACGGCACGGCGGTCGTGACGCTGGCGGCGCTGCGGAACGCGGCGCGGCTGAGCGGGCGGACGCTGGGTGAGCTTCGGGCGGTGATCTCGGGCGCGGGCGCGGCCGGGGTCGCCATCGCCAAGATGCTGGTGGAGGCCGGGATCGGGGACGTCGCGGTCGCCGACCGCAAGGGCGTCGTCTCGGCGGACCGGGACGACCTGACCCCGGTCAAGCGGGAGCTGGCCTCCTTCACCAACAAGGCGGGGCTGTCCGGCTCGCTGGAGGCCGCGCTGTCCGGCGCGGACGTCTTCATCGGCGTCTCCGGCGGTACGGTGCCGGAGCCGGCGGTGGCTTCGATGGCCAAGGGCGCGTTCGTGTTCGCGATGGCCAACCCGAACCCGGAGGTCCACCCGGAGGTCGCCCACAAGTACGCGGCGGTCGTCGCGACGGGGCGGTCCGACTTCCCGAACCAGATCAACAACGTGCTGGCGTTCCCGGGCATCTTCGCGGGAGCGCTGCAGGTGCGGGCGTCGCGGATCACCGAGGGCATGAAGCTCGCGGCGGCCGAGGCGCTGGCGTCGGTCGTCGGTGACGACCTCGCGGCGGACTACGTCATTCCGTCGCCGTTCGACGAGCGGGTTGCGCCGGCGGTTACGGCGGCGGTGGCTGCGGCGGCTCGGGCGGAGGGGGTTGCGCGTCGGTGACGGTGTGACGCGCGGTTCTGTGAACGGCCCTGTCCGGGTGGACGGGGCCGTTCTCGTATGCCGTCTCTCGTAGGGCGGGCGGCGCTGCGGTGGGGTGGGTGGGTTCCGCAGCCCGGCGGTGCGGGGTGCCTCCCAGGCCGTTCAGGCACCGGGGGAGGCACGACTGCCCGCAGCTGCGGTGGTGCAAGAGGGTGTGTGTCACATGGTCGGGTGGTTTCCGATGGCGGGTGGGGAACCTATCGTCAAGGTCATGTTCGCTGTCTACGCCGCCCGAATCGACCGCGACCAGCCGCTGAACGGCCTGGAGTTGGGGGAGCGCCCGGCTCCCGAGGCCCGTGCCGGCTGGAGTGTCGTCGATGTCAGGGCCGCCTCCCTCAACCACCACGACCTGTGGTCCCTGCGCGGCGTCGGCCTCCCCGAGGACCGGCTGCCCATGATCCTCGGCTGCGACGCCGCCGGTGTCGACGAGGACGGCAACGAGGTCGTCCTGCACTCCGTGATCGGTCAGTCCGGTCACGGGGTCGGCCCCAAGGAGCCCCGTTCCATCCTCACCGAGCGCTACCCGGGGACCTTCGCCGAGCAGGTCGCCGTGCCGACCTGGAACATCCTGCCCAAGCCCAAGGAGCTCTCCTTCGAGGAGGCCGCCTGTCTGCCGACCGCCTGGCTGACGGCGTACCGGATGCTGTTCACCAACGCCGGGGTCCGTCCCGGCGACTCGGTGCTGGTGCAGGGCGCCGGCGGCGGGGTCGCCACGGCCGCGATCGTGCTCGGCAAGGCAGCGGGGCTGCGGGTCTTCGCGACCAGCCGCGACGAGGCGAAGCGAAAGCGAGCCCTTGAGCTGGGCGCGGTGGAGGCCGTCGAAACGGGCGCGAGGCTGCCGCAGCGGGTCGATGCCGTCATCGAGACCGTGGGCGCCGCCACCTGGTCCCACTCGGTGAAGTCGCTGCGGCCCGGCGGCACGCTCGTCATCTCCGGCGCCACCAGCGGCGACCGGCCCTCCCATGCCGAGCTGACCCGGATCTTCTTCCTGGAACTCAAGGTCGTCGGCTCCACGATGGGCACCAAGGACGAGCTGGAGGACCTGCTCTCCTTCTGTGCCGCCACCGGCGTCCGTCCCGTCATCGATGAGGTGCTTCCCATGGACCGGGCCCGCGAGGGCTTCGAGCGGATGGCCTCCGGGGAGCAGTTCGGCAAGATCGTGCTCAGCGGTTCCTGATCTCCCTCCTGGTCTCTCCCGGCCGGCCGTCTCCCGGGCCGGTCGCCTCCCGGCTGTCAATGTGGGTTGACAGCCGGGATTTTGTCAACCAATGTTGACGGCATGAGCGAAGCAACGGATCTCGCCGCACGTGCGGGTGATCGCGACCCCCGGGTCGGGCTGCGGGCCGTCGCCGCGCTGCGGAGGCTGCTGGAGCAGCTGGAGGCGGTGCAGGTGCGCGGCGCGCGCAACCAGGGGTGGTCGTGGCAGGAGATCGCCACGGAACTCGGAGTCAGCAGGCAGGCCGTGCACAAGAAGTACGGGAGGCATTGATGTTCGAGCGGTTCACGAAGGACGCCCGCGCCGTGGTGCAGGAGGCGGTGGGGTACGCCGAAGCGGCGCAGGCGGAGACCGTCGACGCCGAGCACCTGCTGCTCGCCCTGCTGGACCGCGAGGGCAGTCGTGCCTCCTTCGCGCTGTCGGCGCTCGGAGCCGGCGAGCGAAAGGAGTCCGTACGGCGGTCCCTGGCGGAGGCGCGCCGCCGTGCCGGTCTGTCGCAGGCCGAGACCGACGCCCTCGCCGGGCTGGGGATCGACGTGTCCGAGATCGTCGCCCGGGTGGAGGAGGCGCACGGCGTCGGCGCGATGTCCGGCGACCGTAAGGACAAGCGCTGGTGGCCCGGGCACCGCAGCTTCAGCCGGGGCGCCAAGGAGGTGCTGGAGAAGGCCCTGCGGGTCGCCGTCGCCCGACGTGACCGGCGCATCGGGGACGAGCACATCCTCCTCGCCCTGACCGTCCGTCCCGGTGTGCCGGCCGAGGTGCTCGCCGACCACGGCGTGACCCATGAGTCGCTGACCAGGGTGCTGGGCGGCGGCGCGGGGGAGGCCGGCACGGGGGAGGCCTGCGCCTGAGACGCACGGCGCTCCGCGCCGGGGCTCAGGCCTTCGGGGCCCGCAGGATCACCCCGATGTGCGCCGCGGCCGTCGACAACTGGCGGCGGGCGTCGCGGAGCTGGTCGGCAGTGACGCCGTGGTCCCGTGCCGCGTCGCGGATGTCGTCCCGGAAGCGGTCGAGCAGCCGGTCCAGGTCGCGGGCCGGGTCACCGGTGGAGTCCGCGGCGTCCTCGTGGGCCCAGGCCGGAGCGTAACCGGCAGGGAAGTCCTCGGGAGTGGCGGAGTACGCGGGCGTCGTGGAGACATCGGGCGCGGCGGAGTGCTCGGGGGTCTTGGGGTGGTGCTCCGGGCCGTGGGTGGTCGTGCCGGTGGTGTCCGTGCGGCCGAAGCCCCAGTCCTTGCCGAACTCCTTGCCGAAGTCCTTCCCGAACTCACCGACCTCCTTGGCCAGTTCGCTCAGGCCCTCGCGCAGCCCCGTCGGCCAGTCGCCCCGCGAGAAGTGGTCCTGCATCTGCTCCTGGACCCGCTGGGCGATGCGCTGCATCTCCTCCTGCGCCTGGACCCGGGCCTGCTCCTGCGCCTCCTTGGCCTGGCGCCGGGCGCGCTGGGCCTCCTCGCGGGCGCGGCGGCTCTCGTCCTTGGCGCGACGGGCCTGCTCCTTCCACTCCTGCTTGACCCGCCGCATCTCCTCCTTGGCGGCGCGCCAGGCCTCCTTCTCGTCGGCGTCCGCGGTGTCGGTGGCGGACCCGTTCCCCGCGTCGGGGGCTCCGGAGCCGGTGCCCCGGCGGGCCGCGCCGGCCGCGGCCCGCATCTCCCGCCGCAGATCACCCGCCGCGCCGCGCACGTCGGCCCGGATCTCGGCGGCGAGCTCGGCGACCGACTCCCGGATCTCCAGCTCCAGGTCGGCCAGCTCGCCACTGCGCTCGGCCAGCTCGGCACGGCCGGCGTCGGTGATGGCGTACACCTTGCGGCCGCCCTCGGTGGTGTGGGTGACCAGGCCTTCGGCCTCCAGCTTGGCCAGGCGGGGATACACCGTGCCCGCCGACGGCGCGTACAGCCCCTGGAAGCGCTCTTCGAGGAGCCGGATCACCTCGTAGCCATGGCGCGGGGCCTCGTCCAGGAGCTTGAGGAGGTAGAGGCGGAGACGGCCGTGGGCGAAGACGGGGGGCATGTCAGAGCACCTTCTTGTCGGTCGTGCCGTCGGCCGGGGCGTCGGTGGCGCCGTGGTCCCGGCCGGAAGCGGAGTGGTCCCCCGAGCGGCTCTGCGCGTCCCCCGCCGGTCCGGTGTCCGTGGGCTCCCGCTCCCAGGGCGAGTCCTCCGTCCCCGGACGGCGCAGCAGGGCGATCGAGCCGGAGACCGTCGTGGCCTTCAGCCTGCCGTTGCCCGCGCCGAGCCGGCCGGTGATCCGCTTGGCGCCCCACTGGCCGGCCACCCGGAGGTCCTCGAAGGCGCTGGAGACGGTGCCGCTGGCCGTGTTCGCCTCCACCTCCGCGTCGGCCGGCTGGGGCAGCCGGACGGCTATCTCGCCCGAGACGCTGGTCACGCTGACGTCGGTCGGCCCACCGGTCGAGTCCAGGTCGACGATCATGGAACCGCTCACCGAGTCGGCCCGGACGGAGGACCCCGCCTCCACGACGGTCAGGTCCCCGGAGACGGAGTTGAAGCGGAGGTCGCCGGAGAGGGCCTGGGCCTCCACGCTCCCCGAGACGGTGTCCGCGCGGACCGGCCCCGCGAGGCTCACCAGGGTGGTGTCCCCGGAGACGCCCTTCACCTCGGCGCGTCCCTCGAGCCCGGAGATCACGGCCGCGGCGCTCACCACGCCGACCTCGACCCGCGTGTGCGAGGGCACGGCCAGGGAGACGACCGCGCTGCGGCGCCAGCCCCTGCGGTCCAGCCACTTGAGGAAGCCCTTCCAGGGAAGGTCCTCGTAGGCCACCGTGAGCACGCCGTCCTGGTGGGTCACGATCAGCGGGGGGCCCTCGATCTCGGAGACCTGGAGGCGGGCGGGGCCCTCGGTCGTCCCCACCACGTTCACCGTGCCGTTGACGATGCGGACGTGGAGCTCGCGCACGGGCTCGTCGAAGGTGAGCTTCTCGGGCTCCGCGACAGACCATTCGGACATGGTGCAGACCTCCTCACCGAACGCGCCATATCGCGTCCTCCGCTATTCACGATATATCGCGGGCATGGAAAGTCAAGACACCCGTCTGCACCCGCCCGGGGACTACTCGTCGTCCTCGTCGTCGTCCAGTCGCGCCAGCCACGTCGCCAGCCGCTCCACCGGCACCTCGAAGTCCGGGTTCAGGTCGACGAAGGTCCGCAGCTGCTCGGCGAGCCACTCGAAGGTGACCTCCTCCTCGCCGCGCCGCTTCTCCAGTTCCTCGATGCCACGGTCGGTGAAGTACATGCGGTCAAGGATAAGTGCAGGAAAAAGGGCCGGGCCGCACCCCCGAAGAGGGGGTGCGGCCCGGCCCGGACGCGCTGCGCGGCGGTGTCGCGCCGCGGAGGGGCTACGCCTCGAACACCTCACGCACCAGCTGCTCCTGCTCGGCCTGGTGCCGCTTCGCGGAACCGACGGCCGGGGACGAGCCGTGCGGCCGCGAGATGCGGCGCAGGCGCTCGCCGTGCGGGACGTCGGCGCCGACCGCCAGGTCCAGGTGGTCGATCAGGTTGAGCGCGATGAACGGCCAGGCACCCTGGTTCGCCGGCTCCTCCTGGGCCCACAGGTACTTCTCGGCGTTCGGGTACTTGGCGATCTCCGCCTGGAGCTCGGCACCCGGCAGCGGGTACAGGCGCTCGATGCGGATGATGGCCGTGTCCGTGACGCCGCGCTTCTTCCGCTCGGCGTCGAGGTCGTAGTAGACCTTGCCGGCGGTGAAGACGACCTTCCTGACGGCGGCCGGGTCGACCGAGTCGTCGCCGATGACCGGGCGGAACTGGCCCGTCGTGAACTCCTCCGCCTTCGAGGCCGCGGCCTTCAGGCGCAGCATCGACTTCGGGGTGAAGACGACCAGCGGCTTGTGGTGCGGGTTGTGCACCTGCCACCGCAGGAGGTGGAAGTAGTTCGACGGCAGGGTCGGCATCGCGACCGTCATGTTGTTCTGCGCGCAGAGCTGCAGGAAGCGCTCCGGGCGGGCCGAGGAGTGGTCCGGTCCCTGGCCCTCGTAGCCGTGCGGCAGGAGGAGGGTGACGCCGGAGGTCTGGTTCCACTTCTGCTCGGCCGACGAGATGAACTCGTCCACGACCGTCTGGGCGCCGTTGACGAAGTCGCCGAACTGCGCCTCCCACATCACCAGCGCGTCCGGGCGGGCCAGCGAGTAGCCGTACTCGAAGCCCATGGCCGCGTACTCGGAGAGCAGGGAGTTGTAGACGTTGTACCGGGCCTGCTCCTCGGACAGGTACAGCAGCGGCGTGAACTCGTCGCCCGTCTCGCGGTCGATGACCACCGCGTGGCGCTGGCCGAAGGTGCCGCGCTGCGAGTCCTGGCCCGCGAGGCGGACCGGGACGCCCTCCAGGAGGAGGGAGCCGACGGCGAGGGTCTCGCCCATGCCCCAGTCGATCGTGCCGTCCTCGACCATCGCGGCCCGGCGCTGGAGCTGCGGCAGCAGGCGCGGGTGGATGGTGACGTGGTCGGGGATGTTGACCTGGGACTCGGCGATCCGCTTGACGGTCTCGGCGCTGACCGCGGTGTTCACGGCGACCGGGAACTCGGCCTGCGGGTCCGAGGGCTCCGCGGCGGACGGCTGGGAGACGGCCTCGCGGACCTCGGTGAAGACCTTCTCCAGCTGGCCCTGGTAGTCCTGGAGCGCCTGCTCGGCCTCTTCCAGGGTGATGTCGCCGCGACCGATGAGGGACTCGGTGTAGAGCTTGCGCACCGAGCGCTTCTTGTCGATCAGGTCGTACATCAGCGGCTGGGTGAAGGCCGGGTTGTCCGACTCGTTGTGACCGCGGCGGCGGTAGCAGATGAGGTCGATCACCACGTCCTTGTTGAACGCCTGGCGGAACTCGAAGGCGAGCCGCGCGACGCGGACCACGGCCTCCGGGTCGTCGCCGTTCACGTGGAAGATCGGGGCCTCGATCATCCGCGCCACGTCCGTCGCGTACATCGACGAGCGCGAGGACTCCGGGGCGGCGGTGAAGCCGACCTGGTTGTTGATGACGACGTGGACGGTGCCGCCGGTGCGGTAGCCGCGCAGCTGCGACATGTTCAGGGTCTCGGCCACCACGCCCTGGCCCGCGAAGGCCGCGTCGCCGTGGATCGCCACCGGCAGGACGGTGAAGTCCGTGCCGCCCTTGCCGATGATGTCCTGCTTGGCGCGGGCGACGCCCTCCAGGACCGGGTCGACCGCCTCCAGGTGCGAGGGGTTGGCGACCAGCGAGACCTTGATCTGCTCGCCGTCGAGGCCCGTGAAGGTGCCCTCGGCGCCCAGGTGGTACTTCACGTCGCCGGAGCCGTGCATCGACTTCGGGTCGAGGTTGCCCTCGAACTCGCGGAAGATCTGCGCGTACGACTTGCCGACCACGTTGGCCAGCACGTTCAGCCGGCCGCGGTGGGCCATGCCGATGACGACCTCGTCCAGGCGGGACTCGGCCGCCGAGTCGATGACCGCGTCCAGCAGCGGGATGACGGACTCGCCGCCCTCCAGGGAGAAGCGCTTCTGGCCGACGTACTTGGTCTGCAGGAACGTCTCGAACGCCTCGGCGGCGTTCAGCCGGCGCAGGATGCGCAGCTGCTCCTCGCGCTCCGGCTTGGTGTGCGAGCGCTCGATGCGGTCCTGGATCCACTTGCGCTGCTTCGGGTCCTGGATGTGCATGAACTCGACGCCGGTGGTGCGGCAGTACGAGTCGCGCAGCACGCCGAGGATGTCGCGCAGCTTCATCAGGGACTTGCCGGCGAAGCCGCCGACCGCGAACTCGCGCTCCAGGTCCCACAGGGTGAGCCCGTGCTCGGTGATGTCCAGGTCGGGGTGCTTGCGCTGCTGGTACTCCAGCGGGTCGGTGTCGGCCATGACGTGGCCGCGGACCCGGTAGGAGTGGATCAGCTCGAAGACGCGGGCGGCCTTGGTGACGTCGTCGTCGTGCGAGGCGTCGATGTCCTTGAGCCAGCGGACCGGCTCGTAGGGGATGCGCAGCGCCTTGAAGATGTCGTCGTAGAAGCCGTTCTCGCCGAGCAGCAGGTTGGCGACCTGGCGCAGGAACTCGCCGGAGGCGGCGCCCTGGATGACCCGGTGGTCGTAGGTCGACGTGAGCGTCATGACCTTCGAGATGCCGAGCTTGTTCAGGGTGTCCTGGGAGGTGCCCTGGAACTCCGCCGGGTAGTCCATGGAGCCGACGCCCATGATGACCGACTGGCCGGGCATCAGGCGCGGCACGGAGTGGACGGTGCCGAGGCCGCCGGGGTTGGTCAGGGAGACCGTGACGCCGGAGAAGTCGTCCATCGTCAGCTTGCCGTCGCGGGCGCGGCGGACGATGTCCTCGTAGGCCTGCCAGAACTCGAAGAAGTTCAGCGTCTCGGCCTTCTTGATCGCCGCGACGACCAGCTGGCGGTCGCCGTTGGGCTTGACCAGGTCGATGGCGAGGCCGAGGTTGACGTGTGCCGGCTTGACGAGGGTCGGCTTGCCGTCCTTCTCGCCGAACGAGTAGTTCATCGACGGCATGGCCTTGATGGCCTGCACCATCGCGTAGCCGATCAGGTGCGTGAAGGAGATCTTCCCGCCCCGGGCGCGCTTGAGGTGGTTGTTGATGACGATGCGGTTGTCGAACAGCAGCTTCACCGGGACCGCGCGCACGGACGTGGCCGTGGGCAGCTCCAGCGAGGCGTTCATGTTCTTCGCGACCGCGGCGGCGGGGCCGCGCAGGGTCACCAGCTCGGGGCCCGCGGGGCTCTCGGTGGCGGTGGCGTCCTTGGCGGGCGCGGCGGCCTTCGCCTGCGGCTTGGCGGCGGGCTTGGCCGGCGCGGGCTTCGCGGCCGGGGCGGCCGGAGCCGCCGGGGCGGCGGCCGCGGGCTGTGCCGCCGGCTGTGCGGGGGCGGCCGACCGGGGGGCCGCGGGGGCCTGCGCCGGGGCGGCGGGCTGCGCCTGCGGCGCCGGGGCGGCCTGCGGGGCGCCGGCGGTGTCCGTGCCCGTGGCACCGGAGGCGGCCTGGGCGGCGGGCGCCCCGGGCTTGTAGTCGGCGAAGAAGTCCCACCAGGCTCGGTCCACGGAGTTCGGGTCCTGGAGGTACTGCTGATAGATCTCGTCGACGAGCCACTCATTGGCACCGAAGGCGGCCGCGGGGTTCTTGCCCGCGTTGCCCGCTTGGTCGGTGTCGGTCGAGATGCTCGAGTTACTGGGGGACTGTGGCGACACGGCGAGAACCGCCCTCTTCCGCTTCACAAGATGGTGGACAGCGGGAATCAAGGCTACGCCTCCCGGACCCGGAAGGTCAGACTGGGCCCGTTCATCGTCGCGTAAGTCACATTGCAGACCGTGTTTCGGCGCTGGAAATGGCGGGAAACAAGCGAGGTTCTGTTGCGCTGGGGAAGGGGAGACCGGGACCCGGCGCGAAGAAAACGCGGGCCAGAGGTGGGCCAGTGCCTGATCACACGTGTCCGCCACCGCGGATGCCCGTGGATCTTGGTCTTCCGCTTCGAACCCTACGTCAACTCGACGTCGGTGGCAGGCCCGGAAGAGTGATGAGAATGCGGCAGCCCCGCTCGGATTCGGCCACACCGATCCGGCCGCCGTGCAGATCGACCGCCCAGCGTGCGATCGCCAGGCCGAGCCCGGTGCCGCCGTCGCTGCCCGGACCGTGCGGCCGGGAGACCGAACCCCGGTTGAACCGCTCGAACACCCGGCGCCACTCCGACCGCGGAATCCCGGGGCCCTCGTCGAGAACCTCCAGCTCGAGGGACTCGGGCAGCTCCCCGCGGCGCGCCCGGACCGTCACCCGGCCGTGCGGCGGGCTGTGCTTGACCGCGTTGTCGATGAGGTTGGCGACCACCTGGTGGATGCGCTCGGGGTCCGCGTGCGCGGTCAGGTCCGCCGGGAAGACGTCGAGGGCCAGGTGCACGTCGGTGCGGGTGTGGCTGCCGGAGCCGGAAGCAATGCCTGCGCGTGCCGACGCGACCATGTTGGCCTCCTTCAGCACGCCGGAGAGGTACGGCCACACCTCGAAGCGCCGCTTGCGCAGCGGTATGACGCCGTTGTCCAGGCGGGAGAGGTCCAGCAGCGTCTCCACCAGCCGGCCGAGCCGCTCGGTCTGCCCGAGCGCCGTGCGCATGGTCTCCGGGTCGGCCTGGGTGACGCCGTCGACGATGTTCTCCAGCACCGCGCGCAGGCCCGCGATGGGGGTGCGCAGCTCGTGGGAGACGTTCGCCACCAGCTCCTTGCGCTGGAGGTCCTGGGCCTCCAGGTCGTCCGCCATGCGGTTGATGGTGACGGCCAGGTCGCCCAGCTCGTCGCGGCGGTTCTCGCGCACCCGGCGCGTGTAGTCGCCGTGCGAGATGGACCGGGCCACGGCGTTCATCTCGTCCAGCGGCGCGGTCAGCGAGTGGGCCACGAACTGCGTGATCAGCAGCGTGGCGATCATCGAGAAGACCGTGATGAAGCGCAGCTCCGTCTTGGTGTGCACCGCGATCACCGAAAGACCGGTGGTGATCAGCACCGACGTGACGACCAGTGCGCCCAGCTTTGTCTTGATCGAGAACGGGCGTACGCCGCCCCAGGGCTTCCCGGGGCCTCTCCGTGCGGCTTGCCGCCCCTGGCTCATGGCGTCGGCGTCTCCAGCGCGTAGCCCACGCCGTGCACCGTGCGGATGCGCTCGGCGCCGATCTTCCGGCGCAGCGCCTTGATGTGGCTGTCGACGGTCCGGGTGCCGGAGGCGTCCGCCCAGTCCCACACCTCGGCCAGCAGCTGCTCACGGGAGAGCACCGCGCGCGGGGTGTTCGCCAGGCACACCAGCAGGTCGAACTCGGTGGGGGTGAGGTGCACGTCCTCGCTGCGCACCCGCACCCGGCGCTGCGCGTGGTCGATCTCCAGTTCGCCGAGGCGCAGGATGCCGCTGCGCGGCGTCGAGGCGGCCACGACGGCGCGCTCCACCCTGCGCAGCAGCACGTGCACGCGCGCGGCCAGCTCACGCATCGAGAAGGGCTTGGTCATGTAGTCGTCGGCGCCCACGCCGAGCCCGACCAGCATGTCCGTCTCGTCGTCGCGTGCCGTGAGCATCAGCACCGGTACCGGGCGCTGGGCCTGTACGCGACGGCAGACCTCCAGGCCGTCGAAGCCGGGCAGCATGATGTCGAGGATCAGCAGGTCGGGCTGCCAGGCCTCGGCGGTGTCGACCGCGGCCGGGCCGTCACCGGCCGTTTGCACCAGGAATCCCTCGGCGCGCAGGCGGGTCGCGATGGCGTCCACGATCGTCTGGTCGTCCTCGACCACCAGCACCCGGCGCTGCGCGCCCTGGGTGGCCGTCGCCGTGCCGTTGTGGGAGGTCTGTGTCTGCTCCATCGCCCGCCCCTGAGGTGTGCTTACCGGAATCAGTGGGGTGATTCCTCGTCTGCGCATGACTACGATTGACGCTTGAATGACCGCGTCAGGGCAGCAGCGTACGGGGAGTCCCCGCGCCTTTGCTATCCAGGCCCGACGCCGATGTGGACAACGTCGGGAACGCCCCGGGCAACGGGGATCTCTTCGGTACGCACCTGCTGGAACCCGGCATTACGCAAGGTTTCTTCGAATTCCGGAGAGGGCTGCGCGGACCATACGGCAAGCACCCCGCCCGGCCTCAACACCCGTGCGCAGCCTGCCAGTCCGGCCGGTGCGTACAGCCCGTCGTTGCCCTCGGTGACGGTCCAGCCGGGGCCGTTGTCGATGTCGAGGCAGAGCGCGTCGTACGTGTCGGAAGTCTCATTGACGTAACGCACCAGATCCGCTTGGACGATCTCCGCGCGGGGGTCGGCCAGCGCCTCGGCGGAGAGTGCGGCCAGCGGTCCGTCGCGGTGCCAGTCGATGATGGCGGACTCGCGTTCGACGACCGCGATCCGGCCCCAGCGGGGGTCGGCCGCCGCGTGTGCGAGCGAGAAGCCGACGCCGAGCCCGCCGATGAGCAGGTGCGGCGCGGCCCGCCCGCCGGAGGCGGTGAGCGCCTCGGCCGCCGCGTCGACCAGCCGCCGCTCGGAGCGCCCGTCGGAGGTGTCCATCAGGAAGCAGCCGTTCGCGATGATCTGGAGCAGCGCCCCGTGCCGGCGCAGGACGACCTCGCCGTGCGGGCCCTCGCGACGGTCCAGCACCTCGGGGATGTCGTGGGAGTCGTGGGAAGTGATGGCCATCGGCCCATCCTGGCAAAGGAATGCGGGCCGGCCCGACGGCGCTGTCCCGAGTAACCCGAGAGGTCCCGGTGGGTGGCATGGAGCGCATGATCGCTCAGAGCGAACACCCCTTGGGGAACAATCACGGACTCCCTTTCATTGAGTCGATGTAACTCAACTTGACTGCCGAAGGGGAGATCATGGCTGCTGAGTCCGCCGCCTTCACACCGCTCACCCTGCCCGTGCTGCCGCTCGACGACGAAGTGGTCCTGCCCGGCATGGTCGTCCCCCTGGACCTGAGTGACGCCGAGGTACGGGCCGCGGTGGAGGCCGCCCAGGCCGCCGCCAGGTCCGAGCCCGGCAAGCCCCGCGTCCTGCTCGTCCCGCGCGTCGACGGCACCTACGCCAGGACCGGCGTCCTCGGCACCGTCGAACAGGTCGGCCGCCTCGCCGACGGCGACCCGGGCGCCCTGATCCGCGGCCGGCACCGGGTGAGCATCGGCGCCGGCACCACCGGGCCCGGCGCGGCGCTGTGGGTGGAGGGCACGCGGGTCGACGAGACCGTGCCCGAGCCCCTGCCCGGTCAGGTCGCCGAGCTGGTGAAGGAGTACAAGGCGCTCGCCACCGCCTGGCTGCGCAAGCGCGGCGCCTGGCAGGTCGTGGACCGCGTCCAGGCCATCGACGACGTCTCCGCGCTCGCCGACAACTCCGGCTACTCGCCCTTCCTCACCACCGAGCAGAAGGTCGAGCTGCTGGAGACCGCCGACCCGGTCGTGCGCCTGAGGCTCGCCACCCAGCAACTGCGCGACCACCTCGCCGAGCAGGACGTCGCCGAGACCATCGCCAAGGACGTCCAGGAGGGCGTCGACAAGCAGCAGCGGGAGTTCCTGCTGCGCCGCCAGCTCGAAGCCGTGCGCAAGGAGCTGCGCGAGCTCAACGGCGAGCAGGACGGTGAGGAGTCCGACGACTACCGCGCCCGCGTCGAGGCCGCCGACCTGCCCGAGAAGGTCCGCGAGGCCGCCCTCAAGGAGGTCGACAAGCTGGAGCGGTCCTCCGACCAGTCGCCCGAGGGCTCCTGGATCCGCACCTGGCTCGACACGGTCCTGGAGATGCCGTGGAACGAGCGCACGGAGGACGCCTACGACATCCAGGGCGCCCGGTCCGTGCTCGACGCCGAACACGCGGGCCTGGAGGACGTGAAGGAGCGCATCACCGAGTACCTGGCCGTGCGCAAGCGGCGCGGCGACCGGGGCCTCGGCGTGGTCGGCGGCCGGCGCGGCGGCGCCGTACTGGCCCTGGTCGGCCCGCCCGGCGTCGGCAAGACCTCGCTCGGCGAGTCCGTCGCCCACGCGATGGGCCGCACGTTCGTCCGCGTCGCCCTCGGCGGCGTCCGCGACGAGGCCGAGATCCGCGGCCACCGTCGTACGTACGTCGGCGCGCTGCCCGGCCGGATCGTGCGCGCGATCAAGGAGGCCGGGTCGATGAACCCGGTGGTCCTCCTCGACGAGATCGACAAGGTGGGCTCGGACTTCCGGGGCGACCCGGCCGCGGCCCTGCTCGAAGTGCTCGACCCGGCGCAGAACCACACCTTCCGGGACCACTACCTGGAGGTCGAACTCGACCTGTCCGACGTGGTCTTCCTCGCCACCGCCAACGTCCTGGAGGCCATCCCCGACGCCCTGCTCGACCGCATGGAGCTGGTCCGCCTCGACGGCTACACCGAGGACGAGAAGGTCGTCATCGCCCGCGACCACCTGCTCCCGCGCCAGCTGGAGCGGGCCGGACTCGGCGAGGACGAGGTCACGGTCGACGAGGGCGCGCTGCGCAAGCTGGCCGGCGAGTACACCCGCGAGGCGGGCGTGCGCACCCTGGAGCGGTCGATCGCCCGGCTGCTCCGCAAGGTCGCGGCCCAGCACGAACTGGGCGAGCGGGAGCTGCCGTTCACGATCACGGACGGCGACCTGCGGGAGCTGATCGGCCGGCCGCACCACGTGCCCGAGTCCGCCCAGGACCCGGCGGAGCGCCGCACCTCGGTGCCGGGCGTGGCCACCGGTCTCGCGGTCACCGGAGCGGGCGGCGACGTCCTGTACGTCGAGGCGTCGCTGGCCGACCCGGAGACGGGCGCGGCGGGCCTGACCCTGACCGGTCAGCTGGGCGACGTGATGAAGGAGTCGGCGCAGATCGCGCTGAGCTTCCTGCGCAGCCGCGGCGCCGAGCTGGAGCTGCCGGTGGCCGACCTGAAGGACCGGGGCGTGCACATCCACTTCCCGGCGGGCGCGGTCCCCAAGGACGGCCCGAGCGCCGGCATCACGATGACCACGGCGCTGGCCTCGCTGCTCTCCGGCCGGCTGGTCCGCACGGACGTGGCGATGACCGGCGAGGTCTCGCTGACCGGCCGGGTGCTGCCGATCGGCGGGGTGAAGCAGAAGCTGCTCGCGGCGCACCGGGCGGGCGTCACCACGGTGATCATCCCCAAGCGCAACGAGCCCGACCTGGACGACGTCCCGGCGGAGGTGCTGGACAAGCTGGACGTCCACGCCGTCACCGACGTCCGCCAGGTGCTGGAACTGGCGCTCGCACCGGCGACGAACGGTGCGCGGCCGGAGGTTCCGGTCGCGGCGATGGGGGTACCTCCCAGGCTTTAGGCACTGGGGGAGGACGCGGCCGGATGACGCAGGGCCCGGTTCCCCTTTCAGGGAATCCGGGCCCTGCCCCTGCGTGAGCTCAGCCGTTGGCGAGCGCCCGGACGCGGTCCAGGGCGCCGTTGAACTTGTTGTGGTCCCCGACCGTCGGGCCGGACGAGGTGTACTGCCACATCGTGTAGTAGCCCCAGCCGGCCGGCAGGGTGCCCACCGTCGAGGCGTAGCGGGCGATCCACAGCGGGTTGTTCGCCGCGAAGCCGCCGTAGTTGCCGGTGCACTGGGTCCACCAGCTGGTGGCCGTGTAGATCACGGCGTCGCGGCCGGTGCGCGCCTTGTAGGTGTTCAGGAAGTCGCGGATCCAGGAGACCATCTGGCTCTGCGTCTTGCCGTAGCAGGTGGCCCCGTACGGGTTCCACTCGATGTCCAGCGCGCCCGGCAGCGTCTTGCCGTCGCGGGACCAGCCGCCGCCGTGGTCGACGAAGTAGTTGGCCTGGGCGGCGCCGCTCGTCGTGTCCGGCGTGGCGAAGTGGTACGCCCCGCGGATCATGCCGACGTTGTACGAGCCGTTGTACTGCTGGGCGAAGTAGGGGTTGGTGTAGTACGTCCCCTCGGTGGCCTTGACGTAGGCCCACTTGACGCCGCTGTTCCACAGGGTCGACCAGGCGACGTTGCCCTGGTGGCTGGAGACGTCGACGCCCTCGGTCTGGACGGCACGGCCCGGGACGGGGGTGCCGTGTTCACCGTCGTGTTCCGCGACGCCCATGCCCATGTGGGCGGAGCCGCGGGGAGGGGTGTCGGCGGACGACGACGCGTCCGCGGGGAGGGTGAGGACGAGGGAGAACGCGGCGAGCAGGATCCCGGTGACGGCGAAGCGCCGTCCGCGGGCCGATCCGGATCTGTGCACGGGCATGACGTGCCTCCGATGGCTCGGTGGTGCTCGGTGGGGGATGCGCGAGTGGGGAGCCTTGCGGTGGTGGCGTGGGCATGCCATCCGGCGTGCCCGGGCAAGACGCTACGCACGTAGAACGGCGGGTGGAAGAGGGCCTGGAATCTTCCGTTGGTCTAAGCCTGCGAAATACTTGCCGAGCTGCGGTGATGGCGATCCGTGGCGGAAACTTTCAGGAACGGCAGAATCAAGGCAGGGGCTGACGTGCACGAAGAGGGGAACGGCGGCGGTCACGGAGCTGAATCCGATCTGTCCCGCGGTGGTGTGAACCAACCGGAGTTCCTGGCACTGGAGCGGGAGTTGACGGTTCTGCTCCGGCGGGCCCGCGCCAACCAGGGCGAGATGGCCCGGGAGGTCCACCCCGACCTCGAGTCGTCCGCGTACGGCCTTCTCGTGCGGCTCGGCGAGTGCGGCGGCCAGCGGGCCACGGAGCTCGCCGCCTACATCGGCGTCGGCAAGGCGACGATGTCCCGCCAGCTGCGCGCCCTGGAGCAACTCGGCCTCGTCGCCCGCGAGCCCGACCCCGCCGACGGCCGTGCCTGGCTGGTCACCCTGACCCCGGAGGGCCAGCAACGCGTGGGCAGGGTGCGGGAGGCCCGCCGTGCCCGGTACGCCCGCCGGCTGGCCGACTGGGACCCGCGTGAGGTGACCGAACTCGCCCGGCTGCTGCACGAGCTGAACCGGGGGATGGAGAAGTAGGGCGGTCCGGAGCCCGCCGCGCTCAGAGCTCCGCGTAGGCCACCGTCGCGTCGTCGTGAGTCTTGCTGCGGCCCAGGAACTCCCGGGCCCCGGCCGCGTCCGCGCGCTCCAGCTCCCGCACCCGGTCCACCAGAGCCTGCGCGCCCTGCTTCCGCACCAGGGCGAGGCAGTCCGCCCAGTCGCCCTCCCGGAACTTCTCCACCCACCGCGCGGCCCCGTCCGTCAGCGCCGCCAGCGTCCGCACCTCGCCGCGCGGCAGCGTCCCCGTCACCGCCCGCGCCGCCACCGCCGGGTCCGCCGCGGCCGTGAAGAAACCGCCCTCCTTGTTGCGGAGGTTGGCGTCGACCAGCGCGTCCGTGGCGAGGGCCGAGCGGGGCAGCCGCGCCAGCCGGTCGTCCAGGACCGCCGAGACCGTGCCGTCCGGGACCTGGACCAGCAGGGCGGAGTCGGACAGGACCAGGTACTCGACGGTCGCGGGGGACCACCGCGCCAGGACCACGGTTGCCTGAGGTGTACGCGGGTGAGAAAGGTCACAGGTTTCCGCGTGTGCCGCCGCGGTACGCGCGATGGCGCGGGACAGGGCTTCGACGAGGGGAACATCCGGGAGTGAAACGGTCAGTTCGGTCAGGGCTCCGCCCAGGCGCGCCGTGAACCAGGGCACCGAATGCAGACAGCCCGTCCCGTTCCGGGGCGGCGTCACGCCGTCCAGCACGACGAGCGAACCACCCTGTCCCGAGGCCGGTAGTCCGACGCTCGCGAAGTCCTCGTTGGGGTGGTCGGCGAGGCCGGGTTCCGAGACCAGTTCCGTGCGCATCCAGCCAGTCTGCACGACCCCTTCACGGCGTCCGCAAAAGGCCCCCATCGCCCCCGGAATCGATGCGGCGGTGCAGGTCAGGCGCCGGATTTGGGGTGGAATTCGGCACTCCGGCAACGCGTGGCGGCACATAGTGCCACCGCCCGTCGCAGACGTCCAACCGGCGCGCCGCGCAGGCGTGTCGCACGAGCGCGCGGAACTTGCCCACCAACTCCCGTCCGGGGTTCACTCCTTCGGGTGGCGGGTCAGATGATGCGTGCCCACCGCCCACCGGCACTGGGAGGGTCGGGAACCGGTCGGGGGCCTGCCCTGCTCACGCGGCCTCCCCGCCCGATGCGCGGTCGGCGGCCGGGGAGCAGCCCAGAGCGTGGCGGAGGGTGCATGCCCCGACCGGCCAGTTGACGGAGCGCCACCCGGGCCCACGGGTACACGAGTCAGGAATGCGAGCACCGGTGCAGAAGACGCGGCCTCGTCGCACAGGCAAGCAGACGGCCCCCGCGGGGAACGCGGCGCGGACCCCCGACACCTCCACCCCGGTGCCGTCGGCGCCTCCCGTCGGCAAGGGCCGCCCCACCCACGTACGCAACCGCCTGATCGTTGCCGTGGCGGTCGTGGCCGCCGCCATCGCCGGAGCGGGAGCGCCCTCGATCATGGCCGCCTCCGGGCAACTGCACGACTCCCAGGAACTGGTGACGCTCGCCGAGCAGACCCAGGGTGCGCTGACCCTCGCCCACTCCCTCGCCGACGAGCGGGACGAGGTCACCCCGTACATCGCCGCCGGCCGCCCCCAGTCCAAGGCGCCCTCCGAGCAGCGCAGCGCCCGCGTCGACCGGCAGGTGGAGGAGCTGCTCGCCGACCCCGACACGCCCGCCTCCCTGCGCGAGGACCTCGACGCCGTAGCAGCGCTGCGCCGCGCCGCCCTCACCGGCAAGAGCACCGCGCTCCAGGCGCACCAGGCGTACTCGGAGGCGATCACCGAACTCCACGCCCTGGCCGAGGAGCTGGCCGAGCGGATGCCACCCCGGGCGGGCGCCGGCGCGTACGCCCTCGCCGAACTGGACACCGCCGTCCAGCAGGCCGCCGCCACCCGTGGCCTGCTGCTCGCGGCCCTCGGCGTGCCGAGCAGCACCGAGACCGTCATCGACCCGGTCACGGGCCTGCCGACCGAGTCCAGCACCTCCTCGGACGCCGACGCCGAGCAGCGCGACGCGCTCGCCGCCGCCGCCCAGCAGGCCAGGGTGCGCTCCGACGCCGCCCTCGCCGACTTCCGCGAGGGTGCGCCCAAGGAGGCGCGGGACAGCTTCGACTCCACGGTCGCGGGCCCCGAGGTCAACTCCGCCGAGAAGTACCTCGCCGGCCTCACGGACGAGCCGACGCTCTCCGACCGCGACCTGCGCACCAGCACCAAGCGGCTGGACGCGGCCCTCTCCGCCCGTGTGGACGCCATGCGCGGCGCGGAGTCGGCCCTGTACGAGAAGCGCGTCAAGGCCCTGGAGCAGCTGCGCGACGACGACGTCACCGAGCTGGAGATCCGGATCGCCGTCCTCGGCGCCCTGCTCCTGCTCGCCGTCGGCATCGCCACCGCCATGGCCCGCACGCTCACCCGCCCGCTCTCGGTGCTGCGCCGCGGCTCGGCCCGGCTGGCCGGCGCGGACGACCCCACGGCCGAGGAGCCGGTGGCCTTCACCGGCCGCAACGACGAGTTCGCCCAGGTCGTCCGCTCCGTCAACGCCCTGCACGCGCACGCCGCCACGCTCGCCGAGCGGGTCGCCACGCTGGAGGCCGACCGCAAGCATCTCGTCGGCCAGCGGCAGAAGATGGCCGACGCCCGCGAGGAACTGCGCGCCGAACTCGCCGCGTCCGCCGCCCAGCTGGACGTGGTGCGCAAGAGCATCGGTGGCACGTTCGTCAACCTCGCCCTGCGCACCCTCGGCCTGGTCGAGCGGCAACTCGCCGTCATCGAGAGCCTGGAGGAGCGCGAGCAGGACCCGGACCGCCTCGCCACCCTGTTCAAGCTCGACCACTTCGCCACCGTCATGCGCCGGCACAGCGAGAACCTGCTCGTCCTCGCCGGCACCGAGCACGTCCAGCACAGCGCCGGTCCGGTGCCGCTGGTCGACGTGGTCCGGGCCGCGGTCAGCGAGATCGAGCGGTACGAGCGGGTGCGCATCGCCGCGCTGCCGCCGCACGCGCACGTCGCCGGGTTCGCCGCCGACGACCTCTCCCACCTGCTGGCCGAGCTGATGGAGAACGCCACCTCCTTCTCGCCGCCGGACCTGCCCGTCGAGGTCTCCGGCTGGCTGCTGGAGAACGGCGAGGTGATGCTCTCCGTCCAGGACGAGGGCATCGGCATGGCCACCGAGCGGCTCCAGCGGCTCAACGCCCGTCTCACCGACTTCGACCCGGAGGCGCCGTACGACCAGGAGGGCGAGGACGGTCTCGGGCTCGGCCTCTACGTCGTCGCCCGGCTCGCCCACCGGCACGGGGCGCGGGTACGGCTGCGGGAGCAGAAGCAGGGCGGGGTCGCGGCCGTCGTGGTCCTCCCGGGCACGCTGCTCGCGGCGGCCCCGCCGGCCGCCCTCGCGCCGACCGTGCCGGTGTCCGAGGGCACGGGCTCCTTCACCCTGCCGGGCGCCGACGCGGAGGCCAACTCCAACGTCCTGCCCGGCCGCGCGGAGAAGGGCCGGCAGCGGGACGCCGACCCGCTGGTGGCCTCGGCGGAGGAGGCCGTACGGCGGGCGGAGGCCGACGCGGCGGATGCGGCCGACGCAGTGGGGGCCGCGGAATCGGCGCAGGCCCCGGCCCCGGAGACGGAGCCGCACTCCGAGCCGGAGACGGAGCAGCCGCAGGAAACGGACCGGGACGCCGGCCCGGAGCCGGCCCAGGAGCCCTCCTCGGCGCCGGCCCCTGCCCAGGAGTCCGCCCAGGAGACGCAGGCCCCCGAGGCCGGGAACGCCTCCGGTCGCGATCTCCCCGACGACACCACGATGGCCCTCCTGCTGCCGCCCCAGCCACCGGCACCCGCACCGGCACCCGCGCCCGCACCGGGACCCGGACCGGACGACCGCACGCCGGAGACCGACGCCTACACCATCGGACCGGACGCCCACGACCGCACGCCGGACGAGGGCGCGGCGCGCGGCGGGGCGAGCGAGCCGGCCGAACCCGTCACCGACAAGGGTCTGCCCAAGCGGACCCCGAAGCTCACCACTCCCGCCGCCGCGGTCCCACGGCCGCGCACGGCGGGTTCCGTCGACGCCGAGGCGCTCCGCCGCCGCCTGGGAGGGTTCCGCCGGGGGGCGGAGGCCGGCCGCCGCGACGTCGAGGCGGAGATCGCCGACCGGACGGAGCGGCACCAGGCACCGTCCGACCCAGCAGGGACAACCGAAGAAGCCACGGGGGGCACTGTCGAGGAGGCAAGCAGTTGACCGCTCCCAGTACCTTCGGACTGAGCATCGAAGCCCGTAATCTCCACTGGCTGCTGACCAACCTCGTCGAGGAGGTTCCCGGCATCGAATCGGTCGCGGTGGTCTCCTCCGACGGCCTGCTGCTCCTCTCCTCCGACCAGGAGCGGAACGACGCGGCCCGCGCGGCACAGACCGTGCGCCGCACCGGCCCGCGCGGCTCCGCAGCCGACCTCGCCACCGTCGTCTCCGGCGTCGGCAGCCTCACCGTGGGCGCCGCCCGGCTGATGGACTTCGGCGGCGTGAAGCACACGATGGTCGCCATGGACGAGGGCAGTCTGTTCGTGATGTCGATCAGCGACGGCTCGCTGCTCGGCGTGCACGGTGCCGCGGACTGCGACATGAGCGTCATCGCGTACCACATGGCGCTCTTCGTGGGCCGCGCCGGCCACGTCCTGACCCCCGAACTCCGCAGTGAGCTGCGGAAATCCCTGGAGACCGAGTCGACCTCGACGGGGAGTACCCGATGAGCAACACCCCCAGGAAATCCCCGAAGAACCTCCCCGTGCGCGGCGCCGACCGCAAGCCCGCCCGCGTGCGCCCCTACTCGCTCACCGGCGGCCGGACCCGCTTCGGCCACGTCCTGCTCGTGGAGACGTTCGTCGGCGCCACGGCCGGCACCGCCGCGCTGGAAGCCGCCGAGGAGCGCAAGGAACTGACGAACGGCAGCCTCACCTCCCGCGTGATGCCGGAGATGCGGGCCATCGTCGAACTGTGCCGCCGCATGCGTACGGTGGCCGAGATCGCCGCGCTGCTGAAGATGCCGCTCGGCGTGGTCCGCGTGCTCCTCAGCGACCTCGCGGACCAGGGAAAGATCCGTGTGTACGGCACCGGGACCGGCCACGGCACGGGCCGCCCGGACCGCGCACTGCTCGAAAGGGTGCTCAGTGGACTCCGTCGTCTCTGACGCCGCCGCGTTCGGCGTCCCCCCGCTCGTCGACACCGACGGGCCCGTGCAGCCCTGGCAGACGGACCGCACCCGCGCGCCCATAGCCACGAAGATCGTGGTGGCGGGCGGTTTCGGCGTCGGCAAGACCACGCTGGTCACCGCCGTCTCGGAGATCACGCCCCTGCAGACCGAGGCGCTGATGACCGAGGCGAGCGAGGAGACCGACGACCTCACCGCCACGCCGGACAAGCTGACCACCACCGTGGCCATGGACTTCGGCCGCATCACGCTCGACGACGACCTGGTGCTCTACCTGTTCGGCACGCCGGGCCAGCAGCGGTTCTGGTTCATGTGGGACGACCTGGTGCGCGGCGCGATCGGCGCGGTCGTGATGGCCGACACCCGCCGCCTGAAGGACTGCTTCCCGGCCCTCGACTACTTCGAGAGCTGCGGACTGCCGTACGTCGTCGCGGTGAACCACTTCGACGGCAGCCAGCGGTTCGAGGCGGAGGACGTGCGGGAGGCGCTGACGATCCCCGCGCACATACCTGTCATGATCATGGACGCGCGCCGCCGGATCTCGGCCATCGAGACCCTCTTGTCCCTCGTGGGCCACGCGCTCGACGAAACCCCCGAGTAGGAGACGGAACCCCGCATGCGGAAGATACTCGTCGTCGGAGCCGGCCAGTCCGGTCTCCAGCTCGCCCTCGGCCTCCAGTCGCACGGCTACGAGGTCACCCTGATGTCCAACCGGACCGCGGACGAGATCCGCACCGGCCGGGTCATGTCGACGCAGTGCATGTTCCACACGGCACTCCAGCACGAGCGCGATCTCCAGCTGAACTTCTGGGAGTCCCAGGCCCCGAAGATCGAGGGACTCGGCGTCTCGGTGGCGGCCCCCGGCTCCTTCGACCCGGGTCCGTCGCAGCGGGCGATCGACTGGCTGGGCCGGCTCGACGGCTTCGCGCAGTCGGTCGACCAGCGGGTGAAGATGGCCGGCTGGATGGAGACCTTCGCCCAGCGCGGCGGCCAGCTGGTCATCCACGGCGCGGCCGTCGGCGACCTGGACTACTTCTCCCGCGCCTACGACCTCGTCCTGGTCTCGGCCGGCAAGGGCGAGCTGGTGCAGATGTTCGGCCGGGACGCCTCGCGCTCCCCGTACAGCGAGCCGCAGCGCGCGCTGGCGGTGGCCTACGTCCACGGCATGGGCCCGCGCCCGGAGCACCCGGACACCGAGGCCGTCCGCTGCAACCTCGTCCCGGGCGTCGGCGAGATGTTCATCATGCCGACCTACACCACGTCCGGCCGCGCCGACATCCTGTTCTGGGAGGGCATACCCGGCGGCCCGCTGGACGCCTTCAAGGACGTCAAGGACCCGGCGGAGCACCTCTCCCTGACCCTGGAACTCATGGAGAAGTTTCTCCCCTGGGAGTACGCGCGGGCCACCAAGGTCGAGCTGACCGACGCCGGCGGCACCCTCGCCGGCCGCTACGCCCCCACCGTCCGCAACCCGATCGGCCGGCTCCCCGGCGGCGGCCTGGTGCTCGGCGTGGCCGACGTCGTCGTCGCCAACGACCCGATCACCGGACAGGGCTCCAACTCCGCGTCCAAGTGCGCCGCCTCCTACCTCGCCTCCATCCTGGAGCAGGGGGAGAAGGAGTTCGACGAGGCCTGGATGCAGCAGACCTTCGACCGCTACTGGCAGACGGCCCAGCACGTCACCAAGTGGACCAACGCCATGCTCGCCCCGCCGCCGGAGCACGTCCTCAACCTGATCGGCGCCGCCGGTCAGCTCCAGCCCGTCGCCGACCGCTTCGCCAACGGCTTCAACGACCCGGCCGACTTCGAGAACTTCTTCTACGACCCGGCGAAGACCGAGGGCTACCTGGCCGAGGTCTCGGGCGCGGCCGGCGCGTAGGCGGCCGCGTACCCCTCGTCGGACCCGTCCGTCGCCCCCTCGGGGAGCCTCGGTGGCGTGTAGTGCCGCAGCGGCTCCCCGCCGGGGTCGGGCCGTACGGCGCCCAGCACCGGGTTGGCCGCGATCGGCGACACCTTGACCTCGGCGCCGGGTCGCGGCGCCTGGACGACCATGCCGTCGCCGAGGTACATCGCCACATGGGTGGCCTCGGGGAAGTAGACGACCAGGTCACCGGGGCGCAGCTCGTCGAGCGGGACGTGCGCGAGGCGCGCCCACTGCTCCTGGCTGGTCCGCGGGATCGGCGTCCCGGCCCGCTGCCAGGCCACGGAGGTCAGGCCCGAGCAGTCGTACGCCGTCGGGCCCTCCGCGCCCCACTCGTACGGCTTTCCGAGCTGCTCCACCGCGAAGCGCACCGCCCGCTCGCCCTCCGCGGACGGCTTGGCGTCGGCACCGAGCGCGCCGGACGCCAGGAAACGTTCCTGCGCCTCGACGATCCCGTTCTTCTCGAGCTCCGCCAGGGCGGCCAGTTCCTCGGGGGTGAGCGAGGCGAGCAGTTCCTCAACGGCGTGCAGCCGGTCGCGCACGGCGTCGCGGTCCTTCTCCTGGCGCCGGGCCAGGGCGAGTTGCCGGTCCAGGGCGGTGCGCGCCCGCCGGGCCAGCTCGTCGGCCCTCTTCTCGTCGCCGGTCAGGCGGCCCACCGTCTCGGCCCGCTGCCGGGCCAGCCGCCCCATCACATGCCCCTGGTCGAGCGCGTGCTGCGGGTCACGGGCGAGCAGCAGTCGCAGATACGGGGAGAGGTCGCCGCTGTTGCGGTACTGCTGCCGGGCGAGCCGGCCGGCCGCGCCGCGGCTGTCGTGCAGGGACAGCCTGGTCCGGGCCAGCTCGGCGTCCAGCCGCAGCACCTCGGCGCGCTGCTTCTTCAGCCGCTCCTCGGTGCCGTTGTAGGTCTCGGTGGCCTTCTCCGCCTCCTGGTAGAGCCGCTGAAGGTCCGTCAGCAGCCCGGCCACGGACCGGTCGCCGCCGGCGCCGCCGGCCCCGCCGGGCTCCGGTTCGGCCGCCGCGGGCCCGGGCGCCAGCACGATCCCGGCCGCCACCGCCGCCGTGCACACCAGACGCAGGAGCCTTCCTGACACGTCATCACCTCCGATGCGAGACGGCTCGTCCGCTCCGCACCGTGAGCATGTGGTGTGATTTCCGGCTTGTCGCGCAGCGTGTCCGCGGTTCGGCGCAACGGAATCACCCGTGGGCGTCGTCCGGCTTGCCACCCGGCGTGGCGTCTGGATCGGTGTCGGGCCCGGTGCCCGGTCTCGACCAGGGCCACTTCCGGCCGGAACCCTTCCCGCCCGTGGGGTCGTACGCGTACTTCCAGCGGGCGAACCCGACCCGGCTGCCCCCTTCACGGGGGACGCGGCGGTAGACGAGCACGGCCGGGGGTCCGCCGGCCGGGTCCGGCACGGGGATGCGGTACGTCTTCGGCGGGTGTCCGGTCATCCCGACCAGCACGGGCAGCACGCGCCCGTCCATGGGGCCGCCCTCGAAGGGGGTGTCTTCGCTCTTCACGGCACCAGTGTCGGTGATCCGCGCACCGGTCTCAGGCGTCCGCCGCCAGGGCCTCGACCAGCGCCGCGGTCTGCGGGTCGCGGCGGGCGGTCACCGACAGCACGGCCAGGAACTGCTCCACGAGCCAGTCCCGCAGCTCGTCCACGGGCGGCTGCTTGCCCTCGTCCAGCCAGATCAGGGAGGACGCCTCCACCGCCGTGATCCACATCCGGACGGTCATCCGCAGCCGCGGGCCGGGCTCGGTGACCTCCAAGTGGCTCATGATGTGCTCGGCGGCGGCCCGGCGCACGCCGTCCACGATGGACGAGGTCCGTGAGGTCTCGACGACGCTGCCGCCCTGCAGCAGGGCGCTGAAGCCGGTGTCGTGCTGGTCGACGAAGGCGAGGTAGCGGTCCAGGGCCCGGGACAGCCGGGTCAGCAGCGGGCCCTCGTGGGGCTCGTCGAAGCACAGGCGCAGCTCGTCGGCGGCGGATCTGAGCGCGGCCTCGTAGAGCTGCTGTTTCCCGCCGGGGAAGTACCGGTACACGAGTGGGCGCGAGACCCCGGCCCGCTCCGCCACGTCGTCGAGGGAGACCTCCTCCGGCGGCCGGTGGGCGAAGAGGGCGAGTGCGGCGCCGAGGAGTTGGACGCGGCGCTCCTCGACGCTGAGGCGGCGGTAGGCGGGGGTGGGGGCCTGCGGGGTCATGAACCGCAGCGTAACCCGCACACCCCCGCGACCACCTGTGCCGGCCGACCGGACCGGTTCGACTACGCCAGCAGTCCCGAGGACCTCCACAGGCGGCGGCCGACGCCCCGCAGGACGCCGATGTCGTCCAGGAAGTCGGTGAGGCGCCTCGCGCCGGTCTGCATGATGTCGCGGCGGTGGGCGCTGGCCTTGACCTGGGCCATCGCCTCGCGCCTGTCCAGGCCGACGTTCGTGTACACCTCGGGGTTGACGAAGGCGACCGAGAAGACGCGGGCGAACTCGCCGGAGGTGATCCGGGTGAACTCCTGCGACCACTTCGGAGCCGTCACCATCTGGCGGCGCAGCTCCTCACGGGCGTAGCGCACGTGGCGGGCCTCCTCCACGACGTGGATGCGCGTGACGCCCCGGATCAGCGGCTGGATCCGCTCGTCGGGGAAGGTCAGCCGCTGCATCCAGTCCAGGACCTCCTCTCCGAGCAGGGTGGCGGTGAAGGAGCCGGGCGTGGTGGAGATCGTCTTGAACAGGCGCCCCAGGTGCTGGTGGACCGGGCTCACCGGGTACCAGGGGGTCTCCCCGCGGGATATCAGCCGGGCGAACATCTTCGAGTGCCGGCACTCGTCCTCGATCTCGGTGAGCGCGTAGCGCACGTGGGCGCTGGTCGCGGACTTGTCGTAGATGTGCCGGACCAGCAGCTGCATGAGGATCAGCTCGAACCAGATGCCGAGCGAGGCGAGCGCCGCGGCCTCGTGCTGGGAGAGCAGGATCCGCTGCTCCTCGCTCATCCGCTTCCACATCGGGGTGTCGTACAGCGAGACCAGCTCCGGCGGCCAGAACCACTTGCCCTCCTCGAAGGGCGCGTCCCAGTCGAGCTCCTTGTCCGGGTCGAAGGAGTGCTTGGCGGAGGAGGCGAGCAGCCGTTCGGCCACCTGCTCGCGGTCCTTGAGCAGGCCGAGCGCGTCGCGCAGGCCATCGAGCGCGTCGGCTTCCGTCAGGGTCGTCATGGGTGTCCCACCTCGCTGTGTTACCCGCGGTCACTCGCTCGTCTTATGAGACTGCGCGTCAGCAAGCTCGTCAATCCCCCGTGCGGGACTTGTCGACCGCGACTCAGGATGCGGCAGGTTCCGCCACCGGTTCCGACGCCCCCGCGGGGAACGACGTGCGCAGGGTGAACGCGTACGGCGTCGGGCCGTGGGTCCGCAGGTGCAGCAGCCGCGACTCCGCCTCCGCGACCGTGGGCCGGTGCCCCGCCGGCACCCACCACAGCGTCGTGACCGCCTCCGCGAGCCGCTCGAACCACTCACGGCGCCGGGCCATCATCTCCCGGTGCCGGCCCTGGTACATGAACGCCTTCAGGGCGTCCATGTCCCGCCACATCGTCAGGTTGACGATGAGCCAGTCGTCGCCGAAGAACGGTACGTCCGTCGCGTTGCCGGACTCGCTCTGCAACCGCCAGACGAACCCGTCGGCGGCGTCGGCCGCCGCGTTCACCGGGTCGAGCCCGTCCACGAAGTCCTTCAACTGCGGTGAGTCCAGCGGGGCCTTGAGGCGGGCGATGTTGACCTGGGCGAGTTCGTACGCGGCGTCAGTCATGGACCGAACGGTAGGTCGGTGTCCCGGAGCGCGGTAGACCCCGTCTCACCAAGCGGGCGGCTCACCCGGCGAGCACCGCCTCCATCACCGCCCGCGCGATCGGCGCCGCCAGCCCGCTCCCGCTGATGCGCTCGCGGTCCGCCGCCGAACCCTCCACGACCACCGCGACCGCGACCTTGGGCTCCACGTCCTGGTCGCCCTGCGCCCAGGAGACGAACCAGGCGTACGGCGTGCCCGAATTGCCGACGCCGTGCTGGGCGGTGCCGGTCTTGCCGCCGACGGTGGCGCCGCGGATCGCGGCGTTCGCGCCGGTGCCGTTCTCCACCACGCCCGTCATCAGCTCCTTCAGCCGCGCCGCCGTCGAGGGCCGCATCGCCTCCCGCGAGGGCCGTGACCCGGCCGTCGCCACGAGGCTGCCGCCCGCCCGCACGGTCCGCTCCACCAGGTACGGCGCGCGCACCTGACCGCCGCCCGCCACGGCCGCCGCCACCATCGCCATCTGCAGCGGCGTCGCCCGCGTGTTGTACTGCCCGATCGACGACAGCCCCAGCTGCGCCCGGTCCACCGAGGTGTCGAAGGTGCTCCGCGCGACGGAGAAGGGGATCCGCAGCCCGTCGTCGTTGAAGCCGAAGGCCTCCGCCGTGGCCGCCATGCCGCTCACGCCCACGTCCACGCCGAGCTTGGCGAACACCGTGTTGCAGGACCGCTCGAACGCCTCCCGCAGCGAGGCGTTCCGGCAGCCGTCGGCCTCGTTCGCGAGCCGGGTCCGGGTGCCGGGCAGGGTGTACGGCTCGGGGGAGCGGGTCGGCGCGTCGAGATCCCGGACCAGGCCCGCGTCCAGGGCCGCCGCCGCGGTGACCACCTTGAAGGTGGAACCCGGCGGATAGGTCCGGCGCACGGCCCGGTTGAGCATCGGCCTGTCCGGGTCGCCGTTGAGCCGCTGCCAGGTCCGGGCGGCCCCCGTGTCGTTCCCCGACAGCGACTGGGGGTCGTACGACGGGGTGGACACCAGCGCCAGGATCCGGCCGGTGGACGGCTCGATCGCGGCCACCGCCCCCGTGCGCCGGCCGAGCCCCTCGAACGCCGCCCGCTGCGCGGCCCCGTTGATCGTCGTCACCACGTTGCCGCCCGCGTTGTGGGTGCCCGTCACGTCGTTCCAGAGCGGGAGCGGCGCGAGCAGCGGGTCGGCGCCGGACAGCAGGCCGTCCTCGGCGTGCTCCAGCAGGGTCGTGCCGTACGCCTGCGAGGCGAAGCCGGTGACCGGCGCGTACAGCGGCCCGTCGGCGTACGTACGTTCGTAACGCAGGTGCTCGCCGGTGTCCCGGGAGCCGGTGACGGGCTCGCCGCCGACCACGATGTCGCCGCGCGGCTGCTGGTACCGGGCGATGTCCGGGCGGCGGTTGGCCGGGTTGTCGTCGTACGCGGGGGCCTGGACGATCTGCACGCGGGCGGCGTTCACCAGCAGCGCGACCAGCAGCAGGGCGCAGAAGGCGGCGGCGTGCCGGATGTGCCGGGTCACCGGAGCTGTCCGGCTCTCACGGCGCCGCCCGCCCGTCGGCCCGGCTGCGGGCGGCGTGGCTGACCCGGATCAGCAGGGCGACGATCGCCCAGTTGGTGACGACCGAGGAGCCGCCCTGGGCCAGGAACGGCATCGCCATGCCGGTCAGCGGGATCAGCCCGGTCACCCCGCCCGCGATGACGAACACCTGGAGCGCCACGATCGAGGAGAGGCCGACCGCGAGCAGCCGGCCGAAGGGGTCGCGCGCGGCGAGCCCGGCCCGGAAGCCGCGCTCCACCAGCAGCGCGTACAGCAGGAAGAGCGCGGTCAGGCCGAGGAAGCCCAGCTCCTCCCCGGCCGTCGCGAGGATGAAGTCGGACTTGACGGCGAACCCGATGAGCACCGAGTGCCCGAGGCCCAGCCCCGTCCCGGTCACCCCGCCCGCCGCGAAGGCGAACAGCGACTGGGCCAGCTGGTTGGGCCCCTGCCCGGCCTCGATCGACGCGAAGGGGTGCAGCCAGTCCTCCACCCTGCTGTGCACGTGCGGCTCCAGCCAGCCCACGGCGACCGCGCCCAGCGAGGCCAGCAGCAGGCCGACCGCGATCCAGCCGGTGCGGCCGGTGGCGACGTAGAGCAGGACCACGAACAGACCGAAGAACAGCAGCGAGGTCCCGAGATCGCGCTCCAGGACCAGGACGCCGACGCTGACCAGCCACACGGCCACGATCGGACCGAGGACGCGCCCGGTCGGCAGCTGGAGCCGCCACACCCGGCGGCCCGCGTACGCCAGCGCGCTGCGGTTGGCGGCCAGGTAGGCGGCGAAGAACACGGCGAGGAGCACCTTCGCGAACTCGCCGGGCTGGATGGAGAAGCCCTCGATCCGGATCCAGATGCGGGCGCCGTTCACGGCCGGGAACAGGATCGGCACCGTGAGCAGGACGAGCGCGGCGGCGACGCAGACGTAGGCGTAGCGCTGCAGCACCCGGTGGTCGCGCAGCAGCAGGACCACCACGATGAACAGGGCCACGCCCAGCGTCGACCACACCAGCTGGGTGGGGGCCGCCCGGTCGCCCGGCGTCTCCAGGTCGAGCCGGTAGATCAGCACCAGTCCGAGGCCGTTGAGCAGCACGCCGATCGGCAGCAGGAGCGGATCCGCGCAGGGGGCGCGCAGCCGTACCGCCAGATGGGCGAGGAGCGCGAGCACTCCGAGCCCGGCGCCGTAACCGGCGGCGTCGGGCGGGAGCGTACCGTGCTGGGCCAGACCGACGTTGCAGTAGCCGGACACCGACAGCAGTACGGCCATGACGATGAGCGCGAGTTCGACGCCGCGGCGCCGGGGAAGGCGCGCGACGGGAGCGGGCGCGTCCGCCTCTGCCACGGTGATTCCGGTTCCGGTTCCGCCCTTGGTCATGTCCGGAACTTACCCAAATGGTGCGGTGTGCGAGGTGTCGGCATCAGCACCAGCGCGGAGTACGGCCGATGGCGTCGATGTACCGGGCCGGGCCCCAGGCCCAGGTGCGGTGGCCTGTGAGGAGGTACCACAGTGAGTCGCCCCTCACGCCGGTGCCGCGGGTCTGGCAGTGGATCTGGACGACCTCGCCCCGGCGGACGTACCGGATGACGTCCCCGTCGCGGCGCGGCGAGGAGAGCAGGGCGAGCCGGTCGGCCGTGACGACGCCCCGGTAGCGGCCCTGGTCCCGCCGGCCGTCCGGCCCGTTCGGATCGCCGCGCTCACCTCCTCCGTCCCTGCCGCCCTCTCCGCCCAGGCGGTTGCCGGGGCCGCCGAAGTCGGCGTCCGCGCCGATGTCTCCGCCCCAGTGGTTGTCGGGGGCGCCGAAGTTGTTGTTCGCGCCGATGTCGCCGCCCCAGTGGTTGTCGGGGCCGCCGAAGTTGTTGTTCGCGCCGACGTCTGCGCCCCGGCGGTTGTCGGGGGCGCCGAAGTTGTTGTTCGCGCCGATGTCTCCGCCCCAGTGGTTGTCGGGGGCGCCGAAGTTGTTGTTCGTGCCGACGTCTGCGCCCAGGCGGTTGTCGGGGGCGCCGAAGTTGTTGTTCGCGCCGACGTCTGCGCCCAGGCGGTTGTCGGGAGCGCCGAGGTCGGTGTTCGCGCCCACGTCTCCGCCCCAGGGGCTGCCGGGGGCGCCGAGGCCGGTGCCCCCACCGTCCCACTCGCCGAACGCGACGGCGGGCACGGCGACGGAGGTGACGAGCGCGCCTGCGGCGGCGGTTATGGCGACGCGGCGGGCCAACGGGGAGCGCGGCTTCAGCAGAGACATGGGAGACCTCCTGTGAGGAACAGGCGTGGATGTGGTCGAACATGACTAACCGCCACATTAGGAGCGGCGGATGGGGGCCGCCCGTCGCACTGCGCCATCGGGGAAGGGGCCGTGACCCGGATCAATCCCGGGTTCGGGGCCGGTGCGGCTCAGGGCTGCTGAGGCAGCGTCAGCGTCGCCAGTGCCCCGCCGTCCGGCGGGTTCGCGAACTCCAGCCGCGCGCCGAGCACCTCCGCCTGCCCCAGTGCGATCGTCAGCCCGAGGCCGTGCCCCTTCGCTCCCCCCTCGGTGCGAAAGCGCTGCGGCCCGTGCACGAGGAGGTACTCCGGATAGCCGTCCCCGTGGTCCCGTACGGTGATCACCGGGCCGTCCACGGTCAGTACCACCGGCGCCCGCCCGTGCCGGTGCGCGTTCGCGACCAGGTTGCCGAGCACCCGCTCCAGCCGCCGCCGGTCGGTCTCCACCCGCGCGTCCCGTACGACCTCCACCCGCGTGTCGGCGCCGGAACCCCGCACCACCCGCGCGGCCACCGCGCCCAGCGCCTCCGGCTCCGTCTCCAGCCGCTCCCGCCCGCTGTCCAGCCGGGAGATCTCCAGCAGGTCCTCGGTGAGCGTGCGCAGGGCGGCCACCCGGTCCCGCACCAGCTCGGTCGGGCGGCCCGGCGGCAGCAGCTCCGCCGCCGCGTGCAGACCGGTCAGCGGAGTGCGCAGCTCGTGCGCCACGTCCGCGGTGAACCGCTGCTCGGCGAGCAGCTTGCCCTGCAGCGACGCCGCCATGGAGTCCAGCGCGGCGGCCACCGAGGCCACCTCGTCCTGCGGGCGCGTCGGGTCCTGCGCCCGGGGATCGTCGACCCGCGCGTCCAGGTCGCCCGCGCTGATCCGCCGCGCCACGCGCGCCGTGGTGTGCAGCCGGCGCGTCACCCGCGTCACGGCGAACGCGCCCACCAGCAGCGTCGCCCCGATCGCCAGGGCCGAGGACCACACGATCGCGCTGTCGAGGCCGTCGATGGTGCGCTCGCCCTGGGAGTGGTCGACCTGCACCGCCAGCGCCCGGCCACCGTCGGCGGGGCCCGCCGCCCACATCGTGGGGTGCCCGTCGTGCTCGGCGACCATCGTGCCGCGCCGCCCCGAGACGGCAAGCTCCCGCAGCGCCCGGGGCAGGCCCGGGGGATCGATCCCGGCGCCGCGCCGCAGCGGGTCCCCGGCCTCGTACGACGCCGTCGCGTCCCGCAGCCGGGTCAGAGCGACCTCGCGGGCCTGACCCACGGTCTGGTTGGTCACCGAGACGTGCACCAGGACGCCGAGCAGCGCGGCGAGCGCGCAGCACATCACGGTGATGAAGACGGCCGCCCGCACCGCGAGCGGGCCGGCCCACCGGGGGAGGGCCAGCCTCATCGGGTGGTCGCCGAAGGAGACACGGACGCCGGAGAGGACACGGGTGCCGAGGGCTGCACGGTCGCCGAGGGGGACGCCGACGGGCGCTTCGGGTGCGTGCCGGCGTCGTCCGTGCGCAGCATCTCGTCGCTCGTGAGGAGCATGGCCCGCTGGTCGGGGTCCCAGGTCCACTGGAGCCGGTACTCGTAGCCCGCGACCTCCGACGGCGACCGGACGATCACCGTCCGCCCGGCCAGCTCGACCGCGCTGACGGCGTCGTCGTAGGACATGATCCGCACGAGCCGGTTCTTCTCGACGGTGTAGACGCGCACGGCGGTCAGCTTGTCGGGCAGCAGCCGGAAGCCCAGCGTCATCTCGGGCCGCCCGTCGCCCGTCAGGTCGCGGAAGTACGGCCGCAGCACCGGGCACCGGCTCCGCTCGCCCCGCGCGCCGCAGTCGGCCATCCGTTCCGCCGTCTCGTGGTACGACGCCCCGGCCCCCGCGTAGTCGTCCGGGTGCGCGGCGATCTCGGCCCGGACGGCGGCCACCGGGTCCGCCCGGCGGATGTCGCCGCCGGGCACGGCGACGCCCTCGACGACCTCGTTGTCCACCTCACCGATGTCGTACGCCGGACTCGACGCCGGCGTCAGGTCGGGCCACAGCAGGGCCGGACTCTGCGCGGTCGCGGTCGCCCCCGCGCTCCGCAGCCCGCCCGCGTCACCGCACGCGGCCAGCGTCCCGGCCGCCGCGGTCGCCAGGAGCAGCGCGAGGGCGGCGGGGACGCGGGCGGGGTGCCCACGGCGGGTCGGGCGCACTGCACTCCTGGGGTTCGGTGACCGGCGTCGGTGGCCCCGCACGGCCGAGGGGCGCCGTACACATCTTCGTACGGAAGGCCATTTTGCGTGCGGGGGGCCGTGCCGGGCTACTCGGCCGGCCCCTCCGGCAGCCCCGCCGCGGTCGGCCGGGCCCGGGGCCTGTCCGACTTCTCCCGAAGGAGCCCGGGTTCTTGCCCCGTGGCACGCCGCCTGTTCCCATGGTCGTGGGGTGATGAGCATGGACGGACTGCGCGTCATACCGACCTGGCGGCACGGTCAGGAACGGCTGTACGTCTGCCTCCCGGACGGCGCGAGCGTCGCCTGGTACGACCGTGAGGCGGCCCGGGTCAGCCTGCTGAGCGACGACCGCGAGGGCGACGTCCTCGACGCCCTGGGGCCCTTCCTCACCCGCCCCGTCACGGTCGGCCCGCCCCCGGTCCCCACCCCCGCCGAGCTGGCCCGGCTCTCCCTGCACCCCGACGACGACCTCGCCCCCAACCGGCCCGGCGAGGCGCTCCTGGTCGACCTGGAGCGCGCTCCGGGCCCGGCGCACCGGCTGCGGCGTCCCGACCCGCGCCGCCGGGCGCTGGCGGCCGAGCAGACGGTGGGGGCGGCCCTCGACCGCCTCGACGGCGCCGGCTGGCACGCCCTGCACTCCGTCCCGCTGCCCGGCGGCGACCGCGTCCACCACCTGGTGATCGGCCCCGGCGGCCTCTTCGCCCTCCATGTGCTGCCCGCCCGCAGGCAGCGGGTGCACATCGCCGACCCCGTGGTCACGCTGGGCCGCCACGAACCGCTGCCCCTGATGCGCCGGGTCCGCGCCGACGCCGACCGGGCCTCCTACGCCCTGACGGCCGAGGTGCACCCCGTCCTCGTCCTCGTCGCCCCGGCACACGTGACCGTCGCCGCACCGCCCCGCTCGGTTCGCGTCCTCACCGACGAGGAGCTGCCGGACCTGTCCCGCCCGGGCGGGGTGCTCAAACCGGCGGACGTGGAGGCCCTGCACGCCATGGCCCGGGACCGGGCCACCTGGGCGCGCCTCTGAGAGCCGCTGCCGCCGGTCAGGGCAGCGTCCCCGCCCGCCGGCGCTCGAACAGCGGCGCCAGCAGGTCGCCGTGGTCCCGCACCCGCGGGCCGACGTCCTGCGCCCGGAAGACGAGCTCCTCCGCCCGCCGGCACCCGGCCACCTCCTCCCAGGTCACCGGCGTGGAGACGGCCGGCTCCGCGCGGGCCCGCACCGTGTACGGGGCGGCCGTGGTCTTGCGGGCGGCGTTCTGACTCCAGTCCACGAACACCTTCCCCGGCCGCAGGCTGCGCGTCATCCGGTGCACCACGAGCCGCGGCAGGGCCCGCTCCGCCTCCACGGCCAGCGCCTTCGCGTACTCCGACACCCGCTCCGACGACGCCCCCCGCACCGCGGCGAGCAGGTGCAGCCCCTTGGCCCCCGACGTCTTGGCGTACGCCTCGATCCCGTCCGCCGCCAGCCGCTCCCGCAGCCACAGGGCGACCTCGCAGCAGTGCACGACGGTCGCGGGCGGGCCGGGGTCGAGGTCGAACACCAGCCGGTCGGCCTCGCCGGGATCGTCCGCGACCCACTGGTGCGTGTGGAACTCGGTCACCAGGTTCGCCGCCCACATGAGACTCGCCAGGTCCTGCACCAGCACCATCCGGGCCGGCCCCTCCGAACGCGGCACCTCGGCCGTGGTGACCCAGTCGGGCGTACCCGGCGGCACGTTCTTGGTGAAGAACAGCTGGCCGTCCGGTCCGTCCGGATACCGCAGGAAGGACACCGGACGGTCCCGCAGATGCGGCAGCAGCACCTCGGCGGTCGTCGCGTAGTAGTGCAGCAGCTCGCCCTTGGTGAGGCCGGTCGAGGGATACAGCACCTTGTCCAGGTTGCTGAGGGCCACCCGCCGCCCCTCCACCTCAGTGATAGGCGCCATACGATGAGAATCTCACGAACACGGCTAAACACGGACGAAACGCCCGGCAGGGGCAAGCGATCGGAAAGGTGCTGCACGTGAGATCCATCTGGAACGGCGCCATCTCGTTCGGCCTGGTCAGCATCCCGATCAAGCTGGTGAACGCGACCGAGAGCCATTCCGTCTCCTTCCGGCAGATCCACACGGAGGACGGCGGCCGGATCCGCTACCGCAAGGTCTGCGAGCTGGAGGACCGCGAGGTCACCCAGGGCGAGATCGGCAAGGCGTACGAGGACGCCGACGGCTCGATGATCCCGATCACCGACGAGGACCTGTCCCACCTGCCGATCCCGACGGCGCGGACGATCGAGATCGTGGCCTTCGTGCCCGAGGAGCGCATCGACCCGCTCCAGATGGGCTCCGCGTACTACCTCGCCGCGAGCGGCGCCCCCGCCGCCAAGCCGTACACGCTGCTGCGTGAGGCGCTCAAGCGCAGCAACCGGGTCGCCATCGCGAAGTACGCGCTGCGCGGCCGTGAGCGCCTCGGCATGCTCCGGGTCGTCGGCGACGCCATCGCGATGCACGGCCTGCTCTGGCCGGACGAGGTGCGCGCCCCCGAGGGGGTGGCCCCGGACGCCGGCGTCACCGTCCGCGACCAGGAGCTGGACCTCGCGGACGCCCTGATGGACACGCTCGGCGAGATCGAGCTGGAGGACCTGCACGACGAGTACCGCGAGGCCCTGGAGGAGGTCATCGCCGCGAAGGCGTCCGGCGAGGCCCCGCCGGAGACCCCGGAACCGGCGACGCCCGGCAAGGTGCTGGACCTGATGGCCGCGCTGGAGAACAGCGTGCGGGCGGCACGGGAGTCCCGGGGCGAGGAAGGGGGCGCGGCGGGCGAGGGGGCCGAGGAGGCCGCGGTCAGGAACCTTCCGCAGCGCAAGACGTCGTCCCGCGCGACGCCCAAGCAGACCGGCGGCAAGAAGTCGACGTCGACGGCGGCGAAGAAGACGGCCGCGAAGAAGGCGACGGCTTCCACGGCATCGACGGCCTCGACCGCCTCGGCGAAGAAGTCGACGGCCAAGTCCACCGGGTCTGCCGGGTCTGCCGGATCCGCCCGGTCCGGCAAGAAGACCGCGGCCAAGAGCACCGCCAAGAAGGCGACGATGGGCAGGGAGACGGGCAGGGAGACGGCCACCAAGGGCACCGCGAAGAAGACGGCCGCGCGCAGACGCAGCGCCTGATCCGGGGAATCAGAGGATTCAGTCGAAGGTCCAGGGCGAGAACGACGCCCCGGGCACGGCGGACGGGGCGGGCACGAAGGCCGCGGGGCTCGCGGAGCCGGACGCCGTCGGGGCGAGCGAGGCCACCGAGGGCATGACGGGACTCTCCTCCAGGCGTCGCCCGATCGTGTCGGCCGGGCCGCCCGGCGTGCCGGGGCCGGTGGACAGCTGCGACCACGCGGTCAGGGCCACGGCGACCGCGGCGGCCGTACCGAGCACCCGGCCGACCCGCCGGAGCCGGGCGCGGCCGTCCAGGTCGCGCCAGGCAGGGCCGGGCCACGGCTCCTCCGGCTGCCACAGCTCGCCGACCGCGGCGAGGGGCGGTGCGGGCCGCCATCCGGGGGTCCGCTCCCGCGCGGAGGGCTCCCTGGGGGCGGAGGCGAGGATGGCGCGCTCGTCGTCCTCGAGAAACCTCCGCCACACGTCCTCGGGCACGGACGGCCCGGAAGCGGTCATGATCCCGCTGTTCCTCTCTCGTTCGGCCCGGTGCGTGCGGCCCCGTGCCGCATCACCGTGCCGATGTCACTGTCCCCCGGGGTGTTCCATGTCCCCAGCGTGTTCCTTTCCCCACCGCCAACATCATGAACGCGCGCGGGCGTCGGACCGTTCCCGCCCGCCACCGGCCGTACTCCGCCGTGACCGCGGGGGTCAGGGGGCCGCCGGTGAGGGCGTGGGGGTCGGGGAGGCCGTGTTCACGTTCAGGTCGGGCCGTGGCTTGAGCACCAGCACCCGCTCGCCGGGCTGCGGAGGGGGCGGGGTGACCTTCTCCCGCGGCAGCTTGGCCGGGCCCGTCTGCTGGAAGGTGACCTGGTCGTACTCGACCAGCCCGGTCTGCTCCAGCACCGTGATGTGGTCCAGAACGGTGTCGTTGGCCAGGTCGGCCAGCTGCCGGACCAGCGTGTTCTTGGTGGTGGCCCGGATCTTGGCGATGGCCGGGAAGATCTGACCGTGGGTCACCCGCATGATGTTGACCGCCGACGAGTCGAACTCCCTGCCGCTCTTGGACTTCACCGTCGCCACGAACCCCTCCTGCTGCGGGGAGGCCCGGTTGGGCAGCGTGATGCCCAGTTCGGGGGAGATCTCGCGGCACATCGCGTCGAGTCCGGCGTGGCCGACGACCAGATGCTCGCCGGCCGTCTTCATCGCCTTCGTCGTACCGCGCTCCATCACGATCTCGCCCAGCGGGTACTCCCACAGCCCGGCGGCCCGGACCTTGACCACGAAGTCCCGGTCGGCCTCGGTGAGCGGCCCGAACCTGGTGCCGGCGACGACCCGGTTCTGGTTGCCGTCGGCCTTGTCCAGACCGAGCACGGCCGGGAAGGCCAGCGCGGTCAGGGTCAGGGTCATCGCACCGAACAGGACGACGACTCCGATCCTGCTGCGGGACAGGCGCATGGGTGCCTCCAGGGGCGACGCGAGAGTCTCGTACGCGTGGTCGTGCGCGTACTCGTGCGGATACTCGTTCGCCAGGAGGTACGGAAACGGCGGGCGGATCACTCAGGGCACCGAGGGCCCGCCCAGGTAGTCGCCGTCCTCGTCGTAGGGCCAGGCGTTGGCGACGCACCCCTTGAGGCCCTTGATCTGCTGCATCATCGCCGGGGCGGGCAGGCCGGGGCCGGGGCAGGTCTCGTGGCCGTGGCCGATGCGGTGGCCGACCTCGTGGTTGATGATCAGCGCCCGGTACTCGCCGATCGGGCCGTCGAACTGGGGCGAGCCCAGCACCCAGCGCTTGAGGTTCACCACGACGTCCGTACCGACCGCGCAGTTCACCTCGCCCCGGGTGCGCAGGCCGTAGGCGCCGCAGATCTCGTCGACGGTGCCCGGTGTGGCGATCTTCACCACGAAGTCGTACGAGCCCGAACTGACCAGCCGGAAGGAGTTGGTCCCGTCCCTCGTCCAGCCGCGGCGGTGGGCGAGCACGTCGGAGATCTCGTCCGCGGCGGCGCTCGGCCGGATGTCGATGCCCTTCTCGACCAGGACCTTGTAACGGCGTACGCGGCTGCCGGTGCCCACGGTCGTGCCGTCGGCCTCGGCGGTGACGAAGGTACCGGGGCCGGTCGCGGGAATGGCGATGGTGGTGGGGGAGGGCGAGGAGGAAGGGGAGGGGGAGGGGGAGGCCTTCACGGACGGCGAGGCGGAGGGGCTCGGCGTCGCGGACGGCGTCCCGGCCGAGGCGTCGGGGCCGGCCGCACGCTCGGCGGCGTCGAGGGCGTCGGCCACGTCGGCGGCCTGGTCGTCCGTCACCGGCGGCCGGGTGTCCTGCCAGTACGCGACGGAAACGCCCGCCGCGAGCAGTACGGCACCGAAGGCAAGGCCGGTCAGTGCCAGGCGGGTGGTCCTGCGGCGCCGCCGTCTGCGGGCGCGGGACATCCGCCCGTCACCGTCCGAGGTGGATCTTCGGCGGGGCTGGCGGGCGGTGGATCGGCCCACGACATGCGTCCTCTCTGCTGGTGTGTACCTCCAAGATCCAAGCGGACGAACGTGCGAAAACCTCACCGTTCGTCAAGTGTGCCTTCTCACAGGCGAGTTCGACTCGGGAATGCAACCGTCCGCCACTCCCGAACGTCCGGGCACACCTCCGTCGGGGCCGCCCGGCGGATACCGGGCGGCCCCGACGCGGTGGGGGAGAGGGACGTCAGCCGGCGGCGGCCCGTTCCCATCGGTAGAAGCAACGCGCCATCGCGTCCTTGGGACCGCGCCAGGTCGCCGGGTCGTACGCCGAGACGTACGGCTCGAGCCGCTCGCTGACCTGGCGGAACTCCGGGTGCCCGGTCAGCCCGGCGATGGTGGGAGCCGGGTCCTCGTCGCTCTCGATGAGGTGCAGGTACACACCGTCACCGAACTCGAAGAGACTGCGCCGGTTGACGCCCACCAGGTGGGGCAGTTCGCCGCGGTCGGACTCCGCGAACACCTTCGCGATGTCCGGTGCCGCGCCGGGTGCCATCCGGGCGACGATCAGGGTGTGGTGCATGGGGTGGTCCCCTCCGTCAGTGTCAGTCGGCGAGCGCCGCGGCGGTCCGCCGCTCGCCCGCGGCCTGCTCGATCCGGTCCCGGATCAGCGCCATCTGGGTCCGCGAGTTGCGGTTGATGTTGTCCGTCATCCAGGCGTCGTCCACGGGCGCGTCCGGCTTCATCGCGAAGTCCTGGACCCACCGCATCCGAGTGCCCTCGGGGCCCTCGGTGCTCTCCGTGTATTCCCAGACGATGTTCATGTACTGGAAGGGCCCCGTCTCGACCCGGTGGGCGCGCACGGTGCGGGTCGTCGGGTCGGCGACCCGCTCGGAGACCCAGCTCCACACCTTGCCGTCCGCGTCCGGGTGCATGGTGAGCCGGAACGTGACGCGGTCGCCGTCGCGTTCGAGCACGTCCACGGAGGCGTACTCGCTGAACAGCCGGGGCCAGTTGTCGATGTCGTTGGTCATGTCCCAGACCAGCTCCATCGGAGCGGCGATGGTGATCTCGTTGTCGGTGTGGCCTGCCACGTCACACTCCCGTCTTCAGGGCGCCGTTGATCAGCGCGAGGAAATCCGCGGGCGTCTTGCACCGCTCGGCCTGCTCCGGCAGGCCCAGCGCGTACCGCTTCTCCAACTCGGCCACGATGCCCAGCAGGCCGAGGGAGTCCAGACCGAACGTGTCGAAACCGGCGTCGGCCTGCTGCTGAAGGGTGACCGGGTCGACGTGCACGCCGGCGGTGCGCTTCATCAGCACCGACAGCTCCTCGAGGGTCACCTGGTAGTCCAGCTGGTCGGTCATGGGGAGTCCTCCTTCACTCGGTCGGCGCTCGCCTGACGGCGCCGCTCACTCGGGGGTTGGCTTTGGTCAGGCCGATCGGGTCGGTCGGGTCGGTCGGTCATCGGTCATCCGTCCGCGGACGGGGCGCCCTGCCGCAGGACGAGCGCCGAGTTGGAACCCATGAGCCCGCGGCTGAGGACCAGCGCCGTACGCACCTGGGCGGGACGGGCCCGCCCGGCCACCACGTCCAGGTCGTGGCAGACGTCGAACACGTGCGGCGTGGGCGGGATCAGCCCGTGCTCCATGGCGAGCACCGCGGTCGCCACGTCCAGGACCGGCGCCGCGCAGTACGCCCGCCCGGTGCCGGTCTTGGGCGCGGTGACCGGCACCCGCCGGGCGTGCGGGCCGAGCGCGTCGGCGAGCGCCAGCGCCTCGGCCCGGTCCGCCTCCGGGACACCGAGGGCGTCCGCGAACACCACGTCCACGTCCTCGGGCCGGCAGCCCGCCTCGGCCAGCGCGCCCTCGATGGCACGGGCCAGCCCGGCCCGGGACCGGTCCCAGCGGCCGGGGCCGGTGAAGGTCGCCGCATGCCCGGCCACCGTCGCCCGTACGTCCGCCCCGCGGTCCCGGGCCGCCCTCTCCTCCTCCACCACGAGCACGGCACCGCCCTCGGCCGGCGTGAAGCCGCAGGCGGCGCCGGTGAACGGACGGTAGGCGCGGTCGGGCTCGGTGGCGCGGCTCAGTTCGGGATAGCCCAGCTGGCAGACGATCGAGTACGGAGCCAGCGGCGCCTCCGTCGCGCCGCAGACCACCGTGTCGGTACCGCCCCGCACGGCCAGCGCCGCGTGGGCCAGGGCGTCCAGACCGCCCGCCTCGTCGGCGGCCACCACACCGCAGGGACCCTTGAAGTCGTTGCGGATGGAGATCTGGCCGGTGCTGGCCGCGTAGAACCAGGCGATCGACTGGTACGGGCCGACGTACCGCTCCCCCTGACCCCACAGTTTCTGCAGCTCCCGCTGCCCGAACTCGCCGCCGCCCGAACTCGCGGCGGTGACGACCCCGACCGAGTACGGCGACTCGACGTCGGCACGGCCGAACCGGGCGTCCGTCAGGGCCAGATGGGCGGCGGCCAGGGCGAAGTGGGTGAACCGGTCGGTCTGGACGAGGAAACGGTCCTCGACCGTCTCGGCCGCGTCGAAGCCGCGCACCTCGCCCGCGACCCGCAGGGGCATGTGTTCGCAGCCCTCCCGGGTGACGGGCCCGAGGCTGCTGGTGCCGTCCGCGACCGCCTTCCAGAACGCCTCGGCCCCGATGCCGTGCGGCGACACCACACCGATCCCGGTGACGACCGCGCGCCTGACTGTGTCCTCATCGATGCGTCCGGTCCGTTGTGGTCCGCTCATCGCAGCCCTCCTTCGCAGCCGCTGAGGACGACCGCGGACTGGAAACCGCCGAAACCGCTGCCCACCGACAGCACGTGCCGCAGCTTCCGCTCCCGTGCCTCACGCGGCACGTAGTCCAGGTCGCACTCGGGGTCGGGGGTCGTGTAGTTGGCCGTCGGCGGCACCACCTGGTGGGCCATCGCCAGCACACACGCGGCCAGCTCGATCGAGCCGATCGCACCCAGCGAGTGGCCCACCATGGACTTGATCGAGCTCATCGGCGTCGCGTAGGCGTGCTCGCCCAGCGAGCGCTTGACGGCCGCCGTCTCGTGCCGGTCGTTCTGCTGGGTGCCGGAGCCGTGCGCGTTGACGTAGTCGATGGCGGAGCCGTCCAGTCGGGCCATGTCGAGCGCCGTGTCGATGGCCCGCGCCATCTCCAGGCCCTCCTTGGTGAGCCCGGTCATGTGGTACGCGTTGCCGAAGGTCGCGTAGCCGGAGATCTCGCAGTACACGTGCGCACCACGGGCCCGGGCGTGCTCCAGGTCCTCCAGGACGAGCACCGCGGCGCCCTCGCCCATGACGAATCCGTTGCGTTCGGCGTCGAAGGGCCGGGACGCGTGCGCGGGGTCGTCGTTGTTCGGCGAGGTCGCCTTGATGGCGTCGAAGCAGGCCATGGTGATCGGCGAGATCGGTGAGTCCGCCGCGCCCGCCAGGCACACGTCCATGCGTCCCTCGGCGACCGCGTGATAGGCGTACCCCACCGCGTCCAGGCCGGACGTGCACCCGGTGGACACCGTCTGCACGGGGCCGTGGACGCCGAACTCCTCGGCCACGGCCGACGACAGTGTCGCCGGGGTGAAGGCCCGCTCCAGGTGCGGTTCGGCCCGCCGGTCGTCGACGTCCCAGCGGGCGCCGCGCTCGCTGACCAGGACGTAGTCGTGCTCCAGCCGGGTCGTGCCGCCGACCGCCGTGCCGAGTGTGGCGCCGGCCCGCCACGGGTCCTCGCGCGCCATGTCGAGGTGCGCGTCCCGCACCGCCTCGGCGGCGGCGACGAGCGCGAACTGCACGTACCGGTCGCTGCGCTGGACCGTGGCGAGGTCCAGCCCGTGCTCGGACGGTTCGAAGTCGCACTCGGCGGCGATCTGCGAACGCAGCCCGGACGGGTCGAAGAGGGAGATGCGGCGCGTCGCCGTACGGCCTTCGGACAGCAGGCCCCAGAACTGGGGCACGCCGATCCCACCCGGGGCGACGACGCCTATGCCCGTGACGGCGACCCGACGCCGGTTCATGACACCGCCTCGGCCGCGGCGGCGGGACGTCCGTCCACCGCGTGGCTCCGGTCGGCGGTCAGGGCGTTGCCCGCCGCGTCCTCCGTGTCGACGTGGCCGAGCTCCGGACGCGGGGCCAGCGGCCCGAGGTGGAAGACGAGACGTGCCTCGACGTCACCCACGTTGCGGAACCGGTGGCGCATGTCCTGCGGGATCAGCAGACCCTGCCCGACGGAGAGCGAGTGCGGGGCACCGTTCAGGTCCACCTCGAGCGCGCCGTCGGTGACGTACACGAACTCCTCGGAGTACGGGTGGTAGTGCTCGGCGATGCGGTCGCCGGGCTGCACGATGGCCACGCCCATGAAGCCGCTGGTCGACCCGGCGGTGGTGGGCGTGAGGAGGGCGCGGAGGTCTCCGCCACGGCGGCGGTTCGGCGCGATGTCGCCGAGGGAGACGATGCGTACCTGCTGGTCTGTCATGTCGTTCACTCCGGGGGTGACGGGAGGCAAGGGGGAGGAGGGGCGGGGGAGCAGGACAGGAAGGGACAAGGGACGGGGGACGGGGACGGGGACGGGGGACCGGGGGTGGGGCGAGGCCACTCGGATGGCCGATGGCCGATGGCGGGTGGGGACACTCCGTCGTGCCCGTCGTCCCCGCCCGCGGGTCCGGACGCGCGGCCCGGACCCCGCGGTTCAGGAGCCGGTCGAGCGCCGGTCGGTCAGGGGCGTCATACGGGTCCGTGCGAGCAGCGCGGACAACGTCCGGGCGTCCCTCAGGGACCCGTCGACGCCGACGGCGGCCGTGTCCAGCAGCCGCTCGGCCACCGCGACGCCCGCGGCCCCAGTGGCCCCAGTGGCTCCGGTGGCTCCGGAGCCCTCCCGGGCGTCGGCGGACCCGTGCAGGCCCAGGACGAACCCGGGCGCGTCGCCCGGATCACCGGCCACGTCCACCAGTCGTACGACGAGGTCGTCCCGGTGGAAGACGGTGGCGGCGAGGACCGGACTGTCCACCGCGTGCGCGGCGGCCGCGTCCTGACGCGCCAGCAGCCGGGCCAGTTCCGGACCGGCGCCGGTCCGGACGGGATAGAACAGCGCGACTCTCTCCAGGCGCGCGTCCGTGGCGGCGCCGGACGTCATGTGGTGGACGGCCGGCATGGCGGCCCGGGTGAAGAACCGCCGGGCGGAGTGCGGATCGCGAAGATCCCGGTCCTGCTCCAGATACGGGTTGAGAGCCTCCTCGACGGCCCGCACCCCGGGCTGCCGGGCGACGTGGCGCAGCGCGGCCTGCAGGTCGCCCCGTACCTCGACGGCCCGCACGACCCGGTTGCCGTACAGGAAGAGCGAGGTGCGCAACAGCCGGGTGGAGTCGTTGACATGGGCATCGGGTGACGTGTAGTCGGACAGCAGCCGGGCGACCTCGTCCTCGCTGCCCGGCCGCACCGTGAAGGTCAGGGCGTGCCGGACGACGTTGCTCCCGATCCGGGGAGCGGACCGCAGCGACCGGCCGGCCGGAACGGACGGCTCCTGTTCGCCGAGGGTCTCCCGCAGGACGCTGTAGCGCAGGGAGCGGGTGTCGCGGACACAGTCCTGCAGCGGCTCGACGGTGTCCAGGTGCTCGTCGCTGTTGACCCAGGACAGGAAGGGTGCCGCGCTCTCCCACTCGCTGGTGAGGAGCCACTGGGTGGGGTTCTCCAGGGACTGGCACAGTTGGTCGCTGACGTGTCCCGGCACGGCGGCGACCCGGTCACGGATGCGCTCGTAGGCGTCCAGGAATTCCTGCTGCATTCCGTCGTGGATGTCGAGCATCAGGACGACCCGTACGCGCGATCCGTCGAACGCGGATATCGACACGCAGCCCGCGTCCGCCGCCACGGCGGCCGACGCCGCCCTGGCGTCCATGGACAGGGCATCCGCCGACACGTCATCCGTCGTTACGACGGGAGAGACCGTCATCCGGCCCACCTCTTCTCGGGGAACTTCCTCGTGGACTGGGGAGCGATCGTCACGTCGCGCGCCGTGGTCGGCGGGGCGCGGCGGTCGCGTAAGCACGATCGTGGGCCGTGCCCGCGGGGACCGCGAACCAGGCGGGTTAAGCGGGTGAAGCCTGCGCCGCCGCGGGCCTCATCGGGCCGCACGGGGCATGCATGAAGGCCCCGGCACACACCTGTCACGGGAGCCACCTGTCACGGGAGCCGCAGCACGAAGGATTGGAGCACGAGCGATGAACGAAAGAGCCGATCGATCGGAACCGGGAGTCCACCGCGTTCCCGTACTGATCGTCGGAGGTTCCCTGGTAGGCCTGTCAACCTCGGTGTTCCTGGGCCGACTTGGCGTCCGGCACACCCTGGTGGAGCGTCACGCGGGCACCTCCATCCACCCCCGCGGACGGGGCAACAACGTCCGCACGATGGAGCTCTTCCGGGTGGCCGGCACCGAGCCGGACATCCGCCGGGCAGCCGCCACGCTGGCCGAGAACCACGGCATCCTGCAGACGCCCACGCTGGTCGGCGACGCGGGGGAGTGGCTCTTCAAGCAGATCGACCCGGGCAACGGACTGGCCCGCTTCAGCCCCAGCTCATGGTGCCTGTGCAGCCAGAACGACCTGGAGCCGGAACTCCTCAACCACGCCGTGAACCTCGGCGGCGACCTGCGCTTCGGCACGGAAATGCTCTCGTTCGAGACCGACCCCGACGGTGTCACGGCGATCGTGAAGAGCCGGGACACCGGCGAGCACACCACGATCCGCGCGGACTACCTGGTGGCCGCCGACGGCCCCCGCAGCCCCGTCCGCGAGCAGCTCGGCATCGGCCAGAGCGGCCCCGGTGACCTCTTCCACAACATCAGCATCACCTTCCGCTCCCGCCGCCTCGCCGACGTCGTGGGCGACCGCCGCTTCATCGTCTGCTACCTGACCAGTGAGGACGCCGACGGCGCCCTGCTCCCCGTGGACAACGTGGAGAACTGGGTCTTCCACGCCCCCTGGCACCCCGAACACGGCGAAACCGTCGAGGACTTCACCGACGAGCGCTGCGCCGCCCACATCCGCCGGGCGATCGGCGACCCGGACCTCGACGTCGAGATCACCGGCAAGGCCCCCTGGCACGCCGCCCAGCGCGTCGCCCGCAGCTACCGCTCCGGCCGCGTCCTCCTCGCCGGCGACTCGGCCCACGAGATGTCCCCCACCGGCGCGTTCGGCTCCAACACCGGCATCCAGGACGCCCACAACCTCGCCTGGAAACTGGCGGCGGTCCTGGAGGGCTGGGCGGGCGAAGGCCTCCTGGACACCTACGACCTGGAGCGCCGCCCGGTAGCCGAGGCCACCAGCGCCCGAGCCGCCCACCGCTCGGTGGAACACAGCCACCCGGGCTTCGCCCCACCGCCGGGGCTCGGCGGCGAGGCGCCTGGGGGCGCCCCCGGGGGTGGCCCCGGTGGACCTCCCGGTGGTGCCCCTGGCGGCGCTCCTGGTGGTGCGCCGGGTGCCGGACCTGGTGCCGGCCCCGGCGGTCGCCCCGCTGGCGGCCCTGACGGCCGACCCGGTGGCGCTCCGGGCGGCAGGCCAACCGGCGCTCCCGGCGGTGGCCCAGGGGCCGGCGGCCCGCAGCGCGGCATCCTCAACGTCGCCCTCGGCTACCGCTACCCCCAGGGCGCGGTCGTCGGCGCCGACCCGGGCGTACCGGTCGTCCCGGAGAGCCTCGACCTCACCGGCGCCCCCGGCAGCAGGGCCCCCCACCTCTGGCTCCGCAGGGACGACGACGACACCACCGCCCGCATCTCCACCCTGGACCTCTATGAGGACTCCCTGGTCCTGCTCAGCGACGCGGCACAGCCGACCGGCTGGCACGAGGCGGCGACACACCTGGCCTCCGACCTGTGCGTCCCGCTGAAGTCGTACCGCGTGGGCGCGACCCCGGAGGCCGACCTGACCCCCGAGGACGACGCCACCGACTGGGCGAAGGCCCATGGAGTGACCCGCGGCGGCGCGGTCCTGATCCGCCCCGACGGCTTCGTGGCGTGGCGCTCCCCGGGCCCGGCCCCGGACCCGGAGTCGATGCTGCGCCAGGTGGTGAGGACGGTCCTGGCACTCGCATGAAGTGACCGCCGCCAGGCCCGCACCCAAACGTGGACCACTCCCCACTTAGCTGCTAGCGTCGCACTCGGCAGCAAACCGGGGAGTGGTCCCCATTACAGGGGAGGGGTGGACGTGCCGGACAAGGCGCTGGTACTGGGCGGGGGCGGCCTGACCGCCTACGGCTGGCAGGTCGGCGTACTCGCCGGACTGGCCGACGCCGGAGTGGACCTCGGCGACGCCGACGTCCTCGCCGGCACGTCGGCCGGCTCACTGCTGGCACTGGACCTGGCCAAGGGCTCGGCCCCGGCCGACCTGTACGCGGAGCAGATCAACCGCACCAGGGCCATGCTGGAGGTCGACTTCCCCCTCGCCATGACGGTCAGGTACCTGTGGGCCGCGCTGGGATCACGCGACCCGAAGACGGTGGTCAAGCGCCTCGGCCGCCTCGCACTCTCCGTACGGGACGTCCCGGAGACCGCGGTCCTGGAAGCCATAGGTCCCCACATCCCCGTCCAGGACTGGCCGGAAAGGACGACCGTACGACTCTTCGCAGTCGACGCCCTCACCGGCGAACCGACCGCCTTCAGCGCCACCGACGGCGTCGACCTGCTGCACGCCATGTCGGCCACGTGCGCACTGCCACCCCTCTTTCCGCCGGTCACCATAGGCGGGGGCCGCTGGATGGACGGCGGCGTACGCTCCACGACCAACGCCGACCTGGTCGACGACTGCGCACGGGTCGTCGTACTGGCCCCGATCCCCAAGGGCGCGGGAGCGAGCCCGAGCGCGGAGAGCCAGGTACGGTCCCTCACCTCGCGCGGCATCCGCGCCACCCTCCTGACCCCCGACCGGGCAGCCCGCCGCGCCTTCGGCCGCAACCCCCTGGACGCCACCCGCATCCCGGCCGCGACCCGGGAGGGCCTGCGCCAGGGCAGGGCCCAGGCCCCCCGAATCCGAACGACCTGGCACGGCTGACGACCCCGGACCGCACCCACTCGCCGCCTGCCGGCGTCCGTTCAGGAGAGGCGGTCCGCATCGGGCTGAAGGTCGCCTCCGTCAAGAACATCGAGGTCTTCGCGCCCACGATCGACCGGCACTTCGCTGTGCGCGGGTCCGAAAGGGTTGTCGATGACGTACCGCCAACGGCCGTCCGGTCCCCGTCGGACGACGTCGGTGGCAGTGCCCTCGACGTGCACAGGCCGTCCCTCCGGGTCGGTCCCGTCGATGACCCAGTCGACTATCAGCAGCGCCAGATCTCCGTTGCGATACACGTGCCGAGGACGGACCGAGATGGGAACTCCGAGCCTCTGCAGGCGACCGTTGGCGGCGCGCAGTTCCGGACCGGTCGCCGGTGCTCCCGGCTGCGGGACCAGCACGGCCGCGTCCTCGTAGACCTGCGCCAACGCGTCGGGGTCACCGCTGTTGAACCGCTCGGCGAACACCGCGGGCACCTCTTCGGGCCGATCGGCCAAGGTTCGCATGATCGACAGACGTCCTTCCGGGCCGGGAGAATCGAAGTGCCCCACACGTTAGGAGGCGATCTCGTGACTCACCGAACGGTTGGTCACCCGGCAGGGCTCCCCGACGACCCGCGCGCGAACGTCACCGCACCCACCCCCGAGTGCCCGGTGGAGATCACACTGGCGGCACTGCACGGCCGCTGGACGACGCTGGTGGTTCGCGAACTGCTGCGTGACGATCGCTCCTACAGCGAGCTGCGAGCGGCCCTGCCCATGTTGTCGGACAAGGTGCTGTCCGACCGGCTGGCCCAGCTGGTCGAGGCCGGAGTCGTCGAGCGGGACCGCCGACCGGGCTGGCCACCGCGAGTGCGCTACGCGCTCACCCCGAGTGGCCACCGCCTCGGCCCTGTCCTCCAAGCCCTGTGGGACTGGGGAGCGGAGGCGTCAGCACGAGACGGCGAGGTTGGGAGTACGGGCGGCACGCACCTGCACATACGCGAAGACCCCGGCATCAGCGTTTCCGCTGGTGACGGGGTCTAGGGCACACTTACACAGGGTGCCCCCGGCAGGATTCGAACCTGCGCACACGGCTCCGGAGGCCGTTGCTCTATCCCCTGAGCTACGGGGGCGTGTCGGTCGCGGTGGGTGTTGCTCGCGGCGACGGGTAGAACACTACCAGCTTGCCCGGGGTGGTCATGAACGGGTTTTCGCGGGCCGTGCCGCGCCTGCCCCGGCGCCGTGGCGTCACGCGCGGTGGCCTTCCTCCCCCGCGCGGGGTGGAAGTGGGGAAAACCCGGACGCGGTGGCCGGTCTCCACCTACTCTCGAGTGGTGCCTAGGGCGTCTGGCCGGGTTCTTGTTGTGGACGACAACAAGGTCATCCGGCAGTTGATCAGGGTCAATCTCGAGCTGGAGGGCTTCGAGGTCGTGACCGCGGCCGACGGTGCCGAGTGTCTGGAAGTCGTCCATCAGGTGCGGCCCGACGCTGTCACCCTCGACGTGGTCATGCCTCGGCTGGACGGGGTGAAGACCGCTGCCCGACTGCGTGCCGATCCGCGTACGCGGGATCTTCCCATCGCCATGGTCAGTGCCTGTACGCCGTACGAGGTCGACGCCGGGTTCGAAGCAGGGGCCGACGCCTTCCTGGGCAAGCCCTTCGAGCCCGCGGAACTGGTCGCGCTGGTGCGGCAGTTGGTGGAGCGGAAGGATGTGGGGGATAGGGGCGTGGGGTCGTGTCGGGGGGTGTTCGGGGGCAGGGCCGGGGAGCGGGAGTCGCCCGCTCAGGCCTAGTCGGCCGGGTGATCGGACCGTGATCCTGCTGGGTCGGTGAGCGGTCACCGGCCGAACAGGGTTTGCGTCCACATCCCGGGATGAGCCTCAAACCTGTTCGCCTACCCACCCCCCTCCTCCCCTACGCTTGACCCGTGACCCCCGTAGAGCTCTCTCGCACCGTGCTGCACGCGGTGCGTCGCGCTGTCGACGCGGGTGAGCTCGGTGTGAGCGTTCCTGCGCGGGCCGTGGTCACCCCGCCGGGGCCCGGGGGGTGCGGTGACTACGCCACCAACATCGCCCTCCAGCTCGCCAAGCCGGCCGGGCAGCCGCCCCGTCGCGTGGCCGAGGTGCTGCGGCCCTATCTCGTCGCCGTCGACGGGATCTCCGACGTCGTCCTCACCGGGCCCGGATTCATCAACATCAGCCTCCAGAGCGCCGCTCCCGCCGCCCTCGTCGAGGAGATTCTTCGCCGCGGTCCCCGGTACGGGTACGCGGAGGGGCCCGACGGGCGGATCGTGCAGCTGCACTGTCCGCATGACCTGCGTGCGGTCGTCGTCGCGGAGGCCGCCGCGCGGATCCTGCGCTCCCAGGGCGCCCTCGTGCGTACCAGCGCCGAGGGCTTCGACCCGGAGTGGGCCGCCGTCCTCGGCGTACGCGTCGACGTGGTCGGGCCGGCGCCCGCGGAGCTGCCCGTCACCATCCGGCCCGTCCCCGCCCCCGGCGATCCCGACCCCCTCCGGCTCGGTCGTGACGCCGCCCGCTGGGCCCTGCTCCACCCCGCGCCCCACGACCGGCCCCGCACCGGCGACGAGCACCTCGTCCAGCGGGAGAGCAACCCCCTCTTCCGCGTGCGGTACGCCCACGCCCGCACCCGCGCCCTCTCGCGCAACGCCACCGACCTCGGCTTCGTCGCCGAACCCGGGCCCGTGACCGGTACGGCGCAGGACCTCCTCGCCGCCCTCGGCGACCACCCCCGCGTCCTCGCCGCCGCCGCGGCGCACCGCGCCCCCGACCGACTCGCCCGGCACCTCGTCACCGTCGCCGATGCCGCGCTGCCCCTCCTGCCCACCGTGCTGCCGCGCGGCGCGGAGAAACCCTCGGCCGCCCACCGCGCCCGGCTGGCCCTCGCCGAAGCCGTCGGGGCGGTGCTGGCCGGCGGCCTGACCCTCCTCGGCATCGACGCACCCGACCATCTCTGAGAGAGCGCAGAAGACGCCATGAGCCGTTCCGCCCACCCCGCCGGGCCCCGTCACGCCGATGTTCTCCCCGAGGGGCACTACGCCGCTCCTCCCGCGGACCTCAACGCCCTCGACCCCAAGGTCTGGGCGCAGACCGTCGACCGGAACGCGGACGGCGTCGTCACCGTCGGCCAGATCCCCGTCACGCAGCTCGCCGAGGAGTACGGCACCCCCGCCTACGTCCTCGACGAGGCCGACTTCCGGGCCCGGGCGCGGGCCTGGCGTACCGCATTCGGCGCGGACGCCGACGTCTTCTACGCGGGCAAGGCCTTCCTGTCGCGCGCCGTCGTGCGGTGGCTGGACGAGGAGGGGCTGAACCTGGACGTGTGCTCGGGCGGTGAGCTCGCCACCGCGCTCTCCGCCGGGATGCCCGCCGACCGGATCGCCTTCCACGGCAACAACAAGTCGCCGCAGGAGATCGAGCGCGCCGTGCGCGCCGGGGTCGGGCGGATCGTGCTCGACTCCTTCCAGGAGATCGTCCGCGTCGCCCACATCGCCCAGTCCCTCGGCAAGCGGCAGCGCGTGCAGATCCGTATCACCGTCGGGGTCGAGGCCCACACGCACGAATTCATCGCCACGGCGCACGAGGACCAGAAGTTCGGGATCCCGCTCGCCGGCGGGCAGGCGGCGGAAGCCGTGCGGCGGGCGCTGCAGCTGGACGGGCTCGAGCTCATCGGGATCCACTCCCACATCGGGTCGCAGATCTTCGACATGTCGGGGTTCGAGGTCGCCGCGCACCGGGTCGTCGGGCTGCTGAAGGACATCCGGGACGAGCACGGGGTCGAGCTGCCCGAGATCGACCTGGGCGGCGGGCTCGGGATCGCGTACACCAGCGACGACGACCCCCGTGAGCCGCACGAGATCGCCAAGGCGCTCACCGAGATCGTCACGCGGGAGTGCGAGAGCGCGAAGCTGCGTACGCCTCGTATCTCCGTCGAGCCGGGGCGCGCCATCGTCGGGCCCACCGCCTTCACGCTCTACGAGGTCGGCACCGTCAAGCCCCTCGACGGGCTGCGTACCTACGTCTCCGTCGACGGCGGCATGTCGGACAACATCCGCACCGCGCTCTACGACGCCGAGTACAGCGTCGTCCTCGTCTCCCGGACCTCCGACGCCGAGTCCATGCTCGTGCGGGTGGTCGGCAAGCACTGCGAGAGTGGTGACATCGTGGTGAAGGACGCCTTCCTGCCGGGCGACCTGGCGCCCGGTGACCTCATCGCCGTACCCGCCACCGGGGCGTACTGCCGGTCCATGGCCAGCAACTACAACCACGTGCTGCGCCCGCCCGTCGTCGCCGTGCGGGACGGGGAGGCGCGGGTCATCGTCCGGCGCGAGACCGAGGACGACCTGCTGCGCCTCGACGTCGGATGAACCCCGGCGGGCGACGAGCCCGGGCCGGCAGCCGGGCGGAAGATCTTTCGTCTTCCGCCCCTGCGAAAATGAAATAAAGGTCTCACCATCCGGACGAAAGGCAGAAAATCCCGTCCGGTGCGTGAGACTGGTCGAACCGTAGACGGTATGAGGAAACGAGGTCGGATGATGCGTACGCGTCCGCTGAAGGTGGCGCTGCTGGGCTGTGGAGTGGTCGGCTCAGAGGTGGCGCGCATCATGACGACGCACGCCGACGACCTCGCCGCCCGGATCGGGGCACCGGTGGAGCTCGCCGGTGTCGCCGTGCGACGGCCCGACAAGGTACGGGAAGGGATCGACCCCGCCCTCGTCACCACCGACGCCACCGCCCTGGTCAAACGCGGGGACCTCGACGTCGTCGTCGAGGTCATCGGCGGGATCGAGCCCGCCCGCACCCTCATCACCACCGCCTTCGAGCACGGTGCGTCCGTCGTGTCCGCGAACAAGGCGCTCCTCGCCCAGGACGGCGCCGCGCTGCACGCCGCGGCGGACGCGAACGGCAAGGACCTCTACTACGAGGCCGCCGTCGCCGGTGCCATCCCGCTGATCCGGCCGCTGCGCGAGTCCCTCGCCGGCGACAAGGTCAACCGGGTGCTCGGCATCGTCAACGGGACGACGAACTTCATCCTCGACGCCATGGACACGACTGGCGCCGGCTATCAGGAAGCGCTCGACGAGGCCACCGCCCTCGGGTACGCCGAGGCCGACCCGACCGCCGACGTCGAAGGCTTCGACGCCGCCGCCAAGGCCGCCATCCTCGCCGGGATCGCCTTCCACACGCGCGTGCGCCTCGACGACGTCTACCGCGAGGGCATGACCGAGGTCACCGCCGCCGACTTCGCCTCCGCCAAGGAGATGGGCTGCACCATCAAGCTGCTCGCCATCTGCGAGCGGGCGGCCGACGGCGGCTCCGTCACCGCGCGAGTGCACCCCGCGATGATCCCGCTCAGCCATCCGCTGGCGAACGTGCGCGGCGCCTACAACGCCGTGTTCGTCGAGTCCGACGCCGCCGGACAGCTCATGTTCTACGGGCCCGGCGCCGGCGGCTCCCCGACCGCGTCCGCCGTGCTCGGCGACCTCGTCGCCGTCTGCCGCAACCGGATCGGCGGCGCGACCGGACCCGGCGAGTCCGCGTACGCAGCGCTGCCCGTCTCGCCGATGGGCGACGTCGTCACGCGCTACCACATCAGCCTCGACGTGGCCGACAAACCGGGCGTGCTCGCCCAGGTCGCGACCGTGTTCGCGGAGCACGGTGTCTCCATCGACACCGTGCGGCAGTCCGGCAAGGACGGCGAGGCCTCCCTCGTCGTCGTCACCCACCGTGCGTCCGACGCCGCCCTCGGCGGTACGGTCGAGGCGCTGCGCAAGCTCGACACCGTGCGGGGTGTCGCCAGCATCATGCGGGTTGAAGGAGAGTAACCAGCAATGACCCACCAGTGGCGCGGAATCATCGAGGAGTACCGGGACCGGCTGCCCGTCTCCGACAGCACGCCCGTCGTGACGCTCCGTGAGGGCGGCACGCCGCTCGTGCCCGCGCAGGTGCTCTCCGAGCGCACGGGCTGCGAGGTCCACCTCAAGGTGGAGGGTGCGAACCCGACCGGGTCCTTCAAGGACCGCGGTATGACCATGGCCATCAGCAAGGCCAAGGAGGAGGGTGCGCAGGCCGTCATCTGCGCGTCCACCGGCAACACCTCGGCCTCCGCCGCCGCGTACGGCGTGCGTGCCGGGATGGTGTCCGCCGTCCTCGTGCCGCAGGGCAAGATCGCGCTCGGCAAGATGGGCCAGGCCCTCGTGCACGGCGCGAAGATCCTCCAGGTCGACGGCAACTTCGACGACTGCCTCACGCTCGCGCGTGCGCTGAGCGACAACTACCCCGTGGCGCTGGTCAATTCGGTCAACCCGGTGCGTATAGAAGGGCAGAAGACGGCCGCCTTCGAGATCGTGGACATGCTCGGCGACGCCCCCGACGTCCACGTCCTGCCGGTCGGCAACGCGGGCAACATCACCGCGTACTGGAAGGGGTACAAGGAGTACGCCGCCGACGGTGTCAGCACGAAGAGGCCGCGCATGTGGGGGTTCCAGGCCTCCGGCAGCGCCCCGATCGTGCGCGGCGAGGTCGTCAAGGACCCGTCGACCATCGCCACCGCCATCCGCATCGGCAACCCCGCCTCGTGGGACTTCGCGCTCGCCGCGCGGGACGAGTCGGGCGGCGCCATCGACGAGGTGACGGACCGTGAGATCCTGCGCGCCTACCGGCTGTTGGCCTCCCAGGAGGGCGTCTTCGTCGAGCCCGCCTCCGCCGCGTCGGTGGCCGGTCTGCTGAAGGCGGCCGAGCAGGGCAAGGTCGACCCGGGCCAGCGCATCGTGTGCACCGTCACCGGCAACGGTCTGAAGGACCCGGACTGGGCCGTCGCCGGAGCGCCGCAGCCGGTCACCGTCCCGGTCGACGCGGCGACGGCGGCCGAGCGGCTCGGCCTGGTCTGAGTCCGCGCCACTCCCACCGGCGTACGAGGGCGTAAGCGACGCCCGGCCGGGAAAGTCATTCATGGGGGGTGCACAGGGGGCTTACGACACGCATCGTGCGCCTCCTGTGCGCCCTATGTCGCCACTGAACCTTCCTTCGATAGGCTGTACGCGAACCCGCCTGCCGCATATGCCGCCAGCCGCGCCGGCAGCGGCGGCCACCGAGGGTTCCGTACGTCATCGAATGTCATTCGACAAGCCACTTCGACCACTCACGCAGCTCAAGGAGAGTCATCAAGCGATGGCCGGTCCAGCGTTCCGCGCCGCCGCCGTCAGGGTGCGCGTCCCCGCCACCAGCGCCAACCTCGGCCCGGGCTTCGACGCCCTCGGCCTCGCGCTGGGCTTGTACGACGACGTGGTCGTCCGGGTGGCCGACTCCGGGCTGCACATCGACATCGCGGGGGAGGGCAGCGACACGCTGCCCCGCGACGAGAAGCACCTGCTCGTCCGCTCCCTGCGCACCGCCTTCGACCTCCTCGGCGGACAGCCGCGCGGCCTGGAGATCGTCTGCGCCAACCGCATCCCGCACGGCCGCGGCCTCGGCTCCTCCTCCGCCGCCATCTGCGCCGGCATCGTCGCCGCGCGCGCGGTGACCATAGGCGGCGAGGCCCGCCTCGACGACGCCGCGCTGCTCGACCTCGCCACCGAGATCGAGGGCCACCCCGACAATGTGGCGGCCTGTCTGCTGGGCGGTTTCACCCTGTCCTGGATGGAGGCCGGCGCCGCCCGGGCGATCAGGATGGACCCTGCCGATTCCATCGTTCCGGTGGTTTTCGTGCCCGGAAAGCCGGTACTGACGGAGACCGCCCGCGGCCTCCTCCCGCGCACCGTGCCGCACGTCGACGCCGCCGCCAACGCCGGCCGGGCCGCGCTGCTCGTCGAGGCCCTGACCAGGCGCCCCGAGCTGCTGCTGCCGGCCACCGAGGACCGTCTGCACCAGGAGTACCGCGCCCCGGCCATGCCGGAGAGCGCGACGCTGGTGGAGCGGCTGCGCGCCGACGGCATCCCCGCGGTGATCTCCGGCGCGGGACCCACGGTGATGGCACTGGCCGACGCCGACACGGCCGACAAGGTCGAGGCGCTGGCCGGAACGGACTGGGCGGCCAACCGGCTGAGCCTGGACCAGCAGGGCGCGAGCGTGCTGCCTCTGGCCACCTCCGGCGACATTTAGACGCGGGCGGTTGCCGGATTTCGAGAGGGGGAATGTTTGTTGGATCCGGTAGTGTTAATCTCAAGTCTGCACCCGACCCCACCATGGCGAGGTGCCTCGTGTCCCCGTCCGGGACAGACATTCTTCCGGGAGCTCCCCAAGCCGCATTGTGTGGTGGACGTCGTACGTGATCAGTACGGCCGACACGGACACTGAGCGGCCCGCCGGGCACGCTTCGGAACCGGTGCGACCAGGCCGCATGACACAGACACTGGGTGCCACGGCCAGGGGAAGCGCCATCACCAGATATCTCTTCCGCCGTTCAGGCGGACCACCGCCCCGGCACGGTTCACACAGCAAGGACCGAAGCCGGACAGCACAACCGGTCGCCGAGCCAGACAGGCCGACGTCCGCTCCAGGGAAGGACCCTTCGTGAGCGACACCACCGATCTGATGGGCGCACGTGTCGAGGAGACCGCTGCCGCGCCCGCCACGGACGCCTCCGCGCCTGCCACCGGTGCCGGCTCCCGGCGGCGCCGCGGTACCGGCCTCGAGGGCATGGTGCTGGCCGAGCTGCAGCAGGTCGCATCCGGCCTCGGCATCAGGGGCACCGCGCGTATGCGCAAGAGCCAGCTGATCGAGGTCATCAAGGAGGCGCAGGCCGCGGGGGGCGCCCCGGCCAAGGCCGCGGACGCCGCCGGCGAGACCAAGCCGAAGCGCCGCAGCACCTCCCGGGCCCGTACGGGCGACGAGGCCCCCGCCGAGAAGGCGGTGAAGGCCGAGAAGGCCGAGAAGGCCGAGAAGAAGACCGGCAAGGCAGCCGCCGACAAGGCCGCCGCCCAGCAGCAGATCGAGATCCCCGGCCAGCCGTCCCCCAAGGTCTCCCCCTCGGCCGACCAGGCCGGTGCCGGTGACGACGCTCCCTCCGAGCGCCGTCGTCGCCGCGCCACCGCCGACGCGGGCAGCCCGTCCGGCGCCGCCGAGACGGTGGCCGTCGAGACCCGTAGCGAGCCGAAGGCCGAGCCGTCGGCCCAGCAGCAGACGCAGGGCCAGCAGCAGGGCCAGGGCGACGCCCGCTCCGACGGCGAGGGCGGCGAGGGCCGCCGCCGCGACCGCCGTGACCGCGGCGACCGCGACCGTGACCGGGGCGACCGCGGCGACCGCGGACGCGACCGTCGGGGCAAGGGCGACGACCAGCAGCAGGGCGGCGGACAGCAGCGTCGGCAGCAGGGCGGCGGCCAGGACCGTCAGCAGCAGCAGCAGGACGACGACGACTTCGAGGGCGGCCGCCGTGGCCGTCGCGGCCGCTACCGGGACCGCCGGGGCCGTCGCGGGCGCGACGAGATCCAGGAGCCGCAGATCAACGAGGACGACGTCCTCATCCCGGTCGCCGGCATCCTCGACATCCTCGACAACTACGCGTTCATCCGGACCTCCGGCTACCTGCCCGGCCCGAACGACGTGTACGTCTCCCTCGCCCAGGTCCGCAAGAACGGCCTGCGCAAGGGCGACCACCTCACCGGTGCCGTGCGCCAGCCCAAGGAGGGCGAGCGCCGCGAGAAGTTCAACGCGCTGGTCCGCCTGGACTCGGTCAACGGCATGGCGCCCGAACACGGCCGCGGCCGCCCGGAGTTCAACAAGCTCACCCCGCTGTACCCGCAGGACCGCCTCCGCCTGGAGACGGACCCGGGCGTCCTCACCACCCGCATCATCGACCTGGTCGCGCCCATCGGTAAGGGCCAGCGCGGTCTGATCGTGGCCCCGCCGAAGACCGGCAAGACCATGATCATGCAGGCGATCGCCAACGCGATCACGCACAACAACCCCGAGTGCCACCTGATGGTCGTCCTGGTCGACGAGCGTCCGGAAGAGGTCACCGACATGCAGCGGTCGGTCAAGGGCGAGGTCATCTCCTCGACCTTCGACCGCCCGGCCGAGGACCACACCACGGTCGCCGAGCTCGCCATCGAGCGCGCCAAGCGCCTGGTGGAGCTGGGTCACGACGTCGTCGTGCTGCTCGACTCGATCACCCGTCTGGGCCGTGCGTACAACCTCGCCGCCCCGGCCTCCGGCCGCATCCTGTCCGGTGGTGTCGACTCGACCGCCCTCTACCCGCCGAAGCGCTTCTTCGGCGCGGCCCGCAACATCGAGGACGGCGGCTCGCTGACCATCCTCGCCACCGCCCTGGTGGACACCGGGTCCCGCATGGACGAGGTCATCTTCGAGGAGTTCAAGGGCACCGGCAACGCCGAGCTCAAGCTCGACCGGAAGCTCGCCGACAAGCGCATCTTCCCGGCGGTGGACGTCGACGCGTCCGGCACCCGCAAGGAAGAGATCCTGCTCGGCAGCGACGAGCTCGCCATCACCTGGAAGCTGCGCCGCGTGCTGCACGCCCTCGACCAGCAGCAGGCGATCGAGCTGCTCCTCGACAAGATGAAGCAGACCAAGTCGAACGCCGAGTTCCTGATGCAGATCCAGAAGACGACCCCGACGCCCGGCAACGGCGACTGAGGTCTTCGCACCACCCGGGGCCGCCCCCGTCACACCGGTGACGGGGGCGGCCCTGTTTCGTTCGCCGTGTACCGCGGCACCGGCCAGGCCCGGTACCGCGATCTTCGCCACAACCGCGAAGATCGGCGGCGGGTACGGCGGCCACGCCACCTTCGGCCGAAAGCCCAGGTGACCGCGGATCTCGCGGTCACCCGCGCAACTCTCCGTGCCCAGCGCGCCACGCGTCGGGCACAGACCGCTGTGCAACCCTGTCCCGAGTTCCGCCGTCCCCGCTACGGAGGGACCATGGTGAGGTAGCGGTGGAAAACCGCCGGAACCGAGCGCCCCGACCCCGAGTGCAGGGGGTAACCGACCGGACGAACACCGAGGAGCACATGTCCGCCGAGAGCATGCCGGATCCCGCCATACCCGGCCCCGGGGAGCCCCGTACGCCCGGCTCCCGCCAACGGGGCAAGGGCCGCCGACGCAGGCCCCCCGCCAGACGGCGCAAGGCGCTGCTGGTCATGGCCTGGACCGCCGCGGGCGTCGTCGTCCTGGGCGGCACCGGCGCCGGGGTCCTGTACTTCAAGCTCAACGGGAACCTCGAGAGCGTCGACATCGACCAGGCCCTCGGCGCCGACCGGCCCGAGAAGGCCGACAACGGCTCCCAGAACATCCTGGTCCTCGGCTCGGACACCCGCTCCGACGGCAACAAGGAGCTCGGCGGCGGCACCGACGACGGCACCGCCCGCTCCGACACGGCGATGGTCGTCCACGTCTACCAGGGCCACAAGAAGGCCAGTGTGGTCTCCATCCCGCGCGACACCCTCATCGACCGCCCCGAGTGCACCGACACCGACGGCGACGAGCACCCCGCCGCGCAGGACGTGATGTTCAACTCCGCCTACTCCACCGGCGGCGCCGCCTGCGCGGTGAAGACCGTCGAGTCGATCAGCGGTCTGCGCATGGACCACTACCTGGAGGTCGACTTCAGCGGCTTCGAGCAGCTCGTCGACGACCTCGGCGGCGTCGACGTCACCACCACCGAGGCCATCAAGGACCCCGACAGCCACCTCGACCTGCCGGCCGGCACCCACACCCTCGACGGCGAGCAGGCGCTCGGCCTGGTCCGCACCCGGCACGGCGTCGGGGACGGCTCCGACCTCGGCCGCATCCAGCTCCAGCAGGCCTTCGTCAAGGCCCTGGTCGACCAGGTCGAGGACATCGGCCTGCTCGGCAACCCCAAGAAGCTGTACGACGTCGCGGACACCGCCACCAAGACGGTGACCACCGACTCCGACCTTGGCTCGGTGAACTCCCTGATGTCCTTCGCGACCGGCCTCAAGGGCATCGGTCCGGACAACATGCACATGGTCACGATGCCGGTGATCTACGACCCCGCGGACCCGAACCGGGTGCTCCTGGAGAAGGCCAAGGCCGATCAGGTGTGGACGGCCCTGAAGAACGACCAGCCGATACCGGACAGTGCCACGGCGGGAACGGCCACGGGCGAGGCCAAGGGCGTCGTGAACGCCCCGGAATAGATGACGGCAGCCCCCGGTTTTGGGAGAAGACGCCAGTCCTGGCAGACTGGTACGTCGGCCCCGGTTCACGCTCCCGCATCCCGCGGCAGCGACCCGGCGCCCTCCCGAACCTAGGAGACACCTTGAAGCGCGACATCCACCCCGAGTACGTCGAGACGCAGGTCAGCTGCACCTGTGGCGCGTCGTTCACCACCCGCAGCACCATCGACAGCGGCACCATCCGCGCCGAGGTCTGCTCCGAGTGCCACCCGTTCTACACGGGCAAGCAGAAGATCCTCGACACCGGTGGCCGCGTGGCCCGCTTCGAGGCCCGCTTCGGCAAGGCTGCCGCCGGCTCCAAGAAGTAGCGAGCCCCCAATCGCCGGTCCTCGGCCGCGACCCCAGCCGGGGGAGCGCCCGGGACCGGCGTTTTTGGTCGCCCGCCTTCCCCTTCCCAAGCAGTAGCAGGAGCCCAAGATGTTCGAGGCCGTCGAGGAACTCGTCGCCGAGCACGCCGACCTGGAGAAGAAGCTCGCCGACCCGTCGGTCTTCGCCGACCAGGCGAACGCGCGCAAGCTGAACAAGCGGTACGCCGAGCTCACCCCGATCGTCGCCACGTACCGCTCCTGGAAGCAGACGGGCGACGACATCGAGACCGCGCGTGAGTTCGCCGCCGCCGACCCGGACTTCGCCGCCGAGGTCAAGGAGCTGGACAAGCAGCGCGAGCAGCTCACGGAGAAGCTCCGCCTCCTGCTCGTCCCGCGCGACCCCAGCGACGACAAGGACGTCATCCTGGAGATCAAGGCGGGCGCGGGCGGCGACGAGTCGGCCCTGTTCGCCGGCGACCTGCTGCGCATGTACCTGCGCTACGCGGAGCGGATCGGCTGGAAGACCGAGATCATCGACTCCACCGAGTCCGAGCTGGGCGGCTACAAGGACGTCCAGGTCGCCGTGAAGACCAAGGGCGGTCAGGGCGCCACCGAGCCCGGCCAGGGCGTCTGGGCGCGGCTGAAGTACGAGGGCGGCGTGCACCGCGTGCAGCGGGTGCCCGCGACCGAGTCCCAGGGCCGTATCCACACCTCCGCGGCCGGTGTGCTCGTCACGCCCGAGGCCGAGGATATCGACGTCGAGATCAACCCGAACGACCTGCGGATCGACGTCTACCGGTCCTCCGGCCCCGGCGGCCAGTCCGTCAACACCACCGACTCCGCCGTGCGCATCACGCACATTCCGACCGGAGTCGTCGCCTCCTGCCAGAACGAGAAGAGCCAGCTGCAGAACAAGGAGCAGGCGATGCGTATCCTGCGCTCCAGGCTGCTCGCGGCGGCGCAGGAGGAGGCGGAGAAGGAGGCCGCGGACGCCCGGCGCAGCCAGGTCCGCACCGTCGACCGCTCCGAGAAGATCCGTACGTACAACTTCCCGGAGAACCGCATCTCGGACCACCGCGTCGGCTTCAAGGCGTACAACCTGGACCAGGTCCTGGACGGCGACCTCGACTCGGTGATCCAGGCCTGCGTCGACGCGGACTCGGCGGCCAAGCTCGCCGCCGCGTAAAGCACCGCCGCACCACCCGCACCGGACCACAGCTCAGCCCCGGAGGACCAGCGTGAACCTGCTGCTCATGGAGGTGGCCCAGGCCACCCAGCGGCTGGCCGACGCCGGCGTGCCCTCGCCGCGCACCGACGCGGAGGAGCTCGCCGCGTACCTGCACGGCGTCAAGCGGGGCGAGCTGCACACCGTGCCGGACGCGGACTTCGACGCCCGGTACTGGGAGGTCGTCGCCCGCCGCGAGGCGCGCGAGCCGCTCCAGCACATCACCGGCCGCGCCTACTTCCGCTACCTGGAGCTCCAGGTCGGCCCCGGCGTCTTCGTGCCCCGCCCCGAGACCGAGTCGGTCGTCGGCTGGGCCATAGACGCCGTGCGCGCCATGGACGTCGTCGAGCCGTGCATCGTCGACCTGTGCACCGGCTCGGGCGCCATCGCGCTCGCGCTCGCCCAGGAGGTGCCGCGCTCGCGCGTGTACGCCGTGGAGCTGTCCGAGGACGCCCTGGTGTGGACGCGCAAGAACATGGAGGGGTCCAGGGTCGAGCTGCGCCAGGGCGACGCCCTGACGGCCTTCCCGGACCTCGACGGTCAGGTCGACCTGGTGGTCTCCAACCCGCCGTACATCCCGCTCACCGAGTGGGAGTACGTCGCCCCCGAGGCCAGGGACCACGATCCGCAGATGGCCCTGTTCTCCGGCGAGGACGGCCTCGACCTGATCCGGGGCCTGGAACGCACCGCGCACCGCCTGCTGCGCCCCGGCGGGGTCGTCGTCGTCGAGCACGCCGACACCCAGGGCGGCCAGGTGCCGTGGATCTTCACCGAGGAACGGGGCTGGGCCGACGCGGCCGACCACCCCGACCTCAACAACCGCCCCCGGTTCGCGACCGCCCGCAAGGCGCTGCCGTGACCCCCGCCCCGACTTCAACCCCGCAGTACGTGTACGAGGAGGCCCGCTAAATGGCTCGGCGATACGACACCAACGACGCGACCGACCGTGTGACCGGTCTGCGCGAGGCCGCGTCCGCCGTCCGCCGTGGCGAGCTCGTGGTGCTGCCGACGGACACGGTGTACGGCATCGGCGCCGACGCCTTCACCGCGGAGGCGGTCGGTGACCTGCTGGAGGCCAAGGGCCGGGGCCGCAACATGCCCTCGCCCGTCCTCATCGGCTCGCCGAACACCCTTCACGGCCTGGTCACCGACTTCTCCGAGATGGCCTGGGAGCTGGTCGACGCCTTCTGGCCGGGCGCGCTGACGCTGGTCGCCAAGCACCAGCCGTCCCTCCAGTGGGACCTCGGCGACACCCGCGGCACGGTCGCCGTCCGCATGCCGCTGCACCCCGTCGCCATCGAGCTGCTCACCGAGGTCGGCCCCATGGCCGTCTCCTCCGCCAACCTCACCGGCCACCCGGCGCCCGAGGACTGCGACGCCGCCCAGCAGATGCTCGGCGACTCCGTCTCCGTCTACCTCGACGGCGGCCCCACCCCCGGCAACGTCCCGTCGTCCATCGTCGACGTCACCCGCGAGGTGCCCGTGCTGCTGCGCGCGGGCGCGCTGTCGGCCGAGGAGCTGCGGAAGGTAGTACCCGACCTCGAGGTGGCGAATTGACGGCCCCTGAGACGGGGCGTGGCATAGGCAACGGGGAACGCGCCGCGGAGATCACGACCACGTTCGTCGGGCTGCCGCGCGACAGCTTCCGCATCCTCCATGTCAGCACCGGAAACGTCTGCCGCTCACCCATCACCGAGCGGCTGACCCGGCATTTCGTGACGGAGCGGCTCGGTGTGCTGGGCGGCGGCCTGATCGTGGAAAGCGCGGGCACCTGGGGTCACGAGGGCGCGCCCATGGAGGCGAACGCCGAGACGGTCCTCGCGGAGTTCGGCGCGGACTCGGCCGGCTTCACCGGGCGCGAGCTGCTCGACGAGCACGTGATCCGGGCCGACCTGGTGCTCACCGCGACGCGGGACCACCGCGCCCAGGTCATCTCCATGGGCCACTCGGCGGGCCTGCGCACCTTCACCCTCAAGGAGTTCACCCGCCTGGTGAACGCCATCGACCCCGCGACGCTGCCGCCCCTGGACGAGGGCGTGGTCGTCCGTGCGCGTGCGCTGGTCCGTGCGGCGGCGGCTCTACGCGGGTGGCTCCTGGCGCCGACGGCGGAGGCGGACGAGGTGTACGACCCGTACGGGGCGCCGCTGACGTTCTTCCGGTCGATCGGCGACGAGATACACCAGGCCCTGGATCCGGTGGTGACGGCGCTGACCGGCGTTGCCGCGCGCACCTAGTCGAGGGTGCCGTTTCCCGGGACGGTGCTCGGCGTTGCAGGCCGTGCCCACCCGCCCCCCGTGGGGGTGCCTCCCAGGCCCTTGAGGCACCGGGGGAGGGACGACTGCCCACGTGGTGTAGCAATACCGGGCATCCTCGGCTCGTCGGGCCTACATTGGTCGTACGTCACCGCCGACGCACGCCCGGAGCCCACCATGTCGGTCACCCACGCCCCCGAGGCCGATGACAGCGAACTCGACGTACTGCTGCGGCAGGACCCCGAGCTGGCCGAGATCCTGCTCGCCGAGCGCCGGCGGCAGTCGACGACGCTCCAGCTCATCGCCGCCGAGAACTTCACGTCACCGGCCGTGCTGGCCGCGCTCGGCTCCCCGCTCGCCAACAAGTACGCCGAGGGCTACCCCGGCGCCCGGCACCACGGCGGCTGCGAGATCGTCGACGTCGCCGAGCGGCTCGCCGTGGAGCGGGCCCGGGCACTCTTCGGCGCCGAGCACGCCAACGTGCAGTCGCACTCCGGCTCCTCCGCCGTGCTGGCCGCCTACGCCGCGCTGCTGTGGCCCGGCGACACCGTCCTCGCGCTCGGCCTGCCCCACGGCGGCCACCTCACGCACGGCTCGCCCACCAACTTCTCCGGCCGCTGGTTCGACTTCGTCGGCTACGGCGTGGACGCGGAGACCGGGCTCGTCGACTACGACCAGGTGCGCACCCTGGCCCGTACGCACCGGCCCAAGGCGATCGTCTGCGGGTCCATCGCCTACCCCCGGCACATCGACTACGCCGCCTTCCGCGAGATCGCCGACGAGGTGGGCGCCTACCTCATCGCGGACGCCGCCCATCCGATGGGGCTGGTCGCGGGGGGAGCGGCGCCCAACCCGGTGCCGTACGCGGACATCGTCTGCGCCACCACGCACAAGGTGCTGCGCGGCCCCCGCGGCGGCATGATCCTGTGCGGCGGCGACCTGGCCGAGCGCGTCGACCGGGCCGTCTTCCCGTTCACCCAGGGCGGCGCCCAGATGCACACCATCGCCGCCAAGGCGGTCGCCTTCGGCGAGGCGGCGACCCCGGCCTTCTCCGCGTACGCCCATCAGGTGGTCGCCAACGCCCGCACGCTCGCCGCCCACCTGGCCGCCGAGGGCATGGTCGTCACCACCGGCGGCACGGACACCCACCTGCTCACCGTCGACCCCGCCCCGCTCGGCGTCGACGGGAAGACCGCGCGGGGCCGGCTCGCTGCGGCCGGGATCGTCCTGGACTGCTGCGCGCTGCCGCACGGCGACAACCGCGGGCTGCGCCTGGGCACGGCGGCGGTCACCACACAGGGCATGGGGGAGCGGGAGATGCGGGCGGTGGCCACGCTGCTCGCCGCCGTGCTCCGGGGTGACACGGCGGCCGCCGCGGCGCGGGACGACGTACGGGATCTGGTCACGGAGTTTGCGCCGTATCCGGACTGAGGCGGGGTAGGCGGACACGAGTGCACAGCCGCACGTGCAACCATCGTCGCTACCCGGAAGTCCTCATCCATATGCCTGCATCGCTAGGCTGTGAGGCTGGGAATGGCCAGCGAGACCTGTGGGGAAGCCTGTGCGTGAATACCTGCTGACGCTCTGCATCACGGCCGCGGTGACGTATCTGCTGACAGGGCCGGTACGGAAGTTCGCGATCGTGGCGGGGGCGATGCCGGAGATCCGGGCGCGTGACGTGCACCGGGAACCCACTCCGCGCCTCGGCGGGATCGCGATGTTCTTCGGGCTGTGCGCCGGTCTGCTGGTCGCCGACCACCTCACCAACCTCAGTGAGGTCTTCGAGAAGTCCAACGAACCGCGGGCCCTGCTCTCCGGCGCCGCCCTGATCTGGCTGATCGGCGTCCTGGACGACAAGTTCGAGATCGACGCCCTGATCAAGCTGGGCGGGCAGATGATCGCCGCCGGCGTGATGGTGGTGCAGGGTCTGACGATCCTGTGGATTCCGGTGCCGGGCGTCGGCAACGTGGCGCTGACCCAGTGGCAGGGCACCCTGCTCACGGTGGCGCTGGTCGTCATCACCATCAACGCGGTCAACTTCGTGGACGGCCTCGACGGGCTCGCGGCCGGCACGGTGTGCATCGCGGCGGCGGCGTTCTTCATGTACGCCTACCGGATCTGGTACTCGTACGGCATCGAGGCCGCCGCGCCCGCCTCGCTGTTCGCCGCCATCCTCATGGGCATGTGCCTGGGCTTCCTCCCGCACAACATGCACCCCGCCCGGATCTTCATGGGCGACTCCGGCTCGATGCTGATCGGCCTGGTGCTGGCGGCCGGCGCGATCTCCGTGACCGGGCAGGTCGACCCGGACGCGATGCGGCTGTTCTCCGGCTCGGAGCGCAACACCGTGCACCAGATGGTGCCGGTGTACATCCCGCTGCTGATGCCGCTGACCATCATCGCCATCCCGGCCGCCGACCTGATCCTGGCGATCGTGCGGCGCACCTGGCGCGGCCAGTCGCCGTTCGCCGCGGACCGGGGGCACCTGCACCACCGGCTGCTGGAGATCGGCCACTCGCACAGCCGCGCGGTGCTGATCATGTACTTCTTCTCCGCGCTGATCGCCTTCGGCGCGCTCGCCTTCTCGGTGAACGCCGCCTCCATGTGGATCGTCCTGGGCGTCGTCTTCCTCAGTGCGATCGGCCTGGTCCTGCTCCTGCTGCCGCGCTTCACACCGCGCGCCCCGCGCTGGGCGGAGCGCTTCGTGCCGCCCCGCTACCGGCGTCGCAAGGCCGTCGTCGCCGAGGTGGGAGCCGAGCCGGAGCCGACGGTGGGCGACGACGAGGAACGCGTTCCGGTCGCCGTCGGTGTCTCGGGCGTCAACGGGGCCACCGCCGTCGGCCCTCGTTCGCGCACGAGGTAAGTGGCACAAGGTAAGAATCTGACTAGAGCATTGCCAACTCGTGGGGGAGCGAAGTGCCCCATTACCAGACAAACCGGCCTGGTGATTGCACAGACGCGCACTGTCACTCTCATGTGTGACAGCAAGCACACCCACAGGTAAAGACCTCATCAAATAGTTTGTGATACGGTTCACGAGAACCCCCGGGTAAGGCTTAAGGACCGTAGTGCGACGGTCTCTTGAGCGTGAGGACACCGTTCGGCCCGGGACTACGCTCGTCCATGACGACACCCTGCCCCCTGTGAAAAGCGGAGTTGCCGCCATGCCGTCCAATGACGTCCGGATCCTGCTTCAGGCTGCCGTGCCCACGGCTGCCGTCGGCGCTGTAGCCGCCGTCGTCAGCGCCGTGGTCGCCGGCGGCAAGGGAGCGATCGGCGCCGTGGTGGGGACGCTCGTGGTGATCCTCTTCATGGGGTTGGGTCTGTACATCCTCCAGCGCACCGCCAAATCGCTTCCGCACCTGTTCCAGGCGATGGGCCTGATGCTCTACGCGGCACAGATTCTTCTGCTGTTCATCTTCGTCGCCGCGTTCAAGAACACGACGCTGTTCAATTCCCGGGCCTTCGCGCTCACCCTGGTCGCCGGCACCCTCGCGTGGATCGCCGCCCAGACGCGCGCCCACATGAAGTCCAAGATTCTCTACGTCGAACCCGAATCGTCGGGCGACAAGCCCGAAAAGACGGGCCACTCGTCGTGAGGGGTAGGGCCGGGATAAAGAGGCATGTGAAGTCCTGCTATCGTCCGGTGCCAACTGCGGCATCGCGGGCGCGGGCATCCGAGCTGACGCCTGCTCAATCGCGAGGCGAGATGCCCCACAGCCGCCCCCACATCCGTAACACCAGTCCCGTGCCGTACAGCGGCTCCGCGCCGCGCCGACACAACGAGGTTGCCGTACCCATGCGCCACGATGAAGGAGCCCGCGGTGAGTGCTGACCCGACACAGGTGCTCGCCTTCGACACCGACTGTCACATCTTTGACGGCTGCGGCTTCGCCGAGGTCTCCCCGGGCCTGCACTCGTTCCTGTTCCAGCCGCTCCTGGGCGACGGGGACAGCAACCTGTACTTCAACAAGACGATGCTGCTGGCGCTGCTCGGCTCGATCATCGTCGTCGGCTTCTTCTGGGCCGCCTTCCGCAGGCCGCAGGTGGTCCCCGGCAAGCTCCAGATGGTGGCCGAGGCGGGTTACGACTTCATCCGGCGCGGTGTCGTCTACGAGACCATCGGCAAGAAGGAGGGCGAGAAGTACGTCCCCCTCGTGGTCTCGCTGTTCTTCTTCGTGTGGATGATGAACCTCTGGTCGATCATTCCGGTCGCCCAGTTCCCGGTCACCTCGATCATCGCCTACCCGATGATCCTGGCCCTGCTCGTCTACGTCCTGTGGGTCTCGCTCACCTTCAAGCGGCACGGCTTCGTCGGCTTCTGGAAGAACGTCACCGGCTACGACAAGTCGCTCGGCCCGGTGCTGCCGCTGGCCATGGCGATCGAGCTCTTCTCGAACCTGCTCATCCGGCCGTTCACCCACGCCGTGCGACTGTTCGCCAACATGTTCGCCGGGCACACCCTGCTGCTGCTCTTCACGATCGCCAGCTGGTACCTGCTGAACGGCGTCGGTATCGCCTACGCGGGCGTCTCGTTCGTGATGGTCATCGTGATGACCGCGTTCGAGCTGTTCATCCAGGCCCTGCAGGCGTACGTGTTCGTCCTGCTCACGTGCACCTACATCCAGGGCGCGCTGGCCGAGCACCACTGAGCCGGCACCCAAACCGCCCTCAACCAAGTCGTCCGGTGGCCAACCCCCACCGGTCCGTAAAGGAAAAGGAAGAACTGGCATGTCCCAGACCCTTGCTGCCGTCGAAGGTTCCCTCGGTTCCATCGGTTACGGTCTCGCCGCGATCGGCCCCGGCGTCGGCGTCGGCATCATCTTCGGTAACGGCACCCAGGCCCTGGCCCGTCAGCCCGAGGCCGCCGGCCTGATCCGTGCCAACCAGATCCTCGGCTTCGCCTTCTGTGAGGCGCTGGCCCTGATCGGTCTGGTCATGCCGTTCGTCTACGGCTACTGATCGCTGACCCAGACCAGCCGACTAGACGAAAGGCACCCACATGAGCCAGCTGCTCACGATCGCGGCATCGGAGGGCGAGAACCCTCTCATTCCGCCGATCCCCGAGCTTGTCATCGGCCTGATCGCCTTCGTCATCGTCTTCGGCTTCCTCGCCAAGAAGCTGCTCCCGAACATCAACAAGGTTCTGGAAGAGCGTCGCGAGGCCATCGAGGGCGGTATCGAGAAGGCCGAGGCCGCGCAGACCGAGGCCCAGAGCGTCCTCGAGCAGTACAAGGCGCAGCTCGCCGAGGCCCGGCACGAGGCCGCGCGCCTGCGTCAGGAGGCGCAGGAGCAGGGCGCCACGCTCATCGCCGAGATGCGCGCGGAAGGCCAGCGGCAGCGTGAGGAGATCATCGCCGCCGGTCACGCCCAGATCCAGGCCGACCGCAAGGCCGCGGCGTCCGCGCTGCGCCAGGACGTCGGCAAGCTGGCCACCGAGCTGGCCGGCAAGCTCGTCGGCGAGTCCCTCGAGGACCACGCCCGCCAGAGCCGTGTCATCGACCGCTTCCTGGACGAGCTGGACGACAAGGCGACGAAGGCAGAGGCGACCCGATGAACGGAGCGAGCCGCGAGGCCCTGGCTGCCGCACGCGAGCGTCTCGACGCGCTGACGGACTCCACGTCCGTGGACGCCGGCTCGCTCGCCGACGAGCTGGCCGCCGTCACCGCGCTGCTCGACCGCGAGGTGTCGCTGCGTCGGGTCCTCACCGACCCGGCGCAGGCCGGCGAGGCCAAGGCCGAACTCGCCCAGCGCCTCCTCGGCACCCAGGTCAGCGGCGCGACCGCCGACCTGGTGGCCGGCATGGTGCGCTCCCGCTGGTCGCAGTCGCGCGACCTGGTGGACGCCCTGGAGGAGCTGGCGAGCACCGCCGACCTCACCGCCGCCCAGAAGCGGGGCCGGCTCGACAACGTCGAGGACGAGCTGTTCCGGTTCGGCCGGATCGTCTCTTCGAACACCGAGCTGCGCGCCGCGCTGACCAACCGGTCGGCCACCACCGCGGCCAAGGGCGAGCTGCTGCGCAGCCTGCTCGGCGGCCGGGCGGAGCGGACCACCGAGCGACTGGTGACGCGCCTTGTCACCGCGCCGCGGGGACGTAGCCTGGAATCGGGACTCGAGTCCCTGTCCAAGCTCGCCGCCGACCGGCGGGACCGCATGGTCGCCGTCGTCACCTCGGCGGTGCCGCTGAGCGACACGCAGAAGCAGCGCCTCGGCGCGGCCCTCGCGAAGGTCTACGGCCGTCCGATGCACCTCAACCTCGACGTGGACCCCGCCGTCGTCGGCGGAATCCGGGTGCAGGTCGGTGACGAGGTCATCAACGGTTCCATCGCGGACCGTCTGGAGGACGCCGGCCGCCGACTGGCGAGCTGACGCTCCCGCGCGACAACAGCACAACAAGCAGTAGCAGTACGTACTTACGACGGCCCTGGTTGGGCCGTGCAGAGGATTCACCTCTTATTGGGGGGAGTCCCGACTCGTGGAATACCCCCCAAGTGAAACTTCGGGCCCAACAAGGAGAGCAGGGAACTCAGATGGCGGAGCTCACGATCCGGCCGGAGGAGATCCGGGACGCACTGGAGAACTTCGTCCAGTCGTACAAGCCGGACGCGGCCTCGCGCGAGGAGGTCGGTACGGTCACCCTTGCCGGCGACGGCATCGCGAAGGTCGAGGGCCTGCCCTCGGCCATGGCCAACGAACTGCTGAAGTTCGAGGACGGCACCCTCGGCCTCGCCCTCAACCTCGAGGAGCGCGAGATCGGTGCCATCGTCCTCGGTGAGTTCAGCGGCATCGAGGAGGGCCAGCCGGTCACCCGCACCGGCGAGGTCCTGTCGGTCGCCGTGGGCGAGGGCTACCTCGGCCGCGTCGTCGACCCCCTCGGCAACCCGATCGACGGCCTCGGCGAGATCGAGACGTCCGGCCGACGCGCCCTCGAGCTGCAGGCCCCCACGGTCATGCAGCGCAAGTCGGTGCACGAGCCGATGGAGACCGGCTACAAGGCCGTCGACGCCATGACCCCGATCGGCCGTGGTCAGCGTCAGCTGATCATCGGCGACCGCCAGACCGGCAAGACCGCCCTGGCCGTCGACACGATCATCAACCAGCGCGACAACTGGCGCTCGGGCGACGTGAACAAGCAGGTCCGCTGCATCTACGTCGCCATCGGCCAGAAGGGCTCCACCATCGCGTCGGTCCGCCGCGCGCTGGAGGAGAACGGCGCGCTGGAGTACACGACCATCGTCGCCGCCCCGGCGTCCGACCCGGCCGGCTTCAAGTACCTGGCGCCGTACACCGGCTCGGCCATCGGCCAGCAGTGGATGTACGAGGGCAAGCACGTCCTGATCATCTTCGACGACCTGTCGAAGCAGGCCGATGCCTACCGCGCCGTGTCGCTGCTGCTGCGCCGCCCGCCGGGCCGCGAGGCCTACCCGGGTGACGTCTTCTACCTGCACTCCCGTCTCCTGGAGCGCTGCGCCAAGCTCTCCGACGACATGGGTGCCGGTTCGATGACCGGTCTGCCGATCGTCGAGACCAAGGCCAACGACGTCTCGGCGTTCATCCCGACCAACGTCATCTCCATCACCGACGGCCAGTGCTTCCTGGAGTCCGACCTGTTCAACGCCGGTCAGCGCCCGGCCCTGAACGTCGGTATCTCGGTCTCCCGCGTCGGTGGCTCCGCCCAGCACAAGGCCATGAAGCAGGTCTCCGGCCGCCTCCGCGTGGACCTCGCCCAGTTCCGTGAGCTGGAGGCCTTCGCCGCCTTCGGTTCCGACCTGGACGCCGCGTCGAAGTCGCAGCTGGAGCGCGGTCAGCGCATGGTCGAGCTGCTGAAGCAGGACCAGTACCAGCCGATGGCCACCGAGGACCAGGTCGTCTCCGTCTGGGCCGGCACCACCGGCAAGATGGACGAGGTGCCGGTCGTCGACATCCGCCGCTTCGAGAAGGAGCTCCTGGAGTACCTGCACCGCAAGGAGCAGGGCCTCATGACCTCCATCCGTGAGGGCGGCAAGATGTCCGACGACACCCTGCAGGCGGTCGCCGAGGCCATCACGGCGTTCAAGAAGCAGTTCGAGACCTCGGACGGCAAGCTGCTCGGCGAGGACGCCCCGTCCACCGCCAAGTGACGTAAGGAAGGGACCTGACTCATGGGAGCCCAGCTCCGGGTCTACAAGCGTCGCATCCGATCCGTCACCGCGACCAAGAAGATCACCAAGGCGATGGAGATGATCGCCGCCTCGCGCGTCGTCAAGGCGCAGCGCAAGGTGGCGGCCTCCACGCCGTACGCGCAGGAACTGACCCGCGCGGTCACGGCGGTCGGTACCGGGTCGAACACGAAGCACCCGCTCACCACGGAGGCGGACAACCCGACCCGCGCCGCGGTCCTGCTCCTCACGAGCGACCGCGGTCTGGCCGGCGCCTTCAACTCCAACGCCATCAAGGCGGCGGAGCAGCTGACCGAGCGCCTCGAGCGCGACGGCAAGCAGGTCGACACGTACATCGTCGGCCGGCGCGGTCTCGCCCACTACAACTTCCGTGAGCGCAAGGTCGCGGAGTCGTTCGCGGGCTTCACCGACGAGCCGACGTACGCGGACGCCAAGAAGGTCGCGGCGCCGCTGATCGAGGCCATCGAGAAGGAGACGGCGGAGGGCGGCGTGGACGAGCTCCACATCGTCTACACCGAGTTCGTCTCGATGATGACGCAGACGGCGGTCGACTCCCGGCTGCTGCCCCTGCGCCTCGAGGAGGTCGCGCAGGAGTCGACGGCGAAGGACGAGATCCTCCCGCTGTACGACTTCGAGCCGTCGGCGGAGGACGTCCTCGACGCCCTGCTGCCGCGCTACGTCGAGAGCCGCATCTACAACGCGCTGCTGCAGTCGGCCGCTTCCAAGCACGCCGCCACGCGTCGCGCGATGAAGTCGGCCACCGACAACGCGGGCGAGCTGATCAACACGCTCTCCCGTCTTGCCAACGCGGCCCGCCAGGCCGAAATCACCCAGGAAATCAGCGAGATCGTCGGTGGCGCGAGTGCCCTGGCCGACGCGACCGCGGGGAGTGACAAGTAATGACCACCACTGTTGAGCCGACCGCTGCGTCGGGCGTGGCCACCGGCCGCGTCGCGCGGGTCATCGGCCCGGTCGTCGACGTGGAGTTCCCCGTCGACGCGATGCCGGACATCTACAACGCGCTGCACGTCGAGGTCGCCGACCCGGCCAAGGAGGGTGAGCTCAAGACGCTGACCCTCGAGGTCGCCCAGCACCTCGGTGACGGCCTGGTCCGCACCATCTCCATGCAGCCCACCGACGGTCTGGTCCGCCAGGCCCCGGTGACCGACACGGGCTCGGCCATCTCCGTCCCCGTCGGCGACTTCACCAAGGGCAAGGTGTTCAACACCCTCGGTGAGGTGCTGAACGTCGACGAGGCCTACGACGGTGAGCGCTGGCCGATCCACCGCAAGGCGCCCAACTTCGACGAGCTCGAGTCGAAGACCGAGATGTTCGAGACCGGCGTCAAGGTCATCGACCTGCTGACCCCGTACGTCAAGGGCGGCAAGATCGGTCTGTTCGGCGGCGCCGGCGTCGGCAAGACGGTGCTCATCCAGGAGATGATCTACCGCGTCGCCAACAACCACGACGGTGTGTCGGTGTTCGCCGGTGTCGGTGAGCGCACCCGTGAGGGCAACGACCTCATCGACGAGATGAGCGAGTCCGGCGTCATCGACAAGACCGCGCTGGTCTTCGGTCAGATGGACGAGCCGCCGGGCACCCGTCTGCGCGTCGCGCTGGCCGGCCTGACCATGGCCGAGTACTTCCGTGACGTCCAGAAGCAGGACGTGCTGTTCTTCATCGACAACATCTTCCGCTTCACCCAGGCGGGTTCCGAGGTGTCGACCCTGCTCGGCCGCATGCCCTCCGCGGTGGGCTACCAGCCGAACCTGGCCGACGAGATGGGTCTCCTCCAGGAGCGCATCACCTCGACCCGTGGTCACTCGATCACCTCGATGCAGGCGATCTACGTCCCCGCGGACGACCTGACCGACCCGGCCCCGGCCACCACCTTCGCCCACCTCGACGCGACGACGGTTCTCTCCCGTCCGATCTCCGAGAAGGGCATCTACCCGGCCGTGGACCCGCTGGACTCGACGTCCCGCATCCTCGACCCGCGGTACATCGCGGCGGACCACTACCAGGCCGCGATGCGCGTGAAGAACATCCTGCAGAAGTACAAGGACCTGCAGGACATCATCGCGATCCTCGGTATCGACGAGCTCGGCGAGGAGGACAAGCTCGTCGTCCACCGTGCCCGTCGCGTGGAGCGCTTCCTGTCCCAGAACACCCACGTCGCCAAGCAGTTCACCGGCGTCGACGGGTCGGACGTCCCGCTGGACGAGTCGATCGCGGCCTTCAACGCGATCTGCGACGGCGAGTACGACCACTTCCCGGAGCAGGCGTTCTTCATGTGCGGTGGCATCGAGGACCTGAAGAAGAACGCCAAGGAGCTCGGCGTCTCCTGAGCCTCGTGCTCACAGTGAGCCCCACGGCTCACACCGGAGGGGGCGGGCGCGTCCCGCCCCCTCCGTCACGCCCCTTAGACTTGTAACCAACACCCGGCTCTCCCGCCGGGTGGTGACCCGAGGAGCCACCTTGGCTGCTGAGCTGCACGTCGCGCTGGTCGCGGCCGACCGAGAGGTCTGGTCCGGCGAGGCCACCCTGGTCGTCGCGCGCACCACGTCCGGCGACATCGGCGTCATGCCCGGTCACCAGCCGCTGCTCGGTGTGCTGGAGTCGGGCCCGGTGACCATTCGTACGAGTGACGGCGGGACGGTCGTCGCCGCGGTGCACGGCGGTTTCATCTCGTTCGCGGACAACAAGCTGTCCCTGCTGGCCGAGATCGCCGAGCTGTCGGACGAGATCGACGTCCAGCGCGCGGAGCGGGAGCTCGAGCGCGCGAAGGCGGAGGGCGACGCCCACGCCGAGCGACGCGCGGACGTCCGACTGCGCGCGGCGGCGGGACGCTGATCCACGACGCTGTGCTATGACGTCACTCAGCCGCGGCTGGGACCGGAGCGATCCGGACCCGGCCGCGGCTGAGGCAGATCCGGGTGTTTTTTCCGTTCCGTTACCTAGGAGACGAGGAGGTCGGTGTCGATGGTCCTCGCTCTGACTGTGTGCGGAATTGTCGTCGCCCTGGTGGTGATCGGACTCTTCGTCTTCGGTCTGCGCCGCCGGCTGATCCAGCGCTCGGGCGGCACCTTCGACTGCTCCCTGCGCTGGGACGCGCCCGAGGAGGGCGACGCCGCCGGCAAGGGCTGGGCCTACGGTGTGGCCCGCTACAACGGCGACCGGGTCGAGTGGTACCGGGTCTTCTCGTACTCCCCCCGCCCGCGCCGTGTCCTGGAGCGCTCGGCGATCGAGGTGGCCGGCCGCCGGGTGCCCGAGGGCGAGGAGGAGATGGCGTTGCTCTCGGACGCCGTGGTGCTCGCCTGTCTCCATCGCGGCACCCGGCTGGAACTGGCGATGAGCGAAGACGCGCTGACCGGATTTCTCGCGTGGCTGGAAGCAGCCCCGCCCGGTCAGCGCGTCAATGTCGCTTAGGCGACTCTTTCAGGTGACCCTCCAGGGTCCTACTTCAGGCCGCTGTCGATGGCGCTCACCAGCTCGCCGTTCGCGGTGTCTCCGCTGAACTCCCAGAAGAACGCGCCGCCGAGCTTCTGCTGCTCGGCCCAGTCCATCTTGGACTTGACGGTGGCCGGGGTGTCGTAGGACCACCAGTTGGTGCCGCAGTGGGCGTACGCGGTGCCGGCGACGGTGCCGGTGGCCGGGCAGCTGTTCCTGAGGACCTTGTAGTCCTCGATGCCCGTCTCGTACGTGCCGGCCGCCGGGCCGGTTGCGGTGCCGCCGGGCGCGGACTGGGTGACGCCGGTCCAGCCGCGGCCGTAGAAGCCGATGCCGAGCAGCAGCTTGTCGGACGGCACGCCCGTCGCCTTGAACTTCGCGATCGCCTCGGCGGAGTTGAAGCCCTGCTGCGGGATGCCCTCGTACGAGGTCAGCGGCGAGTGCGGGGCGGTGGGGCCGTTCTTCGCCCAGGCGCCGAAGAAGTCGTACGTCATCACGTTGTACCAGTCGATGTACTGCGCGGCGGCGCCGTAGTCGGCGGCCTCGATCTTGCCGCCGTCGGAGGCGTCGGCGGTGACGGCCGCGGTGACCAGGTCGTTGCCGAACTCGGCGCGCATGGCCTTCATCATGGTGCTGAAGGCGTTCGGGGCACTGGTCGTGTCACAGCTGAGACCGCAGGCGTTCGGGTACTCCCAGTCCAGGTCGATGCCGTCGAAGACGTCGGCCCAGCGCGGGTCCTCGACCAGGTCGTGGCAGGACTTCGCGAAGGCGGCCGGGTTCTTCACGGCGTCGGGGAAGCCGCCGGACCAGGTCCAGCCGCCGAAGGAGAACAGCACCTTGATGTGCGGGTACTTGGCCTTCAGCTTGCGCAGCTGGTTGAAGTTGCCGCGCAGCGGCTGGTCCCAGGTGTCGGCGACGCCGTCGACGGACTGGTCGGCGGTGTACGCCTTGTCGTAGTCGGCGTAGGCGTCGCCGATGGTGCACTTGCCGCCCTGGACGTTGCCGAAGGCGTAGTTGATGTGCGTGATCTTCTCGGCGGAGCCGGAGGTGACCAGGTTCTTGACGTGGTAGTTGCGCCCGTAGACGCCCCAGTTGGTGAAGTAGCCGAGCTTGACCTCGTCGCCCGGCTGCGGCTGGGGGCCGCCGTCACCGGTGGTGGTGACCTTCACCGCGCCGCTGACCGGGCCGGTCTGGTCGGCGGTGTCACGGGCCTGGACGGTGTACGAGTAGTCGGTGCCGGCGGTCAGGCCGGTGTTGGTGTACGTGGTGCCGGTGACCGTGGCGACCTTGGCGCCGTCGCGCAGGACGTCGTAGTTCTTGACGCCCTTGTCGTCGGTCGCGGCCTTCCAGGTCAGCTTCACCGAGGTGTCGGTGATGTCCGAGGCGGTGGGCGTGCCGGGTGCGGAGGGGGCCTCGTCGCCGGGGACGGAGGTGCCGTCGCAGCTGCCGCCGTTGAGCTTGCAGTTGGAGGGGGAGCCGGGGCCGCTGCCGTTGAAGCCGAAGGAGACCGACGCCCCGGGGGCGAGGGTGCCGTTCCAGCCGACGTTCTTGGCCGTCCAGTGGTCGCCGGAGTTGGTGACGGTGGCGTCCCAGGCGGAGGTGGCCTTGGTGCCGGTGGGGAAGTCCCACTCGACGGTCCAGGAGTTGAGGGTGGTGGTCCCGGTGTTCTTCACCGTCCAGCTGCCGCCGAAGCCCGTGCCCCAGTCCGAGGTCTTGGCGAAGGTGGCCGTCGCGCTCGTGGCCGCCTGGGCCTCACTCGCGAGGCCGACCAGACCGGCGAGGGGAAGCGCCAGGGTCGCGACGAGTGCCGCGGCTTTGTGTCTGAAGCGCATGGTGCGCCTCCTTATGTGGGGATGTTGTTGTGGGCATGACTGAGCCTCATGCCCGCAGTGCCGCGAGAATAGAAAGGTCTGGACCATAGGTCAATAGGTCTGGACCAGTGATCAGCGCCTGCGTGCAGAGATGAACTAGATCCCCAACTCCTGCGCCAACACCGCCGCTTGCACCCGACTGCGCAGCCCCAACTTCCCCAGCAGACGGCTGACGTGCGTCTTCACCGTCGCCTCGGCCATGTTCAGCCGCTCGGCGATCGCCGCGTTGGACAGCCCCTCGCCGAGGCAGGACAGCACCTCGCGCTCACGCCGTGTCAGGTCGTCGAGCGCCGCCGGAGCGGTGGCCGGTTCCCGCACCGGCTTGGCGGCGAACTCGGCGATCAGCCGCCGGGTGACGGCCGGGGCGACGATCCCCTCGCCGCCCGCCACCGTGCGCACGGCCGCGAGGAGGTCCTTCGCCTCGGTGTTCTTCAGCAGGAACCCGGCCGCCCCGGCCCGCAGCGCCCCGAAGACGTACTCGTCCAGGTCGAACGTGGTCAGCACCAGCACGTCGGCGAGCTGCTCGTCGACCACCCGCCGGGTCGCCGACACCCCGTCCAGCCTCGGCATCTGAACGTCCATCAGCACCAGGTCGGGCCGCAGCGCACGGGCCAGCTCCACCGCCTGCTCACCGTCCGCCGCCTCCCCGACCACCTCGATGTCCGGCGCGCTGCCCAGGATCAGCACCAGCCCGGCCCGGACGGCGGACTGGTCCTCGGCGACGAGGACGCGGATCATGCGAGGTCTCCTTCGTTCAGGGGCAGTGTGGCGCGTACGGCCCAGATCTTGCCGCCCGTCGAGTCGGGGTCCGCGACCGGCCCGGCCTCGAAGGTGCCGTGCAGCAGCGCGGCCCGCTCCCGCATGCCGACCAGACCGGCGCCGGAGCCGGGGGCGCGCGGGGTGTCCCGGTCGCCGTACGGGCTGGTCACCCGGACGTGCAGGGCCTCGTCGCGCCGGGTGAGGTCGACGCGCACCGTCCCCGGCGCCGCGTGCTTGAGGGCGTTGGTGAGGGACTCCTGCACGATCCGGTACGCGGCCAGCTCGACCGGTGCGGGCAGCCCCTCGCCGGGTGCCGCCTCCAGAGTGACGTCGAGGCCGTTGGCGCGGGCGCCCTCGACCAGCGCGCCCAGGCCGTCGAGGGTGGGCGCGGCGGCCGGCTCGGTGCCGGCGCCGTCGTCCCGCAGGATGCCGATCAGCCGCCGCATCTCGGCCAGGCCCTCGACGCTGTTCTCGCGGATCACACCGAGCGCCTGGCGGGTGGTGGCCGCGTCGTCCAGGGAGAGCGCGGCCGTGGAGTGGATGGCGATCGCGGAGAGGTGGTTGGCGACCATGTCGTGCAGCTCGCGGGCCATCCGGGCGCGCTCGGCGGTCACCGCCTGGACGCGGTCCATCTCGGCCAGCAGCGCGGTCTGTTCGGCACGCAGCAGCGCGGCGTCGGCGGCCTCGCGGTGGTTGCGCACGATCAGCCCGGTGGAGGCGGGCGCGAAGGACACGACGCCGACGGCGACCCCGATGAGCAACGCCTCGGGCACCCGCCACACCGCGAACGGCACCAGTGTCGCCGCCACCGTGAACAGCCCGGTGATCCACGGGATCCGCCGGGCCGAGGCGGGCGGGCCGTACAGCACGGCGGCGTACATCAGGTCGGTGTACATGATCAGCGTGACCAGGCTGCCCTGCGTGACGGTGTCCACGGTCAGCGCGACCGTGCCGATCAGCAGCCCCGTGCGCGGCGCGGCCCGGCGCAGCAGCTCGCAGCCCGCCATCACGGCGAGGGGGACCAGCAGCGGCCAGCGGCCGTCGAACAGCACCATCGGCTCGTCGGCGGGCCGCACGCCCAGGCCGATGCCCCACAGCAGCAGCCCGCCCAGCAGTCCCGCCGACGCGGCGTACACGTCGAAGCGGCGCGGGCGGGGGAGTCGTAGGGCCATGCCACCATCCAACACGGCCCGCGCGCCGCTCGCCTGATCCCGCGGGACGGTCCCGCACTGCATCCTTCGATGTAGTGCGGGTTCGTCAGCGGCGACGACGATCCGGGCCGCTTCGCACGGGAGCCTGGAAGGGCGATCGAGAGGAGCAAACCGTGATCGTCACCCTGATCATCGTCTGCGAGATCGGCTTCTGGGTTCTGCTGGCCGCCGGACTGTCCGTCCGCTACCTGCTGAAGATGCCGCGTGCGGGCATGGCGCTGCTGCTGTGCGAGCCGCTGCTGGAGGTCGTGCTGCTGGTCGTCACGGCGATGGACCTGAAGAACGGCGCCGATCCGAGCTGGAAGCACGGCCTGGCGGCCCTGTACATCGGCTACACCGTGGGTCACGGCCACCGCACCGTGAAGTGGCTCGACGGCCACGCCGCCCACCGGCTGGGCGGGGCGCCGAAACCGGCCGGTCCGCCGCGCTACGGCATGGCCCGTGCCTGGCACGAGGGCAAGGTGTGGCTGGGCACGCTGCTCGCCGCGGCCGTGGCGACCGCACTGCTGCAGGCAGCCATGTGGTACGTCGACGACCCGAGCCGCACCGGCTCCCTGGAGAGCTGGCAGTACACGGCCTGGCGCGCGGCCGGCATCCACGGCCTGATCGCGCTGACGTACGCGATCTGGCCGAAGAAGGACCCGGCCGAAGCGGCACCGGCCACGCCCGAGCGGGAGAAGGAAGGAGTGGGCCGGTGAGGTACCTGCCGGAGCGGAACGTGTGGGAGGGCAGCGCCACCCTCCTGCTCGGTTTCGTCCTGTGGAAGTTCGCCGGAGGAGTGGACGTACCCGTCGTGATCTCCCTGACCAAGATCGGGGTCGCGATGATGTACATCGGCGGCGCGCAGACCGCGTGGGGCGTGTACCGGTCGGCGCGCCGGCTGTGGGCCCTGTCCGACAGGCCCTAGCGCTCCCCGCCCGGTACCCAGAGCACGTCCCCGACCTCCTTGTTGGCCACGCGGGCCAGGATGAACAGGAGGTCGGACAGGCGGTTCAGATAGGTCGCCGTCAGCGGGTTCATCGTCTCGCCGTGGACCTCCAGCGCCGCCCACGTCGAGCGCTCCGCCCGCCGGACCACCGTGCACGCCTGGTGCAGCAGGGCCGCGCCGGGTGTGCCGCCGGGCAGGATGAAGGAGCGGAGCTTCTCCACCTCGGCCAGGTAGCGGTCGCAGTCCGCCTCCAGCTTGTCGACGTAGAACTGCTCGACCCGCAGCGGCGGATACGCCGGGTTCTCCACCACCGGCGTCGACAGGTCCGCGCCCACGTCGAACAGGTCGTTCTGGACGCGGACGAGGACCTTCACGACCTCCTCGGACAGGCCGCCCAGGGCGATGGCGGTGCCGATCACCGCGTTCGCCTCGTTGGCGTCGGCGTACGCGGAGATCCTGAGGTCGGTCTTGGGGACCCGGCTCATGTCACCGAGGGCGGTGGTGCCCTGGTCGCCGGTCCGGGTGTAGATGCGCGTCAGGTTGACCATGGGGCCAGCGTAGTTACGCTCCGGCGGTACGGAACACGCGTGTGCCCACTGTCACGGCCAGTGCGGTGAAGGCGACGGCGACCAGGACGCCGTACAGCATGTGCGCGGTCGCGTAGGCGCCGACGTACGCGTCCCGCACCGCGTCGACCAGATAGCGGAACGGCATCAGGTGCGAGAGCACGTCCAGCCACGCGGGCCCCAGCGTCATCGGCAGCATCAGCCCGGACAGCAGCATCGACGGCATCGTCAGCGCGTTGATCGTGGGCCCGAACTCCTGCGGCGTACGGACCTTCATCGCCAGCGCGTACGACAGCGAGGCCAGCGACACCGTGAGCAGGGCGACGAACGCGAAGCCGATGAGCACCCCGGGCAGGGGCGCGCGCAGGCCCATCACCAGTGCGGCGAGGACCAGCAGCACCGCCTGGAAGGCGAAGACCGTGGCGTCCCGCAGCACTCGGCCCAGGAGCAGCGCCAGGCGGCTGACGGGTGTGACCCGCATCCGCTCGACCACTCCCTGGCTGTTCTCGATGATGATCGAGAAGCCCGCGAAGGAGGCACCGAACAGGCCCAGTTGGAGCAGCAGTCCGGGGACGAGCACCTGCCAGGAGCTGCCCTGCCCGCCGAGCGGCAGCTCGGTGAGCAGCGGGCCGAAGAAGAGCAGGTACAGCAGCGGCATCAGCACGCCGAACAACAGCGCGAACCGGGAGCGCAGGGACTGGCGCAGATAGCGGCCGTAGATGAGGCCGGTGTCGTGGAACAGCATCGGAGATCCTCGGTGGGCTAGACGGCGACGGGGGTGGCGTCGGCGGGAGCGGCGCTGCGGCCGGTGACGGCCAGGAACGTGTCCTGGAGGGAGGCGTCGAGCGAGCCGCCGTACCGGAGCTTCAGCGCGCTCGGCGTGCCCTCGGCCGCCACCACGCCCCGGTCGACGACGACCAGGCGGTCGGAGAGGGCGTCGGCCTCGTCGAGGTAGTGGGTGGTCAGGAAGACCGTGGTGCCGTGCTCGTCGCGCAGCCGGCGGACCAGGTCCCACAGGTCGGCGCGGCTGCCCGGGTCCAGCCCGGTCGTCGGCTCGTCCAGGAAGAGCACCTTCGGGCGGTGCGTGAGCGCCATCGCGATGTCCAGCCGGCGCCGCTGCCCACCGGAGAGCGCGCCGCACTTGCGGTCCAGCAGCTCGGTGAGGTCCAGGTCGCGGGCCAGCTCCTCGGCGCGCTCGACGGCCCGCGCCCTGGACAGGCGGTAGAGGCGGCCCTGGGTGACCAGCTCCTCCCGCGCGGTGATCTGCGCGTCCACCCCGCCCGACTGCGCCACGTACCCGCTGGCCGCGCGGACTCCGGACGGGTCGGTCGCCAGGTCGTGGCCGGCGACGGTGGCCGCGCCGCCGGTGGGGGCGAGCAGGGTCGTGAGCATCCGGAGCGTGGTGGTCTTGCCGGCGCCGTTGGGGCCCAGGAACCCGAGGATCTCGCCCTCGCGGACGGTGAGGTCGATGCCGCGCACCGCCTCGACCGGGCCGCGCTTCGTCTCGAAGGTACGGGCCAGACCGGCCGTACTGATGATTGCCATGCGTGCCAGAAAAACAGAGTCACTAGAAATTTGCAATGACTACAAGTTTTCAGTGGCACCAGGCAGTGGCGCCGGCGCGGGTAGGATGCGGACATGGCCGAGGGACTCAGGGAACGGAAGAAGCGGCAGACCCGGCAGTACATCTCGGATGTCGCCACGGGCCTGTTCCTCGAACGCGGCTTCGAGGCCGTGACGGTGGCGGAGGTCGCGGACGCCGCGAACGTCTCCGTCAACACCGTCTACAACTACTTCCCGGCCAAGGAGGACCTCTTCCTCGACCGTTCCAAGGGCGTGATCGACCGCCTCTCCCGCTGGGTGCGCGGACGGCGTGACGGGGAGTCGGCGGCGCGGGCCGTGCTCCGCGAACTGCGCGAGGAGGTCGAGACGGTCTCGCCCCGCCTCGGCCTGATGGACGGCTACGCGAAGTTCATGCGAGTGATCCAGGACTCGCCCGCCCTGCGCTCACGGATGTGGGCGATCGGCCAGGAGGTGCTCCTCAACCTGGAGCGGACCCTGCGCGAGGAGACCGGCAGCCCGGACGACGACGTGACGCCCACCCTGATGGCCGGTCAGGTCAACTGGCTGCACGGAACGGTCGTCGCGGCCATCGGGGAGCGCATGCTCGCCGGCGGAAAACCGTCGGAGGTCTCCCGCGACGTCCTCGTCCTGCTGGACGAGATGGAGGAGCTGTTGAGCGACAAGGTGCTCAACTACGCCGTGCGAGGCGTGGGCTGACACCCGAATGGCACACCACGGTGTGATGTCCGTCATGTGAGACGTGACGCGCGTTACTAACCGGTCACACAGCCCCTCACTCCCGATAATCTCCGGCCGAGAGACGAGAGACAGCGCGTATCAGGGGAGTCGCACAGTGGCACGGAAGCTTGCCGTCATCGGAGCCGGCCTCATGGGGTCCGGCATCGCCCAGGTCTCCGCACAGGCGGGCTGGGACGTCGTCCTGCGGGACGTCACCGACGAGGCGCTCCGGCGCGGCACCGACGGCATCAGGGCCTCGTACGACAAGTTCGTCGCCAAGGGCAGGCTGGCCGCCGACGACGCCGAGGCCGCTCTCGCGCGCATCACCGCGACCACCGACCTGGACGCCGTCGCCGACGCGGACGTCGTCGTCGAGGCCGTCTTCGAGAAGCTGGAAGTCAAGCACGAGATCTTCCGTGCGCTCGACAAGCTGGTGAAGGACGAGGCGATCCTCGCGTCCAACACCTCCGCCATCCCGATCACCAAGATCGCGGCCGTCACGGAGCGCCCCGAACGGGTCGTCGGCACCCACTTCTTCTCGCCGGTCCCGATGATGCAGCTGTGCGAGCTGGTCCGCGGCTACAAGACCAGCGACGAAACCCTCGCCACCGCACGGGAGTTCGCCGAGTCCACCGGCAAGACCTGCATCGTCGTCAACCGCGACGTCGCCGGCTTCGTGACCACCCGTCTCATCTCCGCCCTCGTCGTCGAGGCCGCGAAGCTGTACGAGTCGGGCGTGGCCACCGCCGAGGACATCGACCTCGCCTGCAAGCTGGGCTTCGGTCATGCCATGGGGCCGCTGGCCACCGCCGACCTGACGGGCGTCGACATCCTGCTGCACGCCACGAGCAACATCTACACCGAGTCCCAGGACGAGAAGTTCGCACCGCCGGAGCTGATGCGCCGGATGGTGGACGCCGGTGACATCGGCCGCAAGAGCGGGCAGGGCTTCTACAAGCACTGAGTTCGCGGCGGCCCCGGGGAACGTCACACGCCGGGGTGAATTCGGTATCGGTTCGCTCACGGGCGGCAACCTCCGGTCGTTTCGGCCAGTCAGAGGGTGCAACACCTGATATCGCCGAGGGACCACAAGAAGAATCACCGAAGATCACCGAAGAATCGAAGAGACGACAAAGACGCACGCCGGGGAGCGCATATGCACATCAGGGGCGACCACGTCGAGCTGGTCGTCGGGGGCCGCCTCGACGTCCGCAGCGCGGCGGACGCCCGTACGGTCCTCCACTCGGCCGTCGACGACGGAGTCGGCGACCTGGTGCTGGACCTGTCAGAGCTGGACTCCTGGGACGCCACCGGGCTCGGCGTGATCATGGGGGCCCACCGGCGGGCCGGCCGCTGCGGCCGGCGGCTGGTGCTGCGCGGCGTACCACCGCAGATGCAGCGCCTGCTGGTGGCCACCCGGCTGCACCGGATCCTGGCCATCGAGGGCGGCATCGGAGTGGAGACCCTGCCCAGGGTGTGACGCCCCGGGCCGGGTGAGGCCCGGCGGGCGGGAGCGACCCGGACACCGCTCGGCGAATCGCCCGACACACGCAATCCTCACGAGACTGTGACGTCTCGGACGGGTCGGGACCCCGGACTGTCGGAGATACTGAGCGAAGGTTTAGGGTCTGGCTGCCCGCCGCTCGCAACCCACTGGCGGGCCCGGACCAGAAGCGACAGCGCGGTGTGCGGCAAGGCCGGGAGGGGTGGTCCCGACCGGGGTCCGCACACGACGCTTTTGGGGGGCTTGAACCTATGGACCCGACCAACCGGGGACCCGAGGAGTACGGCCAAGACGGCGACCACCAGGCGCCGCGCCCGCGCCCGCCCAGGGACCCCCTCACCTCCGACTTCGGCCAGCCCGCGCTCGCCCGCACGGTGCAGCTGGTCGCCGGCGACTTCCTGCTGACCGTCAACCCCGTCGACGGCAGCGAGATCGAGGTCTGCCCGCCCGCGGAGCGCCCCGACCGGCCCGAGAAGCTCACCGCGGCCGAACGCGCCGAGGTGGGCCGCGCCGCACGGCCGCCCGCCCCGCCGGGACCGACGCGGACCGTGCTGGGGCTGCTGGCCCGCGAGGACGAACGCGAACGACTGGTGCGACTGCTCGCCCGGGGCCGTTCCGTCCGTCTCACCGGCCCCGCCGGCTCCGGCCGCTCCAGCCTCCTCGACGTCGTCGCCGAGGACTGCGCGGGCCTCGCCCCCGACGGCGTCGTCCGCCTCAGCGGCTTCCACCGCACGGCCGACGACCTGCTCCACGACCTCTTCTACGCCGTCCACCGCGCGCCCCTGTACCGCCCGGAGCGCGCCGAGCTGCTCGACCGGCTCCGGGAGGTCGGCGCGGTCGTCGTCGTGGACGACCTCGAGTTCGGCGGCGCCGCCCTCGACGAACTGCTGGACGCCACTCCCGAGTGCGCCTTCCTCATCGGCACGACCCCGGACGTGCCCGCACCGTCCGCCGACTCGGCCGTCGAGGAGGTCTTCCTCACCGGCCTGGACCGCTCCGACGGTGTGGAACTGCTGGAGCGCGCCGCCGGCCGCACCCTCACCGAGGAGGAGGCCAACTGGGCCGGCGACCTCTGGTTCGAGTCCGAGGGCCTGCCGCTGCGCTTCGTGCAGGCCGGTGCCCTGCTGCGCCGGCGCGACCGGCAGCGGGCCGGTGCCGACGCCGTCGACGAGTTCGGCGTCTTCGCCGACGCCCGCCCGGCCGACGACACGCCCTACGACGCCGCCGAGGCCGACGCCGTACCCCTGCCGTCCCTCGGTGAGGCCGCCGCGCCCGCGCCGCTGCTCGCCTCCCGGCTGAGCGCCAGTGCCCGCGCCACCCTGGAGTTCGCCGTCGCGCTCGGCGGCGAGGTGCCGCACCAGGCGCATCTGCCCGCCCTCGTCGGCGACACCCACGCCGACGCCGCCCTCGGTGAGCTGGCCGACTGCGGACTGGTCTCGCCGGTCGGCTCCCGCTACCGGCTCGCCGCCGGGGTGCTCGCCCAGCTGGAGAGCGACGGATACGGCACCGACGTACGGGAGCGGGCGCTGGCCGCCGCCCAGCACTACGCCTGGTGGGCCGGCCACCCCTCGGTCACCCCGGAGCGGGTCTGTGCCGAGGCCGACGCCGTGCTGGCCGCCCTTGCCGTGCTGGTGCCGACCACCACCCCGCCCGCGGACGACGCGGAGAGCCCCGCCGTGCAGCTGGCCCGCACCGCGGCGCCGGCGTTCGCCGCCGGGCTGCACTGGAGCGCCTGGGAACGCGCGCTGCGCTCCGGCACCCAGGCCTCCCGGCTCGCCGGTGACGTGGCGGAACAGGCCTACTTCCACCACGAGCTCGGCGTCCTCGCGCTGTGCGGGGGGCAGCTCGACCGGGCCCGCGCCGAGCTGGAGGCCTCCATCGGGCTGCGCGGCGCGCTGTCCGACAAGCGCGGCGCCGTCGCGGGCCGCCGGGCCCTCGCGCTGGTCGCCGACCGCACCGGGGACACACCTGGTCCGGGCATCGCGGCGGGCGCGTTCGGTGCGGGCGCCGGTGCCGGCGCTGCCGGTCTCGGCGTCGTCGGGCTCGGCCTCGGCCCGACCGCGGGGGAGGAGGTGCCCGACGCCCGCAACGAGGAGTCGGCGTCGCCGGCCGCGGGCGTACCCGCGCCCTTCCCGCCGCTCCAGCCGTCCCCGCAGTCGCCGACCCTCGTCACCCGCCGCGAGCCGTCCGAGCGTCCGGCCAGGACGGTCGCGGGCGGCATCAAGGGCTACGCGCGGCGCAACCTCGTGGCCGCCGGCGCGGGCGCGCTGCTCGTCGCCGTGCTCGGCACGGTGGTGACCCTCGGCGCCACGTCCGAGAACGACGCCGGTGACCCCTCCGACCAGGTCGGCGTCAACCCGTCGGCCAGCCAGGGCATCGACGACGGCAGCCTGGGCGCCGACCGGCCCGAGGACGACGGTCAGGACCCGGGCGCCACCGCCGGAGCGACCGGCCGGCCGGCCGACCCCGGCCCGGACGGCAGCCCCGGCACGTCGGACGACCCGACTCCGAGCGAGTCGGGCCGCCCGTCGCAGGACGCGAGCAGCCCGGGCAGCACCGGTGACCCCACCGACGACGAGAGCCCGGACGACCCGGGCTCGCCGGACGAGTCGAGCAAGCCGCCGACCTCGCCGTCCACGAGGCCGACGACGCCGAAGCCGACGGACACCGAGCCGACCGATCCCGGGACGCCCACCCAGACCGAGGAGCCCACCACTCCGGCACCCACCGACACGGACCCGCCCGGGCCGTCGACCCCGCAGACGTCCGACACCGCCAGTGGCCCCGGCAGGCCCTCCACCACCGCCGGCAGCCCCTCGACCGCCACGCAGAGCAGCACCGCGACCGGCGGCTCGGGGACGCCGAGCGGCTCGGGGACGGCGACGGGCCAGGTCGTCTGACACCACCGGGACAGCACGAGAGGGCCGGGTCCGCCGCACGGACCCGGCCCTCTCGTACGCCGTGGACGTACGGGCGCCGCTCGGAACAGACGTACCGGACGCCGCTCAGAACAGCCGCAGCTTGTCGTCCTCGATGCCCCGCAGGGCGTCGTAGTCCAGGACCTGGCAGCCGATGCCGCGGTCCGTTGCGAGGACGCGGGCCTGCGGCTTGATCTCCTGGGCGGCGAAGACGCCGCGCACCGGGGCGAGGTGGGGGTCGCGGTTCAACAGCTCCAGATAGCGCGTGAGTTGCTCCACGCCGTCGATCTCTCCGCGCCGCTTGATCTCGACCGCGACGGTTCCGCCGTCGGCGTCACGGCACAGGATGTCGACGGGGCCGATGGCGGTCATGTACTCGCGGCGGATGAGGGTGTAGCCCTCGCCCAGCGTCTCGATGCGGTCGGCGAGCAGCTCCTGGAGGTGCGCTTCCACGCCGTCCTTGATCAGGCCGGGATCGACGCCCAGTTCGTGCGAGGAGTCGTGGAGGATCTCCTCCATCGTGATGATGAGCTTCTCGCCCGCCTTGTTGACGACGGTCCAGACGCCCTCCTCCTCGCCGGTGCCCTCCTTCAGCGTGCAGGGCGGCGACATCCAGTTGAGGGGCTTGTAGGCCCGGTCGTCGGCGTGGATCGAGACGCTGCCGTCCGCCTTGACCAGGATCAGGCGGGGAGCCGAGGGCAGATGGGCGGTGAGCCGCCCGGCGTAGTCGACCGAGCAGCGGGCAATGACGAGACGCATGGTCGGCAACGCTACTCGACGCGCCCGGTCCGACGCGATTCGCCTCCGCCCGTCGCGCCCCCGCGGGCCGTCCCACTTCTCCCATTGGACCCGTGTTGCGCACTGGCCGATTGTGTTCCTACCGGATGGTGTCCATCTGGGCATTCTCCTGGTGCCGCCCCGATCGGTTGCTTACGGTATTGAACGGGAGGTCGCGAAGTGTGTACGCAGCGTGTTCGCTGTCGCGCACTCCCTTAACTGTCCGGCAACCCCTGCTGGTCGGGGGTGCGAGAGGAGAACCCATGTCGCTCGACGTCTCACCGGCCCTACTCGAACAGGCCGAGCGAGGCGAGGTCGACGAAGCAGCCTTCGTCGACTGCGTCCGGACTTCCCTGCCCTACGCATGGGAGATGGTCAGCTCCCTGGTGGCACAGCTGAAGGTCGACGGTGGAGCGTTCGCCGACAACCAGACGCCCCCGCCGGACGAGCAGGCGCGCGGTCAGCTTCTGCGTGCGCTCGCGAGTGACGCCATACGCGGTGCACTGCAGCGGCACTTCGGAGTGCGGCTGGCCTTCCAGAACTGCCACCGGGTGGCGGTGTTCCCGTTGGACTCCTCTGTCGACGAGACGCTGACCAAGTTCACCTCGGTGCGCAGCCAAGTACTGAACCAGTCGCCGGAGTTCCGCGACTGCTGAGGTGACGATCGTCGGCTTGCCGCTCCGTACGCGGGAGGTGCAGTCTGTACCGGAGCGGCAAGCCCCTCGCCCGGGGCCACGGGTGGTGCCCGTCAGCGGAGCTGGGGGAGTACCTCGGTCCCGAGCCGCCGTACGTTCTCCTCCGTCGCCGCGAGGTCTCCGGACCCCTCGACGAGCAGGGCGAAACGGGAGATTCCGGTCCGCTCGCCGGTCGCCGCGAGCCGGTCCGCGCACAGCCGGGGCGGGCCCACCGGGTGGAGCCCGCAGAGCAGTTCGGTGTACGCGTGCGGGTCGCGCATCTGCCGGGCGCGGCCGTCCACCGTGACATGGGCGTCCAGCCCCTGCCGCAGCCAGCCCGGCATCGCCTTGAGCAGGGTCTCCGCCGCGTCCGTGCGCCGGTCCGCGATCTGGCAGACGCCGGCCGAGACATGGGCCGCGCCGTGGATCTCGTCCGACGGCCGCCCGGCCGCGCGGGCGTGCCCGCGCCACAGGGCGACCATCTCGGCCTTCTCCTCGTCCCCGACGTGCATCCCGAGCAGCATCGGCAGCCCGCGCTCGGCCGCCATGCGCACGCTCGCCGGTGAGGTGCAGGCCACGACGACCTCCGGGCCCGGGGCCTCCGACAGGGACTCCGAGGGACGCGGGACGACGGGCACCTCGCGGAACCGGAAGCGGCCCTCCGAGGAGCCGACGGCCGGTTCGCGCAGCCAGCGGAGCAGCAGGTCGAGGGAGCCGGGGAACCCCTCCTCGTACGCCTCCAGGCCGGCGCCGAACACCTCCAGGTCGACCCACGGGCCGCCCCGGCCCAGGCCCAGCGAGAACCGGCCCCCGCTCGTGACGTGCAGCAGGGCGGCCTGCTCGCCGAGCGCCACGGGGTGGACGGTGGGCAGCACGCTGACCGCCGTGCCGACCCGGATGCGGCGGGTGCGGCCCAGCAGCAGCGCGGCCAGGGTCACGGCCGACGGACACGTGCCGTACGGCACGAAGTGGTGCTCGGCCAGCCACACCGCGTCGAGCCCCGCCTCCTCGGCGACCTCGGCCGAACGGACCGCGCGGTGCAGCGCCTCGCCCTGGCCCTGGCCCGGGAACTGGGCGCCCAACACGAAACTTCCTACGCGCATTGCTTTTCCTGCTTCCTCGGCTCCGACACGGAGCTCCCCCACAGGGCATAACCGTCCGACACGTGCCGAGGACACGGTCGGGTGATGGGATTTGCGGATTGTCTGCAAAATCAGCCGGTGTGGAGAGGTGCTGCGGTGGCCCTCGGAGAAGCCCGCGCGGGGGAGTTGTGGTGGTTGGTGCCGTACGCGTACCCCGCCGCGCGCCGCGTAGGCTGGACGCGGCCCGTAGTTCCTGTATAGCTCCGTGAGGTGTTCTGTGTCCCCGCGTCGCAACCGACCCAAGGGAGCCGGTTCGTCCGGCCGGAGCGCCGAGGACGACGCCTCCGGCCGCTACGGCGGCCTGCAGTCCTCGGAGAGCTGGCAGGGCGAGGACTGGAGCGTACGGCACGTGGCGGGCGCGAGCGCGCAGGGCAAGTCGTACCGCTGCCCGGGCTGCGACCAGTTGATCCCGGACGGCGTCCCGCACGTGGTGGCGTGGCCGGCCCACTCGGGCGTCGACGACCGCCGGCACTGGCACAAGGCCTGCTGGAACGCGAAGGACCGCCGCACCACGCGGGTGCAGCGGTCCCGTAACGCGCCGAGGTTCTAGGGTCTGGGCGGGTCAGACGTCCCGCTTCTCCAGCAGGGCGAAGGCGCCGGCGAACGCCGCCGCCGTCACGCCGAGCACGATCCACAGCGGGTCCCAGCCGGACGGCCCGGACTCGGAGAGCGAGTTGGCGTAGAAGATGCTCATCTGGTTCGGGATCGAGTACTCGAACAGGGCCTGCTGCACGTCCTTCAGCGACTCCGAGAACATGAACAACGCGATCACCAGCGGGGCGAGCAGGGCCCCGATCATGATGGTGATGGCGCCCGCCGAGTGGCGGATGATCGATCCGACGGCCAGCGAGAGCATGCCGAGCAGCGCCACGTAGAGCGAGACGCCGACGGTGCCCTTCAGCCACTCGCCGCCGGTGGGGTCGCCGGCCCCGTTGTCCTCCAGCATGGTCACGTGCAGCAGGCCGACGAGCGTGGCGGACACCAGCGTCACCACGAACGCGAGCAGGAAGAACACGATCGCCTTGGCCGCGAGGACCCGGCCGCGGCTCGGGCACGCCGTCATCGTGGTGCGCACCATGCCGGTGCCGTACTCCGAGGCGGTGGTCAGCACGCCGAGGGTGATCAGGCAGATGCTGCCGAGCAGCAGGCCGAAGAAGCCGAGGGCGAGCGGGCTCTCGCCGTCCACATCGGTGTCCGAGCTCGCCACCACCAGGCCGGTGAGCAGGCCGAGGCCGAGGACCAGCAGGACGAAGACGCCCAGCGTCCACATCGTCGAGCGCACCGACTTGATCTTCGTCCACTCGGAGGCGAGCGCGTGTCCGAGGTGCGTGCGCACCACCGGGATCGGCGACGTGTACGTGGGGTAGGGCGAGCCGGGCGCCGCCTGCCAGTCGGGTGCGGCCTGCGGCATCGGGGGCTGGGGCGTGCTCATCGGGCGTCCTCGGGCTTGGTCGGGTCGGTGACGGGCGCGGGGGCGGGTGAGGGGGCGGCACCGGACGGCGCGGGGGCCTGGGCGGGTGCCTGCGGCGCCTGCTGCGCGTACGGGTTGGCCGGCTGACCGCCCGGCACCGCGCCGGGCACCGCCGGGGCGCCGTACGGGCCCGCCGGGGCCTGGCCCGGGGCGCCCTGCGGTGCGCCCTGCGGCGCCGCGAAGGGCTGACCGCCCTGCTGGGGCGGCGGCGGGGCGTACCAGCCGGGCTGGCCCTGCCCGGGCACCGGCATCGGCGGCTGCGCGCCGGGCGGCAGCGGCTGCTGGAGCCCGGCCTTCTGGTCGGCGGTCGACCGGTAGTCGACGGCGCCCTGCGTCATCCGCATGTACGCCTCCTCCAGCGAGGCCTGGTGCGGCGACAGCTCCCACAGCCGTACGTCGCTGTCGTGCGCGATGTCGCTGATCCGGGGCAGCGCGAGACCGGTCACCCGCAGCGCGCCGTCCTGCTCGGGCAGCACGTGCCCGCCCGCCTCGGTCAGCGCGGACGTCAGCTTCTCGCGCAGCTGCGGCTCGCTGTCCGGCGTCCGCACGCGCGCGAAGTCGGCGGAGTTGGCCGAGATGAAGTCCTTCACGCTCATGTCGGCGAGCAGCTGGCCGCGTCCGATGACGATCAGGTGGTCGGCGGTCAGCGCCATCTCGCTCATCAGGTGCGAGGAGACGAAGACGGTACGGCCCTCCGCCGCGAGCGCCTTCATCAGGTTGCGCACCCAGTGGATGCCCTCGGGGTCGAGGCCGTTGACCGGCTCGTCGAAGAGCAGCACCTGGGGGTCGCCCAGCAGGGCCGCGGCGATGCCCAGCCGCTGGCCCATGCCGAGGGAGAAGCCCTTGGAACGCCGCTTGGCCACGTCCTGGAGGCCGACCACGCCGAGCACCTCGTCCACGCGCCGGGCGGGGATGCCGGACAGCTGGGCCAGGCTCAGCAGGTGGTTGCGGGCGGACCGGCCGCCGTGCACCGCCTTGGCGTCGAGCAGCGCGCCGACCTGGCGGGGGGCGTTGGGCAGCTTGCGGTACGGGTGGCCGCCGATGGTCACATGACCGGCGCTGGGGTTGTCCAGGCCGAGGATCATGCGCATCGTCGTCGACTTGCCCGAACCGTTGGGTCCGAGGAAGCCGGTGACGGCACCGGGCCGCACCTGGAAGGACAGGTTGTACACAGCGGTCTTGTCGCCGTAGCGCTTGGTCAGGCCGACAGCCTCGATCATGCTCCGCACCCATCGAATGGTTCAGGACAGCAGGGCACACGCCCCCGTAAGGGTTAGGAGGATATCCAGGCGCTGACGGTTCCGTTCAAGCGCGGGCAAAATCCGTCAGCGGTTCTCAGGCCCCGTCCTCGATTCCCGCACGGAATCCCGCACGCCCGATCCTCAGGCGTCCCGCCGCTTGAGGACCACGTAGCCGCCGACGAGCGCCGCGATCACCCACAGGGCCATGATCCCGAGGCCGCCCCACGGACCGTACGGGACGTCGTCGTCGAGCGGGGCGACCACCTGCATGATCTTGCTGCCGGCCTGGTCGGGCAGGAACCGGCCGACCTTCTCCGTCGCCGGGACGTTGCCCAGGATGTTGGAGATCAGGAAGAAGAACGGCATCAGGATGCCCAGCGACAGCATCGGCGAGCGCAGCATCGCGGCCACGCCCATCGAGAACATCGCGATCAGGGTCATGTACAGGCCGCCGCCGATGACCGCGCGCAGCACGCCCGGATCGCCGATCGACGCCTTGAGGTCGCCGAGCATCGCCTGGCCGAGGAAGAAGGTGGCGAAGCTGGTGACCATGCCCACGACGAGGGCGAGGGCGGTGGCCACCGCGATCTTGCTGAACAGGAAGGTGCCGCGCTGGGGCACGGCGGCCAGCGAGGTGCGGATCATGCCGGAGCTGTACTCGTTGCCCACGACCAGGACCCCGAACACGATCATCGCCAGCTGGCCGAGGCTGGTGCCGGCGAAGCTGATGAACGTCGGGTCGAAGGCGATCCGGTCCTGCGGGCTCAGGTTGTCGAACTCGCTCTTCGACAGGGCCGAGATCAGCATGCCGAGGGCGATGGTGACGACCACGGCGAGGGACAGCGTCCACACGGTGGACGCGACCGAACGGATCTTGGTCCACTCGGACCGGACGACCTGTGCCGCCGTCATGCTCATCCCTTCCTCCAGTCGCTGCCCCACTGCTGCTGTTGCGCTTGCTGCTGTTGTTGCTGCTGGGGCACCGGCCCGGCCGGCTGCCCGTCGTGCGCGTGGTATTCCACCGACTCCGCGGTCAGCTGCATGAACGCCTCTTCCAGCGAGGCCCGCTGCGGGCTCAGCTCGTGCAGCACGATCTGGTGCCGCGCCGCCAGCTCGCCGACGGCCTCGGACTTGTCGCCGTCCACTTCGAGGACCCCGGCGCCGGACTCGACGGCCGTGATCCCCGCGCCGCCCAGCACATCGAGCAGCCGTTCGCGCTGCGGGCTGCGGATCCGGACGTAACTGCGCGAGTTCTCCGCGATGAACTCGGCCATCGAGGTGTCCGCCAGCAGCCTGCCCTGGCCGATGACGACCAGGTGATCCGCCGTCAGCGCCATCTCGCTCATCAGGTGCGAGGAGACGAAGACCGTACGGCCCTGGGCGGCCAGGGTCTTCATCAGATTGCGGATCCAGTGGATGCCCTCGGGGTCGAGGCCGTTGACCGGCTCGTCGAACATCAGGATCCGCGGGTCGCCGAGCAGCGCGCCGGCGATGCCGAGCCGCTGGCCCATGCCGAGGGAGAAGCCCTTGGTCTTCTTCCGGGCGACCGCCGACAGCCCGACCGTGTCCAGGACCTCCCGCACCCGGCTCGCCGGAATGCCGTTGCTCTGCGCGAGGCACAGCAGGTGGTTGTAGGCACTGCGCCCGCCGTGCCAGGCCTTGGCCTCCAGCAGCGCGCCGATGTACGTCAGCGGGTTCCTGAGCTCGTCGTAGTGCTTGCCGTCGATCCGGACGTCCCCGGCGGTGGGCCGGTCCAGGCCCAGCACCATGCGCATGGTGGTCGACTTGCCCGCACCGTTGGGCCCGAGGAAGCCCGTGATGATGCCGGGTCTGACGGTGAAGGAGAGATTGTTGACCGCCACCTTCTCGCCGTACCGCTTGGTCAGGCCCTCGAGCTCGATCATGCCGCCCACGCTAGAACGGGACGAAGCCCACTGCCACCCCAGTGACAGAAGGCTTCGCCGTCGTTCTCGTTCCGTCTTGTTCTGCCTTGTTCCGTGCGTGTCCGGTGCCTGTCCGGTGCGTGTACGCCCGGGGTCAGCGGGACTGCTGGGCCGGGACCCCGCGGGTGACCGATTCGTCCTCGGTCGGCGTGCCGGCGGCGGCCACCGCGGCGCCCGTGAGGGTCGCCAGCATCTCGCGCACGTTGGTCAGCTGCGCGTTGATGGAGTCGCGGCGGTTGGTGAGGGCGGCGAGCTCGCGCTCCGATTCCGAACGGATCCGGTCGGCCTTGGCGTTGGCGTCGGCCACGATGTCCTCGGCCTGGCGCTGCGCCGTCTCGACGGTCTGGCGGGCGCGGCGCTCGGCGTCCGTGCGCAGCTTCTCCGCCTCCAGGCGCAGCTGCTCCGCCCGGTGCTCGATCTCCGCGAGCCGCTTCTCGGCCTTGGCCTGACGGGAGGCCAGGTCGCGCTCGGACTGCTCGCGGCGCTTGGCGAGGTTCGTCTCGAAGTCGGCGGCGGCCTGCGCGGCCTTGGCGCGGGTCTCCTCGAAGAGGGCGTCCGCCTCCTCACGCTTGGACTGCGCGTCCTTCTGCGCCTCCGAACGCAGCTGCGAGGCGTCGCCCTTGGCCTTCTCGACGATCCGAACGCCCTCGTCCTCGGCCTTCGCCTTGCGCTCCGCCGCGTACGACTCCGCGTCGTTGCGCACCTGCTGGGCGGCCGACTCGGCGAGCTCGCGGTGCTGCTCGGCCGCGCGCCGGGCCTCCTCGCGCAGGTCCTTGGCCTCTTCCTCGGCGAGACGCAGGATCTTCTCGACCCGGGCACCGAGACCGGCGTACGACGGCTCGGCGTCGTTCACCTGGGCCTGGGCGTTCTGGGTCTCGAGGTGGAGCTCCTCGATGCGCTTTTCCAGAGCGGTGATGCGGGCGAGAGCGCTGTCACGGTCGGAGACGAGCTTGGAGATGCGTTCGTCCACCTGAGCGCGGTCGTACCCACGCCGCACAAGCTCGAAGCCGTAGGGGGAAGTGTCGCTCATGGGGTTCCTGTCGAAAGAGACCGGGTGAGGTGATAGAGGGAATCCTAGGCGCCAATGCGGTGTGTCATCGAGCGGATGCACGTTTGATACGGAGAATGACACCTCTTTCGGGTGGCTGACCTCCCGAAGGCTTGCCAAAGTTCTGGTCAAGGGTTTGGCCGGGTTTCGGCCAAAGATCTCCAGGACACACCGAAACCACCCCGAGCGCTAGCCCTCTGACGACTTGCCACCCGAACGTGGGGCACCCACCGTGGCTCCGGCCTTGACCCCGCTCTCCTTGCCGCCCGCCGGCGCCTCGAAGGACTCCAACGCCTCCAGCACGTCCTGCACCCGCGAGATCTCGGCGTTGATGTCCTCGCGGCGCCGCACCAGGACCTCCAGCTCGCGCTTGCCCTCGTCGACCGTGCGCCGGGCCTCCTGGACCGCCTCGGCCTTGAGCTCCTCGGCCTCCCGGACCAGCGAGGCCTTCTTCTGCTCGGCCTCCTTCAGCAACCCCTCGGCCTTCTTGACGGCGGCGATGCGCACCTTGCCGGCCTCGGAGTTGGCCTCCGACACCAGCTCCTTGGCCTTCGCCTCCGCCTTGGCGAGCTGCTCCTCCGCGGCCTTGATCAGCGCGTCGCAGCGGTCGCCGGCCGACTTCATCGTCTCGGCGGCCTCGCGGCGGGCCCGCTCGTGCAACTCCTCGATCTCGCCGGTGAGACGCTCGCGCAGCTCCTCTGCGCGCTCCCGGACGGCGGTCGCGTCCCGGCGCGCGCCGACCAGCAGCTCGTCCGCGTCCGTACGGGCCTTCTCCACCCGCGCGTTGCCCTCGACCGTCGCCTCCGCGACGATCCGGTCGGCCTCCGCGCGGGCCGCGCCGACCATCGTGTCGGCCTGCGACTCGGCGTCCGCGGTGGCCTTCTGGGCCTGCTGCTGGGCCTCGGTGAGCAGCTTGTCGGCCTCGGCCGTCGTCTCCGTGATGAGCGTGTCGACCTGCTCGGCCGCCTCCGAGCGCCGCTTGTTGGCGTCCTTGCGCGCCTCGTCGAGGGTGCGCTCGGCCTCCTCGCGCGCGGCCGCGGTGACCCGCTCGGCCTCCGCCGCCGCCTCCTGACGGACCCGCTCGGCCTCGCTGCGCATCCGCTCGGCGTGCTGCTGCGCGGCGCCGACCGTCTCGGCGGCCTCGGCCCGCAGCCGCTCCGCCTCCCCGGTGGCCTCCGAGACCATCTGCTCGGCCCGGGCACTCGCCTCGGACCGCACCCGGTCGGCCTCGGCGACCGTCTCCGCGGTGAGCCGCTCCGCCTCCGCGCGGGCCTCGGACCGCACCCGCTCGGCCTCGTCCGCCGCCTCGCCGCGGACCCGCTCCGCCTCCGCGACCGTCTCCGTCCGGAGCCGGTCGGTGTCGGCCACCGTCTCCGTGGTGAGGCGCTCCGCCTCGGACCGCGCCTCGGTGATCAGGGTGTCCGCCTGCGTCGCCGCGTCGGACCGGATGCGGTTGGCGTCCTCACGGGCGTCCGCCCGGGTGCGCGACGCGGACTGCTCCGCCTCGGCGATGGCGTCCGAGGCCTCCGTGCGCACCCGCTGGGCGTGCTCGGAGACGTCCGCACGGATCCGGTCGGCCTCAGCGATCGCCTCGGACACGGTCCGCTCGGCCAGCGCCTTGGCGGCCTCCGTCTCCTCCTGCGCCTCGCGCCGCAGCCGTCCGGCGTCCTCGCTCGCCCGCTCCCGCTCGGCGTAGGCGTCGGCGCGGACCCGGTCCGCCTCCTCCTCGGCCTCGCGCCGGGTGCGCTCCGCCGCGTGCTCGGCGGCGCTGCGCAGCCCGGTGATCTCCTCCTGCGCCTGCTCGTGCAGCCCGGCGACCGAGTCCCGTACCTGCTGTGCGTGCTGCTCGGCGGCCGACACCATCTCGGTGGCGCGCCGGTCGGCCTCCTCGACCAGGCGGACCGCCTCGGCCTGAGCCTCCTCCACACGGGTGCGAGCCGAGGCCAGCAGCTCCTCGCTCTGCTCGCGGGCCCGCCGGCGCTCCTGGTCGGCCTCCTGCCGGGCCGATCCGAGCAGCTCCTCGGCCTCGCGGCGGCGCCGGGCGGCCTCCTCCTGCGCGGCGGCCAGCGCCTCCGACGCCTCGGCGGCGATGCGCTCGGCGGCCGTCTGCGCCTCCGCCCGCACCCGGTCGGCGCTCTCCTGCGCCTCCGACTTCAGCCGCTCCGCCTCGCCCGCGGCCTCCGACCGCAGCCGTACGGCGACGGCCTCGCCCTCCGCGCGGGAGGCGGAGGCGTCCGCGGCGGCCTCGGTGCGCAGCCGCTCGGCCTCCGTCTCGGCCTGCTGCTGGAGCGTACGGATCCGCTCCGCGGCCTCGGTCCGCAGCCGCTCGCTCTCCTCGGCGGCCTCGCGGCGGATCCGCTCGCCCTCCGCGCGGGCCTCCGACAGCGCCTCCTCGGCGGCGGTGCGGCGCTCCTCGGCCTCCGTCTGCAGCCGCGTCAGCTCCTCGGCGGCCTCCGCCCGACGGGCCTCGACGGCGCGCTCGGTCTCCTCGCGCAGCTCGCGGGCGGCCCGCTCGGCCTCCGCCTGGAGCTCCTCGGCGCGCTCCTCGGCCTCCGTGCGGTGCCGCTCGGCCTCGGCGCGGGTGCGCTCCAGGGTCTCCTCGGCCTGCCGGCGCAGCGTCGTCGCGCGCTCGATGGCCTCGGTGCGGACCTTCTCGCTGTCCGCCGTCGCGGTCTGCCGCAGCTCGTCCGCGTCCGCCTTGGCCTTGGCGAGCAGCTCCTCGGCGGTCTTCGCCGCCTCCTCGATCTGCGCCACGGCCTCCTTGCGGGCCTCCGCGCGGATCTTCTCGCCCTCGGCGACCGCGTCGGCGCGCAGCTGCTCGGCCTCACCGCGCAGCCGGCGCGCCTCCTCCTGGAGCTCGACCGTCTTGGCCCGGTACTCCTTGGTGTCGTCCTTCGCCGCGCCCTTGAGCTGCTCGGCGATGTCGTGCGCCTCGGCCCGCAGCCGGTCCGCCTCGGCCTCGGCCTCGGTGCGGATCCGCTCGGCCTCCTCGGTGGCCGCCTTCGTGGTCCGCTTGGCGTCCTCCGACGCCTTGTTCAGCACGTCCTCGGCGGTCTTCGCCGCCTTGGACAGCTGGGTGGCCGACTCCTCGGCGGTGAGCGTACGGGCCTTCTCGGCGGCCTCGGCGACGATCTTCTCGGCCTCGGCACGGGCGTCCGCGACCAGCTGCTCGGCCTCGGACCTGGTGGTCTCGGCGTCCTTGGTGGCCTCGCTGACCAGCCGGGCGACCTGCTCCTTGGCGGTGCGGGTGCGCTGCTCGTTGGCCGACTCGGCGCTCGCGAGGGTCTTGGCCGCGGACTCCTTGGCCTCGGCGACCAGCTTCTCGGCCTCGGTCTGCGCCTTGCGCAGCGCCTCCTCGGCCTCGGACATGCGCTGCTCGGCGGCCCGGCCCAGCTCCTGGGCCTGCCGACGGGTGGTCTCCGACTCGGAGGCCGTGGAGCTGCGCAGCTGCTCGGCGTGGTCGGTGGCCTCCTGGGCCTGCGTGGACGCGGCGTTCAGCAGCCGCTCGGCGTCGGTGCGGGCGCGGCGCAGGATCTGCTCGGCCTCGGCGCGGGCGCTCTCGGCGTCGCTGCGCAGCCGCTCCCGGGCCTCGGAGGTCAGCCGCTCGGCCTCCGCGCGGGCCGCGGCCATGGCCTGCTCGGCCTCGGCCCGGGACTCGTCGAGCAGCCGGCGGGCCTGCTGCTCGGTGCGGGCACGCAGCTGCTCCGCCCACGCCACGTTCTCGTTGACGTGCGACTCGACGGTCTGCCTGCGCTCGGCCAGCTCCTGGTCCAGCTGCTGGCGGCGGGTGACCGCCTCCTGGTGCAGCTCGGCCTGGAGCCGGGCGGCCTGCTCGGCGTGCTCCTGGAGGATGCGCTGGGTCTGTGCCCTGGCCTGGCTCAGCTCGCGCTCGGCGTCCGCGCGCAACTGGTCGGCCTGCGTCTGCGCATTGCGCAGCAACTGCTCGGCCTGGTACCCGATGTCGCCGCCGTCGAAGGCGGGCCGGGACATGATGGTGCGCCGCGCCTCGTGCAACTTGGCGCGCAGCACCTCGACCTGGTAGCCGAGGTCCTCGGCGTGCTGGATCGCCTTTTCCCGCTCGGTCTTCAGCCGCTTCATCTCGGCCTCGAACCGAGAGAGGTGGTCGACGTCAGCCGCCGGCTCTCGCTCCTGGCTCTCGTAGCCCCGCACTGCGCGGTCCCATCCGTCCCCTGGTCGCAAATCCCTTAGAACGAGCTCCGTCCGTCCGCCGAACGGGGCCCCCGGGGAATGGTGTCAGACCGACGGCGGAGCATGGGCTGCTGCCCCGTCGCCCGCCCCCCGGAACACGACCCCGGCGATCCCGCCGTCACCGACAACAGGACCGGGTCACCCTGGACTGAGCGGCGACCGCACCCAACCCTACCGGCCCCTATGTACGAGGGTCAGTGCTCAGGTGACTCAACGGCCGCCGAAGTGACCAGTTCTGTCAGTACGCCATGACAGTCCTTGGGGTGCAGGAAGGTGATCCGGGACCCCATGGAACCGCGCCGGGGCTCGTCGTACAGAACGCGTACGCCCTTCTCCCGGATGTCCGCGGCGTCCGCGTCCACGTCCGCCGTGCCGAACGCGATGTGGTGGACGCCCTCGCCGTTCTTGGCCAGCCACTTCCCGACCGCGGAGTCCTCGCGGGTCGGCTCGAGGAGCTGGAGGTAGGAGGCGCCGCCGTCGGAGGTCTCGTTGATCTTGAGCATGGCCTCACGCACCCCCTGTTCCTCGTTGACCTCGGTGTGGAACACCTCGAAGCCGTACGTGGCACGGTAGAACTCGACGGTCGCGTCGAGGTCGTGGCAGGCGATTCCGATGTGGTCGATTCTCGTCAGCATGGATTCAGTGCAGCGCTCCGGAGGTGGTTACGCAACGTGCGCGCGATCACACCGACCGCCGGGTGACGGGCGGCATACCGCTCAGTACATTCAAGTAAACCCTCGTTCACTCCTCGGCTGTGCAGGCCGGTAAGGGGATCGCAGCTCATGTCTTCTGGAACCTCTGGAACCTCTGGGACGAACGGCACGACCTCCGTCATCGTCGCGGGTGCCCGCACCCCGATGGGGCGGCTGCTCGGCTCGCTGAAGTCCTTCTCCGGAGCCGACCTCGGCGGCTTCGCGATCAAGGCCGCCCTCGACCGTGCGGGGATCGGTGGCGACCAGGTGCAGTACGTGATCATGGGGCAGGTGCTCCAGGCCGGTGCCGGGCAGATCCCGGCCCGCCAGGCCGCCGTCAAGGCCGGCATCCCCATGAACGTCCCGGCGCTCACGATCAACAAGGTGTGCCTGTCCGGCCTCGACGCCATCGCACTCGCCGACCAGCTCATTCGCGCGGGTGAATTCGACGTGGTCGTGGCCGGCGGCCAGGAGTCCATGACCAACGCCCCGCACCTGCTGCCGAAGTCCCGCGAGGGCTTCAAGTACGGCGCGGTCGAGATGCTCGACGCCATGGCGTACGACGGTCTGACCGACTCCTTCGAGGGCATCGCCATGGGCGAGTCCACCGAGAAGCACAACACCCGCCTCGGCATCGCCCGCGAGGCCCAGGACGAGATCGCCGCCCTGTCCCACCAGCGCGCCGCCGCCGCCCAGAAGAACGGCCTCTTCGAGGCCGAGATCACCCCGGTCGAGATCCCGCAGCGCAAGGGCGACCCGGTGCTGTTCAGCAAGGACGAGGGCATCCGCGGCGACACCACCGCCGAGTCGCTCGGCAAGCTCCGCCCGGCCTTCTCCAAGGACGGCACGATCACCGCGGGCTCCTCCTCGCAGATCTCCGACGGCGCGGCGGCCGTCGTCGTCATGAGCAAGGCCAAGGCGCAGGAGCTGGGCCTGGAATGGCTCGCCGAGATCGGCGCGCACGGCAATGTGGCCGGGCCGGACAACTCTTTGCAGTCGCAGCCGTCGAACGCCATCCAGCACGCCCTGAAGAAGGAGGGCCTGGACGTCGCGGCCCTCGACCTGATCGAGATCAACGAGGCGTTCGCCGCCGTCGCCGTACAGTCAATGAAGGACCTCGGCGTATCCACCGAAAAGGTGAACGTCAACGGTGGTGCGATCGCCCTGGGGCACCCGATCGGCATGTCCGGCGCCCGACTCGTCCTGCATCTGGCGCTGGAGCTGAAGCGGCGCGGCGGCGGGGTCGGCGCGGCGGCGCTGTGCGGCGGCGGCGGCCAGGGCGACGCGCTGATCGTGCGGGTACCCAAGGCCTGACTTCGGGTCACCGGGCAACGACCCGCGTGACGACTTCTCACTGAACGGAGCTGTGATGCAGGACGTCTCCTCGCTGGTCGCCCAGGCCAGAGAAGGCCGGCCGCGGGCCGTGGCCCGGCTGATCTCCCTGGTGGAGGGGGCGTCCCCGCAGCTCAGGGAGGTCATGGCGGCCCTCGCGCCGCTCACCGGCAACGCGTACGTCGTCGGCCTGACCGGCTCGCCGGGTGTCGGCAAGTCCACCTCCACCTCGGCGCTGGTGACGGCGTACCGCACACAGGGCAAGCGGGTCGGCGTCCTCGCCGTCGACCCGTCCTCCCCCTTCTCCGGCGGTGCCCTGCTCGGCGACCGCGTCCGCATGTCGGAGCACGCCTCCGACCCGGGCGTCTACATCCGCTCGATGGCGACCCGCGGCCACCTCGGCGGCCTCGCCTGGGCGGCCCCGCAGGCGATCCGCGTCCTGGACGCGGCCGGCTGCGACGTGATCCTGGTCGAGACGGTGGGCGTCGGGCAGTCGGAGGTCGAGATCGCCTCGCAGGCCGACACCTCCGTCGTCCTCCTCGCCCCGGGCATGGGCGACGGCATCCAGGCCGCCAAGGCAGGGATCCTGGAGATCGGCGACGTCTACGTCGTCAACAAGGCCGACCGGGACGGCGCGGACGCCACCGCACGCGAGCTGAACCACATGCTGGGCCTCGGCGAGGCCCGCGGCCCCGGCGACTGGCGCCCGCCCATCGTCAAGACGGTCGCCGCCCGCGGCGAGGGCGTCGACGAGGTCGTCGAGGCGCTGGAGAAGCACCGCGCGTGGATGGAGGAGCGCGACGTCCTCGCCGAACGACGCAGGGCCCGCGCCGCCCGCGAGGTCGAGACCATCGCCGTCACCACCCTGCGCGAACGCATCGGCGACCTCCACGGCGACCGCCGTCTGGGAGCCCTGGCGGAACGCATCGTGGCGGGCGACCTCGACCCGTACCGCGCGGCGGACGAACTGGTGACGGGCCTGACGAACGGCTGACGCCGGACGGGACCCGAAAAAGCCGGCGCGGCCAACGAGCCGCGCTGGTACGTTGACCGCGTGTTCCTCCTCTTGGCCTAGGACCCGCCCCGCACGCGACCGCCGCATCCGGCCGTCGCGCGCATCGGCGTCCCCTCGTTGCCTTCCTGCTGAGGAACCCTTCGCGTGTCCACGCCCCCCGAGCGGCCCTCGTACGCCGCTGTACTCCGCGTCCCCCATGCCCGCCGCACCTTCGCGGCCGCCCTCGTCGGCCGGCTGTCGTACGGCACGGTCTCCCTCTCCCTGATGCTCTCCCTGACCCGGTCCACCGGGTCCTACGCCGTGGCCGGCACCGGCATGGCGATCTTCGGCGCCACCGGCGTCCTCGTCTCCCCCTACCGCGCGGCACTCGTCGACCGGCACGGCCTGCGCCGTGCCCTGATCCCCATGGCCCTGCTGTACGCCGCCCTGCTCGGTGCGCTGGCGGCGCTCTGCCTGCGTCCCGGCGTGCCCGCGGCCGTGCTCGCCGTCGCCGCCGCGCTCGCGGGGGCCTGCACGCCGCCGCTCGGGTCCACGATGCGCGCGGTGTGGGCCGAACTGCTCCCGGACCGGCGGCTGTTGCAGCGTGCCTACAGCCTGGACGGTGTCGCCGAGGAACTGCTCTTCGTCTCCGGCCCGCTCCTGGTCGGTGGCGTTGTCGCGGTCGCGCCACCGGCCGCCGGTGTCGTGCTCAGCGCGTTGCTGGTGGCGGTGGGCACGCTCGCCTTCGCCGGCTCACCGGCGGCGGCCGCGCTGCGTCCGGCGGGCCGGGAGAAGGAGGACGGCCCCGCACCCGGGCGCGGCGGTACCGGACTGGGCCGGGCCCTGCTGCAGCCCGTCGTCGTCGCGGCGGGGGTCGGCGTCTCGGTGAGCGCCGTCGACCTCCTCGTCGTCGCCTACGCGGGGGAGCGCGGCCTGGGGGACGGAGCCGTCGCCTGGGTGCTCGCGGCCCTGTCGGTGGGCAGTGCGGTCGGTGGCCTCGCCAACGGCGCCGTCACGTGGCGTTCGCCCACCCGCGCCCGGCTCCCGTTCTTCGCGGCCGGTGTCGGCCTCTGCCTCGCCGCCGCGGGCCTCGCGCCCGGCCTCGGCACGCTGATCCTGGCCGTCACCTGTGCGGGCCTGTTCGTGGCGCCGGCGTTGACCACGGCGTACCTGATCGCCGACGAGAGCGCGGCGCCCGGTTTCCGGGTGCGGGCGGGCACCTGGTGCAACACCGCCGTGAACGCCGGCATGTCCGCCGGCGCCGCCGTGGTCGGCCTGCTGGTGGAACGGCTGCCGCTGCCGGTGTGCTTCGCGGTGTCCGGCGCGGTCGCCGCGGCGGCGGCGCTGGTGCCGGGGCGACCCCTCGGTCGCGGTCGCGGCGCCGAGCGGCCCGGGTTGCTCAGTCGTCGTCCGAGTCGGAGTCGTCCGAGTCCGAGCGGTCCGAGTCCGAGTCGTGCGAGCGATCGGCCGTGACCTTGCCCGACTTCGGGTCGACCCGCCAGTCATGCTCTCCCTTGCCGGAGGCGTGCGTCTCGACCTCCCAGGCGGGCTTGCCGTCGCCGTAGTAACCGTCCTCGTCCCACTCGACGGAGGTGACGGTGCCGTGGCCGGCCGCGGCCTTCGCGGCCTCGGCGGCGTTCACGGACGTGCCCTTCAGCGCGGCCCGGACCTCGTCGGTGTCGTCCTCGTCGTCCGTTTCCGAGCCGAGGACCTTGCCGGTCGCCGGGTCGATCCGGACGCTGTGCCAGGTGCCGTCGCCGGCGAGGACCTCGACCTCCCAGGCGGCGCGCTCGTCGCCGTCGTCGTCGCCGTCCTCGTCGTCCAGTTCGGCGGAGACGGCGGTGCCCGGCGTGTCCCGCAGGGCGGAGGCGATGGCGTCGGCCGCCGTCACCTTCGCGGAGGCGACGCGGACGTCGTCGTCCCGGTCGTCGGAGTCGTCCCGGTCGTTCGCGTCGTCGTGTGCGTCGTCGTGCGTGTCGTCGTCCGAGGCGACGCGCACGTCCGCCTGACGCGTCGTCGCGCCCGTGTCGTCGTCCCCCGTCGCCAGAGCCGTCGCCGTACCGCCTCCGATCAGTGCGGCGGCGGTGACGGCGGCGATGACGATGTTGCGCTTCATGTGCGTTTCCTCCCGAGTCATTGCGAGTCGTTGCGATTCGTTGCGAGTCGCTTCGATATCGACGCCTTCACTGTCTCGGACCGACGCTGAGGGCAGGCTGAAGCCGCCTGAAGGCGTCTTCAGCTTCGCTCTGGAACTCTTGACCCATGCGCCTGTTGATCGTGGAGGACGAGAAGCGCCTCGCCGTGTCGCTCGCCAAGGGCCTCACCGCCGAGGGCTACGCCGTGGACGTCGTCCACGACGGGCGGGAGGGACTGCACCGCGCCGGCGAGGGCACGTACGACCTCGTCATCCTCGACATCATGCTGCCCGGCCTCAACGGCTACCGCGTCTGCGCCGCCCTGCGCGCCGCCGGGCACGACGTGCCGATCCTGATGCTCACCGCCAAGGACGGCGAGTACGACGAGGCGGAGGGACTGGACACGGGCGCGGACGACTACCTCACCAAGCCCTTCTCGTACGTCGTCCTCGTCGCGCGCGTGAAGGCCCTGCTGCGGCGACGGGCGCAGGGCGCCGGGGCCTCGCCCGTGCACGTCCACGGGGACCTGAAGGTCGACACCGCCGCCCGCCGGGTCTTTCTCGGCGAGGCCGAAGTCACTCTCACGGCCAAGGAGTTCGCGGTCCTGGAGCAGTTGGTGGTGCGGGCCGGGCAGGTCGTGTCCAAGGCGGAGATCCTGGAGCACGTCTGGGACTTCGCCTACGCCGGTGACCCCAACATCGTCGAGGTGTACGTCAGCGCCCTCAGGCGCAAGCTGCGTGCCGGGCTCATCCGGACCGTGCGCGGCGCCGGGTACCGGCTGGAGGGCGGGCGATGAGCCGGCTCTTCGGGTCGGTCCGCGCCCGGGCCACGCTCGCCGCGACCCTCGTGGTCGCCGTCGCCCTCGTCGCGGCCGGCGCCGCCGTCCTGCTGTCCCTGCGCTCCAACCTGCTCGGCGAGGCCGGCACCCAGGCGGAGCGCTCCGCGCGGGAGGTCGCCACCGAGCTGGCCGTCGGAACGCCGTACGGCGAGCTCTCGCTGGACGTGGACGACCGGCCGGTGCAGGTCGTGGACGAGGACGGCGGGCTGGTCGCCGCCAGCGAGGACCTCGAGCGGATCAGCGGCACCGGCACCGACGCGGTGAAGCCGCAGCCGGCCGCTCCCCGCGACGGGGAGGACGACGACGATGACGACTCCGGCGAGTCCCTCGAACCCGGTGAGATCGGTGAGCGGATCACCGCCGGCGACGGCTCGGCGACGATCGACGGCGACACGGAGGACTACCGCTTCGCCGCCGTACCCGTGAAGACCGAGGACCGGGGCAGGCTCACCGTCTGGGCCGGCGCCCCCCTGTCCGCCGAGCACGGCGCCGTGAACACCGCGCTCACCGTCATGCTGATCGGCTTCCCGGTGCTGCTCGCGGTCGTCGCATGGGTGACCTGGCTGGTCACCCGGCGTGCGCTGCGCCCGGTGGAGGGCATCCGGCGCGAGATGGCCGCGATCACCGCCAGCGAGGACCTCGCGCGCCGCGTCCCGGTGCCGGGCACCCACGACGAGGTGGCCCGGCTGGCGTCGACCACCAACCAGACGCTGGCCGCCCTCGAGGCCTCGGTGGAGCGGCAGCGGCGGTTCGTCGCCGACGCCTCGCACGAGCTGCGCAGCCCGATCGCCTCGCTGCGCACCCAGCTGGAGGTGGCCGCCGCCCACCCGGAACTGCTCGACCTCGACGGCGCCGTGGAGGACACCGTACGGCTGCAGCACCTCGCCGCCGACCTGTTGCTGCTGGCCAGGCTGGACGCGGGGGAGCGGCCCGCCGACGCGCGCGTCGACCTCGCCGCGCTCGCGCGGGAGGAGGCCGGGGGCCGGGCCGGGGTGACGGTGGGGGGCGAGGAGGAGGTGACCGTGGCCGGGTCGCGAGGACAACTCGGGCGGGTGCTGGCCAACCTGCTCGACAACGCCCAGCGGCACGCCCGCTCGGCGGTGGAGGTGTCCGTGCGACGGGACGGCGACATGGCCGTGGTCGCGGTGGCCGACGACGGCGAGGGTGTGCCGGCCGCCGACCGGGAGCGGATCTTCGAGCGGTTCGTACGGCTCGACGCCGCCCGCAGCCGCGACGACGGCGGCGCCGGTCTCGGCCTGGCCATCGCCCGCGACGTCGCCGTACGCCACGGCGGCACGCTCACGGTCCACGACGCACCGGCAGGCGGGGCCCTGTTCGAGCTCCGCCTGCCGGGTGCCTAGGCCGTTTCCCAGGCTGTGATCAAGGGTGTGATCAACGCTGTGGTCAAGGACGCCCGCGCTGCCCGCGCAGGTGCTCCGCGATGGGCTTGAGCGCCTTGTCGAGCTCGGTGAGGGCCTCGGGGGCGAGCAGGTCGATGAAGTGCCTGCGGACGGAGGCCACATGGTGCGGCGCGACCTTCCGCATCGTCTCCAGGCCGTGCTCGGTGAGCACGGCGTAGAGCCCGCGGCGGTCGGACTCGCAGTTCTCCCGGCGGACCAGGTTCGCGTTCTCCATGCGGGTGATCTGGTGGGAGAGGCGGCTCTTGGACTGCATCGTGGCGGTGGCCAGGTCGCTCATCCGCATGCGGTCGCCCTCCGACTCGGAGAGGTTCACCAGGATTTCGTAGTCGTTCATTGTCAGGCCGAACGGCTGCAGGTCCTTCTCGAGCTGGTGCGTCAACAGCCTGTTGACCTCCAGGTGGGTGCGCCAAGCACACTGCTCCGTATCGGTCAGCCAGCGGGTGGCCGTCTCGGTCTCCATGAATGAAGTCTACCTAAAAGGTTGAAAGGCGAACTAGTGAGGGGTTCGTGACGGTGACGGTGCGCACGCGTTCGATGTCACACTCCGCAGATTACCGCTCACAGCCCGAAGCGGCGCTGGAGGTCTCCCAGCTGTCCGGGAAGCCCCGGTACCCCGGACCGCCCTCCCGGCCCGGCGGACGCTCCGCCGCCGGGCACCCCCGCCTGCTGCGGAGGAGCTCCCACGGCCTGCCCCTTCATCAGTGTCTCGCTCGACTGCAGCAGCACCGTCCCCGCCCCGACGAACTCGAACTGGTGCTCCTCCCCGGAGGCCCCGCCGAGGCCCGTCATGGCACGTAGACCGCCCAGCAGGCCGGTCATGTAGCCGTGGTCGTAGTGATGGCACGGCGACGGGCAGTCGGCCCAGCCGACCAGGGCCTGCGGGTCGACCCGGATCGGGGGTTCCATGAACACCACCGGACCGTTCGACGCGGCCACGAACTTTCCGGTTCCGATCAGCGTCAGGAATCCCGGCACGATCGACTGCTTGAGGGCGAGACTTGGCTGAAAAGCGAGCAGGTTGCCCGAGCGAATGGTCAGGTTGCCGTCTTCGAGGTCATACGAATTCACCTCGAAGGCCCGGTCGGCGAGGAGCATCTTGCCCGAGCCCTCGGCCACGACCCAGTCGCTCGCGTGCAGAGGCGAATGGAAGGACGTACGCACCAGACGGTCCAGCCGACCGTGCCCCACCCCGTTGAACTCGATCGACCCGTAGTAGGCGATCATCTTCCCCTTCTGCAGGAACCACTGGCTCCCCTTGAGCTCCACGCAGAAGGTGTACGCGTTGACGTTGTCGTCGGCCGGCAGCGTCGCCGGGTCGTGGTGAACCGTGCTCACAGTTTCTCCTCGGACGCCTGGACGAACACCGTGCCGCTGCCGCTGAGCTCCAGCTGGAACGCCTCGCCGGAGCCTCGCCCCACCATGTCCCGCCAGCCCAGCGCCGTGGACAGCTTGTTGCGCACGTCCCCGTGGTGGGCGACGTAGGCCTGCGGGTCGACGCGCACCGGCCGCTGCGGGGTGATGGGGACCTCGAAGACGCCCCCGTGGGCCATCACCGCCACCGAGCCGTGGCCCCTGAGCGTCGTCGTGAACAGCCCCTGCCCGCTGACCTGCCCGCGCACCATGCCCATCACCCCGCCCTGCGAGCCCAGGAACACCGTGCCCTGCTCCAGAGTGCCCTCGAAGGCGAGGAGCCGGTCCGCCTCCACGTACAGCGTGTCGCCGGAGAGGTTGATCACCTGCACGTGATGGCCCCCGTGCCCGAAGAACACCGTGCCGCTGCCCTCGACGGTCATCAGCGGGGTGTCCTCGTTCGCCACCCGGCGGCCGATCATCGACATGACACCGCCCTGCCCGCCCCGCAGGTTCGGAGTGAAGGACACCTCACCCTGGTACGCGAGCATCGCGCCGCGCTGACTGAACAGCCGCTGCCCGGGCGAGACGTCCGCCCGGACCATCTTGGAATTGATCTCCTGGAAGGCCATGGTCAGACATCCCCCGCGATCGTGTTCCGCTCGCTCGGCTGCACGTACACCAGTCCGTCGCCCTCGAAGCGGATCTGGAAGGCCTCTCCGCCGCCCTCCCCGAACAGCGTGCGGAACGTCACACCCGACTGGAAGGACTGCCGCAGGTTCCCCTGGTGCGCCACGTACGCCCCCGGGTCGACGGTCAGCGGGTACTGCGCGCTGACCCGCAGCACCACCGCCGGACCGTCCGACATGATCGCCGCCTGCCCGTGCCCCTCGATGGTCGTGGTGAACAGCCCGTTGCCCTGCGAGGCGCCGCGCGCGCCCGTGAAACTGGTGCCGGTCCGCAGCCCGGCGTCCGCCGCCAGGAAGTTGCTGGACTCCACGTACAGCTTGTCGCCCTGGAGACCCACGAGAGTGATCTCCGAGGCCCGGTCCGCGAACCAGCAGGTCCCCTGCCCCTTCACCTCCATCACCGTCATCTGCTCACCGGTGATCCGCCGGGTCACCATCCCCCGGATCCCCTCACCGCCGCCGCTCAGCTTCTTGAAGGCCATCTCCCCGTCGTACGCGACCATCGAGCCGTTCTTCGCCTTCACGGCGTCTCCGGTCATGTCGACGGCGAGGACCCTGCTGCCTTGAAGTCGGAACATCGCCACAAATGGGAAGGTAGCCCGCCGGACCGGGCTGCCGACAGTGCTCCGACCCCCTCACCCGGGCGCGTCGGGGGTTTGCCACAATGGACACGCGCTTGTGCGCACGTTCACAAACCGCCGGCTCGTCGGCGCGCCCCGAGTACCGACCCCTCTCCCACCGAAGGTGACCCGTGGACCTCAAGACCGCCTCCGCCCTCCGCCGCCTCCGCCTGGTCTCCGGCCCCGAGGCGATCTCGTTCCTCCTGCTGCTCGTCTGCTCCGTACTGAAGCGGACCACGGACTTCAACGCGGTGCCGGTGATGGGAGCGGTCCACGGCTTCCTCTTCGTCGTGTACGTGCTCTTCTGGGCGGATGCCTGGAACCGCGCCAAGTGGTCCTTCGGCACCGCCGCCTTCTACTTCGTGATGTCGGTCCTGCCGACCGGCGGCTTCTTCGCCGAGCGCAAGCTCAAGCGTGAGGCCGAGAGCGCGGTCATCGCCTCCCGCGCCCGCCAGGAAGGGATCGTCAACGCATGATCATCGCCTTCTCGGTGACCCCGCTCGGCGTCGGCGAGGACGTGGGGGAGTACGTCGCCGACGCCGTCCGGGTGGTCCGCGAGTCCGGCCTGCCGAACCGCACCGACGCGATGTTCACGTCCGTCGAGGGCGAGTGGGACGAGGTCATGGACGTCGTCCGCCGAGCCGTCGCCGCCGTCGAGGCCCGGGCGCCGCGCGTCTCCCTCGTCCTCAAGGCGGACATCCGCCCCGGCGTGACGGACGGCCTCACGTCGAAGGTCGAGACGGTGGAGCGGCACCTCGCAGAGTAGCCGTGTGCCGCGGGCGGTGGTACCGAAGGGCGAGACGGGGCTGACCGGGATGTGACCGGCCGGTAAGGTCTGATGCCGTGCCGAAGCCCCTCAGTCTCTCCTTCGACCCCATCGCCCGCGCCGACGAACTCTGGAAGCAGCGCTGGGGCGGCGTGCCCTCCATGGCGGCGATCACCTCGATCATGCGGGCGCACCAGATCCTGCTGGCCGAGGTCGACGCCGTGGTCAAGCCGTACGGGCTGACCTTCGCGCGCTACGAGGCGCTGGTGCTGCTCACCTTCTCCAAGTCGGGCGAGCTGCCGATGTCCAAGATCGGCGAGCGCCTCATGGTGCACCCCACCTCCGTGACGAACACCGTCGACCGGCTGGTGAGGTCCGGCCTGGTCGACAAGCGCCCCAACCCCAACGACGGCCGCGGCACGCTCGCCTCCATCACCGACAAGGGCCGCGAGGTCGTCGAGTCGGCCACGCGCGACCTGATGGCGATGGACTTCGGCCTGGGCGCGTACGACGCCGAGGAGTGCGCCGAGATCTTCGCGATGCTCCGGCCGCTGCGGGTCGCCGCGGGGGACTTCGAGGAGGAGTGAGCGACGCCCCGGGCGCGTCGGTGGGGTCGCCGCAAGATCGCGCGAAACGGGCGGTTACGCTCGTACGCATGAAAAAGAGCGTGCTGACCCGCTACCGGGTCATGGCGTACGTCACCGGTGTGCTGCTGATCGCGCTGTGCCTTGGCATGATCGCCAAGTACGCCCTGAAGATGGACGGCGCCGCCGACTTCACCCAGGTCGTCAGCATCGCCCACGGCTGGCTGTACGTCGTCTATCTCATCTTCGCCTTCGACCTGGGGTCCAAGGCGAAGTGGCCGGTGAAGAAGCAGCTCTGGGTGCTGCTCGCCGGGACCGTTCCGACGGCCGCCTTCTTCGTGGAGCGTCGGATCAGCCAGGAGCTGGACGCGAAGGTCGCCGGGGCCGAGCCGGCGCCCGCCAAGGCCTGACCCCACCGCCGTACGGACACCCGTACGGCGGTCCCCCATCGACATTTACTTGGACGTCCTAGTAAATTCGAAGGTATGGACGCTGACGCCATTGAGGAAGGCCGCCTTCGGTGGCAGGCCCGGTACGACGCGGCGCGCAAGCGCGACGCCGACTTCACCACGCTCTCCGGCGATCCGGTGGAGCCGGTGTACGGGCCCCGGCCCGGGGACGCCTACGAGGGCTTCGAACGGATCGGCTGGCCGGGGGAGTACCCCTTCACCCGCGGCCTGTATCCGACCGGCTACCGGGGGCGCACCTGGACCATCCGGCAGTTCGCGGGGTTCGGCAACGCCGAGCAGACCAACGAGCGCTACAAGATGATCCTCCGCAACGGCGGAGGAGGGCTGTCCGTCGCCTTCGACATGCCGACGCTGATGGGGCGCGACTCCGACGACCCGCGCTCGCTCGGCGAGGTCGGGCACTGCGGCGTCGCCATCGACTCGGCCGCCGACATGGAGGTGCTGTTCAAGGACATCCCGCTCGGGGACGTGACGACCTCCATGACGATCAGCGGGCCGGCCGTGCCCGTGTTCTGCATGTACCTGGTCGCCGCCGAGCGGCAGGGCGTCGACGCGTCCGTCCTGAACGGCACGCTGCAGACCGACATCTTCAAGGAGTACATCGCCCAGAAGGAGTGGCTCTTCCAGCCCGAGCCGCACCTGCGTCTGATCGGCGACCTGATGGAGTACTGCGCGGCCGGCATCCCCGCCTACAAGCCGCTGTCGGTCTCCGGGTACCACATCCGCGAGGCGGGCGCGACGGCCGCGCAGGAGCTGGCGTACACGCTGGCGGACGGCTTCGGGTACGTGGAGCTGGGGCTCTCGCGCGGGCTGGACGTGGACGTCTTCGCGCCCGGTCTCTCCTTCTTCTTCGACGCGCACGTCGACTTCTTCGAGGAGATCGCCAAGTTCCGCGCGGCGCGCAGGATCTGGGCGCGGTGGATGCGGGACGTGTACGGCGCGCGGTCCGACAAGGCGCAGTGGCTGCGCTTCCACACCCAGACCGCCGGTGTCTCACTGACCGCGCAGCAGCCGTACAACAACGTGGTGCGTACGGCCGTGGAGGCGCTGGCGGCGGTGCTCGGCGGGACGAACTCCCTGCACACCAACGCGCTCGACGAGACCCTCGCCCTGCCCAGCGAGCAGGCCGCCGAGATCGCCCTGCGCACCCAGCAGGTGCTGATGGAGGAGACCGGTGTCGCGGGCGTCGCCGATCCGCTGGGCGGTTCCTGGTTCGTCGAGCAGCTGACGGACCGGATCGAGGCCGACGCGGAGAAGATCTTCGAGCAGATAAGGGAGCGGGGGCTCAGGGCCCACCCCGACGGGCAGCACCCCATCGGGCCGATCACCTCCGGCATCCTGCGCGGCATCGAGGACGGCTGGTTCACCGGCGAGATCGCCGAGTCGGCCTTCCGGTACCAGCAGGCGCTGGAGAAGGGCGACAAGAAGGTCGTCGGTGTCAACGTCCACACCGGGTCCGTCACCGGTGACCTGGAGATCCTGCGGGTCAGCCACGAGGTCGAGCGGGAGCAGGTGCGGGTGCTGGGCGAGCGCAAGGCCGCCCGCGACGACGCGGCCGTGCGGGCCGCGCTGGACGGCATGCTGGCCGCGGCGCGCTCCGGCGGGAACATGATCGAGCCGATGCTGGACGCCGTGCGGGCGGAGGCGACGCTGGGTGAGATCTGTGGGGTACTGCGGGAGGAGTGGGGGGTGTACACGGAGCCGGCGGGGTTCTAGGCGCCGGCTGGAAGGTCACCCGCCGGGGGCTCCGGTGGTTCGGGTTGTCCGGTGGTGAGGCCCCACAGCAGTACCCGTGTGAGATCGCGCACCCATTCCCCGTCCGCCGGCTCCGCGCTGACCAGGGTGCGGTGCACCACCGCGCCCGCGACCACGTCGAAGATGAGGTCGACGGTGCGGGCCGCCTCCGCCGCGTCCGGCTCGGGGGGCAGCTCGCCCCTGGTCTGGGCGCGGGCCCTGCCCTCCAGCACCAGGCGTTTCTGCCGCTCGACGATCGACGTGCGGATGCGCTCGCGCAGGGCGTCGTCGCGGGTGGACTCGGCGACCACCGCCATCAGGCCGCTCTTGGCCTCCGGGCGGGCCAGGATCGCCGCGAACTGGAGCACCACGCCCTCGATGTCGGCGGCGAGACAGCCGCGGTCGGGGAGTTCGAGCTCGTCGAAGAGCTCCGCCACCGCGTCGACCACCAGCTCGTTCTTGCCCGCCCAGCGACGATAGAGCGTCGTCTTGGCAACCCCGGCGCGCGTCGCGACGTCTCCCAGGGTGAGCTTCGACCAGCCCAGGTCGACCAGTGCCGCCCGCGTCGCGGCCAGGATCGCGGCGTCCGCCGCGGCGCTGCGCGGGCGTCCGGTACGGCCGGCGGGTGGGCTGCTCTGCATCCCCCGACCCTAACGGGCCGGTTCCGCATCGCCGTCCGTGAGGGAGATCACTGGAGCGGGGTGTTCCGGCGGCCTCTGATGGCATTACGCTACGGGTCGTAGCGAAAGGCGTGGGTTCCACCCGTGCCCCAGCGACGACCACGGGCGCGGGTGGGGACCCGGCGCCGAGCGAACACTGCAGACGAACACTTCAGGGCGGGCTTTTCGACCCGCTTTTCACGCACGCGCGGAGTACGGGGGAGGATAGGCCCATGCAGCCACGGAACATGTCCATGAGCGGGGTCGTCGACCTCGCCGCGGTGAAGGCGGCCCAGGAGGCCAAGGCGAAGGCGGAGCAGGCGCGCGCCGAGGCGGCCCGGCACGGTGGGGCGGGGGCCGTCTCCCCGGCCGATCTCGTCATCGACGTCGACGAGGCCGGCTTCGAGAGTGATGTCCTGCAGCGGTCCACCGAGGTTCCGGTCGTCATCGACTTCTGGGCCGAGTGGTGCGAGCCCTGCAAGCAGTTGAGCCCGGTCCTGGAGCGGCTCGCCGTCGAGTACAACGGGCGCTTCCTCCTCGCCAAGATCGACGTCGACGCCAACCAGATGCTGATGCAGCAGTTCGGCGTCCAGGGGATCCCGGCCGTGTTCGCGGTCGTCGCCGGTCAGGCGCTGCCGCTCTTCCAGGGTGCCGCCGGTGAGGCGCAGATCCGTCAGACCCTGGACCAGTTGGTGCAGGTCGCCGAGGAGCGCTTCGGTCTGACCGGTCTCGCCGTCGACCCCGAGGCGGAGCCGGGGGACCGGTCCGCCGCCGCCCCCGAGCGTCCGGCCGGGCCGCACGACGCGGCGCTCGAGGCCGCCGTGCAGGCGCTGGACGCGGGTGATCTGGGCGGCGCCGTCCAGGCGTACAAGAACGTGCTGGCCGAGGACCCCGGTAACACCGAGGCCAAACTGGGTCTGGCGCAGGCCGAGTTGCTCCAGCGCGTGCAGAACGCCGACCCGCAGCGGGTGCGTCAGGAAGCGGCCGACAAGCCGGGCGACGCCCAGGCGCAGATCGCCGCCGCCGACCTGGACCTGGTGGGCGGTCATGTGGAGGACGCCTTCGGGCGCCTCATCGACACGGTGCGCGTGACGGCGGGCGACGAGCGGGACGCCGTACGGCTGCGGCTGCTGGAGCTGTTCGAGGTGGTCGGCGCGGAGGACCCGCGGGTGGCCGCGGCACGCAGGGCGCTCGCCCGCGCGTTGTTCTGAGCCGGTTTCGGCCCCTTCGGGCGACCGGTCCGCGACCGGTCGGCGGGTGGTACCCGTGTGAAGGAGCTGTCGACGTGACGCCAGTGCGGCCGCGCTTTACCAAATCTTGGTAATCGCGGCCGCTGTTACTGCCAGTAAGTCGGTGACGGGCGAGCGGCGTCGATCTGTCGGATTCTGTCCAGCGATCAATAGTTTTGTTCCGCCCCGGTGGCACACCCAGCGTCGCCGTTCGGGGCCGGTGCGTCGTGCCGTGGTTATCCGGCCGTTACTAGTGAGTAACGAACCCCCTTGTGTCGACGGCGAGAATGCACCACGATCGGCGACGCTCGGTCCATTCCCGCACCCCGAAAGCCAGTCGGGTCGCGGGGCTTCCTGGGTCCCCACCGAGTAGAGCCGGCGGCAGTGGAGCCGGCTCTTGGGCAGGGGGGTCTTCGCCCACCCGGCGAAGCCTGTCCAGCAGGGTTGTGCGTGATGCGTGTCAGGCGCGACCAGTGGTTGTCGCTCGGGGGTGATCGCCGGTGATTCGGGCGCGTTTACGTGCCGTCGAGCTCGGGCGCTCTCCTTCCCGAGGACGTAGCACTTCTCCCATCCCTGCCAGGCCGAGCCGCCGATCCCGGAGGCGGGCCGAGGCCAGGAGATGTACGTCCGAGAAGGAGGAAATATGGAGTCCCAGGTGCGTGGCGGGACCAGATGGAAGCGGTTCGCTGTGGTCATGGTGCCCAGCGTGGCCGCCACGGCGTGTGTGGGTATCGGACTGGCGCAGGGTGCCCTCGCGGCGTCGTTCAGCGTCTCCGGCCAGGAGTTCAAGGTCAAGGCCGAACATCTCGAGGGATGGGGCTTCGCCCAGTACGGCGGTCTCGACTCCGGCTACACCTCGACCGAGGGTGACAAGAAGACCCAGCGCCCGGTCGCGATCTCGTCGTTCGACCGTGCCGAGATCACCAAGATGTGCCAGTCCGTCAAGACGGAGATTCCCCTCATAGGGAAGTCGATCTACCTCCGTCTTGAGGCGGGTCCGGACAAGGACCACAAGGTCGAGGCCAAGAACCTCTACATCGACGTCGCTCAGCTCGACGCCGACGCCACCTTCACCAACATCGACATCGGTGTGGCGGCTGGGGACAAGACCCGCGGCCCGGCGCTGAAGGACCCGAGCGTCAAGCCCGGTGCCTTCGCCCAGCAGGCGGAGAAGGCGGACCTCAGGGGCGTCGAGCAGACGGCGTGGGCGACCACGGCCGGCACCTTCAAGCTCAGCGGCCTGAAGATGCGCCTCGGCGCGGACCCCAAGATGGAGTGCTTCTGACGGGCCTTCGCCCGTGAGGTGTCCTCGGCCTGCTGAGCTGCCGGGGAGGGGCGGGGAGGCGACCGCTTCCCCGCCCCCGCACACCGCCCCGCTGCCGCGCAGCGGGTGCTCGCACACAACCAGACCTTTCCGGCTTCTCCATGCCTAGGCCGAGCCGATACGTACGTTCACCGGACCAGGGAGCTGTTTTCCATGAGTGCCGAGACTCCGGTCCAGAGCGCCGGGAACTTCACCCGGCTGCGTCTGCGATTCCGCGCCTGGCGGGGCAGCCGGCCATTCTGGGCGGGTCTGCTGACCCTGCTGGGCGGGGTGCCCATCGCCTACTTCCCCTACGCCACGCTCAAGCTGGGCAACATGTCGATCGCCATGGCGACGACCGCCGGCGCGGGCTCGCTGATCATCGGCGTGCTGCTCATCACGCTGGGGCTGACGATGTGGTTCCAGGCGGCGACCCGGATCTTCGCGGGTGTCGCGGCGATCCTCCTCGCACTGGTGTCCCTGGTGGTGTCCAACATTGGCGGCTTCCTGATCGGCTTCCTGCTGGCGCTGATCGGCGGTGCGCTCGCCGTCTCCTGGGCGCCCGGCAGGGCGAAGCCCGAGGAGCCGGGTGAGCCGGACGCCTCCGACGGGCCCGCGGGAGAAGGGGCCGCGAAGGACCTTCCGGCGGGCGCCGACGCCACGGCATCGGAGCCGCACGCGTCGTACGAGGCCGGCGACACCGGGGAGGCGGACGGGCCCCGGGCCGCGGAGCGCACCGGGGGGTACCGTGTCGGCTGACGAGCTCCGCGACCAGAGTGCCGATGCTTTCCGCCGAGTGAGAACAGGGCCGCGCCACGCGGCCCCCAAGAAGCCGCTCTTCACCAGGTTCCACGTGCCCAGGGGCAAGGCGATAGCCCTGGCCGCGATGCCGACGGCGGTCCTCATGGGGATGGGGTTCACGCCGACGCTGGCGCTCGCCGACGGCAACGACGGGGCGCCGCCGGCCAACAGCCTGACGGCCGAGGAGTACAAGGCCTGCATGGCCCTCCTGGAGGATGCCGAGGAGAAGTCCTCCGAGTCCCCCGAGCCTTCGGCTTCGGCGTCCGAGAAGACCGGGAACGCCAAGGAGGAGGCCAAGGACGACGCCGAGGAGCCGGACCCCTCCGCCTCCTCGACGGACTCCGGGGCCAAGGATACGGACGCGAAGGACACGGACGCGAAGGACTCGGACGCCAAGGCCACGGGTTCGTCCTCTTCGTCGGATTCAGGTTCCGACGACGAGGCCGCCCCGGCCCCCTCCGCGTCGAAGGAGGCGCAGAGCCAGGAGGCGGCGTCCCCCTCGCCGTCCGCGAGCGAGAGCGCCGGCCTGCTCGAGGGCCTCGGCGACGCCATCGAGGGCATCTTCACCGGCGGCCGGCAGGCCGAGGAGAGCCCGAGCCCCACGCCGACCCCCTCGGCCTCGGCGTCCGACGCCGTGAAGGACACGACCGGGAAGGTCACCGACACGGCCAAGGGCGCCGTGGAGGACACGACCGACGCGGCCTCCGGGGCGGCCGGGGACACCGAGGAGACCGTCGAGAAGGCGGCGGAGGCGACGAAGGAGGCCGCCGAGGAGGCGAAGGAGTCCGAGGAGTCCGAAGAGGCGGGCGACGACGCCACCGCCTCCCCCGACCCGTCGGAGAGCGCGTCCGCCGACCCGGAGGACTGCCCGGTCGCCACGGACGAGAAGGGCGGCATCGACAACGCCATCCTCCTGCCCGACGAGCCCTGGCGGCTCAACGCCAGCTCGCTGACGCTGAAGGGCGCCTCCTACAAGGGCATCGTCGAGGTGCGGACGGCCAACGGCACCACCAAGAAGGTGCTGAAGTACGTCGTGTCCAACGGCACCGACATCGGCGACCTGCACCAGACGGTGAAGGACGAGCCGAACGGCAAGACCTACCACGTGCAGGCGGCCAAGGGCTCGACGTCCACGATCCGCGACGGCGACACGGTGATGTACACCGAGAGCATCTCGGGCAACCTGCTCGGGCTGATCCCGATCACTTTCGACCCGGAGCACCCGCCGCCGCTGGACATCCCGCTGATCTACTTCACGAAGGTGACGGTGGTCCAGGCCGGTCAGTTCGGCGGCACCCTGCACGTCCCCGGGCTGCAGCAGTACGTCACCGACTGAGCCCGCCCACAGGCCCGTTCGGGAGCCGCACACACGCCGAGGGCGCCCCCTGCGACAGGGGGCGCCCTCGGCGCCGTACAGCGGCCGTGCGCGCGGGGGTCAGCCGCGTCGGGTCTCGCCCAGGTGGTGGACGCGGACCATGTTGGTGGTGCCGGGGACGCCGGGGGGCGAGCCGGCGGTGATCACGACGATGTCGCCGTCGTTGAACCGGCCGAGGCGGACCGTCTCCTGGTCCACCAGGTCGACCATCTCGTCGGTGGTGTTCACGAACGGCACCACGTGCGGCTCCACGCCCCAGCTGAGCGCCAGCTGGTTGCGGGTGGACTCGTCGGTGGTGAAGGCGAGGATCGGCTGGGTCGCGCGGTAGCGCGAGAGCCGGCGGGCCGTGTCACCGGACTGGGTGAAGGCCACCAGGCCCTTGCCGCCGAGGAAGTCGGCGATCTCGGCGGCGGCACGGGCCACCGAACCGCCCTGCGTGCGCGGCTTCTTGCCCGGCACCAGCGGCTGCAGGCCCTTGGACAGCAGCTCCTGCTCGGCCGCCGTGACGATCTTCGACATCGTCTTCACGGTCTCGATCGGGTACGCGCCCACCGACGACTCGGCCGACAGCATGACCGCGTCCGCGCCGTCCAGGATCGCGTTGGCCACGTCGGAGGCCTCGGCGCGGGTCGGCCGGGAGTTGGTGATCATCGACTCCATCATCTGCGTCGCCACGATCACCGGCTTGGCGTTGCGCCGGCACAGCTCGATCAGGCGCTTCTGCACCATGGGGACCTTCTCGAGCGGGTACTCGACGGCCAGGTCGCCACGGGCGACCATCACGCCGTCGAACGCCATCACGACGTCCTCCATGTTCTCGACCGCCTGCGGCTTCTCCACCTTGGCGATCACGGGGACGCGGCGGCCCTCCTCGTCCATCACGCGGTGGACGTCGGCGACGTCCTTGGCGTCCCGGACGAAGGAGAGGGCGACCAGGTCGCAGCCCATGCGCAGCGCGAAGCGGAGGTCCTCGACGTCCTTCTCGGACAGCGCGGGGACGTTCACCGCCGCGCCGGGCAGGTTGATGCCCTTGTGGTCGGAGATGACGCCGCCCTCGATGACGATCGTCCTGACCCGGGGGCCCTCGACCTCGGTGACCTTCAGCTCGACGTTGCCGTCGTTGATGAGGACCTGGTCGCCCTTGGTCACGTCGCCGGGCAGGCCCTTGTACGTCGTGCCGCAGATCGTCCGGTCGCCCGGCACGTCCTCGGTGGTGATGGTGAACTCGTCACCCCGCACCAGCTCGACGGGACCCTCGGCGAAGGTCTCCAGGCGGATCTTCGGGCCCTGCAGGTCGGCGAGGACACCGATGGCCCGGCCGGTCTCCTTGGCGGCGGCCCGGACCCGGTCGTAACGGCCCTGGTGCTCGGCGTGGGTGCCGTGGCTGAAGTTGAAGCGGGCCACGTTCATGCCGGCTTCGATCAGAGCGACGAGCTGCTCGTGGGAGTCGACCGCGGGGCCGAGAGTACAGACGATTTTCGAACGGCGCATGGGGGCCATCCTATCGGTTTGTTTCGGCGCGGAATATTCCGTCTGGCGGAAAATACAAAAGGGCGGGATGCCGCTCAGGTGAGATTCCCCGAATCATTTACCAGCGCGTAGGTCTGTGTCGCGATCTCCATTTCCTCGTCCGTCGGCACCACCGCCACCGCCACCCGGGCGTCCGCGGGCGATATCAGCCGCGCCCCGTCACCGCGTACGGCGTTCAGCTCGGGGTCGACCGCCAGGCCCAGCCCCTCCAGGCCCGCCACGGCGGCCTCCCGCACCGGCGCCGAGTTCTCGCCGACCCCGGCCGTGAAGGCCACCGCGTCCACCCGCCCCAAAACGGCGTAATAGGCGCCGATGTACTTCTTCAACCGGTGAATGTAGATGTCGAAGGCCAGCCGCGCCCGCTCGTCACCGGCGTCCACACGGCGGCGGATCTCCCGCATGTCGTTGTCGCCGCACAGTCCGATCAGACCACTCCTCTTGTTGAGAAGAGTGTCGATCTCGTCGGCGGACATTTCACCAACACGCATCAAATGGAAGATGACGGCCGGGTCCATGTCTCCCGAGCGCGTACCCATCACGAGCCCCTCCAAAGGCGTCAGACCCATGGAGGTGTCCACGCACCGGCCGCCCCGCACCGCCGAGGCGGACGCCCCGTTGCCCAGGTGCAGCACGATGACGTTCACGTCCTCGGGCGCCCTGCCCAGCAGCTTCGCGGTCTCACGGGAGACGTAGGCGTGCGAGGTGCCGTGGAAGCCGTAGCGCCGGATGCGGTGCGCGTCGGCCGTCTCGACGTCGATGGCGTAGCGGGCCGCGGACTCCGGCATCGTCGTGTGGAACGCCGTGTCGAAGACGGCGACCTGCGGCAGGTCCGGGCGCAGCGCCTGCGCGGTGCGGATGCCGGTGAGGTTGGCCGGATTGTGCAGCGGGGCGACCGGCACCAGCCGCTCGATCTCGGCGAGCACGGCGTCGTCCACCACGGTCGGCTCGCTGAACCTCAGACCGCCGTGCACCACCCGGTGCCCGATCGCGGCCAGGTCCGGCGAGTCCAGGCCGAGGCCGTCCTTGGCCAGCTCCGCCGCCACCGCCTTCAGCGCGGCGTCGTGGTCGGGCACGGACCCGCTCCACCCACGCGTCTCGCCACCCGTCGGCGTGTGCTTGAGCCGTGAGGTCTCCTCACCGATCCGCTCGACGAGACCCACCGCCAGCCGCGCGTGGTCGCGCATGTCGAGCAGCTGGTACTTCACCGACGAGGAGCCGGAGTTGAGGACGAGGACACGGGTGGGGCTGCTCACAGGTCGGACGCCTTCTCGCTGGGGGACTGCTGGGCCTGGATCGCCGTGATGGCGACCGTGTTGACGATGTCCTGGACGAGCGCTCCCCGGGACAGGTCGTTGACCGGCTTGCGCAGACCCTGCAGGACCGGGCCCACGGCGATCGCGCCGGCCGAGCGCTGCACCGCCTTGTACGTGTTGTTGCCGGTGTTCAGGTCGGGGAAGATCAGCACGCTGGCCTGCCCGGCGACCTCCGAGTCGGGCAGCTTGGTCGCGGCGACCGACGGCTCCACGGCGGCGTCGTACTGGATCGGCCCCTCGACGCGCAGGTCGGGCCGGCGCGAACGGACGAGCTCCGTCGCCTCGCGCACCTTGTCGACGTCGGCGCCCGAACCGGACGTGCCCGTCGAGTACGACAGCATCGCGATCCGCGGATCCACCCCGAACCGCGCCGCCGTGGACGCCGACTGCGTCGCGATGTCGGCGAGCTGCTCGGCGTTCGGGTCCGGGTTGACCGCGCAGTCGCCGTAGACCAGGACCTTGTCGGCCAGGCACATGAAGAAGACCGAGGAGACGATCGACGCCTCCGGCTTGGTCTTGATGATCTCGAAGGCCGGACGGATCGTCGCCGCCGTCGAGTGCACCGACCCCGACACCATGCCGTCGGCCAGCCCCTCCTGCACCATCAGCGTGCCGAAGTAGTTGACGTCGGAGACGACGTCGTACGCCAGCTCCACGGTGACGCCCTTGTGGGCGCGCAGGGCCGCGTACTTCTCGGCGAAGGAGTCGCGCAGCTCGGACACCGCGGGGTCGATCAGCTGCGCGCCCTCCAGGTCGATGCCCAGGTCGGCGGCCTTCTTGCGGATCTGCTCGACCGGGCCCAGCAGCGTCAGCTCGCACACGCCCCGGCGCAGCAGCACCTCGGCCGCGTGCAGCACCCGCTCCTCGGTGCCCTCCGGGAGGACGACCCGGCGCAGGTCGGAACGGGCCTGCTCCAGCAGCGTGTGCTCGAACATCATCGGCGTGACGCGGTCGCTGCTCGGCGCGGAGACGCGCCTGCTCAGCTCGGCGGTGTCGACGTGCCGCTCGAAGAGGCCGAGGGCGGTCTCCGCCTTGCGCGGGGTGGCCGCGTTCAGCTTGCCCTCCAGGGAGAACAGCTGCTCGGCGGTGGGGAAGCTGTTGCCGGTCACCGCGAGCACCGGTGTACCGGGGGCGAGGCGGGCGGCGAGGGTGAGGATGCCGTCGCCGGGCACCTCGTTCAGGGTCAGCAGCACGCCGGCTATCGGCGGGGTGCCGGCGCTGTGCGCAGCCAGCGAGCCGACCACCAGGTCGGCGCGGTCGCCGGGGGTGATGACCAGACAGCCCGGGGTCAGGGCGCCCAGCAGGTTGGGCAGCATGGCCCCGCCGAAGACGAAGTCCAGCGCGTCGCGGGCGAGTCCGGAGTCGTCGCCGAGGACCACCCGGGCGCCGAGGGCGTGCGCGATCTGCGAGACGGTCGGCGCCGACAGGGCGGGCTCGTCCGGTACGACCCAGCAGGGCACCGGCAGCCGGTTCGCGAGCCGCTCGGCGATCCGGTCCCGGTCCTCGCGGGCCACCCGGTTGGTCACCATGGCCAGCACGTCGCAGCCCAGCCCGTCGTAGGCGCGGAAGGCGTTGACCGTCTCGGCGAGCACCGACTCCGCGGTCTGCTTGCGGCCGCCCACCACCGGGAGCACCGAGGCCCCGAACTCGTTGGCGAGCCGCGCGTTCAGCGACAGCTCGTCCGGGAACTGCGTGTCGGCGTAGTCGGTGCCGAGGACGAGGACCACGTCGTAGTCGCGGGCGACCAGGTGGAAGCGGTCGACCAGCGCGGACACCAGCTCGTCCGTGCCCTGTTCGGCCTGGAGCGCGGACGCCTCCTGGTAGTCCATGCCGTACACGGTCGCCGGGTCCTGCGCCAGCCGGTAGCGGGCGCGCAGCAGTTCGAAGAGCCGGTCCGGCCCGTCGTGGACCAGGGGACGGAAGACGCCGACCCGGTCGACCTGCCGGGTCAGGAGCTCCATCACCCCCAGCTCGACGACCTGGCGGCCGTCGCCGCGGTCGATACCGGTCACGTACACGCTGCGCGTCACGCGTGCTCTCCGTTTCGTCTGGTGGCGGCTTCGTCCGGGCGACTGCCCCGTGCCCGGGGTGGCGACTCCCGTGCACAAAAATCGCCCACCGGGGTGAGCGGAACCCTCTTGACAATACCTCCGGCGATGGATAAGGCGCCCGTCAGCGCCCGCCAGTGCCCCTCGGCGCCCGGGCCGTGAAACAATTGGGATCGGCTCACCGGTGTCCACAGCGAGCAGGAGACACAGCACGATGCGTATCGGAGTTCTCACCGCAGGCGGCGACTGCCCCGGCCTGAACGCAGTGATCCGGTCGGTCGTGCACCGAGCGGTCGACAACTACGGCGACGAGGTCATCGGCTTCGAGGACGGTTACGCGGGCCTGCTCGACGGCCGTTACCGCGTCCTCGACCTGAACGCGGTCAGCGGCATCCTGGCCCGCGGCGGCACCATCCTCGGCTCCTCGCGCCTGGAGCGCGACCGGCTCCGCGAGGCCTGCGAGAACGCCGGCGACATGATCCAGAACTTCGGCATCGACGCGCTGATCCCGATCGGCGGCGAGGGCACGCTGACGGCCGCCCGGATGCTGTCCGACGCCGGTCTCCCGGTGGTCGGCGTGCCGAAGACGATCGACAACGACATCTCCTCCACCGACCGCACCTTCGGCTTCGACACCGCCGTCGGCGTGGCCACCGAGGCGATGGACCGCCTGAAGACCACCGCCGAGTCCCACCAGCGCGTGATGGTCGTCGAGGTCATGGGCCGCCACGCCGGCTGGATCGCCCTGGAGTCCGGCATGGCCGCCGGCGCCCACGGCATCTGCCTGCCCGAGCGCCCCTTCGACCCCGCCGACCTGGTCAAGATGGTCGAGGAGCGTTTCGCCCGCGGCAAGAAGTTCGCCGTGGTCTGCGTCGCCGAGGGCGCCCACCCCGCCGAGGGCACCATGGACTACGGCAAGGGCGCGATCGACAAGTTCGGCCACGAGCGCTTCCAGGGCATCGGCACGGCCCTGGCGTACGAGCTGGAGCGCAGGCTCGGCAAGGAGGCCAAGCCGGTCATCCTCGGCCACGTCCAGCGCGGCGGCGTACCGACCGCGTACGACAGGGTGCTCGCCACCCGCTTCGGCTGGCACGCGGTGGAGGCCGCGCACCGGGGCGAGTTCGGCCGGATGACCGCGCTGCGCGGCACGGACGTCGTCATGGTGCCGCTCGCTCAGGCCGTGACGGAGCTGAAGACGGTGCCGAAGGACCGGATGGACGAGGCGGAGTCGGTCTTCTAGACGCCCTGCGCCCCAGGTCCTGGGGCCTGGGTGGGTCGCGGGTGCTTCTCGGGCATCGGGCGTCACGGGTGCTTCTCGACCGCCGCCCAGAAGTGCTCCACGATCCGGTCGAGGAAGTCACGGCCCGCCGTGCTGGAGTCGGGGCCGCCGCCGCCCCAGCTGAGGGTGGCGGTCATGTGCCCCTGGTAGTCCTGGTGCAGCACCTGGAGGACGTTCTCCAGCACCCGGCGGTCCAGCGGGGCGATCTTGGCGACCGGACGCACGTACCCCTGCCAGCGGGTGGTGACGGCGCTGGTCAGCAGCTCGGCGAGCTTCTCCTCGCGCCCCGTGACGGTCACGAAGTCGGGCAGCGCGAGCTCCAGCACGTCGGCCAGCGCGGCCGACTGCCGGTCGGTGCCGCGCCAGCCGTCCGTCTCCTCCATCCGCAGGTAGGCCGCGAGCGCGACCCCGGCGGCACGGGCCACGTCCTCCGGCGCCAGACCGCGCGCGACGCGGTGCTCGCGCAGGGTCTGCGGGCGGCCTATCAGGTCGCCGGGCGAGCACCACAGCACCCCGGCGAGCGCGGTGAGCTCGGAACCGGCGGGGGAGGCGACGCCGCGCTCCCAGGCGATGACGTGGTCCGGGGTGACGTACGGCAGTCCGTACGACACCCGCATGCCGTGGGCGACGTGCTCGGGCCCCATGTTGAGGGCGGCACGCAGCCGGCGGGCGGCGAGGGCGTTGAACGGGGGACCCGACGGGTTCGGGTGAGGTGAGGGTCGGCGCACGCGCCACACCGTAGGGGTACCGGCGCACCTTGACTACAGGCTGTTCAGCCAGCGATACGCATTGTACGAACCTACGGGCGCGCGCCCGTCGCCGCACGCCCTCACCCCTTGACCGCCCCGCCCAGCGCGAACCCCCCGCCCAGCCGCCGGGAGATCAGCACGTACAGCAGGACGACCGGCGTCGAGTACACGATCGAGAACGCCGCCAGCTGCCCGTACGCCACCATGCCCCGGTTGCCGAAGAAGTCGTTGATGCTCACCGAGGCGGGCATCTGGTCCGGGGTGAGCAGCAGCATGAAGGGGACGAAGAAGTTCCCCCACATCATCACGAACGAGAACACCGTCACCACCGCCACCCCCGGTCCCATCAGCGGCAGCACGATCCGCAGCAGCGACTGGAACGACGACGCCCCGTCCGTCCACGCCGCCTCCTCCAGCTCCCTGGGGACGCCGTCCATGAAGTTCTTCATCAGCCAGATGGCGAAGGGGAGCTGGGAGGCGGCGAAGAAGAAGATCGTCCCCTGCATGGTGTCGATCATGTTCACCCGCACGAAGAGGGCGTAGACCGGCACCATGATCGCCGTGATGGGGAGGCTGGTCGCGAACAGGATCGTCAGCAGGAACGGCCGGTTCAGCCGCGACCGGAAACGGGAGAGCGGATACGCCGCGAGCGCCGCGCACCCCACCGTCAGCAGGGTCGCGCCGCCGCACAGGATCAGGCTGTTGAGCAGCGGGGTGAAGGTGATCTCCGGGGTGAGGATCGCGTCGAAGTGCTCCAGGGTCACCCCGTCGGGGACCTTCACCTTCAGGCTCGCGCGCGGGTCCAGGGCGGACAGCACCACCCAGGCCAGCGGGAGCACGAAGGCGGCGGCGGCCACCAGCAGCCCGGCGTCGGCGGCAAGGCGGCGCCGGGTGCGACGGGACGCGGGTGTGCGACGAGGCGCGGGTGTGCGCCGGGACGCGGGGGTGCGCCGGGGCGCGAGCGTGGACGCCATTTGTCAGACCTCCGTCCGCAGCAGGCGCAGGTACACGACCGAGAACAGCGACCCGATCAGCAACAGCAGCAGCGCCACCGCCGTGCCGTAGCCGATCAGGCTGTTCTGGAAGGCCTGCTCGTACATGAACAGCGGCAGCGTCTGGCTCTTGCCGCTCGGCCCGCCCCGCGTCATCACCCAGATCAGCCCGAAGACCGACAGGGTCTGCAGGGTGTTGAGCATGAGGTTGGTGCCGATGGAGCGCCGGATCATCGGCAGGGTGATGTGCCACATCCGGCGCCAGCCGCTCGCCCCGTCGACCTCGGCGGCCTCGGTGACCTCCTTCGGGATCTCGTTCAGGGCAGCGGAGTAGACGAGCATCGAGAACGCCGTGCCGCGCCAGACGTTGGCGAAGGACACCGCCAGGATCGGCAGCGTGAACAGCCAGTTCTGGGAGGGGAGGTGGAGCTGGTCCAGGATGGCGTTGAGGGTGCCCTCACGTCGGAAGAAGGCGTAGAGCAGGAAGCCCGCCACCACCTCCGGCAGCACCCACGCCGTGACCACGATGCCGCCGGTGAGCGTACGGACCGGCTTCGAGGCCCGCTGCATCAGCGACGCCAGCGCGAGTCCCAGGGTGTTCTGCCCGATCAGCGACGACACCACCGTGAACACCAGGGTCAGCCACACGGCGTTGAGGAACGCCTCGTCCTGGAACGCCCGCCGGAAGTTCTCGAAGCCGACGAAGGACTCCTCGGCCTGCCCGGTGAGCTGGAGGTCGGTGAAGGCGATGACGACGCAGTAGGCGATCGGGCCGGCGAGGAAGAGCAGCAGCAGGACGAGGGCGGGGGAGAGGGGCAGGGCGCGCAGCAGCGAGCGGCGGACGGTGACGGACCGCGACGCGGTCACCTGCCGACCACCTGGTTGTCGGTGGCCTCCTTCAGCGCCTCGTCGTAGCCGCGGGCCGCCTCCTCGACCGACTTGTCACCGGTCGTCACGCCCTCCATGGCCTCCTGGATGGCGACGGACACCTTCGGATACGCCGGGTAGGCGGGCCGGTAGTGGGTGTCGGCGACGAGGTCGGTGAAGAACTCGATGCCGGGCTGGGCCCGGACGTACGCGGGGTCGTTCGCGACGTCCTCGCGGACCGCGATGCCGGAGTTGGCGATGTACCACTTCTGGGCGTTGGCCTTGGTCTGCATCGTCTTGACGAACTCGAAGGCGAGGTCGGGGTTGGCCGCCTTGGCCGGGATCGCCCAGGTCCAGCCGCCGGACATGCTCACCCGGCCCGGCGCCTGCCCGTTCTGCGTCGGCATGGCCGCCAGCCCCAGCTCCTTCGACCACTCGGGCCACTCGTGCCCGCTGCCCTCCAGCCAGTCCTGCGGCAGCCAGGAGCCGTCGAGGGCGATGCCGAGCTTGCCCTGGGGGAGCAGCTCACCGCGCACCTTGGTGCCGAAGTTGGGGTCGAGCGCGTCGGAGACCTCCGGGCCGAGCTTCTCCTTGTACACGGTCTCCACGAAGGCGAGGGAGTCCTCGAACCCCTTCCCCGCCGTGATCCACTTCTTGCTGCCCTTGTCGTAGAGGGGGTCGGAGGTCCCGTCGTTCGTGCCGTACAGCAGCATCTCGAAGCCCTGCATGGTGGCGGCCTCACCGGCGGGCTTGCCGGTGTAGACGTTGAGGGGGACGACTCCGGGGACCTTCTCCTTGATGGTCCGGGCCGCGGCGAGTACGTCGTCCCACGTCCTGGGCTGCCAGTCGGCGGGCAGCCCGGCCTTGGCGAACACGTCCTTGCTGAACCACAGCCCACGGGTGTCGGTGCCGTCCGGCACGCCGTACGTCTTGCCGTCCTCGCCCTTCGCCGCGGCCTTCGCGGTGTCGATGAACCGGTCCCAGTCCTTCCACTCGGCGAGGTAGTCGTCGAGGGGCTTCAAGTACCCGCTGGTGATGTCCGAGTTGATGAGGAAGGTGTCCTCGTAGACCAGGTCCGGCGCGGTCTTGGGGGAGCGGAGCATCTGCTGGAGCTTGGTGTAGTACTCCGAGTCCGGGGCCTTGATGGGTACGAGCTCGACCTTCTTCCCCGGGTTGGCCTTCTCGAACTGCTTCTTGATGTCGGCGAGATACGTGTCCATCACCTTGATGGAGTTGTCCGTCGACTGCTTGAAGGAGACTTTCACCGTGTCCGCATCGCTGCCGGAACCGCTGCCGCAGGCGGCGAGGGTGGTGGAGGCGAGCGCGGTGAGGGTGAACAGAGCGGTGAACCGGACGGTGTGACGCACGGGCACGACCTCCTGTTGGCCTACGTCGTTGTGGCCGGAAGTACTGCTCAGTGAACGTAAGAGGAGTGGTCTAGTCAGGTCAATCCTTCGGTAATGGCTCCGTCGACAAGGGAGAACACATGGAGGCATCGGAACTCCGCCGCGCGGTCGAGGCAGGACGGGCGACCGCTTCGGAGCTCGGGCTCGACGTCGACGACGTCGTCGTTGTCCACGACTCGGACCGCGTCGCGCTGCACCTGGTCCCCTGCGGTGTACTGGCGCGGGTCGCACCTCTGGGGCATCTGGCCGCCTCGGAGTTCGAAGTAGAGGTTGCCCGCCGTCTCGCCGACGGCGACGCTCCGGTGGCCGAGCTCGACCCTCGGGTCGAGTCCCGCGTCCATGTGCGTGATGCCTTCGCCGTCTCGCTCTGGACCTATTACGAACCTGTGGGATCGGAGATCGCGTCGACCGACTACGCAGACGCGCTCCTGCGGCACCATGCCGCCCTGCGGCAGGTCGATCTGGACGCGCCGCACTTCACCGATCGAGTCGCCCTGGCATTGCGAGAGGTGAACGACCGGGAGCACTCCCCCGAGCTGCCCGAACCGGACCGGAGACTCCTCAGCGACACACTCGGCGGACTGGGCGCGGCCGTCGGTACCGACCGAGCCGACGACCAGTTGTTGCACGGGGAGCCGCATCCGGGCAACCTCCTGAACACGAGGAGAGGGCCGCTCTTCGTGGACCTCGCCACGTGCTGCCGAGGGCCGGTCGAGTTCGACCTCGCCCACGCGCCCGATGACGTGGCGCAGCACTACAGGGGAGCCGACCACGGACTGCTTCACCGTTGCCGCGCCCTGAACTGGGCGATGTTCTCGGCCTGGCGTTGGCGCCGGGTCGACCACATGCCCGACCGGGACCATTGGAGAGTGGAGGGGCTCAACCGGGTTCGGGCCGCACTCGATCGCTGCGGACCGGGCCGACCCGAGGCGGGAGGAGCCGGCACGCCAGTAGGGTGAAACGGTGACCTCCTTACCGGAAGACTCCTCGCCGTTGATCGGCGAGGACGACCGCGACACGGCCGTGCGGCGCCTGCAGGAGGCGTACACCAAAGGGCTCCTTTCGCACGAGGAGTTGGACCGACGCCTTCACCGGGTGCTCACCGCCGAGGCGCACGACGAACTCGCGTCGGCCCTGGCCTCGCTCCCGCAGGCGCAGCCGGACACCACGTCGACGATCGCCGTCGCCGGCGGACGGATCCGGCGGCGCGGCGCATGGCGGGTGCCTCGGATCCTCAAGGTCGGGTCCGCATACGGAAGGGTGCGCCTGGATCTGTCCCGGGCGATCATCGAGCACCCGGTCGTCGACATCGAGCTGCAACTCGGCACAGGCGGGGCCAGAATCACGGTGCCTCGCGACGCGGTCGTGGAGGTCGAGGACCTGCACGCGGGGTGGAAGGACGTGAGGTACAAGGTCCGGCGGCCTTCCCGACCGGGCGGACCCAGGATCCGCATCTCCGGGACCATGGGATTCGGACGGTTGAGGATCCGCCACGCGTGGCGCTGAGACTCCACCCGGACGGTGAGGCTCGAGAGGGGCGCTCCTCCGGGGCCGCCGCAGGGTCATGGGCAAGAGCCGGGAGAAGGGAATCGAGTGCCGGAACAGGACGTCACCGTCGGGCAGTTGCTGCTCGCCGAGTACCAGAGCGTGAAGGACGAGCAGAAGGCGAGGATCGGCTTCCGGGACAACCTGCTGTACGTCACCCTCGCGGTGGTCGCCGCCGTCATCGCCGCCACGGCCCAGGCGAAGCAGCCCTCGATGCTGCTGGCACTGCCGCCGGTGTGTCTCGTCCTCGGATGGACCTACCTCGTCAACGACGAGAAGATCTCGGCCATCGGGTTGTACGTCCGGGACGATCTGGGTCCCCGGCTGGCCGGACTCGCGGCGCACGGGAGCGGTTTCACGACCTTCGGATGGGAGGCATACCACCGGAGCGACACCCGGCGCCGGTCCCGCAAGACCATTCAGACCGTGATCGACCTGACGGCGTTCTGCGCGGTGCCGCTGGCGGCGCTGATCGTGTTCTGGGCGAACGGGGACGCCGGAGGACTGCTCGTCGCGCTGTCGGTACTGGAGGCGCTCGCCGTGGCGGGGCTGGGCTCGCAGGTCGTGTGGTACGCGAAGGCGGCGTGAGCGCGCTCGACGCCCCCTAACGCCCCTTCTCCACTCCCCGCACCCACCGGTACACCAACTCCGGCCGCCCCACCTGCCCGTACAGCGGGCTCCGTCCGGCCCGCCCCGCGTCCACCAGGTGCTCCAGATAGCGCCGGGCCGTGATGCGCGAGATGCCCACCGCCTCTGCGACTCCGGCCGCCGTGAGGCCCTCCTCCGCGCCCCGCAGTGCGCCCGTCACCCGCTCCAGCGTCGGGCCGCTCAGGCCCTTCGGCAGGGCGGCCGGACCGGGAGCCCGGAGCGTGGCCAGTGCGCGGTCGACCTCGTCCTGGCCGCTCGCCTCCCCGGCGGCGCCCCGGAACTCGGCGTACCGCACCAGCCGGTCCCGCAGCGTCGCGAAGGTGAACGGCTTCAGCACGTACTGCACGACGCCCAGCGAGACGCCCTCCCGTACGACCGTCAGGTCCCGCGCCGACGTCACCGCTATCACGTCGGTGTGATGCCCCGCCGCCCGCAGGGAACGGGCCAGCTGCAGCCCGTGCACATCGGGAAGGTGCAGGTCGAGGAGGAGCAGGTCCACCGGCGTACGGTCCAGCAGGCGCCGGGCCTCCGCACCGGTGTGGGCCTTGCCGACCGCCGTGAACCCCGGCACCCGGCCGACGTACATCATGTGCGCGTCGGCGGCGACGGGGTCGTCCTCGACGACCAGGACGCGGATGGGCTGCTCGGCGGTGCTCATACGGCACCCCCGGGCTCATGTCTGCCCGTCGGCGTGCCCAGGGCCGGCGCGCGGCCCCCGGGGTCGTCCAGCGGCAGCCGGGCCTCGAAACGGGCGCCGCCGCCCTCGGCCTCCGTCACGGTCAGGGTGCCGCCGTGCCGCTGCACCGCCTGCCGGACCAGCGCCAGCCCCAGGCCACGGCCGCCCTCACCGGCCGGCTTCGTCGAGAAACCCCGCTGGAAGACCAGGTCGGCGTGGGCGGGATCGACCCCGGCCCCCGTGTCCGACACCCGCAGCACCAGCTCGGAGCCGCCCGCCGTCGAGTCCGCGCCGGCCGCCTCGGTGTACGCCGCCACCGTCACCCGTGACGGCACCCGGCCCTGGGCCGCGTCCACCGCGTTGTCCACCAGGTTGCCCAGGATCGTGACCAGGTCCCGGGCGGGCAGGGACGGTGGCAGCAGACCGTCGTCCAGTCGGCTGTCCTGCGACACCACCAGCTCCACTCCCCGCTCATTGGCCTGCGCCGTCTTGCCCAGCAGCAGCGCGGCCAGCACCGGCTCGCCCACCGCCGCCACCACCTGGTCGGTGAGCGCCTGCGCCAGCTCCAGCTCGGCCGTCGCGAACTCCACGGCCTCCTCCGCGCGCCCCAGCTCGATCAGCGAGACGACCGTGTGCAGCCGGTTCGCCGCCTCGTGCGCCTGGGAGCGCAGCGCCTGGGTGAAGCCGCGCTCGGAGTTCAGCTCGCCCATCAGCGACTGGAGCTCGGTCACGTCCCGCAGCGTCACCACCGTGCCACGCCGCTCACCGCCGGAGACCGGCGAGGTGTTCACCACCAGCACCCGCTCCGCCGTCAGATGCACCTCGTCCACCCGGGGCTCCGACGCCAGCAGCGCCCCCGTCAGCTGCGCCGGCAGCCCCAGGTCGGCGACCGAGGTGCCCACCACGTCACCGGTCACGCCCAGCAGCTCCCGTCCGCCGTCGTTGATCAACGCGACCCGGTACTGCCCGTCCAGCATCAGCAGCCCCTCCCGCACCGCGTGCAGCGCCGCCTGATGGTAGTCGTGCATCCGGCTCAGCTCGTCCGCGTTCATCCCGTGCGTGTGCCGCCGCAGCCTCGCGTTGATCACGTACGTGCCGACCGCGCCGAGCAGCAGCGCCCCGGCGGCGACCCCCATCAGCGCCGTCAGCTGTTCCCGCGCCCGCTTGCTGATCTCCTCGACCTTGATCCCGGCGCTGACCAGACCGACGACCCGCTCGCCGTCCTTGACCGGCGTGACCGCGCGCACCGAGGGCCCGAGCGTGCCCGTATAGGTCTCCGTGAAGGTCTCGCCGCGCTGCGCCCGCTCGATGTGGCCGCGGAAGAGGAGGCCGATCTGCTTCGGGTCGGGGTGGGTCCAGCGGATGCCCTCCGGATCCATGATCGTCACGAAGTCCACGTCGGTGTCCCGCATGACCCGCACCGCGTACGGCTGGAGCCGGGCCGTCGGGTCCGAGGTGCGGATCGCCTCCACCACGGACGGCGAGTCCGCGATCGCGAGCGACACCGCGCGGGCCTGCCGCCCGGCCGCCGCCTCCGCCTGGCCCCGGTCGCTGAGGTAGGTGAACAGCGCGTATCCGGCCACGACGACCGCTATCAGCACGGCCTGCATGGCGAAGAGCTGACCGGCCAGGCTGCGGGGTCTGGGGACGCGGAGGCGCATGCCGCCAGTCTCCCCCCTGGCCGGATCGTGAACTAAATGAACGCAAGGGTGACCGCGCTCACAGCGCGGGAGATAGTCACCGCGTCCCCGAAACAACCCCCGAACCCATTCCCCGACACCATCCCCCGGACGTGAGCCGCACGCCGGTGATGCCGACGACGTCGTCAAGGAGGGCCGCCGTGACCAGCAACGCCGCTACGGCACCTGCCGCACCCAAAGCCAAGCGCGACCGCACGCACTATCTCTACATCGCCGTGATCATCGCGGTCGCCCTCGGTATCGCCGTCGGTCTCGCCGCCCCCGACTTCGCGACCGAGCTGAAGCCGCTCGGCACCGGCTTCGTGAACCTGATCAAGATGATGATCTCGCCGATCATCTTCTGCACGATCGTGCTGGGCATCGGGTCGGTGCGCAAGGCCGCCAAGGTCGGCGCCGTCGGCGGTATCGCGCTGGTCTACTTCCTGGTGATGTCGCTGGTGGCCCTCGCCATCGGCCTGGTCGTCGGCAACATCCTCGACCCGGGCACGGGCCTCGCGGTCACCGACGCCGTGAAGGAGACCGGTCAGGCGCAGGTCGACGCGGAGGCCAAAGGCACCGTCGAGTTCCTGATGGGCATCATCCCGACGACGATCGTCTCCGCGTTCACCGAGGGCGAGGTCCTGCAGACCCTGCTGATCGCCCTGCTCTGCGGCTTCGCCCTGCAGGCCATGGGCTCCGCCGGACAGCCCGTCCTGCGCGGCATCGAGCACATCCAGCGCCTGGTCTTCCGCGTCCTGGCGATGATCATGTGGGCCGCCCCGATCGGTGCCTTCGGTGCCATCGCCGCCGTCACCGGCTCGGCCGGCGTCGACGCGCTCAAGAGCCTGGCCGTGCTGATGCTCGGCTTCTACGTCACCTGCTTCCTCTTCGTCTTCCTGGTGCTGGGCGCGATGCTGCGCCTCATCTCCGGCGTCAACGTCCTCTCGCTCTTCAAGTACCTGGGCCGCGAGTTCCTGCTGATCCTCTCCACCTCCTCCTCGGAGTCGGCGCTGCCGCGCCTCATCGCCAAGATGGAGCACCTGGGCGTCAGCAAGCCGGTGGTCGGCATCACCGTCCCGACCGGCTACTCGTTCAACCTCGACGGCACCATGATCTACATGACCATGGCCTCGCTGTTCATCGCCGACGCCATGGGTACGCCGATGTCGATCGGCGAGCAGATCCCGCTGCTGCTCTTCCTGCTGGTCGCCTCGAAGGGCGCCGCCGGTGTCTCCGGCGCCGGTCTCGCCACGCTGGCCGGTGGCCTCCAGTCGCACAAGCCCGCCCTGGTGGACGGCATCGGCCTCATCGTCGGCATCGACCGCTTCATGAGCGAGGCCCGCGCCCTCACCAACTTCGCGGGCAACGCCGTCGCCACCGTCCTGATCGGCACCTGGACCAAGGAGATCGACCGCGACCGGATGGGCGAGGTGCTCGCCGGCCGGGCCCCGTTCGACGAGAAGACCCTCCTGGACGACCACCACGGCGCCGACGACGACAGCGGCCCGGAGCTGCCCGAGCAGGGCGGCGAGAAGGAGCTGGCGAGGGCCTGAGGCCCGTACGAAGGCCCCGGACTCCGGGTGGCTGAGGTGCTCCCCCCGTTGCTCAGCCGCCCGGCCCCCGCAAGAAGCCCCGCGCGATGTCGGCGCGGGGCTTCTTGCCTTGACGTCCCCTTCTTGCCTTGACGTCCGCGTCAAGGCTTACGTTCGTGCCCATGCGAATCGGCGAGCTGGCCGCACGGGCCGGGACCACGACGCGGACGCTGCGGTACTACGAGTCGCGGGGTCTGCTGCCCGCGCGGCGGGGCGACAACGGCTACCGGACCTACGACGAGGACGACCTGAAGCTGCTGCGGCAGATCAGGACGCTCCAGGACTTCGGGTTCGACCTGGAGGAGACCCGCCCCTTCGTGGAGTGCCTGCGCGCCGGGCACCCCGAGGGCGACTCCTGCCCGGCGTCCCTGGTGGTCTACCGGCGCAAGCTGGCGGAGCTGGACGCGCTGATCGATCAGCTCACGTCGGTGCGCGCACAGGTCGCCGCGCAGCTGGCGCGGGCCGAGGCGGCGGTTCCGGGGGGTCCGGAGCCCAAGTGCGAACTGGGAGGACACGCATGAAGAGCAACGGGGTGCCCGAGGTGACGGACGTGGATTTCGCGGCGGAGGTGATCGGGTCGGACCTGCCCGTGCTGGTGGAGTTCACCGCCGACTGGTGCCCGCCGTGCCGGCAGATGGCGCCGGTGCTCAGCGCCCTGGCCGAGGAGGAGGGCGACCGGCTGCGGGTGGTGCAGCTGAACGTCGACCGGAACCCGGCGACCACGAACGCCTACAAGGTGCTGTCGATGCCGACCTTCATGGTGTTCCGCGGGGGTGAGCCGGTGAAGTCGATGGTCGGCTCCCGGCCCAAGCGGCGGCTCCTCGAGGAACTGGCCGACGTCGTCTGACCGGCCCGGCACACGAAAATCCCCCGAGCAATTGCGCTCGGGGGATTTCGCTGCGTATATTTGTTGATTCGCGACTTCAGGAAATTGAGGCCGCGAAGAAGTTCAGTAGGCACAGTATATGCGGCCGGGAGTGGAATTGTCAAACACCGAATTTCCGGACGATGAATTGCGGCACGAGCAGGAATTCATCGACGGACTCTACGCACGCGTGGACGCGCTGCGCGGCGACACCGAGGTCTCGGTCACGGACGCCCTCGCGCAGGGCAACACCCCCATGCAGGCCCGGCTGGAGCGGGACATCCTGGTCGCCGAGCGCTCCGGGCTGCTCGCCGCGCTCAACGCGGTGGACGGCTCCCTCTGCTTCGGCCGGATCGACCTCACCTCCGGCGCCGGTCACCACATCGGCCGCATCGGACTGCGCGCCGACGACGCCGAACGCACCCCGGTCCTGATCGACTGGCGGGCCGAGGTCGCCCGCCCCTTCTACCTGGCCACCGGCCACACCCCGATGGGCCTGCGCCGCCGCCGGCACATCGCGAGCGAGGGCCGCGAGGTCACCGCCCTGCACGACGAGTTCCTCGACGTCGGCGACCAGACGCGGACCGGCCACGAGGACCCGTCCGGCGACGCCGTGCTGCTCGCCGCGCTGAACTCGGCGCGCACCGGCCGCATGGGCGACATCGTGCAGACCATCCAGGCCGACCAGGACCGCATCATCCGCGCCCCGCACCGCGGCGTCCTGGTCGTCGAGGGCGGCCCCGGCACCGGCAAGACGGCCGTCGCGCTCCACCGCGCCGCCTACCTGCTCTACGAGCACCGCGAGCTGCTCGCCAAGCGCGCCGTCCTCATCGTCGGCCCCAACCCGGCGTTCCTCGGCTACATCGGCGAGGTGCTGCCCTCCCTGGGCGAGACCGGCGTGCTGCTGTCCACGGTCGGCGAGCTGTTCCCCGGCGTGAAGGCCACGGCGACGGACACGCCCGAGGCGGCGGCGGTCAAGGGCCGCGCCGACATGGCCGACGTGCTCGCCGAGGTGGTCCGCGACCGGCAGGCGCTGCCCGACCCGGTGATCGCGATCGAGCACGACCGCGAGGTCCTGATGCTGGACGACGGCCTCGTCGGCGTCGCCCGCGAGCGCACCCGCGCCGCGAAGCTGCCGCACAACGCGGCCCGCGAGCACTTCGAGGGGCACATCCTCAACACGCTGACCGAGCTGTACGCCGAGCGCATCGGCACCGACCCCTTCGACGGCTCCAGCCTGCTCGACGCGAGCGACGTCACCCAGATCCGCGACGAACTCGCCGAGAACCCCGAGGTCTGGTCCGCCATCGACCAGCTCTGGCCCCGGCTCACCCCGCACCGCCTGGTCGCCGACTTCCTCGCCGCCCCCGAGGGCTTCCTGAGCCCCGAGGACGCCGCCGCCGTCCGCCGCCCGGTCACCCGGCGCTGGACCGTCGCCGACGTGCCCCTGCTGGACGAGGCCGCCGAGCTGCTCGGCGAGGACGACCGCATCGCCCGCACCCGCGCCGAACGCGAACGGCAGCAGCAGATCGCCTACGCGCAGGGCGTGCTCGACGTGTCGTACGCCTCCCGGACCTACGAGTTCGAGGACAAGCACGACGACGACGCGGAGGTGCTGTCGGCGCACGACATCATCGACGCCGAGCGGTTCGCCGAACGCCAGGAGGAGGACGACCACCGCAGCGCCGCCGAACGCGCCGCCGCCGACCGCACCTGGGCCTTCGGGCACATCATCGTCGACGAGGCGCAGGAGCTGTCCCCGATGGCCTGGCGGCTGCTGATGCGCCGCTGCCCGACCCGCTCGATGACCCTGGTCGGTGACCCGGCGCAGACCGCCGAGGCGGCCGGCGTCGGCTCCTGGTCGAAGATCCTCGACCCCTACGTCGAGGACCGCTGGGAGCACACCCGCCTCGGGGTCAACTACCGCACCCCGGCCGAGATCATGGACGTCGCGGCGGCCGTGGTCCGCGCCGAGGACCCGGGGTTCGAACCGCCGAGTTCGGTCCGGACCACGGGTGTACGACCCTGGATCCGCGCCACCGACGACCTCCCGGCCGCCGTCGCCGAGGCCGTCCGGGAGCTGACCCCGGGCGAGGGCCGCCTCGCCGTCATCGCCCCGCGCGAGCTGCACGCCGCGCTCGCCGCCCGGCTGGACGGGGTCACCGCGGGCGCCGAGCCCGACCTGACCCACACGGTCGTCCTTCTCGACCCGCGCCAGTCCAAGGGCCTGGAGTTCGACTCCGTCCTGGTGGTCGAGCCCGGCCGCTACGGCACGAGCGACCTGTACGTGGCCCTCACCCGGGCCACCCAGCGGCTCGGCGTGCTGCACACCGAGCCGCTGCCGAAGGGCCTGGTGGACGCGGCCTGATCGTCAGGCGGGGCGCAGCCACACCGTCGCCAGGGGCGGCAGGGTCAGCCGGATGCTCGCCGGCCGGCCGTGCCACCCCTGCGGCTCCGGCTTGACCGGGTCCGGGTTGCCCACGTCGCCACCGCCGTACCGCGCGGCGTCGGTGTTGAGCACCTCGTGCCAGGCGGGGACCTCGTCGGGGACACCGAGGCGGTAGTCGGTGCGGACGACGGGGGAGAAGTTCGACACCGCCAGCAGCGGCGTCCCGTCGGCGTCCAGACGCAGGAACGCGAGGACGTTGTCCTCGGCCGCGTCCCCGACCACCCACGCGAAACCGGCGGGGTGGGTGTCGCGCTGCCAGAGCGCCGGCGTGTCCCGGTAGACGGTGTTCAGGTCGCGGACCAGGTCCAGCACGCCCCGGTGGTCCGCCGCCGCCCCGTACTGCGGGTCGAGCAGCCACCAGTCGGGGCCGCGGGCCTCGGACCACTCGGCGCCCTGCGCGAACTCCTGCCCCATGAAGAGCAGCTGCTTGCCGGGATGGGCCCACATGAAGCCCAGGTACGCCCGCTCGTTCGCGCGCTGCTGCCACCAGTCGCCGGGCATCTTCGAGACCAGCGACTGCTTGCCGTGCACCACCTCGTCGTGGGAGATCGGCAGCACGTAGTTCTCGCTGTACGCGTACACCATGGAGAAGGTCATCTCGCCGTGGTGGTACTTGCGGTGCACCGGCTCGTGGCTCATGTACTGGAGCGAGTCGTGCATCCAGCCCATGTTCCACTTCAGCCCGAAACCGAGACCGCCGAAACCGCTGGGCCCCTTGTGGTGGGTGGCCCGGGTGACCCCGTCCCAGGCCGTCGACTCCTCCGCGACCGTCACCACGCCCGGCACCCGCCGGTACACCGTCGCGTTCATCTCCTGGAGGAACGCCACCGCGTCCAGGTTCTCCCGGCCCCCGTGCTCGTTCGGCGTCCACTGGCCCGGCTCGCGCGAGTAGTCCAGGTAGAGCATCGAGGCGACCGCGTCGACCCGCAGACCGTCGATGTGGAACTCCTCGCACCAGTACACGGCGTTGGCGACCAGGAAGTTGCGCACCTCCCGGCGCCCGAAGTCGAACTCCAGCGTGCCCCAGTCCGGGTGCGCGGCCCGCAGCGGATCGGTGTGCTCGTACAGCGGACGGCCGTCGAACTCGGCCAGCGCCCAGTCGTCGCGCGGGAAGTGCGCCGGCACCCAGTCCATCAGGACGCCGATGCCGGCCCGGTGCAGCGCGTCGACCAGGTACTTGAAGTCGTCCGGGTCGCCGAGGCGGGCCGTGGGCGCGTAGAAGCCGGTGACCTGGTAGCCCCACGAGCCGCCGAAGGGGTGCTCGGCGACCGGCATCAGCTCGACGTGCGTGAAGCCGAGGTCGCCGACGTAGGCGGGCAGCTGCTCGGCCAGCTCCCGGTACGTCAGTCCCGGACGCCAGGAGGGCAGGTGGACCTCGTACACCGACATCGGCGCCTCGTGCGCGGGCGCCTCCGCACGCCGGGCCAGCCACTCCTCGTCGCCCCAGGTGTAGTCCGAGGCGTGTACGACGGAGGACGTGGCGGGCGGCACCTCGGTACGGCGGGCCAGCGGGTCGGCGCGGAAGGTGCGCGAGCCGTCGGGGCGGGTGATCTCGAACTTGTAGAGCTCGCCCGCGCCGACACCGGGCAGGAACAGCTCCCACACACCGGTGGCACCGAGCGAGCGCATCGGGTGACCGGTGCCGTCCCAGAAGTTGAAGCCGGCGGCCACCCGCACCCCGCGCGCGTTGGGCGCCCACACCGTGAAGCGGGTGCCGGGGACGCCCTCGTGGGTCGTCGGGTGCGCGCCGAGCGCCTGCCACAGCTGCTCGTGCCGGCCCTCGCCGATCAGATGCAGGTCCAGATCGCCCAGCGTGGGCAGGAAGCGGTACGGATCCTCGACCTCCTGGACCGTCCCGTCGTACGTCACCAGCAGCCGGTAGGCGGGGACCTCGGTCAGCGGCAGCAGCGCCGAGAAGAACCCGCCCCCGTCGTCGTGCAGCTCCGCCCGCAGCTCCCCGGACAGGACGGTGACCCCTCGGGCGTACGGCCGTAGGGCCCGGAAGGCGACTCCGCCGGGTATCCGGTGGGCGCCGAGCACGGAGTGCGGGTCGTGATGCGTGCCGGCGAGCAGCCGCTCCCGGTCGACGGGGTCGAGGACGGGAGAGGCGGCGACCTCGGCCGGGGCGGGGACGGTGGCCGCGGGTGCCTTCTTGGCAGGGGCCTTCTTCGAGGTCTTCGCCGTGGCCTTCTTGGAGACGGCCTTCTTCACAGCCGCCTTCTTCACAGCAGTCGTCTTCGCAGCAGTCGTCTTCTTGGCGGGCACCTTCTTCGCAGGTGTCGCCTTCGCGGTCTTCTTCTGGGCCACCGCCTTCTGAGGCGGCGCCGCCTTCTTCGCGGCGCTCTTCTCCTCGGCCGTCTTCTTCGGGTCGGGGCCGCTGGACGAGGGGCGGGGGGTCACGGGCGGGGCCTCCTGGGCGAAGTGGGATCAGGAAGGGGGTCCGGCACCGGCGTCACACCGGTTCGGGCGTGGCCAGGCGGTGCACCGCGGACAGCGGCACCGCAAGCCAGTCGGGACGGTGCCGGGCCTCGTACAGGACCTCGTAGACCGCCTTGTCCGTCTCGTGGGCGCGCAGCATCACCGGGTCGGTGCGCGGGTCACGGCCGCCGATCTCCGCGTACCCGGTGCAGTACGCGGCCCGGCACGCCTCGGCCCAGCCCGGCACGGGGGCGTCGGCCGAGTGCGCGGCGTAGTCGAAGGAGCGCAGCATGCCGGCGATGTCCCGCACCGGCGGCTGGGGCATCCGCCGCTCGGCCAGCGGTTTCGCCGGCTCCCCCTCGAAGTCGATCAGCGACCACTGGCCGGAGGGCGACCGCAGGCACTGGCCCAGGTGCAGGTCGCCGTGGACGCGCTGCGCCGTCCAGGTCCGCCCCTCGGCGGCGAGGTCGGCCAGGGCCGTGAAGGCGGTGCGCAGCGCGGGCGCGTACGGCCGCAGCAGGGGCACCGCCTGCGCGGCCTCCTCCAGCCGTTCGATCATGCCGTCGGCGAGCCGGCGCATCTGGGCGTGGCCGAGGGTGACGGTCGGCAGCGCGCGGGCCAGCGCGGTGTGCACCTCGGCGGTGGCCCGCCCCAGCGCCCGTGCCTCGGCGGTGAAGTCCTGCCCCTTGGCCAGTTCGCGCAGGGCCAGCTCCCAGCCGTCCGTCGCGCCCTGCACGTACGGCTGGAGCACGCCCAGCACCCAGGTGCGGCCGCCCAGGTCCGCCACCATCCACCCGGCCGGCGCCGGCACCCGGGGGCAGCCCGCGCGGGCCAGCGCCAGCGGCAGCTCCAGGTCGGGGTTGATGCCGGGCACGATCCGGCGCAACACCTTGAGAATGAACGTATCTCCATACACGACCGACGAGTTCGACTGCTCGGCGGTCATCAGCCGCGGCACCAGTCCGGTGCGGATCTCCCGGTCCCGGTCCCGCTCGAAGCGAAGCCCGCCGATGCGGGCCTGGGTGCGCAGGGCCTCCAGGAGCACCTCGGCGGGCCGGGTGTCGTGCAGGGCGTCGTAGGCGGTGCGTCCGGCCAGGGGGCCCTCGGTCACATGCCCGATGAGCGCGGGCGCCAGCCGGGGCGGCAGCGCCTCGCGCACGCCTATGAGGAGCTGGTAGCAGTCGCCGGGCTGCTCGGGGGAGGCCGGGGCCGGCACGAGCTGCTGATGGGCGCGCACGAGCACGTGGTACAGGCCGACCCGGGCGTCGGGCGGCAGCAGTTCGGTGGCGGCGACCAGCGAGAACCCGGTGACCGGACGTCCCTTGCCCGCGAACCAGCGTTGCCGCGGCAGCCAGTCCCGCAGCAGTGGATCAAGTGACGCCAGGAGGCCTGGCGGGCTCGTGACGGTGCGTGTGACGGCTTCCGACATGGCGTCGCGTCCTTTCCCCGGTGTCGTCGGGGTGTTACTGATGCGTGCCCCGGGCGGGGCGGCGGAAACCGCGCCGCCCGGGGATCGGGCCGGTCCGGCCCAGGTCTGGCCGAGGTACGGCCTAGAGGGCGTCCTTGCGCAGGCGGAACCAGTAGAAGCCGTGCCCCGCCAGGGTCAGCAGGTACGGCAGTTCGCCGACCGCCGGGAATCGGACGCCGCCGAACAGCTCGACCGGATGGCGTCCGGTGAAGGCGCTCAGATCGAGCTCGGTGGGCTGGGCGAACCGGGAGAAGTTGTGGACGCACAGCACCAGGTCGTCCTCGTGCTCCCGCAGGAAGGCCAGCACCGCCGGGTTGGAGGACGGCAGTTCGGTGTAGGTGCCCAGGCCGAAGGCGTGGTTCTGCTTGCGGATCTCGATCATCCGGCGGGTCCAGTGCAGCAGGGAGGACGGCGAGGCCATGGACGCCTCGACGTTCGTGACCTGGTAGCCGTAGACCGGGTCCATGATCGTGGGCAGGTAGAGCCGCCCCGGGTCCGACGACGAGAAGCCCGCGTTGCGGTCCGGGGTCCACTGCATCGGGGTGCGGACCGCGTCGCGGTCGCCGAGCCAGATGTTGTCGCCCATGCCGATCTCGTCGCCGTAGTAGAGGATCGGCGAGCCGGGCAGGGAGAGCAGCAGGGCCGTGAACAGCTCGATCTGGTTGCGGTCGTTGTCGAGGAGCGGGGCCAGGCGCCGGCGGATGCCGATGTTGGCGCGCATGCGGGGGTCCTTGGCGTACTCGGCCCACATGTAGTCGCGCTCTTCGTCGGTGACCATCTCCAGGGTCAGCTCGTCGTGGTTGCGCAGGAAGATGCCCCACTGGCAGCCGGACGGGATCGCCGGGGTCTTGGCGAGGATCTCGGAGACCGGGTAGCGGGACTCGCGGCGGACCGCCATGAAGATGCGGGGCATGACGGGGAAGTGGAAGGCCATGTGGCACTCGTCGCCGCCGGAGGCGTAGTCGCCGAAGTAGTCGACGACGTCCTCGGGCCACTGGTTGGCCTCCGCCAGCACCACCGTGTCCGGGTACTGCGCGTCGATCTCCTTGCGCACCCGCTTCAGGAAGGCGTGCGTGGCCGGGAGGTTCTCGCAGTTGGTGCCCTCCTCCTGGTAGAGGTACGGCACCGCGTCCAGCCGGAACCCGTCGATGCCCAGGTCCAGCCAGAACTTCAGGGCGGAGATCATCTCCTCCTGCACGGCCGGGTTCTCGTAGTTGAGGTCGGGCTGGTGGGAGAAGAAGCGGTGCCAGAAGTACTGCTTGCGGACCGGGTCGTAGGTCCAGTTCGACGCCTCGGTGTCGACGAAGATGATCCGCGCGTCCTGGAACTGCTTGTCGTCGTCCGCCCACACGTAGTAGTCGCCGTAGGGGCCGTCCGGATTGCTGCGTGACTCCTGGAACCACGGGTGCTGGTCGCTGGTGTGGTTCATGACGAAGTCGATGATCACGCGCATGCCGCGCTGGTGGGCGGCGTCGACGAACTCGACGAAGTCGGCGAGGTCGCCGAACTCGGGCAGGACGGCGGTGTAGTCGGAGACGTCGTAGCCGCCGTCGCGCAGAGGTGACTTGAAGAAGGGCGGGAGCCAGAGGCAGTCCACGCCCAGCCATTGGAGGTAGTCCAGTTTGGCGGTGAGGCCCTTGAGGTCACCGACGCCGTCGCCGTTGCTGTCCTGGAAGGAGCGGACGAGGACCTCGTAGAAGACGGCTCGTTTGAACCAGTCCGGGTCCCGGTCCTTGGCCGGTGTGTCCTCGAAGGTGTCCGGCACGGGCTCGTTGACGATCATGTGGTGGGTGACCCTCCGATCTGCGGGTGGGACGGTCGCAGAACCGTGCAGACGTGCGCGGGCGTACGGCCCGGCTCCAGGCGCACATAGTTGGCCCTGCCCCAGTGGTAGGTCTCGCCGGTGAGCTCGTCGCGCACCGGAACCGACTCGTGCCAGTCCAGGCCGAGTTGCGGCATGTCCAACGAGACCGTGGCCTCCTGGGTGTGGTGGGGGTCGAGGTTCACGACCACCAGAACCGTGTTCGACCCCTGCCGCTTCGAGTAGGCGATCACCGCCTCCTTGTCCGTGGGGTGGAAGTGCAGATCGCGCAGTTGGTGGAGGGCCGGGTTCTCGCGCCGGATGGTGTTGAGCCTGGTGACGAGGGGGGCGATGGTGCGGCCCTCGCGGGCGGCGGCGGCCCAGTCGCGGGGTTTGAGCTGGTACTTCTCGCTGTCGAGGTATTCCTCGCTGCCCT